>CAIKRR010000034.1 GCA_903829815.1 uncultured Pseudomonadota bacterium | reverse complement strand
TGCCAGTCTGTATCTCACTACGATACAATCCTCGATGATTCAGAGCTTCCGCCACAAGGGCCTTGAGAAATTCTTTCTGGTGGGCAACAAGGCGGGCATCCGGCCCCAGCACGCCGAACAAGCGAGTCGAATCCGGATTGCCCCGGCACGATGCGTGACCACTCGGCCGTGAGAGTCCAACGCTCGTCGCGCCTCGAGCGCGCACGAGCAACTCGGCAACGCCGCGCCGACTGCTCGGGTTGGCCCGCCGCCTGATCCGCCTTCGCACCCGAATTGCGGCGCTCTGGCCACGAGCTTGCCTGCGCAGACTGCCGGCAAGCCCCCTGTCGACGAACGCCCCGCGAGATCGAGAGCACGCATGTTTGACGCTCTCTTGTCGCTCGCTGTACCCTCGGTTTCATCGAGAGCATCCCGAGGACAGACAGAGGATGCCCGCAAACAATGCACGGAGACAATCCAATGAGTCATTCACCGAGGCCGCGTCTGGCCGGTGCGTTCACGCTGGCTGCAAGCTTGATGCTTGCCACTGCCGGGATGCCGATCACGGCCCAGGCCGAAACCACGCTTCGTCTCATTGCCTCCTGGAACGCGCCCAACCCCTTCGTCCCGGCCATCGAGCAGGTCTTCACAAAGGGCCTGGCTGATGCAAGCAAGGGTGAGATTCGGGTGCAACGCAGTGGCGCCGAAGTCGTACCGGTGTTCGAGCAGTTCCAGCCGCTGGCAGCCGGGGTCTTCGATCTGGCCTATACCCACATGAGTTACCACCAGGCGACCACCGGTGTGGGCATGGTGCTCGAGGCGATGAAGCCAGAACCCGAGAAGCGCCGCGAAGTGGGCATCACGCAATGGGTCGACGAGTTCTATCACAAGCGTTTTGGCGTGCGCGTCATCTCGATCATTCCCGGCTCGGGGTACTACTTCCTGCTGCGCGAACCGCTCGCTGCCGACAACACGCTCAAGGGTCGCAAGATGCGATCCAATCCGCTCATGGACGGCATCATCCGCGAGCTTGGCGGCATCCCGGTCACCATGGGCGTGCAGGACATCTATTCGGCAGCGCAAAAAGGCGTGATCGACGGTGGCGGCATGCCCACCTACATCGCCGCCGACTACAAGTACTACGAAGTGCTCAAGTACATCGCCGGGCCGCCCTTCGGTGACAGCAACACGGTCATTCTCGCCAACGCGAAGAAGTTCGATGCGCTCTCACCTGCCCTGCAAAAGATCATCCTTGAAGAAGGCCGCAAGATGGAGCGCTATGGCATGGGCGTGTCCGACCGCCTCCAGGCACAGGACACCGAGACCCTCATGAAACAGGGCATGAAGGTCAGCAACTTCGATGCGCCCAGCCGCGCGAAGATGCAGCGCGCCTTCACCGATGGCATCTACGCCAACGCCATGAAGAGCACGGGTGATGACGTGAAGGCCTTCTGGGAATTTGCCAGGGCCCGCAACATGATCAACGAATAGGCCGGGTGGCACACACCGATCAGCGGCCGGCACTCGCCAGCGGTTCTGCCGGGCGCAGCGGTGCGCGCACCTGGCACCGCTGGCATGGGCGGGCCACAACGCTTGCCACCGCGCTTTCCACACTGTCGATCGCGGCGATGACGCTGGCCTACAGCGCCGAAGTGGTGGCACGCTACATCTTCAAGGCCCCACTCAACTGGTCGGGCGATGTTTCGAGCTATCTGCTGCTGTGTTGCGTCTTTCTTGCCCTGCCCGAAGTCACCCGCAGCGGTCAGCATGTGGCGGTGAGCTTTGTCGAGGATCGCCTCCACGACGAGCGTGTTCGCTCCCGCTACAGCGCGCTGCTGGCCCGCGGCACTGGCCTGGCGCTTGTCGTGATGGTGGTGTTCGTGGCGCTCGAGGGCCTGCGGCAGTACGACGCCCACATCCTCACATCGCAATCGACCCAGATTCCCAAGTGGCTGCTCACCTGCGTGGCCTCACTGGGTCTGGCCAGTGCCGCCCTGCATCTCCTGCTGCCGGACCCGTCACACGCCGAGGGCGATGACCCCACCCCGGGTAAACGCAATTGACCTGGTGGATAGCGCTTGCCGCAACCTTCGGGCTCCTGCTCCTGCTGCTGGGCTCGGGGCTTCCGGTGTTTGCCGGTTTTCTGGTGGTGAACCTGATCGGCGTGCTGATCGTGATGGGCCCGCAGGCCATCGGGCTTTTCGTGAACAGCGTACTCGATACGGCCTCCACCGAGGCATTGGTTGCGGTACCGCTCTACATGCTGCTGGGCGAACTGCTCTTCAGAACCGGTGGCGTGGAGATTCTCTACAGCGCACTGAACCGGCTGATCGGGCGCTTGCCCGGACGGCTCTACGTGGTGGCGATCGCGCTCTCGGCCATGCTGGGTGCGATCTCGGGCTCTGCGATGGCCTGCGTGGCAATGCTGGGTCGATTCGTCTATCCCACCATGATTGCGCAAGGCTGCGACCGCAAGCTCTCGATCGGCATGATCCTGGCAGGTGCCACGCTCGACCCGATCATTCCACCGAGCATCCTTGCCATCATTCTTGCCACCCTGGCGGGGCTCTCGGTGGGCGACTTTCTCGTGGCCGGCATCCTGCCGGGCCTGCTGCTGGCAGGTGCGTTTGCCGCCTATGCAGTGGTTCGCACCGTGCTCGACCCATCCCTGGATGCGCGCAGTGCTGCGGCGCTGCAAGAGGGCGTGCCCGTGCAGCCCTTGAGCGCGGCGCTGCTGCAACTGCTGCCCTTCCTGCTCGTGATCTTTCTCGTGCTGGGCCTGATCATGCTGGGCGTGGCCCAACCGACCGAAGCGGCCGCCGTTGGCATCATCGGCTCCTTGCTGCTGTCGGTGTTCTACCGCACGTTTTCCTGGCGCATGGTGGCCACCGCATGCCGGGGTGCTGCGATCACCACGGCAACCGTGCTCGTGATCATCGCCTTTGCCAAGCTCTTCAGTCAGATCCTGTCGTTCTCGGGCGCAACAGCGGGGCTGATCGATCTGGTCTCGCATCTGGAGACCAACCGGTGGATCGTGTTTGGCTTGATCATGTTGACGATCTGGGTCATCTGCATGCTGATCGACGAACTCGCCGTGATGCTGATCGCGGTACCGGTCTTCATTCCGGTGATCACGCACCTGGGGTTTGACCCGCTCTGGTTCTGGATGATGTTTCTCATCAACCTCACGCTGGGCGGCATCACGCCACCGATCGGCTACACCAACTTCATCTTCAAGTCGGTTGCGCCACCCGATGTGCGCATGGGCGAGATCATGAGGGCGGCCTGGCCGATCGTGGGCATTGCTGCGTTGTGCATCGTGATCATGTGCCTCTTCCCGGGCATCGTCACCTGGCTGCCCGAGCAGATGCACGCTCGGTGACCGCCACGGGCTGATTCGCCCCTGCCCGCTTGAGTCGCTTGAGTCACCCCGTCCTAATCCGCCTTGGCGCCCGACAGGCGCACCGCCTCGGCCCAGCGGGTGCGATCGGCACGGATCAGCGTGCCGAACTCGGCCGGCGTATTGCCAAGCGGATCGACCCCAAGACCTGCCAGACGCTGCAGGAAGGCCGCATCGCTCATGCGACGCCGGATCTCGGCTGCCGCGCGCTCGACCACCTCGGCAGGCAACCGGGCCGGCCCCACCAGACCATTCCAGGTGAGCACGTCAAAGCCCGGGTAGCCCGACTCGGCCACGCTGGGCACCGTGGGCAACTGCCGCGCACGCGCAGCGCTCGATACGGCCAGCGGCTTCAACTCGCCCGAGCGGGCAAACGGAATCACTTCCGACAGGTTGTTGAACCCCATCGGCACCTCACCCGCTACCAGGGCCTGCAAGGAGAGCGAGCCCCCCTTGTAGGGCACATGCTCGGCGCGCACCCCGGTGCGATCGAGGAGCAGGGCCATCACCAGGTGGCTCGATGAACCCACGCTGCCTGACCCGTAGTTGAGGCTGCCCGCGGGTGCGCGGCGCGCCCAGGCGAGCCACTCGGTGAGGGAGGCCACCGGTACCGATCGATGCACCGAAAAGACAAAGGGGTTGGTACCCACCACCGAAATGGGCGTGAAGTCGGTCACCGGGTCATACGGCGCCTTGATCATCGCCGGCACGATGCTGAAGACCGGTTGGGCCACGAGAAAGAGCGTGTAGCCATCGGGCGCGGCACGGGCGACGAATTCGGCCGCCACGATGCCGTTGCCGCCGACCCGGTTCTCGACCACGAAGGGCTGACCCAACGCCTCCTGCAGGGCTTGCGCGGTGACCCGCGCGATGCCGTCGGTATTGCCACCCGGCGCGTAGGGCACGATGACCCGCACCGGACGCTCGGGCCAGGCTGCGCGTGCCGGGGTGAGGGCCAGCAGAGCCAGCATCGTCGAGGCGAGCATGAGCGGGAGCGCCATCAGCGAAAGCGCTCCCCGCAGGCGGGCAGTGAGGCGGCGAGCCAGCGGGCGCGACTGGCCATTGATCGGGTACCGCATGGCGAATTCTCCGGAAGGGGTGCCGTGATCTTAGCGGCCAGACACGGGACCGTGCTGGCCATTGACCATGGGCCGGGCGCTGGCGGCCTCGGTCTTTGCCGATTGCCTCTCCGATGGCGAGACGGTTGACCAGGCCATCCAGCATGGCCGCGAGGCCCTCATCGAAACCATCGAGACACTGAAGGCGCACAACCGGCCGGTCCCTGCCCCCAACAGCGGGGGCGTCGCCTCCGGACGATTCGTGACCCGCGTCCCGCGCAGCATCCACGCCATGCTCGCGACCCGAGCGCCATCCGCGCCTTGCACGGCTGATCAGTCGAAGAGTTCCGCGTCCCGGAAGGGCACCCCTTGCGCGTCCTTGCCGGACAGCACGGGCGGGGAGGTGAGCGGCCAGTCGATGGCGAGTTCAGGGTCATCCCAGCGAATGCAGCGCTCGTGCTGCGCAGCCCAGTAGTCGGTGGTCTTGTAGAGAAACTCGGCCGACTCCGACAGCACCACAAAGCCATGCGCGAGGCCGGGCGGTATCCACAACTGGCGCCGGTTGGCGGCACTCAGTACTTCGCCCACCCAGCGACCGAACGTGGGCGATCCGCGACGGATGTCGACAGCCACATCGAACACCTCGCCCGCGATCACGCGCACGAGCTTCCCCTGCGGCTGGCGAATCTGGTAGTGCAACCCGCGCAGCACCCCGTGCGCCGAGAGCGAATGGTTGTCCTGAACGAAGCGGGTTTCATGACCGACGAGCCGATCGAACAGCGCCTGGTTGTGGCTTTCGAAGAAGAACCCGCGATCGTCGCCAAAGACGCGCGGCTCGAGGCGAAGGACATCGGCGATGGCAAGGGGGGTTGCGTTCAAAGAATCGTCTCCTGCACCACGCGCATCAGATACCGCCCGTAGCCGTTCTTCAGGAGCGGCTGCGCGAGCGCTTCGAGTTGCGCTGCGTCGATCCAGCCCTGACGGAAGGCAATTTCCTCGGGGCAGGCCACCTTGAGCCCCTGGCGCGCCTCGAGCGTGGCAATGAACTGACTGGCCTCGAGGAGCGACTCGTGGGTGCCGGTATCAAGCCAGGCGTAGCCGCGCCCCATCACCTCGACCGCAAGCGCGCCGCGCTCGAGATAGAGGCGATTGAGATCGGTGATCTCGAGTTCACCACGGGGCGAGGGCTTGAGGCTGGCTGCGAGCCCGCAGACATCGCTATCGTAAAAGTAGAGGCCGGTAACCGCGTAGTTGGACTTGGGTTTCACCGGCTTTTCTTCGAGCGACACCACGCGACGGCTGGCATCGAACTCGGCCACGCCATAGCGCTCGGGGTCGTTCACGTGATAGGCAAAGACGGTGGCGCCGGTGGTCTGCGCAATGGCACGGCCCAGCAGTGCCTGGAAGTCGTGCCCGTAGAAGATGTTGTCACCCAGCACCAGGGCCGAGGGGGCACCGGCGAGGAAGGCCTCGCCGATGATGAAGGCCTGCGCAAGGCCATCGGGCGAGGGTTGCACCGCATAGCGGATGTCCAGACCCCAGCGCTCGCCAGACCCGAGCAACTGCTCGAAGCGCGGCGTGTCCTGCGGCGTCGAGATGACGAGAATCTCGCGAATCCCGGCGAGCATGAGCGTCGCGAGCGGGTAATAGATCATCGGCTTGTCGAACACCGGCAGCAGTTGCTTGCTCACGGCGAGGGTGGCCGGATGAAGCCGACTGCCGGCGCCACCGGCAAGAATGATGCCCTTTCGCTGCATGTCGGATGCGTCCTCGAGACTTTTGCACGGGATGCCTGCGCGCATGGTGACGCAGGCCCTCGCATCTTAAGTTATCTTCTGACCCACGATTCACGCCTCTCGAGCGAGCCACGACCCATGACCCTGCTTGTCACCGGCGGTGCCGGCTTCATCGGCAGCAACTTCGTTCTGGACTGGCTGCGCGATCACGACGAGCCCATCGTCAACCTGGACAGCCTCACCTACGCGGGCAACCTGCAGAATCTGGGCGCGCTCGAAGGCGATGCGCGCCACCACTTCGTGCACGGCGACATTGCCGACCAGCCCCTGGTCGAACGCCTCCTCGCCGAGCATGGCGTGCGGGCCATCATGCACTTTGCCGCCGAGAGCCATGTCGACCGCTCGATCCACGGGCCCGATGCCTTCATCCAGACCAATGTGGTGGGCACCTTCCGACTGCTCGAGGCCGCGCGCGGCTACTGGGGCGCGCTCGAGGCGCCCGCCAAAGACGCGTTTCGCTTCCTCCATGTCTCGACCGACGAGGTCTACGGCTCGCTCTCCGGCACCGACCCGGCCTTCACCGAACTGAACCGTTACGAGCCCAACAGCCCGTACTCGGCGAGCAAGGCGGCAAGCGATCACCTGGTGCGTGCCTACCACCACACCTACGGCCTGCCCGTCCTCACCAGCAACTGCTCGAACAACTACGGCCCCTACCAGTTTCCGGAAAAGCTGATTCCGCTGGTGATCCACAACGCGCTCGCGGGCAAGCCGCTGCCGATCTATGGCGACGGTCAGCAGGTGCGCGACTGGCTCCATGTGGGCGACCATGCCAGTGCGCTGCGCGCTGTGCTCGAGCGCGGGGTGCCGGGCGAAACCTACAACGTGGGCGGCTGGAACGAAAAGCCCAACCTCGAGGTGGTGCACGCCCTGTGCGCCCGGCTCGATGCGCTGCAACCGCGCGCCGACGGCCAGTCGTACGCGAGCCAGATCACCTACGTGCGCGACCGCCCCGGGCACGACCGGCGCTACGCGATCGACGCAAGCAAGATCGAGCGCGACCTCGGATGGCGGCCGGCCGAGACTTTCGACTCGGGCATCGACAAGACCGTGCGCTGGTATCTTGCCCATGGCGACTGGGTAGCAGCCGTCACCGATGGCAGCTACCGCGCCTGGGTATCGAAGAACTACCAGTGAGCGCTCGGCCATGAAGATCGTGCTGCTGGGAGCCAACGGCCAGGTAGGGCATGAACTTGCGCGTACCCTGCTGCCCCTGGGCACGGTGCACGCGCTGCGTCATGCCGATGCCGATCTCACTGAGCTCACCACCCTGGCACAGCGCGTCAAAGATGTGCGGCCCGATCTCATCGTGAATGCGGCTGCCTATACCGCGGTCGACCGCGCAGAGTCCGACGAAGCCACCGCCCATCGGGTCAATGCGCTGGCCGTGGGCGTGCTGGCCGATGCCGCTCGCTCAGCAGGGGCCCTCCTCGTTCACTACTCGACCGACTATGTCTTCGATGGCTCGGGCAGCCGTCCCTGGCAGGAAACGGACCCTACCGGGCCGCAGAGTGCCTACGGCCGCACCAAGCTCGCCGGCGAGGCCGCCATTGCCGCCAGCGGCTGCCGGGCACTGGTCTTTCGCACGAGCTGGGTCCACGGGGGGCATGGCGGCAACTTCATCCGCACCATGCTCAAGCTGGCAGCCGAGCGCGAGGCACTGTCGGTGGTGGCCGACCAGATCGGTGCACCCACCAGTGCAGAACTCATTGCCGATGTGACGATGCTTGCCATCGCCGCCTGCCGGCAGGACCGCCTCGATACCGGCCTGTATCACCTGAGTGCCGCCGGCGAAACGTCCTGGCATGGCCTGGCCGTACACGCGATCGAGCGGGCACGCCGCCTGGGGCACCCGGTGCGGATCGACCAAGGGGCCATCCGGGCCATTGCCACGGCCGACTACCCCACACCCGCCCGGCGGCCAGCCAACTCGCGACTCGATACCGACATGCTCGCGAGCGCACTGGGGCTCGCTCTGCCCGAGTGGACCGTGCACGCCGATCGCACCGTGGATCAGCTGATCGGGCATTGACGCAAGAGGCGAGAGGCGAGAGGCGAGAGGCAAGAGGCAAGAGGCAAGGCACCGGCGGCTGGCCTATGCCCCCCCAGGCAACATCGGCCCGAGGGCATCGAGCCAAGCCTGCCCCTCAGAACCCCAGATGCCGGCGCCGCAGATAGCGCAACATGCTCGAGGCGTGAATGAGCGCATAGCGCGGTTTCTTCCAGCTCGCGCGCTGCGAATCATGAATGATCGAGACCTCTGAGGAATACAGCACGGCGTAACCCGCACGGCGCAAGCGCAGACACAGATCGACATCCTCGTAGTAGAGGAAGTAGCGCTCGTCAAAGCCGCCCATCTGCTGATAGAGGTCGGTGCGAAACAGCATGAACATGCCCGCCACCCAATCGGGGTGCGCAAGCCCGCCTTCGCCGGCTGCGAAGTCGGCGCGCAACTGGCGCGTGAGTGCCTTTCGCAGGAGCGACCCCAGCGTGGGAAACCGGCGCAGCGAGTCCTGCTCACGCCCCGCCGCATCGACGACCCGAGGCGCGATGACCCCCAGAGGCAAGGCAGCAGGCGCCCAGGGCTCGCGCAAGTGCGCCACGAGGGCCGGAAAAGGATCGTCGATCAAGCGCACATCGGGGTTGAGCACGCAGTAGAACTCACCGCTTGCCGCGCGCACCGCAGCGTTGTGATTGGCACCAAACCCCTTGGGCAGTGCGTTTCGAATGTAACGGATCGGATGCGGCCCCACCCCTTCCGGCACCGGATCGGGCTCGGGGATGTTCAGCGTGACGATGATTTCGATGTCGCCGTGGCAGACGCGGGCGATGTCGGCAAGCAGCAACGACACCATATCGCGCTGACCGTGGCTCACGATCGAGATCGTGAGGCGGGCTGCGGCGATCACAAGTCGACCGACTTTGGATGCAAATCGATGAGCATGTTCTCACGCAGTTCATCGCGCGGCAGGAGTGGCGAGAGATCTTCCAGCGGCGGCGACACCAGGCGTCCGCTGCGATCCACTGCCACCGAGAGCTTGGGATGGAAGAACTGCTCGGGGTCCATGAATACATCGCAGATCATGGGACCTGGCGCCGACTGCAACGCCTGTATCGATGCGTCAAAATCATCCCAGGTGCGGATCGAGCAGTACGCAATGTCGAAGGCCGTCGCAATCTTGCCGAAATCAGGACACGTCACACCCGACACGCCGTTCACCCCCGCGTAGCGACCGCTGAAGAGATTCTTCTGCGTGTGCTTGATCATCAGATAGCCATCATTGTTGAAGATGATGAGCTTCACCGGCAGGCGGTGGTGCGCAATGGTCTGCAGTTCCTGCAGATTCATCATCATGCCGCCATCGCAGTTCAGGCACAGCACCTCGCCGCGATTGCGGGCAAAAGACACCCCGATGGCGGCGGGCAGACCGTAGCCCATCTCGCCCAGGCCGGTGGAGGTCATCATGCGCTGCCCCGGCGCAAGGCGCATGGCCTCATGACCCGAGAGAAGCGCCGTACCCATGTCGGTGACCACGACCTGATCGGGTTTCAGGTGGTCACACAGCCGATCGATGAAGCGGTAAGAGTTGATGAAACCGGGCGCATCGGCATGCTCGGGCCCCACCAGCGGATAGCGCTCGCGCCAGGCCGCACAGGTTGCGGTCCAGGTGGCGATATCGACGACCGATGACGCGGGCCGGGCGGCGGCAAGGATGCGCGTCGGGGCCTGAGTCGATACCTGGACCTTGGTCGACAGGGCGGCGTCGGCCTCTCCGGCGGCACTGACAGGGGCACTCACGCCCGCACGATGGGCCTCGCCCCGCGTATCGAGCGCTCGAGTGCGAAAGCGCTCGATGAGCGCCTCGATGAAACGACCTGCATCGGCCTGGATCGAGACCTCGACGATATCGGCCACCTTGTCGAGTTCGAGCGGGTCGAGGTCGACCTGAACGACACGGGCGCCTCGGGCAAATTCGGCATGCTCATAGCCGATCATGGGAATCGCCATGCGATTGCCGATGGCAATTACCAGATCAGCGTTTTGCACGATGAGGTTAGCAGCACGATCTCCGTACACACCCGCACGGCCCGCATTGAGCGGGTGGGCGGCAGGCAGCATGTCAAGCCCGGCCCAGGAGACAAGCGTCGGTAGCGGGCAGCAGTCAAGGAGCGGCCCGATCGATTCGACGGCACCGGCCAGCCGTATGCCGTGCCCGAGCCAGAACACCGGGCGGATGGCGGTGCGAATCATCGATTCGACCGCATCGATCTGGGCGCTGGAAGCTGCCGGACGCTCGTCGACCACCGACCTGGGGTCCCAGGGCGCCCAGTCGGCAGGCGCCACGCGACTGCCTTGCACGTCCATCGGAAAATCGACCCACACCGGCCCGGGCCGCCCGGCTGCAGCAATGGCGTGTGCCCGCTCCAGTTCGAGCACGGCCTGCGCGGGCTCCATCACGCGCGACGCGTACTTGGTAATGCCCGCCACCATGCCGGCACTGTCATAGCCCTGGATGCCCCACATGCGCATCGGCCGCATGCGGTTGATGAAGCGGGTGTTTTCCTGACCCGAGATCACCATGCCGGGAATCGAATCGGCCCAGGCACTGAGCACACCGGTGATGGCGTTGGCGCTCGCTCCTCCGGCGGTAACCAGAGCCGCCGACATGCGCCCGTGCACCCGGTAATAGGTCTGCATGGCCATGGTGGCCGCCTGCTCATGGTGCACGCAGACGATCTCGGTGTACCCCAGATTCTGGATCGAGTCGAAGATGTGCGCGTTGGCCGAGCCGATGATGCCAAAGACATGCCGGATCTCCTTTCGCTTCAGAAAATCGGCAATCGCATCACTCACCTTGATCGGTTCGGACATGGCGGGCTCGTTGAGGGTTGACACAGGGTTCATGCATGCGCCGGAAAACCGCCACCGCACAAGGGCAGCAACGTTTGCGCAGCCCGCATTGTCGCCTCGATCGCGACAGATGGCGAAATCTTGGGTAGCAGGCCGGCCTCGACTCGCCGCGCCGCACGCCACCGTAATCCGCCGCCCCCCATGTACCTTGCGTTCCTTGTGTACCCTGTCAAGCCTGCATCCTGGAACCGATGACCGATGAAGATCGCCATCCGCACCAACACCTCACCCAAGATCGCCGACTTGTCGGCCATTACCCAGGCCAATCAGAAGGGCTATGCCGCACGCCATGGGTATTCATGGGTGTGCGAGCCCTTCGACTACGAGCACTTCAACGATTGCATCCGCGACGAAATACGCTCATGGCAATCACTGCTCAAGCAGAACGACATCCTGATGATGGTGGGTGCCGACGTCATGTTCACCAACTGGCGCATACCGATCGAATCGGTGGCCAGTCGAGGGCCGATCGTGATGGCCCGCGAACGGACCTCGTGGTGGCCGGTCAACAATGACGTGATGATCTACAACAACCTGCCGCAGAGCTTCGCGTTTCTCGATCGGATGATCGATGACTTCGACATCTGGCAGCACTACCCGTGGCGAATGCAGGCCCACACCTGGAATCTGATCCAGGACGAGCCCTGGGTGCGGCACGCGATCTGCCTCGTCGAGCCGGAAACGATGAATCAGCACCCGAGCAAGTGGCAGCTGGGCGACTGGATCGTTCACTTCTACGGCTTGAGCGTCGAGCAAAAGACCACGCAGGCCCGACAGATCGCAACGCTCGTCCCCGCCGGACAACCGGTGCTTACGGCCAAGGCGGTCGGGAAGGGTCCGAGCGTTCTGTGAGCGCCATGAACGCCGCAACCCGGTCGCGGACCGTGTCGATATCGAGCCCGTGCTCGCGCAACAGATAGTCGTGCGATCCACAGCGGCTGGAGAACCGGTCGGGTACGCCGATGCGCAGGACCCGCGTGGGCTGATGCTCGGCCGTGATCTCGGCGACCGCCGCCCCCAGACCGCCGAGCACCGAATGCTCCTCGAGCGTCACCAGCCCCGTCGAAGCACTCGCCGCAGCGCACACATCGGTCACCGACAGCGGTTTCAAGACCGGGGCACTCCAGACCGAGAGATCGAACGCAGCCGCGACGCCCAGGGCCGTGCTGACCATCGACCCGGTGGCAACCAGACCCGGCCGATCGGCTCGCCCTTCCCGGATACGCAGCAGGCCCCCAGGCTGCAAGGGCCCGATCGCGCCCGGGTGCACATCGCCCCGATCGGCCTTGCCCATGCGCAGATACACCGGGCCCGTGGCTGCGCCGGCATACGCCATGCACGCACGCATCTCGAAACGATCAGCGGGCGAGAAAATGGTGAGGCCCGGTAGCGCACGGGTACAGGCGATGTCCTCGGCCGACTGGTGGCTCGGACCCAGTTGGCTGTAGACCAGCCCGGCCCCATCACCCACGAGCACCACCGGCAGATGGTCCTGGGTGATATCGAGCTTGATCTGCTCGACGGTGCGCACCGGCACGAACGCGGCAAGTGCATAGACGAAGGGGCGAAATCCGACCCGCGCAAGGCCTGCCGCCATGCTGACCATGTTCTGCTCGGCGACGCCGGCATTCACATACTGATCGGGGCAACACCGACGGTATTCATCAAAGAGCGCGTACCCGTGATCACCCGTCAGCAGGAGGACGCTCGGGTCTGCGCGGGCGAGGTCGATCAAGGCACGCGAAAAGGCCGCTCTCATCGCGTAACAACGCCTGCGGCAATGCCCGGTCCACCGAACCCCAGCGCTGCGAGGGCCGCGGCATAGGTGTCGGCATTCAGGCGCTGGTAGTGCCAGCGGTTGTCCGACTCCATGAACGGTACGCCCTTGCCCTTGATCGTGCGGGCTACCAGCGCCTTGGGCTTGCCATCACCGGTGGCCCAGAGTTGGCCGATGGCCCTGTCGATGGCCGCTTCATCATGACCGTCAACGGCAAGCGTCTCGAAACCAAAGGTGGCAAAGCGAGCCTCCAGATCACCCAGCGCAAGGACTTCCTCGGTACGGCCCATGGCCTGAAAGCCGTTCTGATCGACGATGAGCATGAGCTTGTCCATGCGATGATGGGCTGCGACCATGACACCCTCCCAGATGGAGCCCTCATCGAGCTCACCATCGCCCACGATCGCGTAGACCCGCTGATCGGTGCGCTTGCGCTGCACGCCCATTGCGATGCCGACCCCCACCGAGAACCCGTGTCCCAGCGATCCGGAGGACACCTCGAGGCCCGGAAGACGCGAATCGGATAGTCCAAGGAGCAGGCTACCGTCGCTGAAATACGCTCGAATGTGGGTCTCATCGAGCCAGCCGAGTTCACGCAGGCAGGCGTACTGCGCCATCACGCCATGCCCCTTGCTCAGCACGAGGAAATCACGCGCGGGCGATCGCGGATCGTTGTCGGGATAGCGCAGGTGACTGCGGTAGAGCGTGGTGAGGAGTTCGACGATGGAAAACGCCGAAGCGATGTGCACCGCCGATCCAGCCCAGGCCATCTCGAGTACGGTACGACGCATCCGGGCCGGCTCGAAGCGCCGATCGGAACGGGCCAAGTCTTTTTCGGTCGCAGGGGGGAGCATCGGTCGAGTGCACTCCAGAGAACGCTGCCCGGCGTACCCGCAGTGCTGCATCGCCCTGCTCTGGAGCGGTTCTGGCCGGTTCGGACCGAGTGTGCCTCGCCCCTCGAGGCCGATTCATTACGAAATCAGTCGATCCGGCGTTCTTGCTCGCCGCATGGGCCTCAGGCAACCCGCAGCGACAGGAGGGTTGCCGCGATCGCCTCATCGAGCGACAACTCGCAGCGCAGGCCCAGTTGCTCGCGCGCCCGTGCCACCGAGGGCACGTAGCGGTCGACCGGGGCATCGATGAGCGCCGGCACCTCGGCCTCGACCCCGGCAGCCTGCGCCACGCGGCGCGCGACATCGCCCACCAGGTACGCGTCGCCCGACCCGACATTGAATGTCGGGCAGGCAGGCGACGCGGCCGCGCAGATCGTCATCAGCCAGCGCACGAGGTCATCGGCATGCTGGTAGCTGCGCCAGACCGGATGCGTGGCAAGCACCCGCACCGGTCGACCTTGCAGCGCATCTTCGAGGAAGTTGCCGATGGCAAAGTGCCGGTCGCGCGGCAGATGCGGCCCCACAAAGGCAAAGCAGCGCGCGATCGACACGGCAAGGCCTGCAGCGCCGAGGGTCTGGAAGATGGCCTCGGTATCGCGCTTGGCCGCCGCGTAGGGTCGTTTGGCCGCTGGCATCGCCTCGACCGGCTGCGCGGCAAAGCTCTCGGGCAGGGCAGCGAGCGTGGATGGCTGCTGGCCATACACCGCACCCGAACTGCAGAACACCACCCGACTCGTGCGGTGGAACCGCGCGGCCAGCCGGGCGTAGTTCGAGGCGGCGCCCAGGATGTTGTCGCGCTCGGCCACCGGCGCTGCGAGATAGCGGCTGGCATCGGCCGAGGCCGCCGCATGAATCACGAAGCGGGCCTCGGGCAGCGTATCGACCCGGGCAATGTCGGCATCGAGGAGTTCGAGGGTGCAGCCGGGCCGGGGCGTCACGAGCGCCGGGTGAGTGACGCGAAGATGCGAGGCACTGCGGGCCATCACGATGATGCGACCCACCGACCACCGATCAAGCAGGCCCCGCCCCCAGGCATCGAGAATCGACTTCCCGAAGAAGCCCGAACCGCCGATGACGATGAGCGTCTGATCCAGTGATGGCCTGCTCAGAACCCCACCCCGAGAAAAGCCTCGATCTTCGAGGCAGCAAACTCGAGCATCTCGCGGTCAAGGCCCGGGTAGAGCCCGATCCAGAAGGTGTCGTTCATGATCTTGTCGGTATGCCGCAGATCACCGCTCACCCGGTACTCGACCCCGGCCATCGAGGGCTGGCGCACGAGGTTGCCGGCAAAGAGCAGACGGGTACCCACCTTGTTCTGGTCCAGATAGGTGAGGAGATCGACGCGGGTCACCGGGCAATCATCGGCCAGGGTGATCGGAAACCCGAACCAGGACGGATCACTGCCCGCGGTGGCCTGCGGCAGATGGATGAGCGGCAGGCAAGACTGCAGCCGCTCGTGCAGGAAGGCAAAGTTCTCGCGCCGGGCGCGGATGAAATCGGGCAGCCGGTCCAATTGCGCGAGGGCACAGGCTGCCTGCATGTCGGTGATCTTCAGGTTGTAGCCGATATGGCTGTAGGTGTACTTGTGATCGTAGCCGTAGGGCAGGTCACCGAGCTTCCAGCAAAAGCGCTGACCGCAGGTGTTGTCGCGTCCGCCCGGGCAGTAGCAGTCGCGGCCCCAGTCGCGAAAGCTCTCGGCAATCATCTTGAGTTCGGGGTTGTTGGTGAATACCGCCCCGCCCTCGCCCATGGTGATGTGATGGGCTGGGTAGAAACTCAAGGTGCCGATGTCGCCAAAGGTGCCGACATGGCGCCCGTGCCAGGTGCTCCCCAGGGCATCGCAGCAGTCTTCGATGAGCCACAGGCCGTGCTTGCGACACAGCGCCGTCACCGCGTCGATATCGAACGGATTGCCCAGTGAGTGGGCCAGCATCACCGCCCGGGTGCGCGGCGAGATGGCTGCCTCGATCTTGGCCACATCGATGTTGTGGGTGACCGGGTCGACATCGACAAAGACCGGGATCGCACCAAACTGCACGATGGGATTCACGGTCGTCGGAAAGCCCGCGGCCACGCCAATGACCTCGTCGCCCCGACGGATGGCGCGGTCGCCGAGTTTTGGCGAGGTGAGGGTCGAGAAGGCAACCAGGTTGGCCGACGAGCCCGAGTTGACGGTGAGCAGGTGCTGCACGCCGATGAAATCGGCAAGGCGCTTCTGAAACGCGTCGTTGAAGCGCCCGGTGGTGAGCCAGCCATCGAGCGAGGCATCGACCATGGCGCCGATCTCGGGGGCACCGATCACCTTGCCCGATGGGGGAATCACGGTCTGCCCGGCGACGAAGGGGCGGTGCGGGAAGGCGACGCGAGCGTACTCCTCGACCAGCGCGCGAATCTCGGTGCGGATCTGCTCGGCGCGGGTCGCACCCGCGAGGCCCTGCTCGGCAGCGTTGGAGGGGGAGGTGGCTTGGGTCATGATGCAGCGTCCATTACGGGCAATGCCATTCCGGGCAATGCCATTCCGGGCAATTGAAGGTAGCCCGCGATCTGGGCCAGCGTGAGGGCGCGCAGGTCTTCGCCGCGCGCATGTGCACGGGCCCAGTCGACGGTGAGGCGCAAGGCCGCATCGAGCGCGAGGCGCGGCTGCCAGCCCAGGGCGTGACGCGCCTTGGAGATATCGAGCGCGAGAAGCGAAGCCTCGTGCGGATGCTCGCCCGCATCGATCGCCGACGAGGCACCATCACCCCAGAGTGCAGCCATGGCATCGACAATGGCTCGCACCGGACGAACGTCGCGTGGCTCAGGGCCGAAGTTCCAGGCCTGCGCATGGGCCTGCGGATCGTGAAAGAGCCGCTCGGCCAGCAACAGATAAGCGCCAACGGGCTCCATCACATGCTGCCAGGGGCGGGTTGCATGCGGGTTGCGGATCGATACCGGACGACCGGCTGCAAACGCAGCCAGGATGTCGGGCACCAGGCGATCGGTCGACCAGTCGCCACCACCGATTACGTTGCCCGCGCGGGCGCTGGCCACGCCGGGCGCGGCGGCTCTGCTCGAGTCTGATCGAGACAGTCCAAAGAACGATGCGCGCCAGGCGGCGGTGGCCAGTTCGGCGCACCCCTTGCTCGCACTGTAGGGGTCATGGCCACCCATGGCTTCGTCTTCGCGATAGGGCCACACCCACTCGCGGTTCTGATAGCACTTGTCGGTGGTGACCACCACCACCGAGCGCACGCCCGGGGTGTGACGCACCGCCTCGAGCAGGTTGACCGTACCCATCACGTTGGTGGCAAAGGTTTCGACCGGTGTGCTGTAGGACTCGCGCACGAGCGCCTGGGCGGCCATGTGGATCACCACCTCGGGCCTGGCTTGGGCCAGTGCGCTGCGCACGGCATCGAGCGAGCGCACATCGCCCATCACCGAGTGCATGCCCTGTGCCACGCCGGCAAGCAGGAAGAGCGACGGGCTGGTGGCCGGTGGCAGGGCAAAGCCGGTGAGTTCGGCGCCCATCGATTGCAGCCACAACGAGAGCCAGCTGCCCTTGAAACCGGTGTGGCCAGTGAGAAAGACGCGCCGGCCACGCCAGAATTCGGGATCGATCGCGCCCCTGTCTGCGCCCCTGTTCACGCTCAGGCCCAGGCCTTCCACGGCGCATGCCCGGAATCCCACAACTGCTCGAGCAGCACCTTGTCGCGCAGCGTATCCATCGGCTGCCAGAAGCCTTCGTGGGCGAAGGCGGCCAGTTGGCCCCGTGCCGCCAGTTGCTCGAGCGGCCCGCGTTCCCAGACCGTCTCGTCCCCCTCGATCAGATCGATGACCTGGGGCGAGAGCACGAAAAACCCACCATTGATCATGCCACCGTCGCCCTGCGGCTTTTCGACAAAGCTGCGCACCCGATCAGCGGCAATATCCAGTGCGCCAAAGCGCCCCGGCGGACGGGTAGCCGTCACCGTGGCCAGGCAGCCCTGGCTGCGATGAAAGGCCACCAGTGCGCTGATATCGACATCGGCCACGCCGTCGCCGTAGGTGAAACAAAAGGCGTCTTCGCCCGCAAGATAAGCGCTCACCCGCTTCAGGCGCCCACCCGTCATGGTGCTCTCGCCGGTATCGACCAGGGTCACGCGCCAGGGCTCGGCCTGCCGGCGGTGCACTTCCATGCGGTTCTCGACCATGTCGAAGGTGACATCGGACATGTGCAGGAAGTAATTGGCGAAGTATTCCTTGATCACGTAGCCCTTGTAGCCACAACAGATCACGAAGTCGTTGATGCCGTGGTGCGAATAGGACTTCATGATGTGCCAGAGCACGGGCTTGCCGCCGATCTCGATCATCGGCTTGGGCTTGATGTGAGTCTCTTCGGAGATCCGAGTGCCCATGCCCCCGGCAAGAATCACTGCCTTCAAAGGCGGCCCCCTCGCATCTGCGTGAAATTGGCCGGCGACTCATCGAGACATGAAACCCCCGGGCGTTTGAGTTTAACATCAGGCGACCGTGCACCTTTCCCATCGACGAGGCACTCGGCGAACACGCAGTCTTCGCACCTTCTTCGCACCTTCTTCGCGACAAGTCACGACAAGGTCGGCCCCTGCGTACTATCCTCTCGGCCCGGCGAACGCCCTCACCCCTCAGAACCCCACTCAGATGCATATCCTGGTTACCGGCGCCGCAGGCTTCATCGGGCGCGCACTGTGCGCGAGCCTGCTCGCGCAAGGGCACTCGGTGCGGGCAGTGGTGCGCACGCAGCCCGTGCGGCCCTTGCTGCAACGGTCGGCCTCCGGGGAAGGAGAAGGGCATGGGGAGGGGCATGGGCCCGGGGCAGCGCACGCCGAGCGCGATCACGATCGGCTCGAGATCATCATCCACCCCGATCTGGCGCTCGCGCCGCTGCCTGCAGCCGCACTGCGCGGGATCGACGCCGTGGTGCACCTGGCGGGAATCGCTCGGGTAGACAGGCGCGGTGCCGGCGCACGAACCGGCAGCGCCACCTATGCCCAGGCCAATGTCCAGGCCACCCGAGTGCTCGCCGAGGCGAGTGCCGCCGCAGGGGTGCCACGCCTCGTGTTTCTGAGTTCAACCCGGGTCTATGGGGCAACGCCTCCGGCCTGGCTCGATGGGGCCACCCCCGCTGCCGCCGATGAAGCCTATGGGGCGAGCAAGCTCGAGGCCGAAGAGGCCCTTGCGCGCTGCGCGACGGCCACCGGCCTGCAGGCCATTGCACTGCGCATTCCGGCCGTCTACGGGCCGGGTGGCAAGGGCGGCCTTGCCGTGCTGATCGGCTGGCTGGCCAGGCGCCGACCGCTGCCCCTTGGAGCCTTGCACGCCCCGCGCAGCCTGCTTTATGTGGGCAATCTGGTCGCCGCGATCACCCGCTGCATCACCCTGCAGCCCAGGCACCCGGGCGAACCCGGCTTTGCCCAGTACCTGCTCGCAGACGCCGAGAGCCTCTCGCTCGCCGACCTGATTGCAACCGTGTCGGCAGCGCTTGACCAGCCGCCGCGCAACTGGGCATGGCCTGCAGCCCTCTTGCATGCAGGCTTCAAGGCCCTGGGGCAAAGGGGCGCCTGGCAACGCCTGAGCGGGGCGGCACAAATTGACTCAAACCGCTTCTGCCAGGCGTTTCACTTTGAATACCCCTCGAGCGCGCGGGAAGGCCTTGCGGCAACCGCCCGCGCCTGGCGTGCGCGGCCGTAGCGCAAGACCTTGAGTGTGCCGTGAGTGTTCAATGAGTCTGCACCTGCCCTTCGTCGAGCTTCTTACCCTTGCCGGCCTTGTCGCCGCGCTGGCCTTTGTGGTGAGCGCCGCGTGCGCCTGGGTGTTTACCCGGGTCGAACACCCGCTGATACCAATCGACCGGCCCAATCACCGGTCGCTCCATACACACCCGGTGGCGCGCATCGGCGGGGTTGCCATCTGCGCCGGGGTCGTGCTGGCCTTGCTGCTGCCACCGCTGGCTGGCCTTGACCTGCCGGTGGCCACCAGTGAGCGAGCACTCACAACCATCCTCGTGACTGCGCTGCTGCTGGTTGCGATGTGCTTCATCGATGACCATCGCAGCCTGCCGGTGGGGCTGCGATTTGCCACCCATTTTGGCTGCGCCGGTGCCGTACTGGCCGCCCTCAACCCGGCGGCCGGCTGGCCGCTGTGGGCGGCGCTGGTGCTGGGCATCGTGTGGATGACCAACCTCTACAACTTCATGGATGGGTCGGACGGCCTCGCGGGCAGCATCACCCTCATTGGATTTGCCTGCCTGGGGTTGGCCGCCGGGTCGGCGGGGGCGCCTGGCATGGCAATCGCCTGCGCCGCCGTTGCCGGGGCAGCGGCCGCCTTCGTGCTCTTCAACTGGTCGCCTGCGCGGGCCTTCATGGGTGACACCGGGTCAATTCCGCTGGGGTTTCTGGCATCGAGCCTGGGGCTGGCCGGTTGGGTGCAAGGGCTGTGGCCGCTTTTCTTTGCCCCGCTGGTGTTTGCGCCCTTCGTGGCCGATGCCAGCGTCACGCTGCTGCGCCGCCTCGCCCGCGGCGAGCGCATCTGGCAAGCCCACCGCAGTCATTACTACCAGCGCCTGGTGCTGATGGGCTGGGGGCATGCGACAGTGGCTCGCCTCTACGCCGCCGCCACACTCGCAAGCGGGCTTGCAGCGCTGGCGCTGCGCGAGGTACCGCCCGCAGGCCAGATCATGGGCGCGGGTCTGGTGCTGGCCGCGCTCGCGCTCGCGGGCTACCGCATCGACCGGCGCTGGCAAGCGCATGCGCCTGCGCGTTAGCGCGAGGTCACTCAGGTCAGCGCGCTTGCGCCAGGCCCCATCAGCAGTCGACCCAGCGCAAGTGGCGTTGCCGCTACCTGATCGTAAGCGCTCAGATCGGCATATTCACCATAACCCCAGGACACCAGCACAAAGGGCAGTGCATTCGCGGTGGCGGCGACGCGGTCTTCGTCGCGATCGCCCACATAGACTGCCTGCTCGCGCGGCACCTGGGCATGGCGCATCAGGTGCTCGATCATGGCGGCCTTGCTGACAAAGCGCGCCTCGGGCAGTTTGTCGATCGCATAAACCTGCGAAAACCAGCGATCCCAGCCCAGCCACTTCACGATGCGCTCGGTAGGTCGATAACGCTTGTTGGTGGCGATATGCAACACCGATCCGGCTGCATGCAGCGCGGCGAGCATGTCGGTGACGCCTGCATAGGCGTCGCTCGCCTTGTAACCCTCGGTGTCGTAGTAATCGGCAAATGCGCGCGCGATCAGGGCAATGCGAGCCGGATCTTCTTCACCCGAGAGAATCCGTAGCGCCTCGGGCAGCGGTGGCCCGATCAAGCGGCTGTCGACCGGCACCTTGGGAGTGGCACCGTTGGCGGCCAGTGCCGCCTCGAAGCCAGCCAGAATCGAGCGCGATGAATCGATGAGCGTGCCATCGAGATCAAAGAGAATATGCCGAGACATCGAAAACCCGCACAAGACGAACAGACGAGAGATCGATTACCGCGCTCGCTGGCCCATCGGTTTGAAGACGCTGCTCAGGCAGCCGGTGCAATCAGAAAGCTCTGACGCGTGGCGCCCGCTTTCTCGGCGTCGAGTACCCACACGGGCGTGCGGCCACGGCCGGTCCAGGTGGCACCGCTATTGGGGTCGCGATACTTGGGGGCTACCGTGCCGCGCTTGGGCGCGGTCTTGGCGGCCTTGGCCGCGCGGGCACCCTTGGCGGCAGGCCTGGCCTTGCTCATGGCGGCGGTGAGTTCGGCCATGGTGACACCGTTCTTCGTCATCAGGGCCACGATCTGGCGAATGGCCGGTGTCTTGTCCTTGGCGGCGATCTTTTCGGCCATGGCCTTCAACTTGGCAATCTGACGTTCGATGGATTTGACGGTGGTTTTTGCCATGTCGGTTATTTTCCAGGTTGGGTTTGAAAGGGTCGAGAGCTTAACAGAGTATCGCGGGTGAGCCACTTGCTGCGGGTTAAATCAGAATCGAATGTCGTGGCATACCCGGTGAGATCCAAATCAAGCCCCACGGGCAGCACTGGCTTGGAAACCATTCGTCGTCCCGCCTACGACGTTCTGGCCTTGATAAAAGCAGGCACTCTCAGATGCACGATCCGCGAGTAACTGAATACATAGAAAACGCAGAACAGCACCACAAGCACCATGAGTGCGGGCGTATCGTCCCAGAAGCGGGTTGCCGGCAACGCGAGCGCCACCGAGATGGCCCAGAAGTAGGGCGCGACGCGACTGTTTCTCTTCTCCATGGAACGACCGCGCACCAGGCGCTTGAACACGAGCATATGAAAGTGCAGACCATCGGGGTGACCCGGTGATTGCCCACGAACGAATTTTTTACGGTAAATCGAGAAGAATGTCTCGAAAACCGGGTAGGCGAGGAGGAGTAGCGGAAACCAGGGCGAGACCGTCGGATTGCGCACGACGAGCAGCACCGCCAGTTCGGCCAGCATGAATCCGACAAGATAGGCACCGCCATCGCCCAGAAAGATCCGCCCGCCCGGCCAATTCCAGAGCATGAATCCGAGGAGCGCCCCAGCCAGTGCCAGAGCGCTCTGAAACACCAGG
>CAIKRR010000033.1 GCA_903829815.1 uncultured Pseudomonadota bacterium | reverse complement strand
GTCGCCCGCCAGGCATCGAGCAAGCGCCGCGCCACGAGCGCGAGATGGGCCGGGTCCTGATGCTCGATCCGCTGCCAGGCATCGATGGCCCCAGCCGAGTCGCCCTCGCGCGCTGCCAGGTCGCCCAGCATCATGCTCGCCCGCACGCAATCCCGACTCACCACGAGCGCCGCGGCCAGTGCAGCACGCGCAGAAACCGGGTCTGACGCAGCCTGCGCAGCCTGTGCAATTTCGCAGTGGTAGTGGGCGATCTCGCGGCGCTTCGATTCACCCGACTCGTTCGATAGCGTCACGGCCGTTTCGATCGCTCGGGGCCAGTCTTTCAGCAACTGGTAGATCTCGAGCAGACGGCGCAAGGCCTCGGGCCGGTAGGGCCCGACCCGCAACCCCGCATAGCACTCCTGGGCACGATCGAGCAACCCTGCCTTCAGGAAATCCTCACCCAGCGCAGCCATCGCCTGATCGCGTTGTTCAGCCCCCAGATCGGCACGATCGAGCAGGTTGCGGTGCATGCGGATCGCCCGCTCGATCTCGCCGCGGCGCCGAAAGAGGCTGCCGAGTGCAAAGTGAAGATCGATCGTCTCGGGGCTGACCTTCACGACCTCGATGAAGGCATCGATGGCCTTGTCGGGTTGCTCGTTGAGCAGAAAGTTCAAGCCCTTGAAGTACGACCTGGGAAGACTGCGTGATTCACGCACCAGATGATCGATGTCGATGCGCGCGGCAATCCAGCCCAGCGCGAAGAAGAGGGGGCAGACAATCAGCCACCAGTAGTCGAATTCCAACGCTCAGCGCTCCATCGGCCGCACTGCATCCGGATCGAAATCGGCCTGAGCGACCGGGCGCGGCCCGCGATGCCGTTCGGCCTCGTGTACAGAGACCTCGTGGCGCAGAGCGCCGATCTGACTTCGCAAGGCGGCAAATCGCTCGAGCATCGCGATCAATGCAATGAGAATGCCGAAGATGACGCTGGCCAGAACGACCAGCGGCAAGGGCACCAGCCAGGCCTGCGCAAAGAAACGCAGATGCACCGCATCGGCATTCATCAGCGCCAGCACCGAGAGCAGCAACAGCAGCAGCGCACGAAATACCCACGTCGCGACCCGCCGCAGCCCACCCATCGCTCAGCCCCTGTGCCCGGCTCGCGGGCTACCCTCGATTGATGCTTTCGTCGACCCGCTCGCGCAGTTCCTTGCCAGCCTTGAAGTGAGGCACGAATTTCTCGGGCACCTCGACCTTGTCGCCCGACTTGGGATTGCGACCGAGACGAGCCGGCCTGTGATTGAGACCAAAACTGCCAAACCCGCGAATCTCGATGCGCTCGCCTCGGACGAGCGCATCGGTCATCGCGTCGAGCATCATCTTCACCGCGTACTCGGCATCTTTCGAGACGAGTTGCGGAAAGCGCGCCGCGAGGCGCGCAATGAGCTCGGACTTGGTCATCGTGTTAACCGCAGACCGTCAGGACGGCGTCTTGCCACCATCCAGCCGCGCCTTGAGCAGCGCGCCCAGATTGGTGCTGCCAGTGGCCGCAGCACTGTCGCTTTGCAATTTGGCGATCGCCTCGGTTTCCTCGGCCATGTCCTTGGCCTTGATCGACAGATTGATCGTGCGGTTCTTGCGGTCGACGTTGATGATCATCGGTGTAATGGCATCACCGTCCTTGAGCAGCGTACGCGCATCCTCGACCCGCTCGCGCGATATCTCGGAGGCACGCAGGTAGCCCTCGATGTCACCAGCCAGGGTCACTATCGCACCCTTGGCATCAACGGTCTTGACGGTGCCACTCACGACGGCGCCCTTGTCGTTCATCGCCACGAAGCTGTTGAACGGATCACCTTCGATCTGCTTGACACCCAGGGAGATGCGCTCGCGTTCGATGTCGATCGAGAGCACGACCGCCTCGAGATCGTCACCTTTCTTGAAGTTGCGCACCGCCTCTTCGCCCGGCAGGTTCCACGACAGGTCGGACAGATGCACCAGGCCATCGATGCCACCCGGCAGACCGATGAAGACACCAAAGTCGGTGATCGACTTGATGGCTCCACGCACCCGATCGCCCTTGCGGTGATTGATGCCGAACTCGTCCCAGGGATTGGGCATGCACTGCTTCATGCCAAGCGAGATGCGACGACGATCTTCGTCGATCTCGAGGATCATCACCTCGACCTCGTCGCCAAGCTGCACCACCTTGGAGGGGTGGACGTTCTTGTTGGTCCAATCCATTTCGGAGACGTGCACCAGACCTTCGATGCCCGACTCGATCTCGACGAATGCACCGTAGTCGGTCAGGTTGGTCACCTTGCCAAAGAGACGGGTGCTCTGCGGGTAGCGACGGCTGATGCCGACCCACGGATCTTCGCCCAACTGCTTGAGGCCCAGCGAGACACGGTTCTTTTCGGTGTCGAACTTGAGCACCTTGGCGGTGACTTCGTCACCGACATTGACCACTTCGGTCGGGTGCTTGACACGGCGCCAGGCCAGGTCGGTGATGTGCAGCAGACCATCGATGCCACCGAGGTCGACGAACGCGCCGTAGTCGGTGATGTTCTTGACGATACCCTTGACCGTTGCGCCTTCGCGCAGGGTCTCGAGCAGCTTCTGCCGTTCTTCACCGGCGGTCGCCTCGAGCACGGCGCGACGCGATACCACCACGTTGTTGCGCTTGCGGTCGAGCTTGATGACCTTGAATTCGAGTTGCTTGCCTTCAAAGGGCGTGGTGTCCTTGAGCGGACGCAGATCCACCAGCGAGCCCGGCAGGAAGGCGCGGATGCCGTTGATCATGACCGTGAGGCCGCCCTTCACCTTGCCAGTCACGACGCCAGAGACGATCGCGGCGTCGTCGAGCGCACGCTCCAGGTCGAGCCAGGCGGCGAGGCGCTTGGCCTTGTCGCGCGAGAGGCGGGTTTCGCCATAGCCATCTTCCAGCGCTTCGATGGCAACACTCGTGAAATCGCCAGCGACGACGTCGAGGTCACCGCGGTCGTTGCGGAATTCCTCGATCGGGATGAAGCTCTCGGACTTCAGGCCGGCGTTGACGACGACCCAGTTCTGGTCGATGCGGACGACTTCGGCGGTGATCACCTCGCCAATCCGCATTTCCTTGCGGCTGAGGCTTTCCTCGAAGAGGGCGGCAAAGCTTTCCATCATGGGGCTTTCTGATGCGACTGTGGACATGGATGAGGACACTGATTGAACCGACCGGGCGCGACTCCGAAGGAGTCGCCTTGCTGCTCACCGCGGCGCGGGGTTGGTTGTAGATCGGCGCCACGGGAACGCTCCCGCCGCACCACCTTGCTGCAACTGCCAAAACACCTGCTGCCTGGCCCGAAGCGCGCTACCGGCATTGGGTACCGTCACGCTCAGACAGCGTGCCGATAACCCTCCAGCACCTGATCGACCACCTCGGCAACACCGAGATGATCGGAGTCGATCACCTGCGCACCCGGGGCTGCCGCCAGCGGCGCCACGGCACGCGTTCGATCGCGCTCGTCACGAGCTTCGAGATCACGCAAAAGACCTTCGAGATTAGCAGACAAGCCTTTTTCGATCAACTGCTTATGACGCCGTGCAGCCCGCACGGCAGCACTCGCCGTCAAGAAAACCTTGAATAGCGCATCCGGAAAGACGACGGTTCCCATGTCACGACCATCGGCCACCAGGCCGGGGGCAATCCGCAGGCTGCGCTGCAGCGCGAGGAGCGCCGCCCGTACGCCGGGCACACTGGCTACCTGACTGGAGCGCACGCCGGCTTCCTCGGTGCGAATGGCATCGGACACATCGATCCCGTTCATGAAGATGCGCTCGCCCTCGAATCGCAGTGCAAGACCGGACACAAGTTCGACCAGCGCCGGTTCGTCGTCAGGAGCAATCCCTCTCTGGAGGGAGGCCACTGCCGCCGCACGATAAAGCGCACCGCTGTCAAGGTATTGAAAACCCAGTTCGGCCGCCACCCGCGCGGCCACCGTCCCCTTGCCCGAGGCCGATGGCCCATCAATGGCGATGACCGGCGGCAAGCCTGGCACAAGCACCTCGTCCATCACGCGCTCACCAGCGCAGCGAACCGATCGAAATAATCGGGGAAGGTCTTGGCCACGCAACCCGGATCCTTGACCCGTACCGCAACGCCGCCAAAGGCAGCGAGCGAAAAGCACATCGCGATACGATGATCGTCATAGGTATCGATGGCCGCAGGCCGCCACCGCTCGGGGGGCGTGACACGCAACCAGTCAGGGCCCGCCTGGACGCCTGCACCCAGTCGCTGCAGTTCCGTGGCCATGGCGGCGATGCGATCGGTTTCCTTGACCCGCCAGCTGCCGATATTGCGCAGACGCGAGGGACCATCGGCAAAGAGCGCCAGCACGGCGGCCGTCATTGCCGCGTCCGGAATCGCGTTGAAATCGGTATCGAAGGCGCGCAAGGGGCTCACGCCCGCAGCGGCTTCGATCCAGCCCGGACCGACATTGACCCGCCCCCCCATCTGTCGCAGAAGATCGACAAAGGCAACATCCCCCTGGATGCTGCCCTCGCCGACGCCCGTTACCCTCACCGGCCCACCACCCAGCACACCAGCGGCCAGAAAGTACGAGGCTGCCGACGCATCTCCCTCGACGAGCAGGCTGCCGGGCGAACGGTAGCGGGCGAGCGCCGGAATGACAAAGTGCGCTGCATCGCGCTGCTCGACAATCACCCCGAAGCGCGCCATCAGGTTGAGCGTGATGTCGATGTAGGGTCTGGAAATGAGTTCGCCCTCGAGGGCAATCTCCAGACTGTGCGCCGCCAACGGCCCGGCCATCAGGAGCGAGGTAAGAAACTGGCTCGACACCGCGCCCCGCACCTTCACCGAGGCAGACCCGCCGGCCCGCGGCGCGCCGGGTCCGATCTCGAGCGGCGGATAGCCCTCGGCGCCCAGATAGTGCACGCTGCACCCCATCGAACGCAACGCATCGACCAGGTCGCCGATGGGCCGCTCATGCATGCGCGGCACGCCACTCAGACGATAGTGTCCTCCCAGCAGCGCGAGTACTGCCGCCAGGGGCCGAAAGGCGGTACCCGCGTTGCCCAGAAAGAGATCGGCCGCGGCCACCGGAAAGCGCCCGGCGCCGCCTTGGACGATGACCGTGTGATCGGCCAAGGCTTGCACCGGGACACCCAGGGCCGCCAGCGCCTCCAGCATCCGCGCCGTGTCATCGGAGTCGAGCACCCCGTGCAATGTGGTGGTGCCTTCGGCGAGCGCAGCCAGCAGCAGGGTGCGATTCGAAATGCTCTTCGACCCGGGCAGCACGACCGTACCCCGCACCGTACGCACCGGTGCCAGATCGATGAAGTCGGGGTAAGACGTGGCGCTCACGACGCGGCCCCGCCTGCGGGCGGCAGGTTCGAGGCCGCACTGCCCTGTCGCCCCTCGAACTGCTCGAGCCAGCGATTGCGCTCGCTGCGCGCGCGCGTGAACACGGCATCCAGACCGACGGCGTCACCCTCGGCGATCAGAGCGCGCAGGCGCCCCAGCGTGGCAGCGTAGCCATCGATGCGCGCGAGCAAGGCATCGCGGTTGGCAAGACAGATGTCACGCCACATCTCGGGATGACTGGAGGCAATGCGACTGAAATCGCGAAATCCGCCGGCAGCAAACTGCCACAAGGTGTGGGCATCGGGATCGGCGACGATATCTTCGACAAGCGCATAGGCCAGCACATGCGGCAAGTGGCTGATCGTGGCCAGAACGCGATCATGGCGCTCTGGCGACATGTGCGACACGACAGCACCGCACGCTGCCCAAGCCGCCTCGACACGGGCGATATCGGCTGGCGCATTGACGGGCAGCGGCGTGAGCACGACACGACGATGCCGATAGAGCCCGGCCTGGGCGGCCGCGGCACCACTTTTCTCGGCGCCAGCCACCGGATGACCAGGAATGAACTGGGCCAGACGATCGCCCAGGGCACGGGTGGCGGCAGCAACGACATCAGCCTTGGTACTGCCAGCGTCGGTCACCAGGGTGCCGGCCCGAAGGTGAGGCGCCATTCGAGCGAGAATCGCCTCCATCTGCCCCACGGGCGTGGCAACAAGCACGAGGTCGGCCGCAGCAGCGGCAGACTCCAGATCGAGCACTGCATCGATCACGCCCAAGCGCAAGGCCTCCTCCAGGCTCGCGCGACTGCGGCCCGCCCCGATGACCCGGCCCACCACGCCGGCCTCTCGCAGTGCGAGCGCAAACGAACCGCCGATCAGGCCCACGCCGACCACGGCAATCGTCGGGAGGAAAAGTGTGTTCGAGCGCACCGATGAGGTCTCGGTCGGCAAACCGGCAGCAAGGCCGCCCGAGAGTGAGCCCGACATCAGGCGAGCGACTCGCGCAGTGCCACGAGAAAGCGCGCGTTTTCTTCCGGCAGACCGATGCTGATGCGCAGGTGATCGGGCATCTGATAGCCGGCCACCGGCCGCACGATCACGCCACGACGAAGCAATCGTTCGAACACCACCATCGCCTGCGGCTTGCCTTCGCGACGCGGAATGAGAACGCTCACGAAGTTTGCAAATGACGGAATCCAGTTGAGCGAAAGCTCGCGAAAGCCCGCTTCGAGCTGGGCCATGCCGGCACGATTCAAGGCGTAGCTGCGCTCGATGAAGGCCGAGTCGCCCAGTGCAGCCAGGGCCGCTGCCAGTGCCAGGCTATTGACATTGAAAGGCTGGCGTACCCGGTTGATCAAGTCAGCCACCTGGGGATGCATCAATGCGTAACCGACCCGCAAACCGGCCAGTCCGTAGACCTTGGAGAAGGTGCGCACGATGATCAGGTTGGCATGCCGGCCCAGCCAGCGAGTGGCGTCGTAACGGCACTCGGCAGGCAGGTATTCGTTGTAGGCCTCGTCGAGTACGACCAGCACATTGTCAGGCACGCTCGAGAGCAGCGTCTCGATAGCCGCCGCTGGCGCGAAAGTGCCCGTGGGATTGTTCGGATTGGCCACGAACATGAGCCGGGTGGCCGGTGTCACCGCCCGGGCCATGGCAGGCAGGTCATGCGCGAATTCCCGTGCCGGCACCACGATCGATTCAGCGCCGCGCGCCTGCGTGGCCAGCGGGTAGACCGCAAACGCATGTTGCGAAAACACACAGGCACGACCTGGGGCGAGCACGGCGGCTGCCGCCATCTCGAGCAGATCGTTGGAGCCATTGCCGATGATGATGCCCTCGACAGGCCAGCCGGTACGGTGCGATATCGCGCTCTTCAGATCAAACTGATTGCCGTCGGGGTAGCGGGCCAGATCGGCCAGTTCGCGCTCGATGGCAGCACGCGCTGCACCCGAGAGGCCCAGAGGGTTCTCGTTGGAGGCCAGCTTGACGATCGACGCCTCCTGCAGACCGTACTCACGCGCAAGTTCACTGATGGGCTTGCCCGGCTGGTAGGGGGCGATGGCGCGCACATAAGCGGGCGCCTGCTCGCACAGGTCTGAGGGCATGGCAGGGGGCGAAAGCAAGGGGCTGGAAGGTGAAGACATGGCGCACATCCAAGGCAGGATAGAGAAAGAATCGAAGTCGAAAAGGTATCAAAGGTCGAGCCGGACAGGGTTGGTGTCGGTCACTGGACCGGCACCCGCCGAATCTCAGGCCCCGACCCCTGCCGATACCCTCAGGGCGCTGCGGGGTACGATCCGAACACCTTGATGAAGGGGGCGCTGGTGGCGAGTCGTGCGAGAGCCCGCGCCACCGGCGGGTCGGTCCTGTGACCCTCGATATCGATGAAGAAGAAGTACTCCCAGGTGCCGGTGCGCGCCGGTCGCGACTCGATGCGTGACATGCTCACGCCCTCCTCGGCCAGCGGGCTGAGCAGTTCGTGGACGGCACCGGGCTGATTGCGCGCCGAAAGCACGAGCGAGGTGCGATCTCGACCCGAGGGGGCGGCATCGTTGGCCCCCAGCACGAGAAAACGGGTGAGATTGCGCGTCTCATCCTCGATATTGAGCGCGTGAAGACGCAATCCGTAATGGCTGGCAGCAATCGCCGGGCCAATGGCTGCGGTACCGGCCTCGCCAGCAGCCATGCGGGCCGCCTCGGCATTGCTCGATACCGCGATACGCTCGGCCGCCGGCAGATGACGCGAGAGCCATCCATGACACTGCGCCAGGGACTGAGCGTGCGAATAGACCTTGCGCACGCCTTCGAGCGAAGGCTCACGGGTCATCAGATTCTGGTGCACCCGCACGATCACCTCGCCACACACGCTGCGGGTGGTCTGCAGCATCAGATCGAGCGAGCGGCCGACCGCGCCTTCGGTGGAATTCTCGACTGGCACGACGGCAAAATCGGTGTCACCTGACTCCACCGCCCTGAATACCTCGTCCATCGAGGCAGCGGGGGCCGCTTGGACCGAGGTACCAAAATGCTGGCCCACGGCCATCTCGCTGAAGGTGCCACGCGGGCCCAGATAGGCAATACGGGTCGCACGCTCCAGGCCCCTGCAGGCCGAGATGATCTCGACAAAGACCCGTCGCACCGCCTCGGGGGCGAGCGGACCACGCTCGCCAGCTTCGGCAGCCGCCAGCACCTGCGCCTCTCGTTCCGGCCGGTAGACCGGACTCCCCCCCTTCAGGGCGCCGATGGCCTGCGCCGCGGCGGCCCGCTGGCCAAGCAGGCGCACGACTTCACGGTCGATCGCGTCGATGCGGTTTCGATGTTGCCCTATTGCCGCATCCGGATGGGACGCGGCGGGTGCGGCGGCATCGCCCGCAGCAGGGGTCGAGGCTGCGCCGGGTGCGGCGGGTATTGAATCAGTCATGCAGTAGCCTTCAGGCGTGAAGGGTTTGAAAGTCGCGCATGTAATCGATCAGGGCACGAACGCCCTCGATCGGCATGGCATTGTAGATCGATGCACGCATGCCACCGAGCGATCGATGGCCGCGCAACTGAACCAGACCCCGCTCACCGGCACCGGCGAGAAAGGCTTCGTCCAGACCTGCACGTCGCAGCATGAAGGGGACGTTCATGCGCGAGCGGTCGGCGCGCGCCACCGGATTGGTGTAAAGCGTGCTTTCGTCGATGAAGGAATACAGCAGTCGTGCCTTCTCGTCGTTGAGTTGATCGATGGCCGCCAGGCCACCGCCGGCCAGCAGCCACTTGAAGACCAGGCCGGCGATATAGATCGAATAGGTGGCTGGCGTATTGGGCATCGATCCGGCGGCGGCGTTCAGCCGGTAGTCGAGCAAACCCGGACACAAGGGCGAAGCGCCACCCAGGAGGTCATCGCGCACGATCACGATCACCAGACCTGCCGGACCGATGTTCTTCTGCGCACCGGCGTAGATGAGACCAAAACGGCTCACATCGAGCGGCCCGGACAGCAGATGCGATGACATGTCAGCCACCAGAGGCACGGCACCGGTTTCGGGTATCCAGTGAAATTCGACCCCATGCACGGTCTCGTTGGAGCAGTAGTGCAGATAAGCCGCAGCAGGATCGAGCCGCCAGCGGGCAAGCGGGGGCACGTGGTCATGTGCGCCACCCGCGGTGGATGCAGCAACATTCACCGGGCCATAGCGCTGTGCCTCGCCCAGGGCCTTGGCCGACCACTCTCCGGTCACCACGTAATCCGGAGCGCCGCCGCGACGCATGAGGTTCAGGGGTATGGCCGAGAACTGCAGTGAGGCCCCGCCCTGGAGAAACAGCACCCGGTAGCCAGCAGGGATATCGAGCAAGGTGCGCAGATCGGCCTCGGCCTCGGCGATGATCTGACCGAATTCGCGCCCGCGATGGCTCATTTCCATCACCGACATGCCGGCGCCTTCCCAGTCGAGCATTTCGGCTTGCGCCTGGGCAAGCACTGGCTCGGGCAGCACGGCCGGGCCGGCGCTGAAATTGTGAACCCGCATCACGATGGCAACTCGCCCGATACCCGGTCAGGCCTCGGGCGGCACGTCGCCAGCGTCGTCCTCATCGAGCGCGTCATCCAAGCCAGCGTCGAGATCGAACGGGTCACCAGCGATCGCGCCGGGTGGCGACTCATCGCCACCGTCAGCCGCGTGTCCTGCCCCCCCATCGTCTGCCTCCGACTCGGGAATGCACTGGATGCCTGCAAGCTGCGTACCAGAGTCGAGGTTGATGAGGCGTACGCCTTGAGTAGCGCGTCCGAGCACGCGCAAGGTGCTGACCGCAGAGCGTATGAGAACGCCCGCATTGGAGATGAGCATCAGTTCGTCGGTGTCATTGACCAGTACCGCACCGAGCACCGAACCATTGCGCTCGCTTGCCTGGATCGCGATCACGCCCATGGTGCCGCGACCGCGTCGCGGATAGTCGGCGATGGCAGTGCGCTTGCCATAGCCCTTCACGGTTGCGGTGAGTACGGTACGACTCTCGTCGTTGGCTACGAGCATTGCGATCACCCGCTGCCCCTCGGCCAGGCGCATGCCGCGCACGCCGCGCGAGGCACGCCCCAGGGATCGGACGTCTTCTTCCTCGAAGCGCACGGCCTTGCCCGCATCGGAGAAGAGCATCACGTCGTGATGGCCGTCGGTGATCGCCGCACCGATGAGGTAATCGCCCTCGTCCAGATTCACCGCGATGATGCCGCGCGCAAGCGGATGCGAGAAGTCGGTGAGCGGGGTCTTCTTCACCGTGCCCATGGCAGTTGCCATGAAGATGTAGCGATCGGGATCGAAGGTCTTGACCGGCAGCACAGTGCTGATGCGCTCGCCCTCGGCCAGATTGAGCACGTTGACGATGGGCTTGCCACGGCCCTGGCTGCCGCCTTGCGGCACCTGCCAGGTCTTGAGCCAGTAGACCCGGCCGCGGTTGGAAAAGCACAGGATGTAATCGTGCGAATGAGCAACGAACAGGCGCTCGATGAAATCGGCGTCCTTGGTGTCCATCGCGCGCTTGCCGCGACCGCCGCGATTCTGCTGGCGGTAGTCGGCAAGCGGTTGCGCCTTGATGTAACCGGCATGCGAGAAGGTGATCACCATGTCTTCCTGGGCGATCAGGTCCTCGGTGTCGAGATCTTCGGCATGCGCGATGATCTCGCTCTTGCGCTCGTCGCCATACTGTTCGCGCGCCGCGCCGAGTTCTTCGCGAATGATGGAGGTGACCCGTTCGGGGCGCGCGAGGATGTCGAGGAAATCGGCGATCTGCGCGAGCAGTTCGGCGTAGTCCTCGAGAATCCGTTCCTGGTCAAGGCCTGTGAGACGCTGCAACTGCATCTCGAGGATGGCCTGGGCCTGGATGTCCGACAGCCGATAGCCATCGGGCGTCATGCCGAACACCCGAGTGTCGCTCTCGTCACGGGTGGCGCCCGGCGGTGTACGCGCAAGCATCGCCTCCACGGTACTCGAGCCCCAGGCCCGCGCGAGCAGCCCTTCCTTGGCTTCGGGCCGGGTCTTGGATGCCTTGATGAGGGCGATCATGTCGTCGACATTGGAGAGCGCCACGGCCAGGCCTTCCTGGATGTGCGCCCGCTCACGAGCCTTTCTCAAGTCGAAGATCACGCGCCGCGTGACCACTTCGCGCCGGTGCGACAGAAACTCGACCAGCATCTGACGGATGTTGAGCAGGCGCGGCTGACCGTCCACCAGCGCCACCATATTGATGCCGAAGGTGTCCTGAAGCTGGGTTTGCTTGTAGAGATTGTTGAGCACCACCTCGGGCTGCTCGTTCTTCTTCAGCTCGATCACTACCCGCATGCCGGACTTGTCTGATTCGTCCTGCATGTCGGCAATGCCCTCGAGCTTCTTCTCGTGGACAAGATCGGCAATGCGCTGCAGCAGCGATTTCTTGTTGACCTGGTAGGGGAGCTCATCGACGATGATGGCGGTCCGACCCGAGGAGCGTATCTCCTCGACATGGGTGCGCGCCCGCATCACCACGCGACCGCGACCGGTGCGATACCCGTCGTGTACGCCACTGAGGCCGTAGATGATGCCGCGCGTGGGAAAATCGGGCGCCTTGATGATCTCGATCACCGAGTCGATCGACAGATCGGGGTTGTCGAGAAGCGCGAGGCAGGCATCGACCGTCTCGCGCAGGTTGTGCGGCGGAATGTTGGTCGCCATGCCGACCGCAATGCCGGAGGACCCGTTGACAAGCAGGTTCGGCACCCGGGCCGGAAGTACCGTGGGCTCCTGCTCCTTGCCGTCGTAATTGGGCGCGAAGTCGACCGTTTCCTTGTCGATGTCGGCCAGCAGTTCACCGGCAAGTCGCTCGAGACGACACTCGGTGTAGCGATAGGCCGCGGCCGCATCGCCATCGACCGAACCGAAGTTGCCCTGGCCGTCGATGAGCGTGTAGCGCATCGAGAAATCCTGGGCCATGCGCACCAGGGCCTCATAGGTTGCCGAGTCCCCGTGCGGGTGATACTTGCCCAGCACGTCGCCGACCACACGAGCGCACTTCACATAAGGCCGGTTCCAGACATTGTTGGCCTCGTGCATCGCGAACAGCACCCGGCGATGGACCGGCTTCAGTCCGTCCCGGACATCGGGCAAGGCGCGCCCCACGATCACGCTCATGGCGTAATCGAGATAGGAGCGACGCATCTCGTCTTCTAGACTGATGGGGAGCGTTTCTTTGGCGAACTGATCCATGCGCAGAATGTCTGGCCGCGGTGGCGCCGCAGGCTCGTCAGGCCGACGGGAGGCGCGATTGTCGTTGGAGTCCCGCCCGGCGGCCAAAGAGCCCTCGTCCGAGCAAGATAAAGCATTGAATTGTAACATCCTCCCCCATGAATCCGCCCCTCCCACCACAGAAGCCTTCGTCCGGCCTGCCGCAACCCATCGACAGACTCATCGCGGCCCGCTGGATCTTGCCGGTCGTACCGCAGGACACCTGCCTCGAGGATCACGCCGTTGCCGTCGACCAGGGGCGCATCCTCGCCGTGCTGCCAACGCGTGAAGCGTCGGCCCGCTATGCACCGCGCGAACGGGTCGACCTCGATCACCACGTGCTGATTCCGGGTCTTGTCAATGCCCACGCTCACGGGGCGATGAATCTGCTGCGCGGGCATGCCGACGACCTGCCCCTGCTGCGCTGGCTGCGCGAACGCATCTGGCCCGCCGAGGCCGAACACCTCTCAGAGTCATTTGTGCACACCGGAACGCTGCTGGCCGCCCGCGAGATGCTGCGGGGCGGGGTGACTGCGGTAAACGACATGTACTTCTTCCCCGAGGCCGCAGGGCGCGCCTACCTCGAGGCGGGCCTGCGGGCAACCGTAGGCATGATCGTGATCGACTTCCCCACCCGCTATGGCGCCGGCCCCGACGACTACCTGGCACGGGGGTTGGCCACCCGAGATCGGTTTCGCGGCGAGCCCAGCCTGCGTTTCAGCCTTGCCCCGCACGCCCCCTACTCGGTGGCCGATGCAGCGCTGGCAAGGGTGGCCGCGCTGGCCGAGGAACTGGACCTGCCGATACACACCCACCTGCACGAAACCCGCGATGAGATCGCCGAGCATCTGGCCCTGCATGGATGCCGCCCCCTGGAGCGTCTGCGGCGGCTGGGTCTGGTCTCATCGCGACTCACGGCGGCACACGCCGTCCATCTGGAGGAGACCGAAATCGGCCTGCTGGCGCTGCACGGCGCCTCGGTGGTGCACTGCCCGGCGTCCAACCTGAAGCTCGCCAGCGGAATCGCCCCGACAACACGCCTGATCGAAGCCGGCATCAATGTCGCCCTGGGCACCGACGGTGCGGCAAGCAACAACCGGCTCGACCTGTTGAGCGAAATGCGTCTGGCAGCCCTGCTGGCCAAAGGCGCCTCGGGTGATGCGCAGAGCTGGAACGCGCACGCCAGCCTTCGCGCCGCCACACTCGCCGGCGCTCGGGCACTCGGGCTTGAAGCGCAGATCGGATCCATCGAGCCTGGCAAGGCGGCCGACCTGACCGCCGTCAACCTCTCGGCCGAAGAACTCATGCCCTGCCACGACCCTGCCGCACAGCTGGCGTATTGTGCAGGCAGAGAGCATGTCGAGGCCGTATGGGTGGGCGGCGAGCCGCGGGTCTGGGCCGGCCAACTGGTCGCGAAAGCCCCAGCCGGCCTGGCTGCAGCCGTTTGCATGTGGCAAAATAGGCTTGTATCATCTAAGGATAATTGACCATCACAGATCGACTGCGCGTCGCATTGAAGTCGGCAGGGGTGGCGGTTTGACGGCACCGGACACCATTCGGTACTGCACAAGAGTTGGCCGCGCGAGTACTGCGCACATATCCAGAGGGGAAAGCATGTTCAACACGTCAGTAAAGCAAAAAACGCTACTCGTCGCCTGCACGTTTGCGCTCGGCGCCTGTGCTTCAGGTGGCCCGGTTGCCCCGTCGCGCGGCTATGTGAGCGACAGCCGTGCCGCCGTGGTGAAGAGCGGCTTTGGTCTGTGCTGGCGCACTCCCACCTGGTCACCTGCGCTCGCCGAACTCGAGTGCGATCCTGACCTGGTCAAGAAAGCAGCCCCGCCAGCACCTGCCCCCGCACCCACCCCGGCACCGGCACCCGTCGTACCGGCTCCGGTAGCCCCGCCGGCACCTGCCCCCGCTGCGATTGTCCCGGTGACCGAGAAGGTAACCCTGGCTGCTGACGTGCTCTTTGACTTTGACAAGTCGGTTGTCAAGCCCGAAGGGCAGGCCAAGCTGAACGACCTGGTCGACAAGCTGAAGACGGTGAACCTCGAAGTCATCATCGCGATCGGCCACACCGACGGGATTGGCAGCGTCGCCTACAACCAGCGCCTGTCGGTGCGCCGTGCCGAGGCGGTGAAGAAGTATCTGGTCAGCAAGGGCATCGAACCCAACCGCATCTATACCGAAGGCAAGGGCAAGAAGCAGCCTGTCGCCGACAACAAGACCTCGGCAGGTCGTGCCAAGAACCGCCGTGTCGAGATCGAAGTGGTGGGCACCCGGAAGAAGTAATCCGGCTCGCTTGACGATCTGACAAGAGCCCCGCTTCGGCGGGGCTCTTGCTTTTTGGGGTCCGACTCCGTTGACCTATCACGTCCCGTTACACTCAGGCTCCAGCCAACGATCTCCCCAGCGCGCATGAACGTCGATCCGAAGGAACTCTCCAAGTTCAGTGACCTTGCCCACCGCTGGTGGGATCCCACGAGCGAATTCAAGCCGCTGCATGAAATCAACCCGCTGCGGCTCGACTGGATCGACTCGCACGCCCGACTGCGTGGTCGTGATGTTCTTGACGTAGGCTGTGGCGGCGGTCTTCTCGCCGAGAGCATGGCGCTGCGCGGTGCAACTGTGAAGGGCATCGATCTGGCACAGAAGCCATTGATGGTGGCCGAACTGCACCGCCAGGAATCGGGCGTTGGCGGTCTTTCGTACGAGGAAATTTCAGCCGAGGCTCTGGCCGTGCGTGAGCCCGCACGCTACGACCGCGTAACCTGCATGGAGATGCTCGAGCATGTGCCTGACCCGGCCAGCATCGTAGCCGCCTGTGCTGCGCTCGCCGCCCCGGGCGCACATCTGTTCTTTTCCACGATCAGCCGTACGCCAAAGGCCTATGTGTTTGCCATTCTGGGGGCCGAGTACATCCTCAAACTGCTGCCGCGTGGCACCCACGACTACGAGAAGTTCGTCACGCCTGCCGAACTGGCCGGGTTCTGTCGGGCGGCCGGCCTGCAGGTAGCCGACATCATCGGCATGCAGTACAACCTTCTGAGCAAGCAATACCGGCTCGGCGGTCCGACCGATGTCAACTATCTCCTGCATGCGGTGAAGCCATGATTACGCCGGGCCACACGGCAGTACTCTTCGATCTGGACGGTACGCTCGTGGACAGCGCGCCCGATCTGACCGGTGCGCTGAATCAGTTGCTCGCCGAAGAAGGCCGCGCGCCCATTGCGCTCGAACGGGCACGTCCGCATACCTCGAGTGGTGCGCGAGGGATGATCGGCGCAGGCTTCGGCATCTCGGGTGAAGATCCCATCTACCCGGCGCTCAAGGATCGATTTCTCGACATCTACCAGAGTCGGCTTGCGCGCGATTCCTGCGTCTTCGAGGGTGTGCACGCCCTGCTCGACCGGCTCGATGCCGAGGGCATCCCATGGGGCATCGTCACCAACAAGGCGATGCGCTTCACGGCCCCCCTGGTCGCAGCCCTGGGACTTGCTGCCCGCACCCAGGTGGTGGTGAGCGGCGATACGACACCACACGCCAAACCCCACCCAGCACCGCTCCTGCATGCAGCTGCACAACTGGGCTGGGCCCCGGAGAACTGCGTCTACGTGGGCGACGACCTGCGCGACGTACAGGCCGCTCAGGCAGCCAAGATGCGCTCGGTGGTCGCGCTCTATGGTTATCTGGGCGAGGGCCTGCCGCCAGACCAATGGGGCGGCGACGTGAGCGTCGGACACCCGCTCGAGATTGCCGACCTGATTCGAACGCGCTGAGGGAACCGGCCTCTGGGGCCCTTGCAGATTGACACCGAGTCCAGCCGCGGCGGTCAAAGACCGCCGGTGTCTGCAAGCGTCATCCGAAAGGACTTGAAGTTTCCCCCGGGCAGCCCCATCATCACCGAGTCGGTGCTTCAACACCAGCATCGGGGGCGACATGGCTTCGACGTGGGTTTTGACGCAGTACAGTGCATACCGAGGCGCAGTGCCCTCGTAAATCTCGCTGCAAACTTACAAACGCCAACGACGAGCGTTTTGCACTCGCAGCCTAAGGGCTGACGAGCTCCACACCGGTTGGCCCATGGGCCGGGGTGTCGCAAGACACCAGTGGAGTCCTCTACATGGGATCGTGCCGGCCAGGGTCACTTTGACCGGTGCTAAATCCAAGGTGACTCGCTCGGGTGCAGGCCTGTCGACCGGCTGAGCAACCAGTTAAACCAGAATTGATCGACTAAGTATGTAGAGCTGGCTGTTGATTGCTTGCGGACGCGGGTTCGATTCCCGCCGCCTCCACCAATACTCAAAATCCCAACCCTTATCCGGTTGGGATTTTTTTTGCCTGCTACCGCGCGTTTGCGCGGGTTCCTGCGGACTGCGGAGAGAGGCATTTCTGCCACCAACCGGCAGGTTTTACTCTCCGTTTGCACATTCTCTCTCCGACCCTCCCCACCCAGCGCATGCCGAAGTCCGGAATACGCAATAGGTACTCCAGAGATGAAAAAACCGCCGAGGTTTTAGCCAAGGGCGGGTTGGTTTGCGGTCAAAGGTCAGCTTCAGGGGCTGACCCGGTTCGTCATAGATTTCGGGCTGCGTGATGCAATCTCAAAATTTCAACATCATCGCCACGCACGCGGTAAATGGCGATGTAGTTCTTGTGCAGGACTAACTCACGCGTGCCGGGGACGCGGCCAGCCCGGCCCATGCCAGGATGGGCCTGAAGTTTGGTCACAGCGGCCTGCAACTCCAGCACAAAGCTGGTGGCGCGGGTCGGGTTGTCTTTGGCGATGGAGCCAGCGATTTCATCAACAGACGCGAGCGCTGTCTTGGTCCACTTGATCAACATGAATCAAGCGCCGTATTTGGCAAATACCGCTTTGACC
>CAIKRR010000032.1 GCA_903829815.1 uncultured Pseudomonadota bacterium | reverse complement strand
GTGCGCCCACCTGCGCCGTGGGCGATGCGGTATCGCCAGGCGCCGAGCCGAGCTGGCGTCTCCTCGGTATCGTGTTGCGCAGCATTCGCTGAGCGGGCTGAAAATGCTGCGCAACATTTTCAAGCTTGTTGCAGCGGCTGCTGGCGGGGCCGCTGGCCCGTATGCCGGGCGGCATGAGCCCTCGCGCGCGTTCTTCCTGAACGATGCCGGCCTGCTGCGCCACGAAGCCGTGATCGGCAAGTCAGGGGCTGGCAAGAGCGAATACCTGTTGTGGCGTCTGGCGCAACAGATGCAGCTGGGCGGCGGGGCACTGGTCATCGATGCCAAGGGTGATCGGGAGTTTCGTGACCGACTGTGGTGGCTTGGCACGGCGCTGGGGCGAGCGTCGGATCTGCGCTGCGTGAACCTGGACGATGCGGCAGGCAGTCACACCTGCAACCCGCTCCTTCGGGGTGACGAAGCGGCTGTGGCGGCGCGCTTCACCGACACGATTGATGTACACGGCAGTCCGAGCGCCGAGCATTTCAGGGCGCAGGGGCATCTGGCACTGACCGCGGTCATCGCGGCCCTGCGCTCGCTCGATCTGGCCTGGTGCGCGCGTGACTTGCACCGCCTGTTGTCCCAGCCGGCTGCACTGGACTGGCTGGCGCGTCGCAGCACCGGCACTGCTGGGGGCGCGGCGCTCACCCGGTGGCTGGCGCCGTGGCGTACGCGCGGTGGTGGCGGTCAGATCGATGGCGAGGCACTGAGGCAGCAGACCGGTGGCGTCATTGCGCGCCTCTTTGCGCTCGGGACTGGTGCCATCGGCGAGATCACATCCACCTACGCACCCGAGGTCGATGTGCTGCAGGCCATCGACGGCAACCAGATCGTGCATGTGATGCTGCCAGCGCTCGAGCGAAGCGAGGTGGCCCATGCCTTTGCACGGCTGCTCCTTGGTGACTTGCGCAGTGCTTTGGCCGAGCTTTATCGGCGTGCGCCGGCCGATCGCAGCGCGGTGCCCTTTCTGGTCCTGATGGATGAGTTTGGCAGTTATGCCTCACCCGTGGTGGCGCCCACTTTCGAGATGGCGCGTGGCGCACGTGTTGCACTGATGCCGATGTTCCAGACGCTCTCGGGCCTGCGCGCAGGTGGCCCTGATCTCATCGAACAGGTCATTGGCAATGTGGAAGTCATTCTGGTGATGGGTGTCGCCGATCTCGCAACCGCCGACACCGCAGCGCGTCTCTTCGGTCAGGCTCGCCAGGCGTTTGCCAGTCGGACCCGCTCGCGCAGTCGTGGTGCAGGCAATCGCAATCTGGCCTTCGAACTCTTTCACGCCACCTCGTTCTCCGAGGGCGAGTCGGTCTCGATGCGCGAGGCGTACGACTACCGTGTGCGCCCCGAGGCCTTCATGGCGCTGCCACCGGGCCAGGCCTGGCTGCGTGCCGGTGCCAGCCCGTCGGTGTTTCATCTGCGCTTGCCCCAGATCGAAGCCCCGCGCATCGGCGAGTTCGCCTTGCATCCGGTGACGGTCACACCGCGCGCCGGCATCGGCCCGCTGCTCGATGCGCGGCCTGCTCCCTGAGCTGCGATGGTGGCGCCACGCCCATGTTGAAAGTGATCACCGAAACTGCGGGCTGGCTGGTTCTGCGCACAGCCTTCGTGCTGGCCTGCGTGGTGCGGGCGCTGCTCTCGAGCCTGGTGCAGAGCGTGCGCGCGCTGGCAGCGCAGGTGCGGCGCGAGCACGTGCAGGGTCAGGATGAGGAGGGTTGAGCGAAGCCCTTCGAACCGGGTAAGCGCCTCACGAAAGCGTGGCGGGGCTTTGACTGGCGAAGGTGCCATGGCGCGTGTTCGTTTTCGACGTCCCTCTTCAGGCCACCCCATTCACGGTGCTCGTGAAGAAAGATGAAAGACCCGGGCGGCTTCCGCGGGCGCCCGCACAATCGTCCTTGGAGCCATCGTCAGCGATACCCCACCAGCGTCCCCTTCATGAGCATGCCTACTGTCCGGCAGTCCTTGGCGGATTCTGTCCGACAAGCCCGTGAATCGGGCCAGAACCTGCCCCTGTCAGTCAACCAGCGTGTGGTCATTGTCTGTGGCATGCACCGCAGCGGCACCTCGGCGCTTGCGCAAATGCTCGCTGCCTGCGGTTTCCATCTCGGTGGGCCGCTGCTGAACGATGCGGTACCCGACAACCCGGACGGTTATTGGGAGCATGCCGAGGTCGTGGCACTTCACGAGCGGCTCCTCGCTTGCCTCGATCGCACCTGGCACGGCCGCCACGGCGCTGCACCCCTGCCGGCGCAATGGCTCCTGTGGCCGGAAACGATCCAGGCTGCACAGCGCATCGCCGCCATCCTCCAACGTGAACTGTCCGTTCATGACACCTGGGTCGTGAAGGACCCCCGAATCAGTCGACTGCTTCCCCTCTGGAAAGGCGTTCTCGAGGATCTGTCGCTCGATGGGCGGGTGATTCACTGCACCCGTCATCCGGCTGAAGTCGCGGCTTCCCTCGAAGCTCGGCAATCCATGCCGCTCGAGCAGGCCCACAGCCTCTGGACACGCCACCAGAGCGACCTGCTGGCGACCTGCCCGCCGGGTTGGCACATCCCGGTGCTTCATGAGGCCTTGATGGACGATCCGGCAGGCACCCTCAGGCGCCTGCTCGATGCCCTCGGCCGCTCGGTCTCCGAAGACGCCTTGCAGTCGGCCATCCAGCGGCTGAAACCCGCGCTGCGACACCACCGCGCGACAACACCCGTGCCGCGTGGCGCAGTCGGCAGCACAGCGGGCACCGCAAGCGACTCCATCGACGTGCCTCACAGTGAACATGGGTGCGTTCTCATCGTGATGCGCACGTGCAACCGCCCTGCATTTCTCCAGCGCGCGATCCGCGACATCCTGGCCCAGCGGTATCAGAGCTGGCGTCTCTGGATCGTCAACGACGGCGGAGCAGCCGAACCCGTTGATAGGGTAGTGGCACCCTATCAGGCGGCGCTGCAGGGGCGATGCACGGTTCGTCACCTGCATGAGAACGGCGGTATGGAGGCGGCCAGCAATGTGGCCCTGCGAGAAGGCGGTGGTCGATTCATTGCCATCCATGACGATGATGACCGATGGCATCCCGACTTCCTTGTCCGCATGACCGAAACCCTGGATGCAACAGGGCAGCAAGGGGTCGTGTGCGCTACCTGGACCGTGCACGAGCGCAGCGAGGCCACCGGCATCATCACACTGGGCGAGGAGCCGTTCGAGGCCGGTACCGAGTCGATCACCCTCGCGGCGCTTTCCGCGTACAACCGATTTCCACCGATCGCGTTTCTGTACCGCCGCGATGCGCTCGAGCGCATCGGTCTCTATCGGGAAGATCTGCCGGTGCTGGGCGACTGGGAGTTCAATCTGAGATTTGCCCGCGCGTTCGAGATCGGCTGCCTCCCGGAGCGGCTCGCGTATCTGCATCGACGCCCTGAGGCCGATGCAGCGCCCAACTCCAACCTTGCTCTGCATAGGCGGATCGATATTCGCCTGCGGTCCGAACTACGACTACCTTGGCATCTGAACCACGGCACCATCGATCGACCGCTCTTTCGGGCACGCGAGGTGTTTGGGCGATTCGGCGAGCTGATCCCTTCGCGTGCCCATGCCCAGAGCCTGGCTGACCCGAACGATCACTTCAACTTCGAGCGGGTAGGCGACGTCTGGGTGGCCCTTGGGCCGGACGCCCGTTGGGTCTACTCGCTTGCCGAGAAACTCGTTCCGGGAACCCTTTATATCGTGCACTTCAGGCTCGGGAGCCTGTCTGCCGGCTCAAAGCCTGCGCTATCGCTGAGCGCTGAACGGCCAGGTTCTGGTCACGACACGATCCGACTCCAGCACGCGCCAGGCGGTGACTATCGCGTGCTGATAGCGCCCCGGCAGACGTTATCGCACCTGCGCATCGCTCCTCTCGATCGGCCGGGGCAAGTGGTTCCTCTGGGGGTTCGAATACAGCCGGTCGCAGCCATCGCCCTCGAGGCGCTCGCACGGCCCGCCGCTCAGGGGCCGCGATTGCCCGACTTCTTGTGTATTGGCGCTCAGCGCTCGGGAACCACTTGGCTTCACCGGAATCTGGCTGCGCATCCTCGAGTCTGGGTTCCGCCTGCCAAGGAAATTCACTACTTCGACGAAATACACCGGGGCGAGGCCCAGATCTGGCGCACGCTCAGGAGGCGCCATCTCGCCACCGTGCTCCAAAGCGCTTCGGCGCAGACGCACGCGTTGCAATGGGCGTTCGATTTCGCCGCCGCCCGGTCGATCGACGATGCCTGGTATGCCAGTCTCTTCACGCTTGCCGGTGGCGAGGTACAGGCGGGCGACTTCACCCCGGCTTATGCCATCTTGCCGGAGGCGGGCGTACGTCATGTCCAGCAAATCATGCCAAAGGCGAAGATCCTCTTTCTGCTCCGAGACCCGATCGAACGAGCGATCTCAGGTGCCATTCACGAGCTTGTGCGCGTCAAAGGTGTCGTGCGTCCGACACGCGCCGCAGTTCTCCAGGAGCTGGCCAGCGCCGAGAACCAGCTGCGCTGCGATTACCGTCGCACGCTCGCAACCTGGGAGCGGGTGTTCCCCGCGACGCAGATCGGCATCTTCTTTTACGACGATATCAAGCACGCTCCCCAGGACTGTCTGCATCGGATATGCCAGTTTCTTGGCCTCGACCCTGAGCGCGCACGCTTTTCGCATCTGCAAGATGTTCACAATGCCAACCCGAATGTTCTCTCGGCCGCCGAACACCGCGCACTGGCGATCCAGTTGTCGGTGAGCATGATGCCCTTGCTCACCTGGCTTGCCGATCGGTTTGGCGGACACGCCACACGCTGGCTGCAACGTGCCCAGGCGCTGGTTGAGGCGCCTGACAAGACTGCTTGAGCAGGACACCCTGCACCTGGATCCGATCGGCAGACCCGATCATGCGGGTCACACCGGCCGTGTCTGAACGGGCGCAAGGCACCGCACGGACAGGCACAACCGGTTACCTCGGGTGGCCTGCCAAGGGGGTGTGCCCGTTTGCGGCTTCCCGGGCGCGGTTTAGCTCTATGAGGCGATGCGATCTGTTGTCCCCGCCTCTCTCGAGCCCAGAGGAGCCCCCCTGCCATGACCTTGCGAGCCACCGTCTATCTGGACCCCGCCGTCGACTCGGCCATCATTGCCGAACTGGAGTGCATGAGTTTTCGTCGCCGTGCCGGGCGCCTCGTGCAGTTGCTGCGGGTCGGTGCCGAGACCAGCCTGCGCCAGCGCGATGGCACGCTGCGTGGCGGACTGGTGCGTTGTCGCCATGCGCCCATGAGCAGTCGCTCGCGTATGCGCGTGGGAATCCGCCTGAGCGGTCCGGCCGATGCGGCCGTGCTGCAACTGTTGGGAGAGGCGGTCAATCGGCGTTCGGAACGCCTGCGTCAGCTCGCCCAGTGTGGCCTCGAGCGAGAGGCCTTCTGGCTGCGCAACGCTGCCATCGAGAGCGCTCAGGCTGCCCGTGTACCGGACATCGCCCGGTCGACCCTGGCCGAGGTGTCAACGCTGCGTGCATCGGCCGATGGCTCGCCTCTGGCGACGGCGCAGGGCGCGCGTCGCCCTGGCACCGGTGCTCGGTCGGCAACGCCACCCGCCACCGAGCCAGCCGCCAATCCCTGGGTCATGATGGCTGGCTTTGGCACCGTACCCCGGCGTTCGCCCTCAGGCACGCGGGGCTGACGTGCCTGAGGGCGTCCTGGCCGTTTGATCAGTGGCTGACGCGGGTCTTGCCGCCGCTGGAGAGCAGGCGCACGCGCTCACCCACCGCAAACTGTTCATCGGCCGCCTGGATGATCGAGCGTATTTCGCCATTGTCCATACGGACCGTGATCTCGTAGCCGTTCTGCCGCGTTACCCCTTCTTCGGCAGCAGCACCACCCATGCCGCCGGCCAGGCCACCGAGGATGCCGGTGACCGCAGCCCCACGACCGCCACCGAGACTCGATCCGGCGATGGCACCGATGGCCGCGCCGGCAAGGGCTCCGATCGGGCTCTTGGTGCCGGCGATCTGCACCGTGCGCACGCTCTCGACGGTTGCCATGCGCACGACCTGTTCGACCTGCGATTCACCGCGCGAATAGACCCCAGCCGATTGCGAGGAGCAGCCTGCGAGGGCCAGCATTGAAAGCGCTGCTGCAAGGGCAATGAGAGGTAATCGGTTCATCGGGGGCTCCGCAAGATGGAAATGACCTCGGGGTGAGGCGCCGAGAGTGTGACCGGCAATTCAGAGATCTGTTCCGAAGGCGGCGCGAAACCGGTCTCCAATTGTTTCAAGCGACGGTGTGTGATTCTGCCCCCCACGGCTTGCGATCTTGATCGAGCCCATCACCGAGGCAAGGCGCCCGGTCTTCTCCCAATCCCAGCCATGGGCGATGCCGTGCAGCAGTCCTGCGCGGTAGGCGTCCCCGCATCCGGTCGGGTCGATGACCGCGTCGGCCTTCACGCAGGGGATGGTATGAACGCGGCCATCGGCGTGGATGTCGGAGCCCTCGGCGCCGCGTGTCACGATGAGTGCCTTCACGCGTGTCGCGAGTTGCTCGAGCGACATGCCGGTCTTGTCGGCCAGCATCTTGCCTTCGTAGTCGTTGACGGCCACGTAGGAGGCCTTCGACACCATGTCGAGCAGCTCCTCGCCCGAGAACATCGGCAGTCCCTGGCCCGGGTCGAATATGAAGGGCGTGCCGGTGGCGGCCAGTTGATCGATGTGGGCGAGCATCCCGTCGCGGCCGTCGGGAGCCACGATGGCAACGGCGGCGGCGATCGAGGCATCGATCGTGTTCGTGTGCGCGTGGTTCATCGCGCCGGGGTGAAAGGCGGTGATCTGGTTGTCGGCCAGATCGGTCGTGATGAAGGCCTGGGCGGTGAACGAACCTGCCACTTGGCGCACATGCGTCCGAGGAAGGCCTGCCGCATCCAGGCGCGCGAGATACGGTGCGGCGTCGTCGCCCACCGTTGCCATGATGAGCGGATCTCCCCCGAGGAGCTTCAGGTTCCAGGCGATGTTGCCGGCGCAGCCACCGAATTCGCGCCGCATGTCGGGCACGAGGAAGGCCACGTTCAGGATGTGGATCTGTTCGGGCAGGATGTGATCCTTGAAGTACCCCGGAAAGACCATGATGTTGTCAAAGGCCATCGAACCGCAGATGAGCGTGCGCATGAGTACCTGTGTGGTGACTGAAAGGTCTGATCGAGACCGGTTGCGGGGGGACGGCACCGCAACCGGTGCCTGAGCGAGCCGCAGTCTAGCGCACTGACCGGATTACGTTCGGGTGCCCTCGAGGCAGACCCAGCCATCCTGTTCGGCAAAGGCCTGCATGGTGAAGTGATCGGCATAGACGGCCATCAGTTCGTCGCGCTGGCTGGCGAGGATGCCAGCCAGTGCAATGCGCCCACCCGGTTCGAGCAGTCCGGCAAGCGCCGGTGCCAGCAGCCGCAGCGGGTTGGCGAGGATGTTGGCGACGACGATGTCAAAGGGCCCCCGCGGGGCATCCTCTGCTGTTCCCCATTCAATGCGCACCGCGTTGCGTTCGGCGTTATCGGCCGCCGCTTCGATGGCGGCCGGGTCGATGTCGATGCCGGTGACGTGGGCTGCTCCGAGGCGGGCTGCAGCGATCGCGAGGATGCCTGAGCCGCAGCCGTAGTCCATTACCCGGCTTTGCGCCTGCACGTTCTCGATCAGCCAGCGCAGGCACAGCTGCGTGGTGGGGTGGCTCCCGGTGCCGAAGGCGAGGCCCGGATCGAGCCGGATGTTGATCGCGTCGATGTCGGCTGGCTCGTGCCAGCTTGGTACGATCCACAGCCGCGGGTCGATCATGATCGGATCGAACTGCGATTGTGTCTGCCGCACCCAGTCGGTGTCGGCTACGGTCTCGAGCGTCCAGACCGGGTCGGCATCGAGTTCGCAGAGCTCGCGGGCCAGACGCACCAGGCGCGGTGCGTCGTCAGGCTCATCGAGGAGCACCCGAACAAGATTTTCGTCCCACAAGGGCGCGCTTGAACCCGGCTCGCCAAAGACAGGGCGCTCGGCCTCGGTGCCCGCCGCGGCGTCTTCGACGCTCACCGACAGGGCGCCCGCTTCGAGCAGGGCATCGGAGAGCGTGTCGGCATGCTCGGCCGATACCCGCAGCACCAGCGACACGAGCAGCCTGACCGCATCGGGGAGCTCGGGGGCGCCAGGCGCGCCGGGGTCTTCAGGCAGGCCAGTGGCCTCAGGGAGGGCAGTGGTCATGGCGTCAGCCCTTGCGTGCGTCGGCCAGTTTCTTCTCGAGGTAATGGATGCTCTGCTCGCCCTTGACGAACTGGGTGTCCATCAGCAGTTCCTGGTGCAGCGGCAGGTTGGTCTGTATGCCCTCGACGATCATTTCCGACAACGCGACGCGCATCCGCGCAATGGCCTGGCTGCGGGTGTGGCCATAGGCAATGACCTTGCCCACCATCGAATCATAGTTGGGTGGCACCGTATAGCCCTGGTAGACATGTGAGTCGACCCGGATGCCGGGCCCGCCCGGGGCGTGATAATTGGTGATCTTGCCCGGTGACGGGGTGAACTTGAACGGATCCTCGGCGTTGATCCGGCACTCGATGGCGTGCCCGCGGATCTCGATGTCGCGCTGCTTGAACGGCAGCTTTTCGCCGGCGGCGATATGGATCTGCTGTTGCACGATGTCGATGCCGGTCACCATCTCGGTGACGGGGTGCTCGACCTGCACGCGGGTATTCATCTCGATGAAGTAGAACTCGCCGTCCTCGTACAGAAACTCGAACGTGCCGGCACCGCGGTAGTTGATGCGTTTGCAGGCTTCGACGCAGCGCTCGCCGATGCGCACACGCTGGCGCTCGGTGATGCCCGGTGCCGGGGCCTCTTCCAGCACCTTCTGGTGCCTGCGCTGCATCGAGCAGTCGCGCTCGCCCAGATACACCGCGTTGCGCGACTCGTCGGCCAGCACCTGGATCTCGATGTGGCGCGGGTTCTCGAGAAACTTCTCCATGTACACCATGGGGTTTCCGAATGCCGCCAGCGCCTCCGCGCGGGTCAGATTCACCGCATTCAACAGGGCCGCCTCGGTGTGCACGACCCGCATGCCGCGCCCGCCACCGCCGCCCGAGGCCTTGATGATGACCGGGTACTTGATCAGCCGTGCCGCCTTGATGATTTCGGCCGGGTCGTCGCCCAGACCGCCTTCGGTACCGGGCACGCACGGCACGCCCGCCTTGGTCATGGCGGCCTTGGCACTCACCTTGTCGCCCATCAGGCGGATGTTTTCCGGCCGCGGCCCGATGAAGACGAAGCCCGAGCGCTCGACCTTTTCGGCGAAGTCGGCGTTCTCCGACAGGAAGCCGTAACCGGGATGTATCGCTTCGGCGTCAGTGACTTCGGCCGCGGCGATGATGGCCGGAATGTTGAGGTAGCTGTGCGCAGCCGGCGCCGGGCCGATGCACACCGACTCGTCGGCAAGCTTCACATACTTGGCGTCGCGGTCGACATCGGAATGAATGGCTACCGTGCGAATACCCATCTCGCGACAGGCGCGCTGGATGCGGAGCGCGATTTCGCCGCGATTGGCAATCAGGATCTTGGTGAACATGCCGGGGGCTTACTCGATCAGGACGAGGGGTTCGCCGTATTCCACCGGCTGACCATTGTCGATGAGAAAGGCCCTGACGACCCCGTCCTTGTCGCATTCGATCTCGTTCATCAGTTTCATCGCTTCGATGATGCAGATGATCTGCCCGGCCTTGACCGTGTCGCCCACTTCGGCAAAGGACTTGGCGCCCGGGCTCGCCGATCGATAGAAGGTACCGACCATCGGCGACTTGACCTGGTGTCCGGACGGAGCCGCTGCCACCGCGACAGGCACGGGCGCGGCAATCACCGGCGCCGGTTCCGGGAGGCTCATGGGCATTTCCGGGGCGATCATCTGCGTACTGCGCGAACGCACGATACGCACCTTCTCTTCGCCCTCGGTCACTTCCAGTTCGGCAATGCCGGACTGCTGGACGAGTTCTATCATCGTCTTGAGTTTGCGAAGGTCCATGCGGACTCCTGAATGAGGGTGCCTGGCCGCCCGTAGCGGAGCGATCAGCGGTTGAGCAGAAAGTCGAGCGCGAAGTCGTAGCCGCGGCTGCCAAGCCCGACCACCGTACCCAGCGCTACATCCGAAAAGCACGAATGGTGCCGGAAGGGCTCGCGTGCATGAATGTTGGAAAGATGAACTTCGATGAATGGCAGCGCCACGCCACTGAGCGCATCGCGCAGCGATACGCTCGAATGGGTGAGGCCGCCCGGGTTGATGATGAGGGCTGTCACGCCTTGGGCGCGAGCGGCGTGTACCCGATCAATGAGCGCGCCTTCATGATTGCTCTGAAACACAGCCAGTTGCGCGCCTGCCCGCCCGGCACTCGCGAGCAGCCGGGCCTCGATCATGGCCAGTGTTTCGGTGCCGTAGAGATGCGGCTCACGACTCCCCAGCAGATTCAGGTTGGGGCCGTTCAGCAGCAGGATATGGCGTGTTGCGATGGCAGGATGTTCGAGCGTCATGCCGCAAGTATGACCAAGCCCACGCTAATTGTCGAAAAAACCCTCGTATCTGGGTCCAATTTGCTGATCTGCAGCCATGTTCATCCGCTTCTGGTCGCTGTCAGGCCACGCTTCGTCCACCGGTCGCCCGCGGCGCGGTGGCGCAGGGTCGCGCCCGACGGCTGGCTGCTCAGGCGAGCGCGCGGTCGGCGGCTGCCTCGAGCGTCTCGGCCGACCAGAGGCCGAGACGCTGCCCGGTCAGGCGTCCTCGCCGATCAAACACCAGGGTGAAGGGTAGAGCGCCCTGTTCGTTGCCGAGCGTCTTCAGCAGCGTGATGAGGCCAACGCCGGCCACCCCGATGCGGTAGCCCAGTGGCGAGTCGTGATCGTATTGCCTGACTCGGGCAACCCCATCGATGGCGATACCGACAACTTGCAGGCCGTTGGCTGATCTTGTCGCCTGAAGCCGCGTGAGGAGCGGAATTTCTTCCCGGCACGGCGCGCACCAGGTGGCCCAGAAGTTGACCACCAGTGCCTGGCCTGCCAGCGTGTTCAGCACCAGCTGGCCTCCGTCGGGCGTGTCGAATGCATGTTTGAACAAGGTGTCGAGCGCCTCAGCCGAGGGCGAAGCGTCGGTGCGAAGGCGCCAGGCCAGCGCGCCCAGACCAAAGGCGCCCAGACCAAAGGTGCCCAGACCAAAGGTGCCCAAGGCGGCAAGGCCCGACAGCCATCGGCGGCGTGCATGCTGAGGGAGATTGCGGGGAGGGGTGTCCATGGCCGGCATAGCCTATCATGCAGCGGACAGTCGGGCGGCCGCATGCTCGCCGGCAAGCCGGCCCAGATTCACCGCGCTCAGCAAACCGTTGCCGGACAGATAACCGGAAGCCGCCGGGCCTGACACGCCGCGTGCTGCACCGCCACCGGCATACAGATTGGCGAAGGCGGTGCCATCAGGCCGCAGTACGCGGGCGCAGTGGTCGACGGCGAGCCCACCCTGGGTATGAAAGAGTGCGCCGGTGACGCGGATGGCGTACCAGGGCGCCTGCAGCGCGGCCTGTCCGGTAAAAGCCCGCCCATGGCGGTCAAGCCCCTGGCCGCCTTGCAGGCGGGTCACCTCGGTGAGGGTCGCAGCCAGCGCCTCGGGCGGCGTGCCCGTGACCTCGGCCAGTGCCGCAAGCGAGTCGGCCTGGCGTACCGCGCCTGCGCTCGCTGCGTCGCAATAGTCGGGAAAGGTGAGGCCCAGGGTGTGGATGCGCTGATCGTAGACGACCCAGGCCATGCCCCCGGGCTGGCGCAGGACTTCGACCGCATGTTCCGAATAGCCGCGATGCTCGTTGGCAAAGCGCTCGCCGGCGGCGTTGATCTGGATCCCACCTTCCATCATCAGTGCCCAGGTGATGAGGATGCCGTGCGGTACGGCCACCGAGCCATGACCCTGGTAGCCGGTGAGGTCCTGCGCGAAGCCACCGAGCGCACGGCCCCATGTCAGGGCATCACCGCGGTTGCCGCGGTGTCCGAAGAAGAGCGCCTGTGCAATCTCCGGCAGGTGCTGTTCGACCCGCGCCGGGTGGCCGCCAAAGCCGCCGCAGGCCAGCATCAGCGCCTTGCAGCCGACGTCTTCCTGTTGGCCGTCGGGACGCCGACAAGACGCACCGAGCACCCGCCCCCGGCCATCGGTGATGAGTTCGACCGCCCGTGCCGAGGGCAGCACGGTGATGCCGGCCCGCTCGCAGGCTTGCGCCAGGTGCTGCGCGAGTGCCTGACCGGTCTTCTCGGGCAGACAGTGCATGCGCGGTACGCTGTGCCCCGGGTAGTGAAGATCGGTGAGCAGCATGAACGGCAACTGGTGGCGCTCGGTCAGCCATTCGATGGTTGCCGCCGATGCGCCGGCGACGGCGTGCGCCAGCACCGGATCGGCGAGCCCCGCCGATTTGGCCAGAATATCTGCCTCGAGTTGATGAGCGCTATCGGTAAAACCAGCGTTCTTCTGAAAGTGAGTGCCTGCTGCGGGGATGAACCCGGACGACAGGGCCGTCGATCCGCCGGGGGCGGCATCGCCCTCGAGCACGATGACCTCGGCGCCACCATCGCGGGCGGCGAGCGCGGCCACCAGACCGCAGGCCCCGCCACCGATCACCAGGAAATCGCAACTCACTTCGAACCGCCGCCGCGGATCGACACACACACCGACCTCGCCGTCGAGGTCGGTCGCGGTTGCCCCCGGATGGCCTGCGGCAGACACCTCAACTGCCCAGATAGGCGCGCCGCAAGCGATCGGTGGCCAGCAGTTCGGCGCGGCTACCGCCAAACACCACGCTGCCGTTTTCGATCACATGGGCGCGGTTGGCCAGTTCGAGCGACTGCGCGACGTTTTGCTCGACCAGCAGGATGGTCAGTCCCTCGCGGTTCAGTTGCGCGATGAGCCCGAACATCTCCTCGACGATGAGCGGGGCAAGCCCGAGCGAGGGCTCATCGAGAATCAGCAGGACCGGCTCGCCCATGAGTGCGCGCCCGATCGCCAGCATCTGCTGCTCGCCACCGGAGAGCGTCCCGGCGCTCTGGCCGCTGCGCTCGCGCAGTCGCGGAAAGATGGTGAGCACCCGCTCAAGATTGGCCTGGCGGGCGGCGCGTCCACGACGGTAACTGCCCAGAATCAGGTTCTCGAGCACCGACAGATTCGGAAATACCCGCCGCCCCTCGGGCACCTGGATCAGCCCTTGCGCGACGATGCCGGCACTCCCGAGCCGGGTGATGTCGCGGCCGAGCCATTCGACCCGACCGTGCCCAGGCGCGAGCAGACCGCACACCGTGTTGATGAACGTCGACTTGCCCGCCCCATTGGAGCCGAGCAGGGCAATGATCTCGCCCTGGCGCACCTGGAGGCTGATACCACGCAGCACTTCAACCGCACCGTAGCCGCCGTGGAGTTCGTCCACTGCGAGCAGGATCTCACCGGGCGTGCTGTCCACGTTCATGTCGGCTGCGCGAGGCGCGCGGCCGCGCCCGGCCCCAGATAGGCTTCGATCACCGCCGGGTCGCGCGTCACCGCTTCGGGCGTTCCGGCAGCAATGAGTGACCCGTGCGCCAGCACCCAGACCTCGTCGGCCAGGCTCATGACCGCCTGCATGACATGCTCGATCATGAGCACGGTCGTGCCACCGGCTCGAATCGACTCGATCAGCGGTACCACCTCGGCGATCTCGGCCGGATTGAGTCCGGCCAGCACCTCATCGAGCAGCAGCAGACGCGGTTCGGCCGCCAAGGCACGGGCCAGTTCCAGTCGCTTGCGACCGGCAATGGGCAAGCTCTCGGCGGGTTTGGCCAGTTCCTCGCCCAGCCCGACCCGTGCCGCCACCTCGGCTGCGAAGGCGATGGCAGCGCCGCGCGAGCGCCGCCGCTGCGCGCCGACCGCGATGTTCTCGAGCACGCTCTGACCGGTGAAAGGCTGCACGATCTGGAAGGTGCGAACCAGACCTTCGCGGCTCACCTGGTGCGCAGGCCATCCGGTGATGTCGCGTCCGCAGAAAACCACCTGACCTTGGTCGGGTCGAATGAAGCCCGACATGAGCCCGAAGCAGGTTGTCTTGCCGGCGCCGTTGGGCCCGATCAGCGCGCCGATGCGCCCCTCCTGCAGGACCAAGCTGACCGAATCGACCGCAGCCAGGCCGCCAAAGCGCTTTGACACGTCTTTCAGTTCAAGCATGTCGACCTCTGCGCAGTCGCAGTCGCCCCAGACCCCGCGGCAGAAAGGTCACCATCACGATGAGGATGACCCCGTAGAGCGCCATCGACAGTGCCGGCGCCTGCCCCAGTGCCTGAGTGGCGACCTGGCTTACCAGTGCCAGTGCAAAGGCACCGATCAGCGGGCCCAGCACCGTGCCCAGACCACCCACGATGGGCCCCAGCAGGGCCTCGACCGAGACGGCCGGCCCGAAGACCAGCATCGGATCGATGTAATGAAAGTACTGCAGGTAGAAGACCCCGCCGGCGGCCATCAGTGAACCCGAGAGCGCGGTCGCCGCGACCTTGATGCGCGTGGCGTCGATGCCCAGGGCGCGGGCGGCATCCTCGTTGTCACGCACCGCAGCCAGCGCCGCACCAAAGCGCGAGTGCCGCACCCAAGAACTGACCGCCAGCGCGACGAGCGCGAGGGCCAAGGCGAAGTAGTAATAGCCCTGCCGTGATTCGAATTGCAGGTCAGCGGGCCCCGAGCGCAACTCGATCATCATGCCCACGCCGGCGCCGGTGAAGGGCACGCTGTTGGCGATGATGCGAAACACCTCGGCCATGGCCAGGGTGACCAGGGCAAAGTAGGAGCCACGAAGCCCATAGCGAAAGCTGATGGCACCCAGAGCGGCGCCCGCTGCGCCACCGATTGCGCTGCCCGCGAGCAGCCCGGTCCAGGCGGGCAGACCGGCATGGACCTGGAGGATGGCGCCGGTATAGGCACCCAGACCGAAGAACACCGCATGCCCGAAGGAATACTGGCCGCCAAAGCCCCCCAGGATGTTCCAGGCCGAGCCGAGCAGCGTCGAGTAGAGCGCCAGCGTCATGAAGGTGAGATGGAACTCCGAGCGCACGACGAGCGGGGCGCACGCCAGGGCCATGCCGATGAGACCGAGCAGCCGTATCGAGCGGCGCGTGCCGCCCAGCAGATGCACCACGGCAGGTGGTGCGTCCGCTGCGGCAGGGGTTCGTCCGATTGGAGCGGGTGTGTGCATGGGGGCCTGGCGCCGTTCAGGTTCGCTGGCCAAAGAGGCCGGCGGGACGGAAAAGCAAGATGACGATGAAGATCACGAATACGCCGATCTGCCCCAGGCTCTCGCCCAGCAAGAGCCCGCCCAGCGATTCGATGACGCCCACGAGAAGCCCGCCGACGAGCGAACCGGTAAAGCTCCCCATGCCGCCCAGCACGACGACCGTGAAGGCGATCAGGACGAAACCGTGGCCGACTTGCGGCGACACGTAGTAGGTGGGCAGCAGGAAGCAGGCCGCCGCACCCAGACAGGCCAGCCCGATGGCAAAGCTCATTGCGAAGACGTGATCGACATCGATACCCACGACGCGCGCGCCTTGCGCCTCGCGCGCCACTGCGCGAATCGCACGGCCCAGATCGGTGCTGCGCATCAGGACCGCGAGCGCGAGGCAGGAGGCGAGCGCGCCGGCAAAGGCGAGCAGCCGAGGCATCGAGATCACCGCGCCGGCCAGGTCGACCATCATGAAGGTGTAGGCCGTTTCGATCTGTCGCGTGTCGGTCTTGAAGAAGTGGCTGGCCAGGTTCTCGATCACGATCGACAAGCCCAGGGTGACCAGCAGCGTGTTCTCGTCGCGCCCGTGACGTGCCGGGTTGATGACGAAACGCTGCAGCACGTAGCCGATGCCGAACATGCCCGGCACGACCACGACCAGTGCCGCATAGGGGTCTATCCCCAGCCGTTCGAACAGCACCAGAACCGCATACAAGGCCACCATCAGCAGCGACCCGTGGGCAAAGTTGATGATGTGCAGAACGCCGTAGATGAGCGTGAGACCGAGCGCGATGAGTGCGTAGATCGCACCCATCGTGAGCCCGTTGACCAGCGCAGGCCAGAGCGCTGCTCCGATGAGCGCGCTGTCGATCATGACAAGAGGGTCACGCTGGCTGCGAGCCGCCCGTCAGGGCCTCAGCCACGCGTGGCCGGAAAGATCGCTTCGGCTTCGGCGTAGGTATTGGGCAGCACGACGCGCACATCGCCCTTGAGGATCTGCGTGACCACCGGTTGTGCACCCTGGTTCTGACCGTTGACGAAACGGGTCGGCCCGTAGGGCATGAAGTGATCAGCCCAGGTGCTCGCCGCCAGCGCGTCGATGATGGCTTCGCGACGAATCGACTTGGCCCGCTCGATGGCGTCTGCCAGCAGCATCGTGGCGTTGTAGCCCATCAGCAACTCGTGGGTGAAGGTAAGCCCCTTCTTCTCGACGCGTGCGCGCAGTGCCGCACCGCGCTTGTCGCGCGGGTTGAACCAGTGGTTGCAGTCCAGCACCCCTTCGGCCGCTTCGCCCAGTTCCTTGGCCACCTTGGGGTTGGAACCGCCGCCGCCGAAGATCGAGTACATGGCCTTTGGCCGCACGCCTTGCTGGCGCAGCGTGCGCAGGAGCAGGGCAAACTCGTTGAGGTAGTTGGCCTGCATCACCACGTCGGGATTGCGCGCCTTGATGCGCAGGGCAATATTGTTGAAGTCACGAGTGGGGTTCGCGTGCTTGATGACCTCGAGCACTTCATAGCCCAGTGCCGGCAGATCGCGCGCGATGGTTGCGGCCGTACCGGTGCCAAAGAGCGACTCCTCGTGCACCACGATGACCGACTTCACCGGTTTGCCGGCCACTGTATTGAGGATGTGAAAGTTGTTGATGCCGGTGCGAACCGCCATCTCGTAGCTGGGGCCGAAGCGGAACACGTTCTTCAGGCCCCGCGAGGTGATTTGATCGGCAACCGCCTGATCAAGCACGCAGGCGATGTTGTGGCGCGCCGCCGCTTGCGTGGTCGCAAAGGCGATGGCGCTCGCGTAGGGGCCGACGATGGCACAGACCCCGGCCTCGTTCAGCTTGTCGACTTCGGCGGCACCGACCTGGGGCTGGGATTGCGCGTCGGCCACCAGCGTGTCCAGCTTGGCTCCGCCCAGTGACTGGATGCCACCGCGTCCGTTGATGTCTTCGACCGCAAGCATCACGCCTTCGCGTGATTGCTGTCCCGGGTAGGCCACCGCGCCGGTGAGCGGCAGCAATACGCCGACCTTGATCGGTGCGGGCTGCGCGAGCAGCAGGCCAGGGGCTGCACCTGCCGAGGCTGCCAGCACGCCCGAGACACGCAGAAACTGGCGTCGTCCCGGCGCCGCGGCGGCAGAGGGCGTTGCGTTCGATGTGGGCTCGGACATGGTCTCGGACATGGGGGCTGGCTCCAGTAGGGTCGGGTGGGCAGCCGCAACTGCCGTCGTGCATCGAATCAGACTTCAGCCGGCTTGTAAAGTGAGCCGCCCAGCGCCGCATCGGCGCTGATGAGTGCCTGAAGGGCAGCCAGGCCGGCCCGCTCGATGGCGCGCCCGCCGATCGTGCTCTTGAGCACCGAGCGCTCGTCAGTGGCATTGAACACGGCCAGGGTCACCGGGAGGTCATCCCAGTCGAGCCGGATCATCGAGGCGCTGCGTGGTTGATCACCGACGTAATAGCGCTGTTCACGCCCTTCGGTGGACAGACCCTGGTTGACGAAGAAGAGTTCCAGACCCTTGGTGTCGTCGGTGAACACCTGCAGGTCGATGCCGCTGTACCGCCCCGCCGTGCCGGCGAGCACCGGTCCGGTCAGATAAGGCCTGAACAGCGCCAGAGCGCGCAGCAACTCCAAGGCCGCCTCGCGCAACTGATCGAGCCGATCGCGCTGCTCGGAACCCTGATAGAGCATCTGGTAGGCGCGCAGGGCCTCCTCGACCTCGTCGTTGCCGGGCATGGCGTGGGTGTCGGTGGCGCCCAGGGTCCGCGCCGCCTTGCGCTTGGCCAGCGCAAAGTCGTCGATGCCATCCTCGGCCATGATGCGTGCGGCCGCGGCTGCGATCCGGCTGCGCATCTGCTGGGCCTTCGGGTTGCGGTCTCGAGCCATGTTCAGTCGTGCCGTGTTCACGGGTGCAAGGGCTGCACCTGATCATAGCCGATGCCGCCCATATTAGAATGGGCCGATGCACATCCATATCCTTGGCATCTGCGGCACATTCATGGCAGGGCTTGCCCTGATCGCGCGCGAGGCCGGTCATCGAGTGACCGGTTGCGACGCCAATGTCTACCCGCCGATGAGCACCCAACTGGCTGCCGCCGGCATCGAGCTCATCGAAGGCTTTGGCGAGGAGCAAGTCGCGCTGGCCCCCGACCTCTGGGTCGTGGGCAATGTGGTGAAACGAGGTACGCCGCTGATGGAGGCGATTCTCGACAGCCGCCAGGCCTATGTGTCGGGTCCGCAGTGGCTCGCCGAGCATGTGCTGGCCGGCAAGCGGGTCATCGCCGTTGCCGGCACGCATGGCAAGACGACGACCAGTTCGATGGTTGCCTGGCTGCTCGAGGCGGCCGGCCTCGAGCCGGGATTTCTCATCGGTGGTGTTCCCGACAATTTTGGCCTGTCGGCCCGGCTGACGGGATCAGACTGGTTCGTGATCGAAGCCGACGAGTACGACACCGCCTTCTTCGACAAGCGGTCCAAGTTTGTTCACTACCACCCCCAGGTGGTGGTGCTCAACAACCTCGAGTTCGACCATGCCGACATCTTTCCCGATCTGGCGGCCATCGAGACCCAGTTTCATCATCTCGTACGGACGGTGCCGCGCTCGGGTCGGCTGATCGTGAACGCCGCCTCCGAGGCACTTGCCCGCGTGCTTGCTCGCGGGGCCTGGACCCCGATCGAGGCGTTTGGCGCGGGCGGCCGATGGACCGCGACCACGCCGGTGTCGGGCAGCCTTGCCGTGTTGCACGACGCGCTGCCGGTGGCGCAGGTACGCTGGACCCTGGCCGGTGAGCACAACCGGATGAATGCGCTGGCAGCCATTGCCGCTGCAGCGCAGGCGGGCGTTGCGCCTGATGCGGCGGTTGCTGCGCTCGCGACCTTTGCCGGGGTGAAGCGGCGCATGCAATTGCGCGGTGAAGTGCGTGGGGTCAGTGTCCACGATGATTTTGCCCATCATCCCAGCGCCATCGAGACCACCGTGGCCGGTCTGCGTGAGCAGATCGGACAGGCGCGCATTCTTGCCGTGCTCGAGCCGCGCTCCAACACGATGAAGCTCGGGGCCATGAATGCAGCGTTGCCAGCAAGCCTGGTGGGCGCCGATCGGATCTTCTGCTACAGCGCCGGTTTGCAGTGGGATGCGGCTGCGGTGTTTGCGCCGCTGGGCGACCGGGCACTGGTCGAGCACGAATTCGAGCACCTGGTTGATGCCGTGGTGGCTGAGGCGCGGCCGGGCGACCATGTGCTGGTGATGTCCAATGGCGCGTTCAATGGCATCCACGAGCGCTTGCTCGAGCGGCTTGCCGCGTCCGCCTGAACGCAGGCCCCACCGCCATGATGCTCTACCTGCATGGCTTCAACAGCGCACCGCAGTCGGGCAAGGCGGTGCAGTTGCAGCAGGCCCTGGCACGCTGTGGCCGCGCCGCCGAGTTTGTCTGTCCGGCGCTTCATCATCGGCCCGCCCGCGCGATCGAGCAGGCCGAGGCCTTGATTGCAGCGGCGGCCGGCCAGCCGATCACGCTGGTCGGCAGCTCGCTCGGCGGCTTCTACGCGACCTGGCTCGCCGAGCGCCATCAGCTGCGCGCGGTGTTGCTCAACCCGGCGGTGCGACCCGTGGGTACCCTGGAGCAGTATCTGGGCTGGCAGAGCAACCTCTACACCGGCGAACGCTACCGTCTCACCGAGGCGCATCTGACCGAGATGCGCAGCCTCGTTGCCGTGCCCAGTGACTACGCGCGCTATCTGCTCATTGTCGAGTCGGGTGACGAGGTGCTTGATCATCGTGTCGCGGTCGAACACTACAAGGGCGCCGAGACCATCGTGGTGGAGGGCGGTGATCACGCGCTGTCGAGTTTTCCGACGCATCTGCCACGCATTCTTGCGTTTGCCGGAATCACGGGCGCAGGCTAGAGTGCGCCTCCCCCCGGTATGGTCAGACGGTTGTCTGAGCGGCTCGGGCATCGTGTTCTGATCTACCGGCCCCGAACTGCTCCTGATGCATGTCCTTCATGACGAGAATGGCGATTTCAAGCTCGGCACCATCCTGTCCGAGACCGAGGGCTCGTTGCAGATCGAGTCTCAGCACGGCCGCCGTGCCAAGATAAAGGCGTCGCACGTCCTGCTGCGATTCGGCGCCCCCGGGCTCGCCGAGATGCAGGCCGAGGCGGCCCGCCTGTGCGAGGAGATCGACCCAGCCTTTCTGTGGGAGGCCTGTGGTGATGACGAGTTCGCCTTCATCGATCTGGCCCGCGAGTACTTCGGCGCGGTGATGGTGCCCGCCCAGTCGATGGCCGTGCTGCTGGCCCTGCAGGCGGCACCGGTCTACTTTCATCGCAAGGGGCGTGGTCGTTACCGGCGAGCGCCGGCCGAGATCCTTGCCGCGGCGCTCGCTGGCCTTGAAAAGAAACGCCAGCAGCAATTGCTCATTGCGCAGTGGGTCGAGCAATTGTGTGCGTTCGAGCTGCCCGAAGCCCTGCGTGCGATACAGCCCATGCTGCTCTACCAGCCCGACCGGAATCGGCCTGAGACCAAGGCCTTCGAGCAGGCCTGTCTCAAGGTCGGTCTGTCGGGCGCCCATCTGATCGAGCGCTGCGGTGGCCTGCCCTCGAGTCGCGACTACCATGTGGGCCGATTCCTGCACGAGCACTTCCCCGAGGGCACGGCCTTTCCACCCGATATTCCTCTCCAGGTGCCCGCTGAGCTCGAGGTGGCTGCGGTGCGCGCGTTCAGCATCGATGACGCCGATACCACCGAGATCGATGATGCCTTCTCCCTGGAGCATCTCGCCGATGGCGGATTGCGGGTCGGCATCCACATCGCCGCCCCGGCCCTGGGTTTTGCGCCCGACAGTCCGGCGGGTCAGGTGGCACGACGGCGCCTGTCGACCGTCTACCTGCCCGGCGACAAGATCACCATGCTGCCGCCGTCTGTGGTGCGCGCCTTCACCCTGGCAGCGGGGGCGACCTGCCCTGCGCTCTCCCTTTACGTGGATGTCGACCCGGTCGACTGGCGGATTCGCCATACGCACTCCCGGATCGAGGCCGTGCCGGTGGTGGCCAATCTGCGTCATCAGGCCATCGATCACCTCAATGCCAGCCTGAGTGCCGGTGAGGCTGTCGATGACGAACCCTTTGGTCCGGAGCTTGCGCTCCTGCATCGGTTTGCCGAGGCGCTGGCCATTGCCCGTGGCGATGTGGGCCGTACCTTTGATCGGCAGGAGTACGGTTTTCAGGTGATCGACGACCGTGTGATCATCACCGAACGAAAGCGAGGGGCGCCGCTCGACAAGCTGGTTGCCGAGTTGATGATCCTCGCCAATGCCAGCTGGGGTGAACTGCTGGCCGACAACGATGTGGCCGGCATCTACCGTGTGCAGTCGCAGGGCAAGGTGCGCGTGACCACCACCGCCGGGCCGCACGAGGGCATGGGTCTGGCCTGTTATGCCTGGTCGAGTTCGCCGCTGCGTCGCTATATCGATCTGGTCAATCAATGGCAGCTGATAGCGTTGGTCGATGGGCGCACCGCGCCATTTGACCGCAACTCGGCCTCAGTGCTGGGGGCCATTCGTGACTTTGAAGTGACCTATGCCGCCTACTCGGAGTTTCAGGGGCGGATGGAAAGTTACTGGTGCCTGCGCTGGATCGTGCAGGAAGCACGACCGACCTATTCCGCCATGGTCGTGCGCGAGAATCTGGTGAAGTTTGTCGAGATACCCTATTTTCTGCGCCTGCCGTCGCTGCCACCCGATGTCGAGGCCGGTACGCTCATCGATCTCGAGGTGCATGCGGTCGACCTGATTGACAGTACGCTTGACGCTGTGTACAAAAAACCGTCATGACCTGAAGGTCGTGACCCGACCGTCGTGATCTGGTGGCCGCTGCCGATGACTATCCGCTTGCCGTCGTCGCTTGATCGAGGCCTGGCGCTTGCGCTGCTGGTCTCCCTGCTGTTGCACGGGGTGGTCCTGACCCTGCGTCTCGTGCTTGCGCCGGCAACCGAGCGCGCACCGCCGCTGGAACTGGAAGTGGCTCTGGTCAATGCCCGTTCGATCAGCGCACCGAGCACGGCCGCCACGCTTGCGCAGGCATCGCTCGATGGCGGGGGTAATACCGATCAGGGACGTGCACGCCTATTTGCGCCGCCACCCGCTCTGCCTGCTCCCCTTGCTGCACAGGGGGCCGACGCGAGACGCACGCCCACGCAAGCCTCTGCGGCCTCGCGGCCGGTCGAGCGTGGCCGGGCCGCGCTGTCGGCGCCGGTCGAGTCGATCCCTCAGGTGCCACCTGCCCCGCCGCTCGAGCGTTCCGGCGTCGAGCCGCCGTTGCCGCCGTCGCCGCCAGCGCTGTCGGGCCGCGACCTTGCCGCACGCGTGCTCCTGGCTGCCCGTGATGACGCTCGCATGGCTCGTGAATTGCAGACCTACGAAAGTGCGCCCCGCCGCAGCTTCGTTGGTGCCCAGGCGCGTGAGGCGAGGTTTGCCCTTTATCTGGATCAGTGGCGCGAGAAGATCGAGCGGGTTGGCAATACGAATTACCCGGCTGATGCGCGTGGCCGCATCTACGGCAGTCTGCGCCTGACGGTGGCTATCCGCGCCGATGGCAGCATCGAATCGCTGGAGTTCGATCGGCGGTCGGGGCGAGCACAACTGGACCAGGCGGCCGAGCGCATCGTGCGCATGGCAGCACCGTTTGCGCCGTTTCCACCCGAGGTGAGACGCGATACCGATGTGCTCGTGATCACGAGAACCTGGTTCTTCGAGCCTGGGGATACGCTTCGTGGCGAATGAAGGTGTCGCCTGTCGCACTGACTGAGCGATAATCGGGACGCCACTCCGCCGCAGGTGCGCTGCTGGGCTTGCGCACCCCTTTCCTTCGTGAGCGCCCATGATCCAGGCCATCGAACGCAAGCAGATCGAAGACGTGCAGCAGGATCTGCAAAGCGTGCAGGCCTTGCTCGAGCGGCAGCGTCTCGTCCAGTCGCTGGTCGAGCGGCAGCCCGGTCCCAATCAGAGCATGGTCGAGACGCTCGTGCACAAGCAGCACGAGGTCGAACTGCGCGCCAAGCTCGACTCGATGCACTCGGCCGACGTCGCCTACATCCTCGAAGCGTTGCCGCTCGAAGATCGCCTGGCGGTCTGGGACCTGGTCAAGGCCGAGCGTGATGGCGAGATCCTGCTCGAAGTCTCCGATGCGGTGCGCGAGTCGCTCATCCGCGACATGGAGCGTACCGAGCTGGTGGCGGCGGCCGAGACCCTCGATGCCGACGAGATTGCCGACCTTGCGCCCGATCTGCCCCAGGGTGTCATCGAGGACATCTTCAGAGCCCTGCCGGTCGAAGAGCGCGAACAGCTGCGCGCGGCGATGTCCTACCCCGAGAACGCGGTGGGCGCACTGATGGACTTTGACGTCGTCAGTGTCCGCGCCGATGTCAGCCTGGAGGTGGCCACGCGCTATCTGCGGCGGTTTGACGACCTGCCTGATCACACCGACCAGATCTTCGTCGTCGATCGTGACGAGAAGCTCAAAGGCGTGTTGCCGCTGGCCAAGCTGATCGTCAGCGATCTCGATCGCGACGTTGGCGATGTCATGGTGACTGAATCCATCACCCTGCATGCCGATGATGATGCCGACGAGGCGGTGCAAGCCTTCGAGCGTTACGACCTCGTCTCGGCGCCGGTCATCGACCAGGCCGGCCGCCTGCTCGGGCGCGTGACGGTCGATGCCATCGTCGACTTCATCCGCGACAAGTCTGACAGCGACGCGCTGGCCCAAGGGGGCTTGCGCGAGTCGGAGGATATCTTCGCCTCGGTCTGGGGCTCGATTCGCAACCGCTGGCAGTGGCTGGCGGTCAACCTGGTGACCGCCTTCATCGCCTCGCGCGTGATCGGCGCGTTCGAAGGTGCCATCAGCGAGCTCGTGGCGCTGGCCGCCCTGATGCCGATTGTGGCGGGTATCGGCGGCAACTCGGGCAATCAGACCATCACGATGATCGTGCGTGCATTGGCGCTGGGTGAACTCTCGCCCGACCTGGCACGCAAGCTCTTCACCAAGGAGATCAGTGTCGCCATCATCAACGGCGTCATCTGGGGCGGCATCCTTGGCGTGATTGCCTGGTTGCTCTACCGCAGCGTGCCGCTCGGTCTGGTGATGACTGCCGCGATGGCGCTCAACCTGGTGCTGGCCGCGGTGATGGGCGTTCTCATCCCGGTGACCATGGCGCGGCTCGGTCGTGACCCGGCCATCGGCTCAAGCGTGATGATCACGGCGGTCACGGATTCGGGCGGCTTCTTCATCTTTCTCGGGCTGGCCTCGATCTTTCTGCTGAAGTAGGCAACGACCGCCACCTCCCGGCCTGTTGCCTGTCGGCCTGCTGTCCGCTGCCCTGCTGTCCGCCGCCCGAGCGCGCGCTGGCGACCGCCCGACTTCTCCTCTGATGTGTCCCCTCCTCGGCAGGCCTCGTTCCCTCGTGCGGGGTCACTGCGCGGCATGCGCCCCCCTTTCGGGTTTCACTGCCCTCAGCATCGGCTGTGGATGGCTGATATTGAAAGAATTCGCATTTATCTTGATGAGTCTCAGGGAATCTGACGCCAATACCATGATCTGCATCAAGCCGCTCTCGGCGATTCCAGCCTGGCGCACGACGTCGTCGTGCCGGCAGCGAGTCCGCGGGAACGCCTTCGATGGATGGAGATACGATCATGGCGCTCCAAACGTTCAGGACGTTCAATCGATTGCGGGCTGTTGCACAGCCCCTTGCGGCCGCTCTGGTCGTGGCAAGTCTGTCCTTCTGGTCTGGTCCCGGATCTGCCGGAACGGTGACCATCAACGCCTCGACGCCGGTCAGCGAAACCGGTGGCGACGACATGGTCGCGATGCGGCGGATCTTCCAGGATTCGAGCTTCCCCGAAACCAACGGGGGATTGCCGCCAGCCTGGCCAGTCATCGCCCCGCTCGCACCGCAGATGGTTCGTCTGATCGATGTGTTCGGTGACTGCGGTCTTGATGCTGCTGGCAATTTCGTGACGTGTCCACTCCTCGAAGGACAACTGGGCTGGCTCGCGCAGTACAAGCTCAGCCCTCACGTCGTCGTCGGTACCTCGCTGCCAGCGGGAATGAGCGGCAATCCCGAGAGCTGGGATGCGGCAAGCTGGGCCAGGTATCAGACGTTTGCGATCGCCGCTGTCAAGTATGTGGCCACGCAATTCGGCACGGGCGGATTTCCGCAAGTGATGTTCGAGGTCTGCAACGAACTGGACATCACCACGGCACCGACCGATATGTGGCCTTTTGACCCGGCCAACCCGCCGCCGATTGCCGACCCGCGCCGCTTCGCGATGGAGCAGAACCTGTATCGAGTCTGGGCCAACGCGGTTGATCTGGTCGCCAAGGCCAATCCCACCCGAACGATCCAGGTTGCGGGTCCCGCGATGGGTTCGAATTCCACCTTCATGACGAGTGCCTTCTGGCATGTGCAATTCGTCAAATGGGTCGCGGCCAACAACCTGCGTCTGGATGCCGTCACCCTCCACTTCTATGGCGGGCTTGAAGCAAACAGCGGCAATGGGCCGCTTGCCCTGCGCGATCTGGGTGGGGCCATTCGGGCCGCACTCAATGCAGCAGGCCGTGGCAGTGTGCCCATCTATCTGAGCGAATGGGGTCCTTCATCATGGACTGATCCCAACAGCGCATGGGGTGCCGACTTCGGGCGCTTCAACTACCGGTACCCGAGCGCTGCGTGGAGTGCTGCCTTCCTGCGCGAATCACTCGCCGGCACCTTCACGGGCGGCACGCTGTTGCTGATGCGTGACCAGATGGGAAACAACACCATCGGCTCTCCCGGGATACCCAGTTACACCTGGTTCCAGAATGGCACTGATTTTCCGAAGCCTTACACCAACGTGTTCCAGATGGCGATGCTGATGCCAGGACAACGCCGGGCGGTTGTCCTGCCTTCGGCGACGCAGCCCACCATCGGTGCGCTGGCCTCGACCTCGGCGACGAGTGCAGCGGTCATGGTCTACAACTACAAGCACCGCTTTGACTGGAACAACAATCTGGTTCAGGACCAGACCACGACTCAGAGCGTTGCTGCGCAGTTCACCGGTCTGCCGTTTTCCACAGGAAGGGTTACGGCACGGCGCTATCTGGTCGATGCTGCAACGAGCAACGTCGGTAGTGCGATCGATGCCGGCACGCTGCCGGTTCTGTCGACCGTGACCTTGCAGCAGGTCGAGACGATCACCAACATCCGGGTACGTTCGGGTGCAACGGTGTCGCTGCCTGCACGCAACCTGACGCCCTCGGCGGTGACGCTCTGGGTCATTACGCGGCAGTAGTCCGTAGCTGGGCGTGGCGCTGAAGGATGCGCCACGCCGCCTCCCGGGGATGACCTGCGTGGGTGCCTTTGTGGCAGGTAGGCTCATGCTATATTGCGCCAAGGAGCCGGGGCGCGGCATTGCGTTCGCCACCGGTCCATTCCAGGGCCCCAACAGCGAAGCGGAGTCATACCGATCATGTTGAACGAATTCAAGACATTCATGCTGCGTGGCAATGTCATCGACCTTGCCGTCGGTGTGATCATTGGCGCAGCGTTTGGCAAGATTGTCGACTCGCTGGTGAACGACATGCTTATGCCAGTACTCGGCCTGATACTGGGGCGAATCGACTTCGCCAACCTCTACCTGGTGCTGGCCGAGGGCAAGGTTGCCGGTCCTCATGCATCACTCGATGCCGCGCGCAAGGCCGGCGCTGCCGTGTTTGCCTATGGCGCCTTCCTCAACGCGCTCGTCTATTTCCTGATCATGGGGTTTGCCATCTTCATGCTGGTGCGTGGCATCAACCGACTCGTCGCCCTCAATGCGGCACCGGCCGCGCCGGCCAGTACCGAGCCAGCGGCCCCGCCCGAAGATGTCGTCCTGCTGCGCGAGATTCGCGACGCCCTGCGGGCGCGCTGATCGGGCGCATCCGATCGGCTGAGTGGCGGGCGGCTCAGCGCCACCCGCCACCGTCGCGATTGACCGGCCCTGGGTTAGCTGTCGGCCTCGAGCGAAGCGCGCGCTGCTGCGAGCGTCGCGTCGATGTCCTCTTCGGTGTGGGCCGATGACATGAAACCGGCCTCGAAGGCCGATGGCGCCAGGTGTACCCCGCGCTCGAGCATCTGGTGGAAGAACCGGTTGAAGCCTTCTCGATCGGCGCTCATGACCTGGGCGAAGTCAGCAGGCGGCGCGGCGCTGAAGTACAGCCCGAACATGCTGCCCACGTTGCTTGCGCTGATGCGTCCGCCCAGATCGCGCCCGATCAGGTTGAGCCCGTCGACCAGACGCCGGGTGAGCACGGTCAGCCGCTCGTGGAAGCCGGGCGCAAGCGTGAGATTCAGTGTGGCCATTCCGGCCGCCATCGCCACCGGATTGCCTGAGAGCGTGCCGGCCTGGTAGACCGGACCGAGCGGTGCCACGCATTGCATGATGTCCTTGCGTCCGCCAAACACCCCCACCGGCATGCCACCACCGATGACCTTGCCGAAGGTGGTCAGGTCGGGGGTGATGCCGTAGAGCCCCTGCGCACTGCCCGGATGCACGCGAAACCCGGTCATGACTTCGTCAAAGATCAGCACGCTGCCGTATTGCGAGCACAGCCGTCGCATGGTCTGCAGAAACTCGGCCGACCCGGGCACCAGATTCATGTTGCCGGCCACCGCTTCGACGATGACGGCACCGATCTGGTCCCCTTCGCGAGCAAAGGTTTCCTCGAGCTGCGCGACATTGTTGAAGTCGAGCACCAGCGTGTGCTGGGCCGCCTCGGCCGGCACGCCAGCGGAGCTGGGGTTGCCGAAGGTGAGCAGACCCGACCCGGCTTTGACCAGCAGCGCGTCGGCATGCCCGTGATAGCAGCCTTCAAACTTGATGATGCGGCTGCGTCCGGTGAAGCCGCGCGCCAGACGCAGCGCCGACATGGTGGCTTCGGTGCCCGAACTGGTGAAACGCAGGCGTTCGAGCGACGGTACCGAGGCTCGAATCAGTTCAGCCAGTTCGATCTCGGCCTCGGTCGGCATGCCGAACGAGAGTCCGCCTTGCGCGGCCCGCGACACGGCCTCGACCACAGCGGGGTGGGCATGGCCGGCAATCAGCGGGCCCCAGGAGAGCACGTAATCGAGGTAAGCCTTGCCTTGGGCATCCCACACGCGCGGGCCATGGCCGCGCACGATGAAGCGTGGCGTGCCGCCCACTGCGCGAAAGGCGCGCACCGGCGAGCTGACGCCGCCCGGTATCACCTGTTGTGCGCGTTCGAATAGTGTCTCGTTGGTCTTGTTCACGATGTCTGATCCCCGGATGCGCCAGGCCCCTCGGCCGTGGCGGCAAGAGCATACAACGTGCAGAATGCCGCCGCGCTCCTGCCCGGATCAGCGCTGCCGAACAGGGCACCGATCACCGCCAGTGCATCGACGCCACAGGCAAGCAACGATGACGCATTGTGCAGGTCGATGCCGCCGATCGCCACGATGGGTGAGCCGGTGCGCGCTCGTGCCTCCCGGTACAGATCGAGTGGCGCCTGCACCGCGCCCGGTTTGGTCAGCGACGGGAAGGCTGCACCAAACGCCACATGGTCGGCGCCGGCAGCGAGGGCCTGCTCGGCCAATGGCCAGGCGTTGTAGCAGGAGGCGCCGATCAAGGCGTCGGCGCCGAGCAGGCGCCGCGTATCGGCCAGATCAGCATCACCTCGCCCGATGTGAACGCCATCGGCCTGAACCGCCTGTGCAAGCTGGGGGTCATCGTTGATGATGAGAAGCGCATCCGCGGCAAGCGTCAGTGCGCGCAACCCGCGGGCCTGCGCCAGACGCAAGCCTGGGTCGGCGGTCTTGTTGCGGTATTGCAGGATGCGTGCGCCGCCTGCGAGCACCGCCGAAACCTGGCCGAGCAACTGTGCCGTATCAGCGCTGTCTGGCGTGATGGCGTAGAGGCCGCGCAGGCGCGCAAGACGAGAGGCATGCAGGGCTGTGCCAGCCATCGCGGGCATCAGCCAGCCGTCGCCGTGGCGCCGCCATGCCGCGCCCAGAAGAAGCGGTCGGGAATGGCCTGTCCTTTGCCCGGGTGGAAGGCGTTGGCAAGGCTTTGCCAGGTGTATTCCTGCCCGGCCCGGACCGCGTCTGCGAGTTCGAGCTGGTTGGCCAATGCGGCGGCGATGGCCGCAGCCAGCGTGCACCCCGACCCGTGATAGTGCCCGGGCAGTCGTTCCCACTCGTCATCGCGAATGACCCCCGCAGGGCCGAACAGCGTGTTGCGCACCGTCGTACCCGGTTCGTGGGTCCCGGTGATGAGTACATGGCGTGCGCCGGCCGCGAGCAGCGTGGCTGCCGCGATCTCCAGGGGCTCATCAGGTGCGCAACCGGCCAGCGCACGCGCTTCGACACTGTTGGGTGTGATGAGTGTGGCCAGCGGCAGCAGGTGCTTGAGCAATGCCGCGCGCGTCGTGCTGCCTGCCAGTTCATCGCCGCGACCGGAGGCCAGTACCGGATCGAGCACGACCGGCACGCCAGGGTGCGCAATCAGCACGCGTGCAATCGCCCGTGCGTTGTCGGCGCTCCCGACCATGCCGATCTTGAAGGCGCCGGCCGTGATGTCGGCGAGAACGACCTGCGCCTGGGTCTGGACCAGCCGTGCCGGGGTGACCTGGACCGCGGTCACGCCGCAGGTGTCTTGCGTCGTGATGGCGGTCACGATGGATAGTGGGTGGCAGCCCATGCTGGCCAGCGTCAGCAGATCGGCTTGAAGCCCTGCCCCGCTGGTAGGGTCGGCACCCGCAAACGTGAGGACGACCGGTGGCTGATGGGTGCTCGGAGACATGGGAAGCTTGAACCTCGTGGTGACCTGTGCAACGACTGCACGAATGCCTGGCCTGGACTCGGCCAGCCCGGTAAGATGCCGTTCGCAAGACCCCTCAAAGCCAAGTTGCATCTTACCCGTTCGCTCAGACCCCGACCCGAAATGACCGATACCCAAGAACCGCGTACCTGGATGTGCCTCATCTGTGGCTGGATCTACGATGAGGCGACCGGTTGGCCCGACGACGGCATTGCGCCCGGCACGCGTTGGGAAGATGTGCCGATCAACTGGACCTGTCCTGAATGCGGCGCGCGCAAGGAAGACTTCGAGATGGTCGAGATCTGATCGATCGTGATGGGCCGATCTCCTCCACCGCGCGCTCGATTCGACTTGCGGGTACTCGAGGGGGGGCGCGCCGAACCGCCACCGGCTGATCGGGCGCGCCGTGATGTCCTGGTGGTTGACGATGATCCGTTGAGTCGCGATCTCTTCGAGACCGTTTTGCGTCGGCTCGATCCCGACACGATCAAGGTGCATGCGTTTGATGACCCGCAGCTCGCCCTCGCCTTTGCGACCTCGCATCGGGTTGAGCTCGCAGTGGTCGATCTGCATCTGGGTCCCGGTCGCATGAATGGCCTGGCGCTCATCGAGCGCTTGCGCGCACTGTCCTCGCTGGGCGAGCGCTTGTCGGTGATCCTGGTGACCGCCGATACCGAGCCGATGGTGATCTACGAGGCGACGCGCCTCGGGGTGCCTCTGGTTCTCGAAAAGGCGGTTGACTTGCACAAGTTCCTGCTGCGGTGCTGTGCACTGCTGGACATCGATCCACCCGTCTGAGCTTACAATCCGATACAAGGGCTGGTGCCAACCGGGTGTCAGCCTGTTCGACCTGCGCTCGAGCGGCAGGCGACACTCCAGACAGGGGGCACCAGGCATGTCGATGTTTTCGATCGCGGTTCGAGGGATTCGCTTCATCGCGTTGGCGTGTGCAGTGCTCGCTGGCGGTGCGGCTCTGGCGGCGACCAGTGGTGCACCGGTTCGTGTCGGCGGAACACTGGCGCTCACCGGGCCGCTTGCGCCCACCGGCCTCATCCACAAGCTGGTCGGCGAGATCTATCTCGAGCAAGTGAACCGACGCGATGGCTTTCTGGGTCGACCGGTTGAATGGGTTCTGCTCGACGATCAATCCAAAGCCGATCTGGCACGCAGTCTCTACGAGAGACTGGTGACCGTTGACCGTGTCGACCTGCTCATCGGCCCGTATGCAACCGGCGGCATCCTGTCGGCGATGGCGGTTGCCGAGCGCCATGGCAAGCTGCTGGTGCACAACACGCTGGGCATCCCCAAATTGGCCAAGTACGAGCGCCAGATCCCGGTCTATTCGATCGGCGTCGTGCCCGAGCAGACGCTGCCCGCTACCCTGTTCGATGCGCTCGCTGCCAATGGCAAGACGCCAAAGACGGTGGCCTTCGTTACCAGCAAGTTTCCGTCGGTTCACTTCATGTCGGTCGGCGCCCGTGAAACCGCGAAGAAGCGCGGCATCACCGAGGCGCTGTGGCTCGAGTTCGAATTCGGCACGCGCGATTTCGGCCCGATTGCAGCGCGCATTCGCGAGGCCAATGCCGATTTTCTCTGGGTGGGCTCGATCGGCCTCGAAGGCAACCAGCTGCTCGAGGCCTTGAAGAAGCTCGACTACGCGCCGAAAAATCCGTTCTTCCTCTACCCGTCGCCGGGACCGCTGGCCCAGTCGCCCGATGGCGCCAACGCCCTGTCGATGACGCTCTTCGAGGATCACGCGCCGTTTACCAATACGCCACAGGCCGCTGAATTTGCGCGTGTCTATCGTGAGCGGGCGGCCAAGGCTGGCATCACCTATCTTGACGCCGACATGCAGGCTGCGGTTGCCTATGCGGCGTGGCAGACCCTCGAGGCGGCAGTGACGGCGACCGGCAGTCTCGATGATGCAAGGCTCGCCCAGTGGCTGCGTGCCAATCGGGTCGACACGCTGCTGGGGAAGTTGCGGTTTGACGGCCCTGGCAACTATGGCGACGATCTGCAAAAGATCAAGCAGGTGCAGAGCGGCCGCTGGATCACGGTATGGCCGCGCGAATTTGCCCCGCCCGGTGCCCGGATGAATCTTCAGTGATCGATGGCCCGGCCCGGTCGGCTGGCCTGTTCGGGCGCTGAGCCAGCCCGACGATGCCCAGCGCCACGCTGCTTGCCCAGTCGGTGCTCTCGGGGGTTTTCTCCGGGGCTCTCTACGCCCTGATGGGGCTGGGCATCTCGCTTGCCTGGGGCCTCCTGCGGGTCATCAACCTCGCGCACTTTGCCTTCGTCTTTCTGGCCGGATACCTCGTCTACCAGTGCATCGGCGTGTCGGGCTGGAGCCCGACCCTGGTGGTCCTGCTGGCCTTGCCTCTCTTCTTCGTGGCAGGGGTTGCACTGCAGTGGCTCTTTGCCCGGTTCTCGGTCGATGAGTTCGGTTCGCTGCTGGTCACCTTTGGTCTAACCATCATGATCGAGAGCCTCATCCAGTGGATCTGGACCGCCGATGTGCGGCGTATGGAGACGCCCCTGTCGACCTGGTCGGTGAAGCTCGGGCCCATCTATGTGCCAGTGGCCGAGTCGATCCTGCTCCTCGTCACGCTGGCCGTTGTGGTGGCTGCCTGGGCCTGGCTGCGCCACACCTATGTGGGCAAGGCGCTTCGCGCGAGCGCCCAGAACCCGGTGATTGCAGCGGCGTTTGGCGTCAGTCACCGGCGACTTGCTTTCCTGCTCTCGGGTGTAGCGGCCGCCACCGGGGCACTGGCCGGTGTATTCGTGGCCGTGGGTTCACCGATATCTCCGTCGCAGATGTTCGGCTCGCTGGGCGTGGTGCTGGCAGCGGTCATCCTGGGGGGGCTGGGCAATCCGCTGGGGCTGCTGGCGGCCTCGATCCTCATCGGCATCGCCGAAGCGCTCACGATGGCGCTTACTGCACCCTCCTGGGCGCCGCTGGTCTCGTTCAGCCTGCTCATTTTCATTCTCGTACTGCGGCCCGATCGTGTCTGAGCGGTTCGAGACCTCACCGTTGCGATCCGCGCTGGGACGACCGGTGCCGGTACGGCCCGCGTCCGGCCCACGCCCACCGGGCAGAGTCGTGGCGGCCGTTGCCGTGTTCCTGGCACTGGCCTGCCTGCCGCTTGCCCAGCCCCCGGCGTTCTTCGAGTCCTTCCTCTATCTGGTCTTCCTGTGGGTGGCGCTTGCCACCTCGTGGACCATCCTCAGCGGCTATTCGGGCTACTTCTCGTTCGGGCACGGGGCGTTTTTCGGGGTGGGGGTCTACACCACGGCCACGTTGGTCACGGCGGGCGAGATGCCCTTTCTGGCCACGCTGCCGCTCGCTGGCCTCGCTTCGCTCCTCCTCGGAGTCGGCATCGGTGCCGTGGTGTTCCGGGTTCGGCGCTTGCGGGGTGAGCTCTTTGCGCTGCTCACTCTCGCCATCACGTTCGTGCTTGCAACCATCGCGCTCAATACGCCCATTGATGGCGGGCCTGGTGTCTTTCTGAGCGGCGTGTCCATGCCACGCCTTTATGCGACCCCGGCCTCCACGCTCTACCTGATGGCGCTGCTGGTAGCCGCACTGGCCCTCGCGATTGCCTGGCAGTTGCAGTACTCGCGGGTCGGTCGGGCGCTCTTTGCCATTGCCGACGATGAGGATGTGGCCGAGGTGATGGGCGTACCCACCTTCAGCTACAAACTGCGGGCCATCGGGATCTCGGCCGGTCTGGCAGGCGTTGCCGGTGGCATGCACGCCCTGTTCGTCACCTATGTCACCGTATCGGAGACGTTCTCGATCACGGTGCCGCTCTACGTGGTTCTGATGAGCGTGATGGGGGGCATGCGCCGCTGGTACGGGCCCGCTCTGGGTGCGATCGTGGTCACCGCGCTGACCTACGCCTTCGTGGGTGGCGAATGGGCACTGGCCGGGCGTGCACTCATCGGCCTCACGCTCATCCTGGTCATTCTTTTCCTGCCCCAGGGCTTTGCCGGATCGATCGGCGCCTGGCGCGCGCGCTGGCAGCCCCGCGCCGCTCGATCGGGGGCGCAGTTGACACCGCACGGACTGAGCCCGAGTGAGGCACCTGCGACCGCGCAGGCAGAGGCCGCGGTCGCTCGTCCTTCGATCCTCTCCTTGAACCCCCCAGCGGCTGCGGCTTCGTCCTCTGGCGCACTGCATGCCGCTGAGGCGCCGTTCCTGCGCTGCGAGGCCATCCACATGGCCTTCAAGGGCGTGAAGGCGCTCGATGGCGTGTCGCTCGAGGTGCACTCGGGCGAAATTCTCGGTCTTGTGGGTCCCAACGGGTCGGGCAAGTCGACGCTGGTCAATGTCATCAGCGGTCTGCTGCAGCCCACTGCCGGGCAGGTGCTGCTCGACGGCGAAGACCTCGCCCTGCTGCCGGCGCACCGCGCGGCCCGCGCCGGTATTGCCCGCACGTACCAGATTCCACGTCCGTTCGCGCGGCTGAGCGTCCTCGAAAATGTGGCTTTGCCCGCCATGTTCGGAGGGCTGCAACTCGCCCCTGCTGCAGCGCTCGAACGTGCCCGTGAGGCGCTCGATTTCGTCGGTCTGCTCGACCGGGCGGCCGATCTGCCCGCGACGCTCAACCTGCACCAGCGCAAGTTTCTCGAACTGGCACGCGCCCTTGCCATCCGGCCGCGGGTGGTACTGCTCGATGAAGTGCTGGCCGGGCTCACGCCGGCCGAAATCGACAGTGCCATCGCGATGGTGCGCAGCATCCGTGATGCGGGTACGACCATCCTTTTCATCGAGCACAACATGCGTGCCGTGCTGGCCCTCACCGATCGCCTCGTCGTGCTCAACCAGGGGCGCGTGATTGCCCATGGCCGGCCGGCTGATGTGGTGCGTGAACCGCAAGTGATCGAGGCCTACCTGGGAACAGCCGCATGCTGAGCCTCGAGTCGATTGTTGCGGGTTACGGCGATGCCGTTGCGCTCTCGGATGTGTCGCTCACGATTGCGGCCGGCGAACTCGTGGCGGTCGTGGGTGCCAACGGTGCTGGCAAGACCACCCTTGTCAACGTGATTGCACGACTGCTGCCGATGCGCGCCGGCCGCCTGACCTGGGAGGGTGCCGATCTGGGCCGTCTTCCGCCGCAGGCGCTCGGTGAGCGCGGGATCGCGTTGATTCCCGAGGGGCGCCGACTCTTTGGCGCCATGAGTGTCGAGGAAAACCTCGACATGGGCTGTTACCGCCGCTCGGCCCGTGCCTTGCGGGAAGAGGGCCTGGAGCGGGTATACGGCATGTTTCCCATCCTTCGCGAACGCCGTGGTCAGATGGCGGGCACGCTCTCGGGCGGGCAACAGCAGATGGTGGCCATCGGTCGCGCCCTGATGGCGCGCCCACGCCTGCTGCTGATCGACGAACCTTCACTGGGGCTTGCGCCGTCGGTGGTGCAGCAGGTCTTCGAGGTGATCCGCACGGTGAACGCGCAAGGGGTCTCGATGTTGCTGATCGAGCAGAACGTGGCGCTTGCCCTTCAGGTGGCCGATCGTGGCTATGTGCTCGAGAACGGGCGCATCGTCGCCCAGGCCTCGGCCAGCGCGTTGCTCGAGCGCCCCGACATCCGTGCGGCCTATCTGGGCGGAGTGTGACGCAGTTCGCTCGCCACCCGACCCTGTATCAGCGATAATCGAGGTTTTGTCGCGCTGCGCCGCACTAGGGGAATAGATATGGCAAAGATCCAGGTAAAGAACCCGATCGTCGAGATGGATGGCGACGAGATGACCCGCATCATCTGGCATCGCATCCGCGAAAAGCTGATCCTGCCCTACCTCGATGTCGATCTGAAATATTACGACCTCGGCATGGAAAAGCGCGATGAGACCGATGACCAGATCACGATCGATTCGGCCAATGCCACGCTCGAGCATGGCGTTGCGGTGAAGTGCGCGACGATCACGCCGGATGAGGCACGGGTCAAGGAATTCGGCCTCAAGCAGATGTGGCGCAGCCCCAATGGCACCATCCGCAACATCCTCGATGGCACGATCTTTCGCGAGCCGATCATCTGCCGCAACGTACCGCGCCTGGTCGCCCACTGGGACAAGCCGGTTGTCGTCGCCCGTCACGGTTTTGGTGACCAGTACCGTGCCCAGGACATGCGGTTCCCGGGACCTGGCACGCTGAAGATCAGCTACACCCCGGCCGATGGTGGCCCGGTGGTCGAGCGCGAGGTCATCAAGGCCAAGGGCGCCGGGGTGTTTCTCGGCATGTTCAATCTCGATGAGTCGATCGAGGGTTTTGCGCGCGCCTGTTTCACCTACGGCCTGTCGCGCAACTACTCGGTGTATCTGTCGACCAAGAACACCATCCTCAAGGTCTACGACGGTCGCTTCAAGAACCTGTTCGAAGACATCTTCAACGCCGACTTCAAGGCGAAGTTCGATGCGGCCGGCCTCGTCTACGAGCACCGTCTCATCGACGACATGGTGGCGGCCAACATGAAGTGGAGCGGCGGCTACCTCTGGGCCTGCAAGAACTACGACGGTGACGTGCAGTCCGATACCGTTGCCCAGGGCTATGGCTCGCTGGGTCTGATGACCTCGGTGCTGATGTCGCCTGACGGCAAGTCGATCGAAGCCGAAGCGGCACACGGCACGGTGACGCGTCACTACCGCATGCACCAGCAGGGCAAGCCCACATCCACCAATCCGATCGCCTCGATCTTTGCGTGGACGCGCGGCCTGCACTACCGGGGCCAGTTCGACAACACCCCCGAGGTGGTCAAGTTTGCCGACACCCTCGAGAAGGTCTGCGTCGATGTGGTCGAGTCGGGCAAGATGACCAAGGATCTGGCCATCCTGATCCGCCCCGACCACCCCTATCAGAGCACCGACGAGTTCATGGACACCATCGACGGCGAGCTGAAGCGCCGCATGGGGGCCTGATCGCCCGGCTCCCTGACCCCTGTCGTGGCTGACTCAAAGGCGCTACTGCGTCTGCCAGGACGGGGGGAGTTCATCGACCGGCACAGCCTCATCGTGCGGGTCACGCACTGGATCAATGTCCTGTGTGTGACCGTGCTGCTGATGAGTGGCCTGCACATCTTCAACGCCTGGCCGCGGCTGCATTGGGGCCAGGTGTCCGGGAGCTCGGCCGATGCCTTGTTCGAGATCGGCAGTCGACGCGACGCCGATGGCCGGCTGGCAGGTTTCACCCGCATCTTCGGCCACGAGTTCGTGACCACCGGCGTACTCGGTGTGTCGGCCGATGCGCGTGGCGTGATGCAGGGCCGCGCGTTCCCCGAATGGGCTACCTTGCCCGGACCCTACTGGCTGCCGATGGCTCGCGAGTGGCATTTCTTCTTTGCCTGGCTGTTCGTGCTCAATGGTCTGGTCTATCTCCTGCACACCGTCTGCGGCCACCACCTGCGGCGTGATCTGCTGCCCGACCGATCCGATCTCGCGGGACTGGGCCGGTCGTTTGTCGATCACTTGCGCTTGCGTCATCCGACGGGTACGGGTGCCTTGCGCTACAACCCCCTGCAGAAGCTGGCCTATCTCGTCGTGATCTTCATGCTGCTGCCGTTGATGACGCTGGCCGGCTGGGCCTTGTCGCCATGGCTCGATGCAGTGCTGCCCGGCTGGGTCAATCTGCTGGGTGGGCGCCAGGCGGCACGCACGCTGCACTTCGCCATGGCCTGTCTGCTCTGCGCCTTCGTACTGGTACATGTGTTCGAGGTGCTGGCAAGCGGCGTCTGGAATCAGCTGCGATCGATGCTCACCGGTCGTTATCGGCTCCCGGGGGATGATCATGATCGGCGCGCCTGATCGCCCACCGGGCAGCCGGGCGCCGTCCGCCCGTCGGGTGCTGCTTGCCCGTGCGGTGAGTGCACTGGGCGCGGCGATGCTCGCTGGTTGTGACCGACTTTCGCGCAGCGAGTGGTTGCCGCCGCTGCTCGCCCTGGGCGAGAAGCTCTCGAGCGCAGCCCAGCGCGGCCTGGCCCCGGGCGCTCTGGCGCAGGAGTTTTCCGTTGCCGAGATCTCGCCGCTGTTTCGCAGCAACGGCACCTCCGACCCCGACAACCCGGACTATCAGGCGATGGTCGACAACCGGTTCGAGAACTGGGCGCTCGAAGTGGATGGACTGGTCGAGCAGCCGTCGCGCTTCAGTCTGTCGGCATTGCGCGCGCTGCCCGCGCGTACCCAGATCACCCGACATGATTGTGTCGAGGGCTGGAGCGCCATTGCGCAGTGGACCGGTGTGCCGCTTGCCCAAGTGCTCGCGCACGTTCGTCCCCGCGCCGATGCGCGCTATGTCGTCTTTCACTGCGCCGACCCGATGGAACCCGATGGAACCGGCTTCTATTACGAGAGCATCGACCTGGAAGAAGCCGTGCATCCGCAGACCCTCCTCGCCTACGAGATGAATGGCGAGCGCCTGCCGGTGGCGCACGGCGCACCGCTGCGCTTGCGGGTTGAGCGTCAACTAGGCTACAAGCATGCCAAGTACTTGATGCGCATCGAACTGGTTGCAAGCTTTGCCCACATTGCCGGCGGGCGTGGGGGCTATTGGGAAGATCTGGGATACCAGTGGCACGCAGGGCTCTGACCCGAGCAAGGCGTCTTGGGTGGGTCATTGCAAGCCCGTGCTGGTTCGCGGATGCTTGCCTTCGTTGAAATGGATCGGAAAGGATCGACATGGATGCATTGATGCAGGACCGGCTGGCCGTGGCCGAAGTCGTCAACAACTGGGCCCTGTGGCGCGATGCCGGTGATTGGGAGCGTTTTGCCACCGTCTGGCATGACGATGGATGGATGTCGGCCACCTGGTTCCAGGGCCCGGCGGCAGACTTCATCGCGGTGAGTCGGGCCGGTTTCGAGAAGGGCGTGAGCATCCTGCACTTTCTGGGCGGCTCGAGCGTCGATCTGGCTGGTGATCGTGCCGTGGCGCAGACCAAGATGACCATCAATCAGCGCGGCCTCATCGATGGCGTGGCGGTCGATGTCCTGTGCACCGGACGCTTCTACGATTTCTTTGCGCGTCGCGCGGGTCGCTGGGGCATCGTGCGCCGCCAGCCGATCTACGAGAAGGACCGCATGGACATCGTGACGCCGGGTGGGGTGCTGGCGCTGGACCGGGTCGAACTCGAACGTTTCCCCGAAGGTTACCGCCACCTGGCCTATCTGCAGACCCAACTGGGTTTCACCATGAAGATGGACATGCCGCAACTCAAGGGGCCTGATGTGCAGCGCCTCTATGCCCAGGGCCGCGCCTGGCTGGCGGGTGCCACGAGCGCGTTCCCCGATGTCTGATCGCGGTATGACAACCATTCACGGAGACCGATTCATGAAAGAGGGTCGACACCTGCTTACCCTCCTCGCGAGCGTGGCGAGCCTGCAGCTGGCTGCGCTGTCCTCTGGCGTGGCCCACGCGCAGACCTGGCCGGCCAAGCCGCTGCGGGTCGTCGTGCCCTATGCCGCGGGCGGCGCCACCGACACCGTGGCAAGGGCCATGGGGCAGCGTCTTTCCGACCAGATCGGTCAGCCGGTGGTCGTCGACAATCGGGGCGGTGGTGGTGCGGTGATCGGTACCGAGGTGGTCGCCAAGTCGGCGCCTGACGGCTATACCGTCTTGCTGGCCGTCGGGCCACCCCACAACACGTTTCCGCTCTTTGCGCGCGCCATGCCCTTTGATTCGGTGCGCGACTTCACGCCGGTGGCGATTCTGGCCACGCTGCCGCAGGTGTTGGCGGTCAATGCCAGCATCCCGGTGAAGAGCCTGCGCGAACTCATCGAGTACGGGCGCAGCCATCCTGGCAAGCTCTCCTATGGCACGACTGGGGTTGGTTCGTCGCAACATCTCGGTGGCGAGATGCTGAACGCCAAGGCCGGCATCGACATGGTGCATGTGGCCTACAAGGGGGGCGCGCCCCTCCTTACCGACCTGCTGGGTGGGCAGATACCGGTGGGTGTTCTGGTGCTCTCCAACGTCCTGCCGCACGTGAAGACCGGCAAGTTGCAGGCACTCGCTGTCATCGAGGCACACCGTGCCGATGCCTCGCCCGAGACGCCAACGGTTGCCGAGGCTGGGCTGCCGGGGTTTGCCGTACCGAGCACCTGGATTGGCGTGCTGGGTCCGGCCGGATTGCCTGCAGCCATCGTCTCGCGCCTGCAGTCGGAGCTTGCGGCGGCAACTGTTGCACCCGAGGTGCGCAGCAAGCTCGAAGCGGCGGGCTTTCAGGTCAAGGTCTCGAGCAGCCGCGAGTTTGCCGAGCAGTTGAGTGCAAGCGTCGAGGTCTATCGCGGCATTGTCGGTGCCGCGCGGATCACGCTGGAGTAGGTGTCCGGGCGGCTGGCAGGCTGCCCTGTGCCGTGACCCAGTCGGCAACCTCGTCATGCCGAGCGAACCAGACGCCGGGCGCCCGACTCAAATGGTCGAGCACGTTTGACAGGACGGCCGCCATCGGCGGGCGTCCTCCCCAGTGTGCATGAACCGTCAGATTCAGCAGCGCCGGGGCCTCGTGCCGGTAAAGAAAGTCGAAGGTGTCGGTGTAGACACTCTGGAAGTCGCGCGGGCTGCCACGCATCACCCGGTTGTCGGTGAACTCGCTGTGCGGCAGTCCCACCAGATCGCCGGCTGCGGTGACGATGCGCACCGGCAGATCGGCGTCATGGACATCGCCATGCCAGCGAAAGCCGGCTTGGGCGAGCAGGTCGGCGGTGTTGAGCGATGCGGTCATGCGCGGGCTGGCCCACCCGACCGGACGCTTGCCGGTGGTGTGCTCGATGATGGCGCTGCAGCGCTCGATCAGGGCCCGTTCTTCCTCGCGCTCGAGGTAGACCATGAATTGATCCTGGGTGTAACCATGCCCCGCCACTTCGTGCCCGTGCTCGACGATGGCTCGAGCCGCCTCCGGATGTCGTTCGAGCGATTTTGCATTGGCTGCGACCGTGACCTTGACGCCGAAGCGCTCGAAGATCTGCAGCAGCCGCCAGATGCCGGCACGACCCCCGTACTCGGCCCAGGCAAAGCCTTGCCGGTCGATGGTGCCTTCGCGCAAGGGGCTTGCCATGGGCGAATACGGCGGTGCCTTGCCTTCGGGCCAGCTCTCGAACATCACGGTGATCATCACCGCAATGCGTGCGTCTGCAGGCCAGCTCAGAGGGGTGTTCGACGCGCCTGGTGCAACGAGGTTCATGCCAGTGCTTCGATCCGGTAGTAGTGCGCCCAGCGCATCAGGGCCTCATCGCTCATGCAGAACATCACGGTGTCGGCGCTGGCGTGGTGGGCGATCCGGTTCCATGCAGGCGCGGCGATCGTGTCGCCATAGCCCCAGTGGAAGGTCTGATCGCCGATGCTCGATGAGCCCTCACCCTGCATCACCACGTAGATCATGTTGGAGGCATGGCGGTAGGGTGCGTTGCGCCAGCCGGAGGCCCACTGATGCACCTGCAACTGGATCGAGGGCATGGTCGGGGCCGGCAGTGTCACGGTGGTGCCGAAGTGCCCGGTCGGATCGGCCGGGGCTTGCGCCAGGGCAGCCAGCGTTTCCGACCAGATGAAGCGCATCGGCGAATGGTCGGTGGTGGTGGTCACCGATTCCCAGCCATCGGGGTGGTCCTGGCAGAACATCGGCTCGAGCAGCTGGGTAAGCGGAACGTCGAGGCCGTCAAACCAGTAAGCCTGTTCGTCGCCATCATGCCCATGGCCGTGCCACGACCACCCGGGGGTGAGCACGATGTCGCCGGTTTCCATCGGCGTCTTCTCGCCATCGACGATGGAAAACGAGCCTTTCGACTCGAGAATCACGCGCAGCGCGTGCGGTGTGTGACGGTGCGACCGGGCGCGCTCACCGGGCAGGATCGACTGGTAGGCACAGATGAGGGTGCGCAGCGTCGAGAAGTCGTTGCCTTCGATCGGATTGCGCATCACGAAGTTGCGCCGCTCGGCCAGTTCGGTATCGATGAGGCGGCCGGCAGACTGCATCGCTGCTCGGGCCTCGGCATAGCGCCAGTGCGCCGGGACAAACTGCGAGTGCATTGTGGCGGTGAGTATGGGCTTGTCGCGCGGGATCCAGCCCGGCGTCATGTCGCGAGCATCCAGCGCCTGCATCAGCGCGTCGAGCGAGGGCAATGAAGCAAGCCCTGCCAGTCCCTGGTCGTTGTCGGCTTCAGCCATGAGGCGTCTCCAGTGGGTCTGCTGCGCTCGAGCGTCAGCAGGTAACGTTGTCTGCCGGCAGCCTCAGACGATCTCGATATGACCGCGAACCGTGCCCGCCGCTTCATCGATCCAGCCGAAACGCTTGACCGAATCGATCATCCGATCGAAGGCGGTGATCCATTCAACCGGCTGCGCCTGCCCGCCCCAGCGCCGCAAGGCATCCTGCGAGACCCAGGCGGTCTGTGCATCGGCCGCTACCGTGGCGATGCCTGCCAGCGCCGCTGCAAGGGCTTGGGCCGAGCCCTGGGCGGCCGGCGCGGTGATCTTGAAAGCCTTGAAGTTGTCGCGGTCGACGAACTCGGGCTCGCCGGCGGCGTTGATCTGGATGATCATGGATGTCTCGGTATCCTCTGGAAGGGTAGGTCCGGCGCAGGCGGGTGTGTCAGGCGGCCGGCGTCCGGGATTTTGCGGCTTTCTTCACGGCCTTGCTCGGAGCCTTCCGTGCAACTTTCCGGGCCGCCTTCGTTGGCACCTTGGTTGCCGTCTTTGCCGCGGTCTTCGTGGCGACTTTCGTGGCCACCTTCGTCGCGGCTTTCTTCACCGCCTTCCGGGTCGCTTTGCCTGCCGCCTTCTTCTTGACAGCGGTCTTGCGGCCAGTGCCTGTCGCCGCGTCTGCGCCGGTCTCGAGGGTGCCCTCGGCGGCATCGCCTGCCGCAGGTGCTGCGACACGAGGCGCCCGTTTCGGCCCGACACGGGGCGCAAACTCGAACCCGATATTGCCATCGGGCTTCTTCACGAGAAATGCGCTGAAAGGTCGCCCTTTCTTCGAGATGAAGCGATGCAAGAGATCGGTCTTGCCTTCGTTGACCAGCTTGACCATCTGGCCTTGCTCGATCTCGCGCTGCAGGATGATCTTTCCGGTGCGGAAATCACAGCTGCGCTCTGGCCCCACCGATTTTTCGCAGACGTAATTGAGGCCGTTCTCGTAGACGTTGGCCGCGCATTTCGGGCACGGCCCGAGCACCGTCCGGTCGGAGAAATCAACCGGTTCGGCCGATTCTTCGTCGGCACGGCTCTGGCCGTAATCGAGCTCGATCGTGAAATCGTCCTTCAGCTTCACCAGCGCGGCAAAGGGACGGCCGATACGGCTGCGGAAACCCTGCAGCGGGCCGATGCTGCGCTCGGCAATCAGCTGCTCGAGTTCACGGGCCTCGATGCGCCGGCTGGCGATGACTTTCCAGACCGAGAAGTCGCACGCAGCGCACTGAAACTTGCGGTAGTTCTCGTGCAGCGTGCCGCCGCAGCGGGGGCAGGGCGTTGCAAGCGTCTGGATCGGCTCATCGAGGCTGGTGCCGGACTTGATGCGCTCGACCAGATCGCGGGTGGTATCGACGATGTGCTGCATGAACACTTCGCGATCAAGCTTGCCCCGCTCCATCTGCTTGAGTTGATGTTCCCAGTCGCCGGTCAGTTCTGGTGAGCGCAATTCATCGATGCCGAATCGTGACAGGGCATAGAAGAGGTCGAAGGCCTTCGAGGTCGCGACCAGTTCGCGCCCTTCGCGGTAGAGGTATTCCTCCAGGATCAGGCCCTCGATCACCGCAGCGCGTGTGGCCGGGGTGCCCAGACCCTTCTCGCTCATCGCCTCGCGCATGTCTTCGTCTTCGATCAGCTTGCCGGCCCCTTCCATGGCCGAGAGCAGCGTCGCCTCGGTGAAGCGTGCCGGTGGCTTGGTGACATGGGCCTCGACGTCGATGCTGTCAGTCTTGACCGATGCTTGTACCGCCAGCGGAACTTCGCCCGACACGCTTGCACCCTGCCCGCCGATCAGTGCTGGCAGACTGGGGGTCTCGCCGCTCTCGGCTTCGCGCCCGTATACGGCCATCCACCCGGCATTGACCATGACGCGGCCTTCGCTGCGGAACGGTTCGCCCTCGACCCGGGTGATCCGGGTGGTGACCAGGAATTCGGCCGGCGGGAAGAAGACCGCCAGAAACCGCCGCGTCACCATGTCGTAGAGCTTTGCTTCGATCTCCGAGAGCTGCTTGGGTGCCTGCGTCGTCGGGATGATCGCGAAGTGATCGGAGATCTTGGCGTTGTTGAAGATGCGCTTGTTGGGCCGCACCCAGCCCTCGCGCAGGATCTGCGTTGCATGCGGGGCGTAACTGCGAGTTCCCGGACTCTCGCCCAGCATCGCCATCGTGGCCTTCACGGTGTCGACGTAGTCTTCGGGCAGCGCCCGCGAATCGGTTCTCGGGTAGGTGAGAACCTTGTGTTTCTCGTACAGGGCCTGCGCGATCGACAGCGTGGTACGGGCCGAGAAACCGAAGCGGCCGTTGGCTTCACGCTGCAGGCTGGTGAGGTCGAACAGCGCACCTGGGCTGCTCGACGTGGGTTTGCTCTCGTCGCTCGCCACCCCGTCACGTCCGGTGCACCGCGCGGCGATCGACTGGGCCCGCGCCTCGTCCCAGAGCCTGACGGCACTCAGCTGGTCGTCGGTACCGCGGGTGCTGCGGTCAAAAGACTCGTCGAACCAGCGCCCGCCGTAGCGCTCGCCCTTGGCGGTCATGAACTGCGCCTGGACTTCCCAGTAATTGCGCGGGACGAAGGCCTTGATGCGCGTTTCGCGCTCCATCAGGATGGCCAGGGTGGGCGTTTGCACCCGGCCTACCGTGGTCTTGTAGAACCCACCGTCCTTGGAGTTGAACGCGGTCATGGCGCGCGTGCCATTGATGCCGACCAGCCAGTCGGATTCGGATCGGCTGATGGCGGCATCGGCCAGCGGTTGCAGCGCTTCGCCGGCGCGCAGATGGCTGAACCCTTCCTTGATCGCGGCCGGTGTCATCGATTGCAGCCACAGTCGCTCGATCGGCTTGCGCACCCCGGCGTGCTCGATGATGTGCCTGAAAATCAACTCGCCCTCACGCCCGGCGTCGCAGGCGTTGATCACGCTGGTGACGTCCTTGCGCTTGAGCAGTCGAACCAGCAGCTTCAGTCGGTCTTCGGTACGGTCAAGCGGCCGCAAGGCAAAACGCGGCGGAATGACAGGCAGATTGGCGAACGACCATTTGCCGCGCTTCACCTCGAACTCGTCGGGAACAACGAGTTCGAGCAGGTGCCCGATGGCCGATGAAACGACATATTCATCACTCTCGAAATAGTCGCCGTGGCGGGTGAACCCCCCCAGCGATCGAGTGATGTCGTTAGCCACCGAGGGCTTTTCCGCAATGATCAGTTTCCGGCTCAAGGGCCCAAGGTATCCTGAAATGAAGCGGCGAATGGTACGGGCAAGGAGCGCGCGGAGGCAAGCTGACCTGATCCGATCAGGTCATTCACCAGAATCATCGTCCCTGTGCTGGCGTGCCGGTCAATGCAACCGGCGGGGTTCTTCATCGGTCAGAAGCTCATCAAGGATAAGGGTATCGAGACTGCCTTCGCGCGTCCACAGCACCATCAACGCAATCACCTTGAGTTCGCTCAAGCCCACTTCCTCGTGGGGCGCTGCCATGGCATGTTCGATGATGAGCTCGCGCAGTCCCGGATCGATCACGCCAGCCTCTTCAAGGAAGGCAATGGTGCCGCGGGCCTCGGTCGACAAGCGGCTCGACTCGCTGCGACTGTAGACCCGCACGCCGCGCGACGCGACCAGTGCTGCACTGGCCGGAGCCGGATCTGCCGTCTCGGCGAGGTCGCGCAGCCACACCAGCGCTTCATCGATATCCTGATTGGGAAACCCTGCCTGCGACAGCTTGCGGCTGAGCGTCTGTTGATCTGGATAGTGTTCCGACGCATAGAACGTCTCGAACAAGTAGACCAGTACGTCGAACATCGTCCTCTTCCCCCGTCTGCCATGCGTGGGTGATTGCGGCTGCCGGGGCCTTGCCGCTTGGCTCGACCCCGGGTTCAGTCAGGGGTCCGCTGCCAGGCCCCACCCGCAACAGTGCGGATGCGACCCTCTACTTCAAGGAGACTGAGCATGGCCGATACCATATCTGGCGTCAAGCCGCTCGTAAGACACAATATGTCGGGGGTCACCGGATCGAATCTGATGTGAGCCAACAGCGATTCGCGCATCGTCGCATCGTTTTCAGACACAGCCCGTACCGCGCACGCATCGGGGCGCGGCGGCAGATGCTCGGGCTTGCTGTGGCGGGTCAGGCCGATCGAGGCCTGCGCGCTGATCGGCTGCGCGGCCAGAGGCCGGCGCAATTCGTCCAGTACCAGGCTTGCATCATCGACCAGCTTGGCGCCCTCGCGGATCAGCGCATGGCAGCCGCGCGAGGTGGGCGAGTGGATCGAGCCGGGTATGGCAAACACATCACGCCCCTGTTCCGCTGCCTGGCGCGCGGTCGTCAGTGATCCGCTCGAGAGTGCCGCCTCAACCACCAGCACCCCCTGCGAAAGCCCTGCCACCAGTCGGTTGCGCCGCACGAACTGGCCTTTCAGTGGTGGCGTCCCGACGCTGAACTCGCTCACGATGAGTCCATCGCGCCGGATGTGCGCGGCCAGTGCTCGATGGCCTGCCGGGTACACGATGTCGGGACCGGTGGCCATCACGGCGATGGTCGATCCCGCGCCGCGCAGCCCGCCGCGGTGGGCTGCTGCGTCGATGCCCCATGCCAGTCCGCTCACGATGGTGACCCCATGGTCAGCAATGCAGTGGGCAAACGATTCGGCGGTGGCGACACCCTGTGCGCTCGCGTGTCGGCTGCCCACGACGGCAAGCGCAGGCCGTTCGAGAAGTTCGAGACGCCCCTGGGCAAAGAGAACGATCGGTGGATCCGCAATCGACAGCAGCGCCTGCGGGTAACGGCTGTCGGCCAGGCTGAGCAGGTATCGCTCCGGGTGCTCGAGCCAGCGCAGGTTGCGTGTGAGCGCGGTCGGGTCCGGGGGCTGCTTGACCGCGGCGGCCAGGCGCTGGCCAATCACTGCAGCCAGTTGCGCCTGTGAGGCCGCAAGAATCTGTTGCGGCAGACCAAAAGCGCTCAGAAGCGCTCGCGCTGTTCGCGGTCCCAGCCCGGGGGTCAGGCTGAGACGCAACCAGTCGCGCGAGTCATCCATCAGATCAGCGGGTTTTCCTCAACGGCTGACAGCGACCCTGCCCGAGCGAAGAAGGCCTTGTGCCCGAGTACCGCCCTGTCAGGGCTGACGCAGGAAGTCGCCCGGCACCACGCTGCGCGTTCCCTGCACCACCAGAGCATAAGATACCTGCTCGAAGGTGCGAAACACGAATGCCAGCCCGTAGCGTTCTTCGGGCAGTTGCTGGGCTTCCAGCCGTCGCGACCCCAGATAGAACGGACCGATCGAACGGTCGTTGGAAATCTTCTCGACATGATGAAGCGACAGGACATGGCCGGGCTCCAGACCGTGCTCGCTGCCCCGGTTGATCGAGATGACCTGCAGGGCGCCTGCCTCGCGACGGCGGTCGAAGTCGAGTGTGCCGGGGCGATCGAGTTCGAGTCCTGAATCAAGCGCACTGCGTTCGCCGCGTCCACCCTGGATGGCGATGACTTGTGCGCTGATCGCATGTGTGGGTGCTCGTGGAATGTAATTGACGACGAGCGGTGTTGCGGCACGTGGGAGCAGCAGGTCACCGGTGCCGATTTCACGCCCGGCTTGTCGAACCACCAGAGTGGCTGCCGGGTCGCTCGCGCGAGCAACGCGTGCCAGGCCCACCAGGGACAGTTCGTTGCCCAGCATGCGGCTGGTTTCCGGGTCGATGAGGGGTGGCCCCATCCGGTAGATGTCCCAGTCTGAGCCCACCGCCGCATCGAGCATGCCTTTCGCGTAGACGTTTTGCGTCCTGTAGACCGCAGCGCGCCCGTCCTGGGTGCCTGTAATTGCATAAGCACCCTTCACCTCGGCGGTCGCGCTCATGCGCACCTGCGACAGAAACGGGCCGATGGCCGACATCGGAATCGACGGGATGCTACTGACGTCGTTCGGGGCTTCCCGAGTGCCCGGCGACAGACGCTCGAGCGGCAAGCCTGTGGCGGTGGCTTCGGTGGGGCGCTCGCTCGTCTCGACCGCGAGGGTGGCCGTGCCGCGATCGAGCAGCAACACTTGCCCGACCTGCAGGCTGTTTGGATTGTCGATCCGCGCACTGTTCATCTTCCACAGTTCGGGCCAGCGCCACGGGTCTTTGAGAAACCGGCTCGACAGCCCCCACAAGGTGTCGCCCGCCTTGAGGGTGTAGCGATCGGGCGCATCGCGCCGCAGCTCGGGCAAGCGGGCCACGGGTGCGGCCATGGCGGGTGGACTGGCACTCGATGCGCTGACTTGGGTCGGTTGTATCGGCACGCTCTCGGCCGCCGCCGGGCGGGTGGTCACGGTACCAGCAGCGATCGTGGCCGACAGGATGCCGCTGACGGCCGCGCGAGCGCAGCGCCAACGCCGTTGAGGTGCCTGGTGCCCCTGCGGGGCAAGGTGCATGTAGCGTGCGCGCATGATCTCTATGATGGGGGCCATGGAATATTCCCGGGGCTGCGGCGTGCACGCGCTCCCGGTCTTTGGCGCCAGTGTAACAGTCTTGACGCCCTCATCCCGCTTCGTGGGATACTCGCAAACGCCCTCATCCGTGCGCCACACGCCGCTGAACGATGCCCTTGCTCGAGATTCTCGAATACCCTGACCAGCGACTGTTGACGGTAGCCAAGCCGGTAGACACGGTCGACGATGGCTTGCGCGCCCTGATCGATGACATGGCCGAAACCATGTATGCCGCCCCCGGTGTCGGCCTGGCGGCCACCCAGGTCGATGTCCATATCCGGCTCGTGATCGTCGATGTCTCCGAGACTCGCGATCAGTTGCAGGTGTTCATCAACCCCGAGATCGTCGAGCAGGAAGGTGAACAGGCCTGTGAGGAAGGCTGCCTCTCGGTGCCGGGCATCTACGACACGGTGACCCGCGCTGCGCGTATCCGGGTGCGGGCGCTCGACCGCAACGGTGCGCCGTTCGAGATCGTCGCCGAGGAGATGCTGTCGGTCTGTCTGCAGCATGAATTCGATCATCTCGAGGGCAAGGTCTTCGTCGACTATCTGTCGCGGCTCAAGCAGTCGCGGATCCGTAACCGGATCGAGAAGCGCGCTCGTCGGCGCTAGTCCCGATGCGCGTACTGTTTGCCGGAACTCCCGACTTTGCCGTGCCTGCGCTGCATGCGCTCATGGCGGCAGGCCACACCTTGTCTGGGGTGCTGACACAACCCGATCGGCCGGCCGGTCGCGGTCAGTCGCTGCGGGCCAGCCCGGTGAAGCAGGCCGCGCTGGCCGCAGGCCTGCCGGTGCTGCAGCCGGCAAGCCTGCGTGATCCCACCGTACTCGATGCGCTTGTCGCCTTGCGCCCCGAGGTGCTGGTGGTCGTTGCCTACGGTCTGATCCTGCCCGAGCCTTTTCTGCATCTGGCCCCGTTTGGTGCGATCAATATCCATGCCTCGCTGCTGCCGCGCTGGCGCGGCGCGGCGCCGATACAGCGCGCGATCCTTGCCGGCGATCGACAGACCGGTGTCACCATCATGCAGATGGAGGCAGGGCTCGATACCGGCCCTGCCATCCTGGCCGAATCGATCCTGATCGGTCCCGACATGAACGCGGGTGAACTGCACGATCGCCTCTCGGCGCTGGGTGCCCGGCTGATCGTGTCGGTGCTGGCCGACGCTGCCGTGCCACCGTTTCCCGCCGTGGCGCAACCTGAGGTGGGTGTCTGTCATGCGGCCAAGATCCGCAAGTCGGAAGCCCTGATCGACTGGCGGCAGGACGCTGCCAGCGTACTGCGCACGATCTGTGCCTTTGCGCCTGTGCCAGCGGCTACCGCAACCCTGGAAGGGACGATGTTCAAGCTGCATCGCGCCCATCGCGTGGACGAGGCTCCGGGCAGTGCGCATCGTGCGCCGCCGGGCACGGTGCTCGCCGTGGGCCAGGCCATCGAGGTGGCCTGCGGCGATGGGGTCCTTGCGGTGACGCATCTGCAGCGGGCCGGTGGTCGTGCGCAATCGGCGGTTGAACTGCTGCGTGGTTACCCGATTCGTCCGGGGCAGTGTTTCGATGCCCTCGCTGCGCCGATCGTGCCGGCGGTCACCTAGCATGGTCGACCCGGCCACCGTGAAGCCCGACCTGCCGGGTAGCGGACGTGCCGACGCGCTTGCGCTGCACGTGCAGTACGCGGCCGCGGCCCAGGCGGTCGCCCGGGTGCTCGCGGGCGAGAGCTTCGAAGGCGCTCGTTCGCCGGCCTTCAACGGCCTGACAGACGCTCGCGCCCGCAGTGGCGCGCGCAGTTTTGCCTTTGCGACGCTGCGCGCCTACGGCGCGGCAACTGCCCTGCTCGAGCGTCTGTTGCACAGGCCGGTCACCGATCTGGTGTTGCGCGCCCTGCTCCAGGTTGCGCTGACCGATCTGCGCGCCAACCCGACGCATGCGCATACCCTGGTCGACCAGGCGGTCCATGCCGCCAGTGGCCTCGGACGGGTTGCTGCGCGAGGTCTGGTGAATGCCGTGCTGCGCAATTATCTGCGTCATCGCGAGGCGCTCGAAGCAGCCATTGCCGACATGCCGGTGGTGCGTTACCGGCATCCGGAATGGTGGATCCGCCGCGTGCGGGCAGCCTGGCCTGACGACTGGGAGTCGGTGCTGCGCGTGGCCGATCTGCCGCCGCCCCTTGCCATCCGGGTGAATCGGCTCCATTGCACGCGCGACGCGTATCAAGCCCATCTTGAACAGCTGGGCTTGCACAGTCGCGTCATCGGCGAGATGGCGCTGGCCGTCGAGCCGGCCGTGCCGGTCGAGCAGTTACCCGGTTTTGCGCTGGGCTGGTGCTCGGTGCAGGATGCCGGTGCCCAGCGTGCCGCGCCTTTGCTTGCCGTCAGTCCGGGCGAGCGCGTGCTCGATGCCTGCGCAGCACCGGGCGGCAAGACCACCCACCTTCTCGAACTGGGCGCCACATCGCTGGTTGCCCTCGAGCGAGATCCGGCACGCGCGCTGCGCATCACCGACAATCTCGATCGCCTGGGGCTGCCGGCGCAGGTCATCGTCGGCGATGCCACGCAGCCTGCTTCGTGGTGGGATGGGCGTCGCTTCGACTGCATTCTTGCCGACGTTCCCTGCAGCGCATCGGGGGTGGTACGGCGTCATCCCGACATCAAGTGGTTGCGTCAGCCAGCCGATCCGGGCCGCTTCGCTCGCGAGCAGCAGGCCATCCTGCGGGCTCTGTGGTCGATGCTTGCCCCCGGTGGGCGCATGCTGTACGTCACCTGCTCGATCTTTCCTGAAGAAAATGCCGAGCGCATCGATGCCTTCATGGCCCAGCGGCCCGAGGCGATCCGTCTGCCTGTCGACGCGATCCCTGGCGGGCAGTTGCTGCCCACTGCCGACCATGACGGTTTCTTCTACGCCTTGCTGGGCAAGCCGGCATGAAACGCCTCGCGCAAGCCCTCCTCGTGTGTCTGGCCATCGTCTTTGGCAGCGCGGCATTCAGCGAGGAAATCCATGTCGCGATGACCAGTCTGCGGCTTCGCGATGATGCACTCGCGCTCGATGCGGACTTCGAGTTTGAACTGGGGCCCCGACTTGAAGAGGCCCTCGACCGTGGCATCCCGCTTTATTTTCTGGTCGAGTTCGAACTGACCCGACCGCGCTGGTACTGGCTTGACGAAAGCGTGGTCCAACGCAGCCAGAAGTGGCGGCTCTGGTACCACGCACTCACTCGCCAATATCGACTCTCCAGCGGCAACCTGCATCAGTCCTTTGACACGCTGGCGGAGGCCCAGCGCACGCTCTCGCGCATTCGCAACTGGCTTGTTGCCGACCCGGTGCGCATCCAGCCCGAAATCCCCTATCAGGCAGCCGTACGCATGCGCCTTGATACCAGCGAGCTTCCCAAGCCGTTTCAGGCAAGCGCACTGGCCAATCGGGACTGGAAGCTTGCCTCTGACTGGAATCGCTTCGCCTGGTCGGCGCGCGAGCCTGCCCGATGACCAGCCTCCTCATCGGGGTGTCGGTTCTTGCCGCGGTGCTGCTGGTGTTGCTGGCTGCGGCGACCGCCAACACGTCGCTCTTTGCCAGCAATTACGACCTGCTGATCCAGCTCAATGTCGCCGTTGCCTGCGTGCTGGGCGCGCTGGTCGTCTGGCAACTGGTGGGCATTTTCCGCGCGCGCGCAGCCGGCCGTTTCGGCTCGCGCCTCACCGTGCGGTTTCTGCTGCTCTTTGCACTGATGGCGCTGGTTCCGGGGGCCGTGGTGTATTCGGTATCGGTCGGCTTTCTGGGTCGCAGCATCGAGTCCTGGTTTGATGTGCGTGTCGAGAGCGCTCTCGAGGAGGGCCTGAATCTGGGGCGTGCGATTCTCGACATCATGCTGAACGATCTCGATGCGAAGGCGCGCACCGCGGCCCTCGATCTGGCCGATCTGCCACCGGTGCAGCAGGCCACCGCGCTCGGGCGCCTGCGCGAGCAGGCAGGCGTCGACGAAATGCTGCTGATTGGCTCCACCGGTGTGCTCTCCAGTGTCGCCCGCAGCGGCACCCGCATCCTCCCCGACCTGGCGCCACCGGCTGCGCTGCGTCAGGCCCGGCTAAGCCGCCTCTACCGAGCCGTCGAGAGCGAGTCCGAGGGCAGTCTGGTGCTGCGCGTGATCCGCCCCGTGATCCCGCAGAGCCTGTCCGATGAACAGCGTCTGGTCGAACTCATCCAGCGCGTACCTGAGCGCATCGCCCAGAGTGCCGAGGCCGTGCAGTCGGTCAACCGCGACTATCGCGAACTGGCCCTGTCGCGCGTGGCATTGCAGCGCACCTACGTGTTTGCACTCACCCTCACCTTGCTGCTGGCGCTGTTGTCGGCAGCGATACTGGCGCTGATTCTCAGCCGGCGTCTGACCGCCCCGCTCGCGACGCTTGCCGAGGCGACCGCCGCGGTTGCCCGAGGCGACTTCAGCCGTCGCGCGGCCGTGCTGTCGGCCGATGAGATGGGCACGCTCACCCGGGCCTTCAACAGCATGACCGAGCAACTGGCCGGTGCCTATCGCGCCGCCGAGGACAACCGCCAGCAGGAGGAAAAGGCGCGGGCGCATCTGGAGAACATTCTTGCCAGCCTCTCGAGCGGGGTCATCGTTCTCGACGAGCAGATGCAATTGGTGGCGGTCAATGCGGCAGCGAGCCAGATTCTCGATCGTGACCTCGCCGGCCTGCCCGGTGCCCGCCTCGAGACCGAGCCGGCAGTCGCCGCCTTTGGCCGACTGGTGTCCGACCGCTTTGCCCGTGCCTCGCAATGGCAGGAGCAGCTTGAACTGGAGACCGGCAAGGTACTGGTTCTGCGTGGTTCGCTGGTGGCCGGCGGTGATCGAGCCGATCATCTGGTGGTGTTCGATGATGTGACGGCGCTCATCCAGGCGCAACGGGCGACCGCCTGGGGTGAGGTTGCACAACGACTGGCCCACGAGATCAAGAATCCGCTCACGCCGATTCTTCTGGCGACTGAACGATTGCGCGCCAAGTTTGCCGACCGCCTGTCCCCGGTCGATGCCCAGGCGCTCGAGCGTGCAGTGGACATCATCCTCACCCAGGTCAACGCGATGAAGTCGATGGTGGACGAGTTCAGGGTCTATGCCCGTCTGCCACGCCCGACGCTCGAGCCGGTCGATCTCAACCGGCTGGTTGACGATGTGTTGTCCCTTTATGAGCACGCGCGCGAGCGCATCCGGTTCGAACCTGCGGCAGCATTGCCCGCAGTGCTCGGAGACGCAAGGCAGCTCTACCAGGTGGTGCACAACCTCCTGCAGAACGCCGATGACTCGGTGACGGCCCGGGGCGAGGGCGAGATCGTGCTCTCTACCGCGTTGGTGCCAGGTGGTGTGCTGCTGGCCATCGGCGATTCAGGGGGTGGTTTTCCCGAGGGCATCATCCAGCGCGCCTTCGAGCCCTATGTCACCACCAAGCCGCGTGGCACCGGACTGGGCCTTGCCATCGTGAAGAAGATCATCGACGAGCATCACGGCACCATCGAACTTGCCAACCGCTCGGCAGGGGGTGCCGAGGTCAACATCGTCCTGCCCCTGGCAGAGGCGCAATCAGGGGTAGGTGGCTGATGGCGACGGTACTTGTGGTCGATGATGAGGTGGGCATCCGCGAACTGCTCTCGGAGATCCTGGCCGATGAAGGCCACACCGTGCGCCTTGCCGAAAATGGACGTGCCGCCCGTGACTGGCGCTCGCGTGAACGCCCCGACCTGGTCCTGCTCGATATCTGGATGCCTGATACGGATGGCATCTCGTTGCTCAAGGAGTGGGCTGCCGCCGGTCAGCTGACGATGCCGGTCGTGATGATGTCGGGGCACGCCAGCATCGAAACCGCTGTCGAGGCCACGCGCATCGGTGCGATGGATTTTCTTGAAAAGCCGATCGCGCTGCAGCGTCTGCTGGCGGCGGTGAAGCGCGCGCTCAGTGCGCCCGACCGCCGTGTAGCACCGCCCTTGCCCGTGCTCGATCTGGGGCGCTCGCCGATACTTGCAGACCTGCGTCGCCGGTTTGCTCATGTCACACCGATGAAAGCCTGGGTATGCCTGCGCGGCGAGGAGGGCATGCTGCCCGAACTGCACGCCCGTGCGCTGGCCGCTGTCGGTGTGCCATTTCTCAATGTCACGCCAGTCCTTGCCGAAGTCACCGAAGACACCCTGCGCCGTGTTCAGAACGGCATCGTGTTCGTCGACGATCTGGCTGCCCTGAGCCGGGCTCAATGTCGGGGCCTTGCCTTTGTCTGCGCACGCGCAGACCGTGCCGGGGTGCGGCTGGTGGCGTTTTCAAGCGAGAACCCTACCCGGCTCGACCTGTCCGGTCTCGAGGCGGGCATGGTGGCGCGTCTTGCCGACCTGATCGTTCCGCTGCCAGCCTTGCGCGAGCATCCGGACGACATCCCCGAACTCGCGGTGGCGATGCTTGCGCGCTTGTGCGAAGCGCGTGTGGTGCCGGTTCGGCGCCTCGCCACGGCAGCCTTGAACGTGCTGCGGCAATACACCTTTCCGCGCAATCTCGAGCAGCTCGAGCAGGTCATACGGTCAGCCGCAGTGGCCGCTGCCGGCGAGGAAATCGGAGCACCCGAGGTGGCTGGCATCCTGCTCCAGATGCAGGATGCGCAAGCATCAGCGCCGGTGGGGTTCGATCAGCCGCTGCGCGAGGCACGCGATCAATTCGAGCGTGCCTATTTCGAATACTGGCTGGCGCGCGAGCAGGGTTCGATTGCACGGCTTGCCGAACGCAGTGGCATGGAGCGCACGCACCTGTACCGCAAGCTGCGTCAACTGGGCGTGCAGGCCAGTCGGCGCGAGGATGAGCCTGACGCGTGAGTGCGACCCAGGCGCGCATCGAGGCGGTACCCACACAGCTTGTGCTGGGCGGTGATGCGGGCCGTCGACTGGATGTCCTGCACGGCCTGCTGGCTCGCCGGGTGGCGGGCGAACCATGGGCCGTTCTGCGCGCTGCGACTTCGTTCTCGGCTGGGGCCGTGACCTCGGCCGCGCCCGGTCTGGTTGTCGCGGTGGCACCCGCCAGTTGTCCGTGCTGCACCGGCCAACTGGCCTTTCGGGTTGCGCTCAACCGATTGCTGCGCAGCGCCCGGCCGCAACGACTGCTGGTCGAACTGGGGCATCACCGGCATGACGCCACCGCGCTCGAGGCGCTCGCCGGATCGGCCTATCAGGGTGTGTTGCGCCTTGACCAGATCATCGATCTCGATGCGGGCACACAAGGGGCGGGCGCCCCCGGTCAGTGACCGTTGCCGTGCGCGTGGGGTTCGCGCCCCGGGTGGGCCTGGTCAGGATGCCTGAACGCCAGCGCCGGATCGGCTCCCGACCCACGTGCATAGCGCTGGGGTGCAAGCGAGCCGACGAGCATGCCGGCGATGGCAGCGAGCAGTCCGGCAAACTGGGGCGGCAAGATCGCATCAGGGGCAAGGAGTTCGCCGCCCAGCCAGGTCGATATGCCGCAGGCCATGGCAGCGGCGGCACCTTGCGTGGTTGCGCGTTTCCAGTACAGGCCAAAGGCCAGCGGTACGAACGCCGCCACCAGCGTGATCTTGTAGGCGCCTTCGACCATGGCGTAGATCGATCGGTTCGAGAAGAGCGAAAAGGCAAGTACCGCGAGGGCAAACAGGAAGACCACGATCCGCAGCATGCGCAGGAACTGGCGGTCGGTGATGTTCGGAAAGAACGGCCGCAGGATGTTCTCGGCGACGGTGACCGAGGGTGCCAGCAGCGTGGCGCTCGAGCAGGACAGGATGGCCGAGAGCAGGGCGCCAAAGAACAGCACCTGCACCGCCAGCGGGGTGTGCCCGAGCACGAAAAGCGGCAGGATGTTCTGGGCAGAACGTCCATCGGACAGATGCTGGGTGACCAGTTGCGGATCGATCAGTGTCGCGGCCAGCACCAGAAACATCGGCACGAAGGCAAAGATGAAATACAGACAGCCGCCCAGTGTCGAGCCCAGGCCTGCCGTTTGCTCGTTGCGCGCTGCGCCCACCCGCTGGAAGACATCCTGTTGCGGTATCGAGCCCAGGGCCATCGTCGCCCAGGCGGCGATGAATCCGATGACTTCGCGCGGATTGAGGGCTGGCCAGAATTCGAGCAGACCCAAGCCTTGCGCATGCTCGAACACCACCCCGGCGCCCCCAGCCAGGCCGCTGACCACCACGGCAATGTAGATCATGCCGCCTACGATGACCGCCATCTGGAACAGGTCGGTGAAGGCAACTGACAGCATGCCGCCCAGCAGCGTGTAGACCAGCACCACGGCCAACCCGGCGCACATGCCTTGCCAGGGCAGAATGGCGCCATCGGTGAGGAGGCTGAAGACCAGTCCGAGCGCAGTGATCTGCGCTGACACCCAGCCCAGATACGAAATGACGACGCAGACGCTGGTCGCCAGTTCAATCAACCGGTTGTAGCGGATCCGGTAGAAGTCACCGATGGTGAGCAAGCCGAGGCGGTAGAGGGGCCTGGCGAAGAAGAGCCCGACGAGCACCAGGCAGCAACTGGAGCCGAACGGGTCCGCGATGACCCCGTGCAGCCCCTCGCGCAGAAAGCTGGCCGGAATGCCCAGAACGGTCTCCGAGCCAAACCAGGTCGCAAAGACGGTGGCCACGATGAAGGGCAAGGGCAGGTGCCGCCCCGCGACCACGAAGTCGCTCGAGTTCTTCACCCGGGTGGCCGCGTAGAGGCCTATCGAGATCGACACCGCGATGTAGACCAGTACCAGGGCAAACAGCATGGGGAAACGTCGTGTGGATTGTGGTCGGATTATAGCGAACGCGCCGCCGATGATATATTCAGCGCGGGCTGGCTGGAATGTCTTGCCAGGTTGCGAGTGGACTGGACCGTCTGGGTCCGGAGACTCGGGGCTCGAAGACCGGCGTGAGGGTCTCGCGCTGACAGGCTGCTGTTGCAGCCCATTGGGGGGCGGGTGCGTGAAGGGCTGAATCGCCTGCTGGACACGCTTGACCGGCGCAAGGATGCCGAGCACGAAGTCGCCATCGTGCGCTGCATCCTGCTGGCGGGCTGGTTGATCTGCATCGGTCTGCTCGAGGGCCTGACCGCCGAGGCTGAGGGGCGCCCGGCCACATGGCTGGCGGCCGGCACGCTGGGCTTGTCGATTGCCCTGCTGATTTCAATTCTTCAAAATCCCAAGGCATTGCGTTGGCGGCGCCAGATTGCGATCGTGCTTGATCAGGGTTTTCTGGCGCTGAGTCTCCATCTGCTCGGTGACCTGGGTGGGGTGCTGATACCACTGTTCCTCTTCGTGTCGGTAGCCAATGCCCTCCTGTATGACCGCAGCACCGGCATCCTGGCCGGTGTCCTGGGGGTGATCGGTTACGCTGCCGCCGTTGCAGCCGCACCGGGTGGATGGGGTGCCGCCGGGATCAACGCGCGCGTGATCCTGCTGATGATCGCGCTCACGTCCTTTCATGTGTCGGTTGCCAGTCATCGGATGCGCGGCGTGAGCGAGGTGTATCGGGTGAGGGCACGCCGCATGGCGCGCATTGCGATGGAAGACCCGCTGACGCGACTGGCGAACCGCACCTACTTCACCCAGTGTCTGAAGCGCGCGCTTGCCATCGCTCAGCGAGGCGCCGTGCCCGATGCCGGGTTCGCGGTGCTGTACTGCGATCTGGACAACTTCAAGCGGGTCAACGATGCCTACGGTCATCCGATTGGTGATGCCGTGCTGCGTGCCGTAGCCCAGGCGCTGCGTGCGAGCGTGCGTGCCAGCGATGTGGTTGCCCGCCTGGGTGGCGATGAGTTCGCGGTCTACCTCAAGGGGATTTCCGATGCGCAGATCGCCACCCGTATCTGTACCAGCATCCTGGCGGCCGTCACCGACATCCACGAGGTTGCAGAGACGTCCGTGGATGTGGCCTGCAGCATCGGCGTGGTGCTCTTTGTTGCCCCTATCCCTCCAGGGATTGATGTCGATCGGGTCCTGGGGAGTGCTGACGAAGCCATGTTCCAGGCCAAGCGCGATGGCAAGGGGCGCTTCCACCTCTCGGTGGCCCGATTCTGAGGTCGGACCGCGGCGCTAGGTGAGCCCCCACCACCAGAGGCCGCTCATGATCAGGATGGCACCGACCACAAGACTCATCAGCCGTTCACGATACTCGAGCCGGCGCAATTGAGCTTCGAGTTCGCGAACCCGCATCTCGGTCGATGCGCCCGAGCCCGACTGCAAGGCCTGGTGCAGCAGGCGTGGCAATTGCGGCAGGAGCGAGCTCCAGCGCGGCCCTTCAATGGCCAGCCCCTTCATCAAGGCGCCCCAGCCCACCTGGTCACCCATCCAGCTCTCGAGATAGGGCTTGGCGGTGACCCACAAGTCCAGATCGGGATCGAGTTCGCGCCCCAGGCCTTCGATGTTGAGCAGCGTCTTTTGCAGCAGCACGAGTTGCGGCTGCACTTCGAGGTTGAAACGACGTGCTGTCTGAAACAGGCGCAGCAGTACCCGACCGAACGAGATCTCTTTCAACGGCCGGTCGAAGATCGGCTCGCAGACGGCCCGGATCGCCGATTCGAACTCGTCCACTCGGGTATCGGGGGGTACCCAGCCAGCCTCGATATGGGCCATGGCGACGCGTCGGTAGTCGCGTCTGAAGAAGGCGAGAAAGTTGCGCGCGAGGTAATCCTTGTCGCGATCATCCAGCGTGCCCATGATGCCGAAGTCCAGGGCGATGTAGCGCCCGTCGGCTGCAACCTGGATGTTGCCCGGATGCATGTCGGCATGAAAGAACCCGTCGCGGAAAACCTGGGCAAAGAAGATCTCGACGCCTTCGCGGGCGAGCCGCGGGATGTCGATGCCGGCCGCTTCCAGACGATCGCGCTGGCTGATCGTGATGCCATTCATGCGTTGCATGGTCATCACGCGTGTCGAGCAGTAATCCCAGTACACCTCGGGGACGAGCAGCAGCCCCGAGTCGATGAAGTTGCGTCGCAGTTGGCTGGCGCTGGCCGCCTCGCGCATGAGGTCAAGCTCGTCGTTCAGGTACTTGGAGAACTCGGCGACGACTTCGCGTGGCTTCAGTCGACGACCATCGGGCCAGACCCACTCGACAAGGCTTGCACCGGCATGCATCAGGGCCAGGTCGCGCGCGATCACCGTTTCCATGTCCGGCCTCACGATCTTCACCGCCGCCTCGGTCCCGTCGTGCAGAACCGCAAAGTGCACTTGCGCGATCGACGCGCTGGCCACCGGGGTGCGCTCGAAGTGCGCAAAGACCGTATCGACCGGTCGCCCGAAAGCGCGCTCGACTTCGGCAATCGCCAGTGCTGGATCGAACGGTGGAACCCGGTCCTGCAGCCGTGCCAGTTCGTCGGCGATGTCGGCAGGCAGCAGGTCGCGTCGTGTCGAGAGCACCTGTCCGAACTTGACGAAGATCGGTCCCAGCGTTTCCAGTGCCTCACGCAGACGGACCGCCCGTGACTCGGAGGGGCGCCGCCAGAAGAATATCCGCCGCGACCAGCGCAGCAACTGACCGCTGCGGTCGGCGGCAAGCGGAAACTCCTCGAGGCCGAACCGGTAGGCCACCCAAAGGATGCGAGCGAGGCGCAGCAACTGGAACATGAGGTCGGAAAACTCCGCTATAGGCCAAGAAACGCGCGCCCGATCTCCGGGCTGTCGATGAGCGATCGCATCGATCCATCAAATTGCACCTGTCCCTTCTCCAGGATGCAGGCGCGGTCGCTTACTGCGCCGGCGAAGGCCGGATTCTGCTCCGAAAGCAGCACCGAGAGGCCCTCGTGTTTCAAGTCGAGAATCATGGCGGCCATCTGCTCCACGATCAGTGGTGCCACGCCTTCGGAGGGTTCGTCGAGCAGTATCACGCGCGGGTTTCCCATCAGCGTGCGAGCCACGGTGAGCATCTGCTGCTCGCCCCCGCTCATTTCGCCGCCACGCCGATTGCGCATGCGGCCCAGGTTCGGGAAGAGTTCGAATACCTTGTCCACGGTCCACAGCGGCGCGTCACTGCGCCGAGCCTGGCGACCCACGGCCAGATTTTCCATCACGGTGAGTTCGGTGAAGATCCGCCGGTCTTCGGGCACGTAACCCAGGCCCGCGCGCGCGATGTGCCAGGCGGGCTTGCCGCGGATATCGGCACCCTCGAGTCGAATGCTGCCCTGGACACGGTCGAGCAGTCCCATGATGGCCTTGAGGGTGGTGCTTTTGCCAGCGCCGTTGCGTCCCATCAAAGCCACCACCTCGCCGCGTGCGAGGGTGAGGTCGATATCGAAGAGGATCTGCGCCCGACCGTACCAGGCGCACAGACGGCTCACCGCCAGGATCGGTGATGCGGCGGCCGGCAGCGAGGCTGTGCTCATGTCAGTCTCCCACTGCCGAAATAGGCTTCGCGAACCCGAGGGTCCTGGCGCACTGCGGTCACGCTGCCTTGCGCAATCACCTCGCCGCGAGCCAGCACCACCACCCGATCGGCAAACGCAAAGACGACATCCATGCTGTGCTCGGTAAAGAGCACCGAGGTCCCTCGCTCGGTGACCAGTCGCCGTGTCAGCGCCATCAGTGCAACCCGTTCAGCGGGGGCCATGCCGGCGGTCGGCTCGTCCATCAGCAGGAGCCGCGGCTGGTTTGCCAGGGCCACTGCCAGTTCCACCGCTTTCACCTGTCCGTAGGCGAGTGTTGCGACAGGCAGCGTGGCCTGATCGGCAAGGCCTACCGCGTCGAGCAGCTCCAGCGCCTGGGCGCGATGCTGCGCGCGTGCCGGCCGCCAGAACTCGTGGAGTTCGCGGGCATGCGAGAGCAGGGCCATCTGTACGTTCTCGATCACGCTCATCGACCCGAACACCGCGGCAATCTGGAAGGTGCGGCCTACGCCCAGCCGCCAGACCTTGCGTGGTGTGAGCCCCACCAGCTCTTTCGAGTGGTCGGGATTGCCCAGTCGGATCGAGCCCTGATCGGGGCGGATCTGGCCGTTGATCATGTTGAAACACGTCGATTTTCCGGCCCCGTTCGGGCCGATCAAGGCCAGCAGTTCGCCCGCCCCGACCTCGAAGTCGACACCGCGCACGGCCTGGACACCGCCAAAGGACTTCGCCAGCCCGCGGACGCTGAGCAGTACCGTCCTGGACAGCGTGCTGTGGGTGGCTTGCCCGGTCATGTCGTTGATGGTCTCCGGCGCATCCTGAAAAGCCCGGCCAGGCCTTGAGGGAAGACGAGCACGATGAGCAGCATCACGACGCCGGTGGCGGCACGCCAGTAGTCGAACGAGCGCCCGGCCGTGTCTTGCAGGAGGGTGAAGGCTGCAGCACCGATCAGTGGCCCGGCGAGTGCCTCGACACCACCCAGCAGGACCATCACCAGCCCATCGATCGAGCGGCCCACGTGGACCAGATCAGGGGAGATGCTGCCCTTTGAGAAGGCGTAGAGGACACCGGCCAGTCCGGCCGCCGTGCCTGCCACGCAGAAGGCTGCCCACTGAACCGCGTGCACATTGATGCCGATCGATTCGGCGCGCTGTGGCGAGTCGCGTCCGGCCCGTAGCGCCAGGCCAAAGGGGGCATCGAGCACGCGTCTGAGCACCAGAACGGCGATGGCCACGCAGATCAGGGTGAGCAGGTAGTAGGCCGCATTGGCGGTGGCGCCAGGCACCTGTGCACTCAGCCACGGCGCGGGCCATAGTCCGGTGAGCCCATTGCTGCCGCCGGTGAGGTCGTCCCATTGATAGATGATCGACCAGACGATCTGACTGAAGGCGAGAGTGAGCATCGCAAGGTAGACCCCTGAGAGCCGTACCGAGAACCACCCGAAGATCAGCGCACCGGCAAATCCCCCCAGCGGGCCCAGCAGGAGTGCCCAGAGCATGGGCCAGCCACTGGCCTTGAGCACGATCGCGGCTCCATAGGCGCCGAGGCCGAAATAGGCGGCGTGACCGAACGAATGCATGCCGCCCGGGCCCATGATGAAAAACAGGCTCATCGCGAAGAGGCTGAAGCAGAACACATCGACCAGTACCACCGTGGTGTAAGGGCTTCCCGCGGCGAGCCAGGGAAGGAGGATCAGACCGACCACAAGCAGGCCCCACGGCCATCGGCCCGGTGCGCCGGCTGCGTTTTCAGCAGGCAGCGTGGTCGCGAGACTGCGCGGTGCTGCAGCCGCACGCCCCATCAACCCGTAGGGCCGCATCACCAGTACGATGGCCATCACGAGGAATTCGGCCACCAGTGTCAGACGCGGGAAGGCAAAGGAAAATCCGCCCAATTCGACCGTGCCCAGTGCGATGCACGCGGCTTTCACCAGCGATATGAGGAGCGCCGCCAGAAACGCCCCGGGCAGCGACCCCAGGCCGCCCACGACGACGACGACGAAGGCGTCGCTGATGGCGGGCAGATCGAGGCCCAGGTTGGCTGGTTCACGGGGCAGTTGCAGGGCACCGGCCAGTCCGGCCAGTCCGGCGCCGATGGCAAAGACCGACGTGAACAGGCGCGATTCGGCCACGCCGAGCGCACTCACCATTTCGCGGTCTTGCGTGGCGGCCCGTACCAGGATGCCGAAACGGGTACGGGTCAGCACCAGGTGCAGCAGACCCAGCACCAGCGGTCCGATGGCGATCAGGGCCGCGTCATAGCGCGGGAAGGGCATGCCGAGCACCGGGATGGCACCGGTGAGGCCCGGCACGCGCGGTCCCAGAAGATCTTCAGGGCCCCACAGCCAGAGGCATCCGTCACGCAGGACGAGGGCCACGGCAAAGGTGGCCAGCAGTTGGAACAGCTCGGGTGCGCGATAGATCCGTCTGAGGATGAGCACCTCGAGCAAGGCACCCAGCGCGGCCACCACCACAGTGCTGAGCAGGACGGCAAGCCAGAAGCCGCCGGCACTGCCCGGCAGTATCGGTCGCAGCCATTGACCGGCGGTCCAGGCCGTGTAGACCCCGACCATGAACAGCGATCCGTGCGCAAAGTTGACGACACGGGTCACCCCGAAGATCAGTGACAGCCCGGCGCTGGTGAGAAACAGTGTCGATGCACCTGCCAGCCCGCCGAGGAGCTGGACCAGCAGGCTTGCCAGGGTCACGCGCGGTCTGCTACTGCTGGGCGTCAGCTGGCCGCATGCGGCGCACGGCTTCGTCCGACGGCTGGAAGCGAGCACCATCCAGGTAGGTGAAGTCCTTCATTACGCCACGGCCCCCCTCGACGGCCGTGCGCCCGACAAAGGCACCCATGGTCGACTGGTGATCGAGGCGCCGGAATTCGGCGCGTCCGAACGGGGTATCGAATGAGAGACCTCGAAACGCCGTGATCAGCTTTTCCGTGTCGGTCGAGCCCGCCGCGCGCACACCGGCCGCAATGGCCTTGATGGTGCTGTAGCCGACGATCGAGCCAAGCCGCGGGTAGTCACCGAACTTCTTCTGGTAGGCGGTAACGAAGGCCTTGTGTGCCGGGGTATCGATGGCATACCAGGGGTAGCCGGTGACGATCCAGCCCGCAGGGGCCTCGTCGCGCAAGGGGTCGAGGTATTCGGGTTCGCCGGTGAGAAGGCTCACTACCGGGCGGTCCTTGAACAACTCGCGCGTCGTGCCTTCGCGCACCAGGCGGGCCAGATCGGCGCCGAACAGCACGTTGAAGATGGCATCGGGGTGTGAGTCGGACAGCGCCTGGACGACTGCCCCTGCTTCCACTTTGCCCAAGGGTGTGGCCTGCTCGGCAACGAACTCGACATCGGGTTGTGCCTGCTTGAGCAAGGTCTTGAAAGTGGCTGCCGCTGACTGACCATACTCGTAGTTGGGATACACGATGGCCCAGCGCTTTTTCTTCAGGCGCGCTGCTTCCGGAACGATCATCGAGACCTGCATGTAGGTCGATGGTCGCAGGCGGAACGTATAGCGGTTGCCGTTTTCCCAGACCAGCTTGTCGGTAAGCGGTTCCGAGGCGAGAAAGAACACCTTCTTCTGGCGCGCAAAGTCGCCCAGGGCCAATCCGATATGTGACAGGAACCCGCCAGCCAGCATCTGCACGTTCTCGCGTGCGAGAAGCTCTTCGGCTGCGCGCACGGCGTCGCCCGGGCTGGCACCGTCATCGCGTGTGATCACTTCAAGCCGACGCCCGCCAACACCGCCGGCTGCGTTGACCTCTTCCAATGCGAGATCCATGCCCTTGCGGTAGGGGTCGAGGAAGGCCGCCTGAGCCTTGTAGCTGTTGATTTCGCCAATGCGGATCGGCGTCTGGGCCTGTGCCCCGGTGCAGCCCAGACCGCACAAGACCACCAGTGTCGACAGCGCCGACAGCGCGCGCCCATGAACCACCAGAGAGGACTTCATGAGGGTCGTTCCTTGTCGTTGGTTGGGACAAGGCTGATTCTGCCACGCGGCAGCAGATCGCAGGCGGGGGTTACCCGCTTGTGCCCAGTTGTGCGTCATCAGGGTTCGCGATCAGGGCCCGCGATCGGAGCCCTGACACGCATGACTCCCCGGGGCACGCACTGGCCCGGGGTTGCCTCAGTTGAGTTGCTGAATGCCGGCCAGCACCCAACCGGTTGAACCATCAACCGGCTTGCACAGGTTCCACACTTCGCTGAACGACTCGGGTGCCGCGCCCGGCGCATCCGACAGCCGCCCGATGAAACGGACGCTCGCCCAGTGGAGCCGGCCTTCCGTAGTGACTTCAAGCAGGTCACCCGAGAGCGCGCTCACCTGCACCTGCTGAGGCGCGCTGCCTCGCGATTCGATCTCGCGCTTGAGTTCGGCAAACATGCCTTCCGTGGTGAATTCGCGCAGTACGTCGAGGGCACCGCGATCATGCGCCGCGTAGAGCTCGATGAAATTGCGTTTTGCCTGCTCGACGAAGCCCGCAACATCGAAACCGGGCGGAATCGCGGGGCGCGTCGGTGCTGCGGCGATCGACTCGATCGGCTGCGTGACTGCTTGCGATGCCGGCGGCGCGGATACGGTTTCGGCGCCCATCGCGGGCCACTGGCCCCCTGCCCCGGCAGGCGCTGGTTGCGGCGCTCCCCGACGCATGAGGCGCATGACCAGAATGACACCCATCACCGCGGCGACGCCGAGCAAGAGTGCGGTCACGATTTCTGCGATGCCGCCGCCCATGTGCCCGAGCAGGCTGGCCAAGCCGATGCCGGCTGCAAGGCCAGCCAGCGGTGCGAGCCAGCGACCCATGCCGGGCTTGGGTGCTGCGGCAGCAGGGGCGCTTGCTTGCGGTTGCACCGGGCGTTGCGCCGCACTGGGTGCGGCCTGGGGCGCCGCCGCCGGTGCGCGCTGCATGACCGATTCGCGCTGTTGTCCGACGCTGCGGCCTCCCCCCATTCGCAGTTTTGCCTCCGCGTCATGGACAGCGATTGATCCAACCATCAGAACGGCCGACAGTGCGATGCACAGCCTTTTCATGAAAATGCCTCCAAGTGTGTACAACCAGACGCCAGACAAGACAGTACGGTCAGCCGTAGCGGATGCCGCGATGCACCGCTACGATACCAGCCGCCAGATTCCAGTATTGGACATCGTCCAGTCCACATTGTTCCATCATCGTGGCCAGCGTGGTCTGATCCGGGTGCATGCGTATCGATTCGGCCAGATAACGATAGCTGTCGGCGTCACCCGCAATGCGCTTCCCAAGCCATGGCAGCACGTTGAACGAGTACTGGTCGTAGGCACCGGCCAGTGGCTCCCAGACGCGCGAGAACTCCAGTACGAGCAGACGCCCGCCCGGGCGCAGCACGCGGGTCATCTCGGCCAGCGCACGGTTCTTGTGAGTCATGTTTCTGAGACCGAAGCCGACCGTGACGCAATCGAAGTACCCGTCGGGAAACGGCAAGCGCTCGGCGTCGCATTGCGCGGTGGGCAGCAGCAGGCCGCGGTTTGCGAGCCGGTCGCGGCCCACAGCCAGCATGGCCGCGTTGATGTCAGTGAGCCAGACTTCGCCGTTTGGGCCGACCCGATCAGCCAGGGCGGCGGCGAGGTCGCCTGACCCGCCGGCTACGTCGAGCACCCTGTCACCGGACTTGAGCACGCACCGATCGACGGCAAAGCGTTTCCAGAGCCGGTGCAGACCCATCGACATCAGATCGTTCATCACATCGTAGTTCGAAGCTACCGATGCAAAGACCTCTGCCACCTTGCGTGCTTTTTCAGGCTCGCGGACCCGTTCGAAGCCGAAATCGGTTTCGTTGTCCAGGCTCATGCGGGCGCTCCTGCCTGATCGCGTGAAGCGCCAGCCCTCTGAAGTCGGCCCAGGTAGTCCTGCCAGAGCTGTTGCTGGTCGCGGCCCAGACCGTAGAGCGTGTCCCAGGCGTAGATGCCCGAGTCATGACCGTCTGAAAACCGGGGTCGGACCGCGTAGTTCCCGACCGGTTCCAGCGCAAGAAGATCAACCTCGCGCTTGCCCGTCTGCAGCACTTCCTGCCCCGGGCCGTGGCCACGGACCTCAGCCGACGGTGAGTACACGCGCAGCAGCTCGAAATCGATGGCAAACCTCGCACCGTCGTCGAAGGTCACTTCGAGAACGCGCGATTTTCGATGAACGATGATATCGACGGGGGCCGGCATGAACGGGGCATGACCTGAGGAGGGTGTCGAGCGTAACCCGACACCGCGGGTTTCACCTGGACGGATCGTACTCGGTGCTTGGATCGTACACGCTGCCTGCGGGCATGAACGCAAAGCGCTCGAATTCCGTGCCCCCCTCGAGCAAGGCGGTGATCTCGATCCGGTCGATGCCCTCACGGTAGATGTCAACCACCATCCGGGGCTTGAGAAGCCCTGGGGCCATGACCAGCGATGACGGTGCGTTGGCCGCTGGCAGCGGAAGCATCAAAATGGCTGGCTCGAATTCGCTCGCCGCAGGGATGCGCGCGGCGATGGCGACCGGGATGCCTGGCAGCAGGCTGACCCCAATCTGCAGCGCGCCGTCCTTGTCGGCCTGTATCCAGCGAACCGTGCCGACCAGTGTGTTGCTATGCCCGATCGGTCTCACCGCGAGCAGCAAACCCTGGCCGATCCAGGGCTCGCCCGGTTCGTCATGTCCGCGGGTCATGCCGAGCCCGCTCGGGCTCTCGTCCTTGATCTGCCACTGCTCGGCACGAATGCCGTGGGCCTGAAGGTAGTCGGTTGCAGCACGCACGCGCTGGGCACTGTGTTCGCTGCGGCGAGCATTGCCTCGGCTGGGCAGTGAACTGGGCTCGAAGGGCTGCTCGAAGGGTTTGCGCCCGAGGTAGAAGTGCGCTGCTCGCAGACCTGAACTGACGTGTGCTGCCGTTGCGGCCGACTGTCGCTCGCTCGTCCTTCGAATGCCGCCTTCGCACCATTGCCGGTGGAGCAACAGCAGCAGCCGCTCGAAGTCACGTCGCGAAAGGCCCGGACCAAAGTCCAGGTCGGGAATGTCCCCGCCCTTGCGCAGGATCGTGAGGGTTTGCCGGATTTCGTTGGCCAGTGCGCCCATGCGCAGCGTGCGCACGTTGTCGCCAGCGCCGCGCCAGGGCCTGAGGCCACACGCTTCCTGCAGATCGACGAACAGCGAAGCGGTACCGTCCTCGGCGTCTTCCTCTGCTTCAACCACCCGGACCTTTGGTGCCCAGCGTTCGAGCAGACGAAAGATCAGCCCGAGTTCGCGATGATGATGCTCGCGGGGCAGGCATCCGTCGATGAGCAGTGCCCGAACCCAGGCGTCGCGGCACCGCGTTTCGCCAAGCGCCTGGAACGGATCGGGCACACGCACCTTGATCAGATCGAGGTGCTCGGCCGTCAGATACAGGGCGTGCAGGCCGCTGTACACCGTCTCCGGGGGCAGCCGATAGGCCGAGTAGTGCTCGGCGATCAGTCGCGAAGTCGCATCGAGCGCCCGGTGAAGCGCAGTGGCCTGCTCCTTGTTCTTGTCGTGACGACCCAGGCGGCCCGACCAGCCTTGCGCGAAACCCAGATAGGCATTGGCCACGAGTGTCCACAGGGCGAGGATGTCATCGACGAGCCCGAGGAGCTCGGGCCCGAGGGGCGCGGGCGCCCCCCGATATTGCCGTGCCAGTTCAGCCTGAACCACGTGGATCCGTGGCCGCAAGACTTCAAGCACCGCGATCTGCGTCGATGGACCGGAGGAATGGGCACAGAAGGCGGTGATCGCCGCTGCCAATGCCTTGTTGACCTCTCTGGGCCGGTCGGCGGGCAAGGCTTCGATCCAGGCCCTGGCACCGGCCGGTTCGGAGAAAGGCAGATCGGCGCGCCGTGCGCGCTGCAGGCGATCGAGCAGACCGGCAGTCAGTGAGACAGCGCGCATCATGGGCTTGTCACCTGGGTTCGCGGGTTGCGATGAGGATGCAGATACCCGAGGATCGCATATTTCAGCGTCCCTCGGGTAGATCGCCGGGCGAATCACGGGGGCGCCTGGCCGCTTACAGCAGCACCCGTTCGATGCCTCCACGGTTGGCCTGTTCGACATAACGTGTCATCCAATCGGCCCCGAGCAGGTGGCGCGCCACCTCGACCACGACGTAGTCCGCCTCGGCACCGGTATCGCCCGAGTAGCGCGCAAGCCCTTGCAGGCAGGAAGGGCACGAGGTCAGTATCTTCACCTCGGTATCCGGCGCATCGCCACGGGCACGCACCATGTCACCCCGAAGTTCCTCTTCCTTGCGAAACCGCACCTGGGTGGAAATATCGGGCCGCGTGACCGCCAGGGTGCCCGACTCTCCGCAGCAGCGGTCACTGGGTGTGGCTTGTTGTCCGAGCAGGTGGTTCACCACGGTGAGCGGCTTGTGGGTCTTCATCGGACTGTGACAGGGGTCGTGGTAGACGTAACGCATGCCGCTGATCCCGTCGATCGCGACGTTTCGCTCGAGCAGGTACTCGTGGATGTCGAGCAGACGGCATCCCGGAAAGATGCGCTCGAACTCGTACTTCTGCAGTTGATCCATGCAGGTGCCGCACGACACGATGACCGTCTTGATGTCCAGGTAGTTCAGCGTATTGGCCACACGGTGAAAGAGCACCCGGTTGTCAGTGATGATCTTCTGGCCGGCGTCGTCCTGACCGGCTGCCGTCTGTGGGTAGCCGCAACAGAGGTAGCCCGGCGGCAGTACGCAGATCGTGCCCAGGTGGTAGAGCATGGCTTGGGTGGCCAGGCCCACCTGGCTGAACAGGCGCTCTGATCCGCAGCCCGGGAAGTAGAACACGGCCTCGGAGTCTTCGGTGACCCGCGCCGGGTCACGGACCAGGGCGACGATCGATGGATCCTCGATATCGAGGAGCGCGCGGGACGTCTTCTTTGGCAGCCCTCCCGGCATGGGCTTGTTCACGAAATGAATCACCTGCGAGACGAGCGAGGGCTTGCCGGTCGACAGTGGCGGGCGTGCGGTCTGTTCGCCCGCGAGGCCGGTGACGCGGGCGACCTTGTGGGCGAGTCGTTGCAACGGATAGGCCACGCCCACCACGGCAGCACGGGTCATGCGTACGGTGCTGGGGTTGGTTGCGTTGAGCATCAGCATGGCGGCTGCCGTGCCCGGATTGAACTTCTTGTGCCCTTGCTTGCGCAGCAGATTGCGCATGGCGATCGAGACGTCGCCGAAATCGATGTCCACCGGGCAGGGGTTGGCGCATTTGTGGCAGACCGTGCAGTGATCGGCGACATCGTCAAATTCGGCAAAGTGGCGCAGGCTCACGCCACGCCGGGTCTGTTCCTCATACAGAAAAGCCTCGATGAGGAGCGAGGTGGCCAGTATCTTGTCGCGCGGCGAGTAGAGCAGGTTGGCGCGCGGCACATGGGTCGAGCACACCGGTTTGCACTTGCCGCAGCGCAGGCAGTCCTTGACCATCGCCGAGATGTGGCCGATTTCGGACTGCTCGAGGATGAGGGATTCGGACCCGAGCAGGCTGAACGACGGGGTGTACGCGTTGTCAAGTCCACCACCGGCCAGCAACTTGCCCCGATTGAATCGGTGCGCGGGATCGACTGCGGCCTTGTAGCGCGCGAAGTCGCTGCGTTGTTCCTCGTCGAGAAACTGCAGCTTGGTGATGCCGATGCCATGCTCACCGGAGATCACGCCACCGAGGGCACGCGCCAGTGTCATGATGCGACTGACGGCTTCTTCAGCCTCGCGCATCATGTGGTAATCGTCGGAGTTGACCGGCAGATTGGTATGCACATTGCCGTCGCCCGCATGCATGTGCAGGGCGACCCAGCAGCGGCTTTTCAGGACGCGCTGGTGCACGCTGCGCAGCCCTTCGACAATCGGGCGGAAGATCTCGCCCGAGAACAGTCCTTCGAGCTCGTCGCGGACCTCGGTCTTCCAGGATACGCGCAGGCTGCGGGCCTGCAGGGCAAACAGCGTTTCGGGCTCGGCCGGCGTGCCGCCCGGGCTGTCGCCCGCGATCGCGTCAAGCAGGCCTGCCCAACGGACTCTTGCGCGTTCGATGACCTCGATCGCCTGGGTCGGGCGCTCGCCCAGCACTTCCGATTCGCTGAGTGCGCTGTCGTGACGTGCCAGCGGCAGCGGGCCCTGCAGCCAGGCTTGCGCCTCGTCGAGGAGCCGCAGCTTGTTGCGGATGGACAGTTCGATATTGATGCGCTCGATGCCATCGGAGTACTCGCCCAGCCCTTCGAGCGGGATGACAACGTCCTCGTTGATCTTGAAGGCGTTGGTGTGACGGGCGATGGCTGCGGTGCGCGCCCGATCGAGCCAGAACTTGCGCCGGGCTTCAGCGGTCACGGCGACGAAACCCTCGGCGCCACGCAGGTTGCACAGGCGCACCACCTGGGAGGCCGCGTGGGCGACTGCCGTCTCGTCTTCACCGACGATATCGCCGATCAGGACCATCTTCGGACGCTGGCCTCGCCGTGCCTTGGTGGCGTAGCCGACCGCCCGTACGTAACGTTCGTCAAGATGCTCGAGGCCGGCCAGGATTGCGCCACCCGGTCGTGTGTCCAGGTAGTGCTTCACCTCGAGAATGGCGGGCACGCTGTCGCGCACTTCGCCAAAGAATTCCAGACAGACCGTGCGCACATGGGGTGGCATGCGGTGAAGGATGAACCGGGCAGCAGTGATGATGCCGTCGCAACCTTCCTTCTGGACGCCCGGCAGACCCCCCAGCACCTTGTCGGTGACGTCCTTGCCCAGTCCTGCCTTGCGAAAGCGCGATCCTGCCATCTCGATGATGCGCGGCTCGCCGCGCAGCGACATGCCATCGGCGTTCAGACCCTGCACCGAGAACCGGACCATGTCCTGATCGTGAATCTTGCCCAGGTTGTGCTCGAGCCGGACGATTTCGATCAGTTCGCCTTGCGGATCGACCATGCGCCAGCTGGCCAGGTTGTCGAGGGCGGTTCCCCACAGGACGGCCTTCTTGCCGCCCGCGTTCATCGCGACATTGCCACCGATGCATGAGGCGTCCGACGAGGTCGGATCACAGGCAAATACAAGCCCCGCCGTTTCGGCAATCTCCATCGCCCGGCGGGTAACGACACCGGCACCGCAGTCCACGGTCGGCACGGTTCGCTCGACCCCTGGCAGTCGCATGGTCTCCACGGCCGAGGCGCGATCGAGCTTCTCGGTATTGATCACCGCCGAGCGCCTGTCCAGAGGTATCGCACCGCCGGTGTAGCCGGTGCCACCGCCACGCGGGATGATCGGCAGATCGAGCTCGATGCAGGCGCGCACCATGTCGATCACTTCGCGCTCGTTTTCAGGGTACAGCACCACGAACGGATACTCGACGCGCCAGTCGGTGGCATCGGTGACATGGGCGACCCGCGAATAGCCATCGAAGCGCACATTGTCCGCACGGGTGATGCGCGCGAAACGTCGTGCAACAGCGCGGCGCAGGGCTTCCACCGTCGTGAACCCGGCCGCGAAGTGGTCGATCGCCAGGCGGGTACGTTCGATGATGGCCTGAACCCGACGATCGCGTGTTCGCGCACCTTCGGGTTGCGTAGCCTGTGGGTCCGACTCGGTGCCTGATTCGCGGTCCGGATCGCTGCCCGGATCGCTTTCGCTGGCATCGGCCGGGGTATCACGTCGGCCGCTGATTTCGCGCAGTCGGTGGTGCAGTGCCTCGATCAGCGCTGCGCGCCGGTCGGGATTCTCCAGAAGGTCGTCCTGCAGATACGGGTTGCGGTCAACGACCCAGATGTCGCCGAATATCTCGAAAAGCATGCGCGCGGAGCGACCGGTGCGCCGCTCGGTTTGCAGATCCACCAGCATCTGCCAGGCATCTTCCCCCAGAAGCCGGACCACGATTTCGCGGTCGGAGAACGACGTGTAGTTGTAGGGGATTTCGCGCAGCCGGGAATCCATGCGTATCGCCAAGCGTGACAGGGGACCTTGATTCTAAGCCACGACCGTGTACAAGCCTTGTGCGCCCGCATCTGCCTGGCGCCCGCAGGCTCAGTCGGCCTCGAGTGATCCGACCCCGGAGGAGCCGAGCTCGCGACCTGCCCCGGGTGGGGCGGCACTCAGCCAAGCAAGGGCGGATGCGTGGCGTGCGCCACGCGCAGTTCGAGAACCCGGCGGAAGTGTTCGGGGTCGTGTGCGCGGATCAGTTCACCCGAGCGTGGTAGGTAGAAGTCATGCAGGCGTGACAGCCAGAAGCGAAGCGCCGCGGCCCGCAGCAGGGCCGGCCAAGCCGCTTGCTCGGCAGCGCCGGGGGGGCGGCGTGCGGCATAGGCTGCAAGCAGGGCCTGTGCGCGGTCATTGACGATCTGGCCGGTGGCCAGATCGATGCACCAGTCGTTCAGCGTGACGGCCAGATCGTAAAGAAAGGTGTCGAGACCGGCGAAATAGAAATCGATCACCCCGCCCATGCGCTTGCCCTCGAACAGCACGTTGTCGCGGAAGAGATCGGCGTGCACCGGGCCGCGTGGCAGGCGCTCGAGGTTGACGGTGTCCTGGTAGCGCAGTTCCTCGCGCAGCAGGGCCTGGCGCGGCGCATCGAGAAAGGGCAGTACCAGCGGTGCCGTCGCATGCCACCAGTGTCGGCCGCGCGGATTGACCGGTCCGTCGCCAAAGTGCATCGCGGCCAGGTGCATGCGACCGAGCACATCGCCGACTTCGGCGCAGTGCCCGGTTGTCGGATGGACGATGGCTTCGCCGGGCAGGCGCGTCATCAAGGCGGCAGGCTTGCCGTTCAGTGTGCCCAGGGCGTTGTCATCGCTGTCGTGTATCGGACGCGGACAGGGCACGCCATCGCGGGCCAGATGACTCATCAAGTCGATGTAGAAGGGCAGTTCGTCACGCGTGAGCTTTTCAAACAGCGTGAGCACGAACCGACCCTGGCTGGTCGTGACGAAGTAGTTGGTGTTCTCGATGCCTGCAGCGATGCCGCGCAGTTCGATGAGGGTGCCGACCGGGTAGCGCGCAAGCCAGGCGCGCGCCTCCTCTTCAGTGACGGATGTGAAGACTGCCATGACTCAGTGGCTACCCCGGCCCGCTGGTCAGCAGGCAATGTCCGGCGCGCATCCTACCATTCGAAGATGCGCCATAGCGGGACGCGCAGCCGTTGCGTATCGGGGGCAAGCAGGGTCGATGCCACCACGCCGTCGTCCTCGATCAGTTCGTACTCCAGGCCCGCGCGCGTCACGACCCGCACCACGCGCCGCCCGCCAATCACCTGCTCGCTGCGTGATTCCACATCGGGAATCACCCGCACAGCCTCGTCCAGGGCATCACCGCGCGGGCTCGCCGAGGCCGTGGGTTCGAACTCGACCGGTGGCGGGGCAGCGGGCGGCATCTGCGCGCCCGCGCTGCTCAGTACGGCGATGCCAACCACCGATGCCGCTGCCAGGTGCCGCATGCCCATCATTGCGCAGGTCCCCGAGCGGGTTGGGAGGCAAAATCGCCGGTACATGCCATCCGCTGATCCTCATTTTACCGCGAGTGAACGGACCCGCGCCGGCATTGCGCCGGTATTGCGGGCCAGACGTCCGGGTCGGATCAAAGGTTGAGCAGCGTGTCGCGCTCGGCCACCGATGGCGCGAAGTGCCGGTTTTCGTAGTGCTGGAAGATGGCCTCGACGACTTTCTCGGGCTCATCGATCACCTGCATCAGGTCCAGATCGGCCGGATTGATCATGCCTTCGTCGACCAGTCGATCGGCGATCCAGTCGAGCATGCCGCGCCAGAAACCGCTGCCCACCAGGATGATCGGCATGCGCCGGATCTTGCCGGTCTGCATCATCGTGAGCGCTTCGCTCAGTTCGTCCAAGGTGCCAAAGCCGCCAGGCATCACGACATAGGCCACCGAGAAGCGGATGAACGTGGTCTTGCGCGCGAAAAAGTGGCGAAACGACAGGCTGATGTCCTGGAAGGTGTTGCCGAATTGTTCGCGCGGCAGTTCGATGTTCAGGCCGATCGAGGGCGAACGACCTTCATGCGCGCCCTTGTTGCAGGCTTCCATGATGCCTGGACCGCCGCCGGAGATGACCGAGAACCCGGCGTCGGAGAGCAGTCGGGCGATGCGTTCGGCGAGCGCGAAGTAGGGGTGATCGCGCGGGGTACGGGCGCTGCCAAAGATGCTTACCGCAGGCGCGATGTTGCCGAGACGGTCGGTAGCCTCGACGAACTCTGACATAATCCCCAGCAGGTGCCACGCTTCCCGGGCGGTCGACTCTGATGAGTCGGTCGAGGATGCAACGGCTTTCGGAAGCTTCACGATTCGGTCCCTTATCGACTGTGGCCCAGACTCTCGTCCTGGTGGACGGCTCGTCCTATCTGTATCGGGCGTTCCATGCACTGCCCGACCTGCGCAATGCGCAGGGCGAACCCACGGGTGCGATTCATGGCGTGCTCAGCATGCTACGTCGCCTCGTGGCTGATCACAAGGCAGATCTGCTGGGCTGCGTGTTCGACGCCAAGGGCAAGACCTTTCGCGACGATCTTTATCCGGACTACAAGGCCAATCGGCCGAGCATGCCCGAAGACCTTGCCTGTCAGATCGAGCCCTTGCATGCGGCAATACGCGCCATGGGCTGGCCCCTGGTCGTGGTCCAGGGGGTCGAGGCTGATGATGTCATTGCCACGCTGGCGCGCGCGGCGAGCGCGGCCGGCATCCGCACGCTGATATCCACCGGCGACAAGGACCTGGCGCAACTGGTCGATGAGCATGTCACGCTGGTCAACACGATGTCCAACGAGACCCTCGATGTGCCCGGCGTGGTCGCCAAGTTCGGCGTGCCGCCCGATCGCATCGTGGATTACCTGGCGCTGGTCGGTGACACCGTCGACAACGTGCCTGGCGTGCCCAAGGTCGGGCCCAAGACGGCGGTCAAGTGGCTGACCCAGTACGGCGACCTCGACACGGTGATGGCACAATCGGCTGCGATCGGTGGTGTGGTCGGCGAGAACCTGCGTAGCGCCCTCGAGTGGCTGCCGACCGCGCGAACGCTGGTGACGGTGAAGTCTGATTGCGCTTTGCCGGTCGGCGTGCACGATCTGGTGTCAAAGTCGCCCGATCGGGACGCGCTGGCTGAGCTCTACACGCGATTCAATTTCAGAACCTGGCTGCGTGACCTGGGGGTCACCGTGGCGGGTGCCGACACGGCGCATGAGGCCAATGTGCGCGATGCCGGTGAGCGAGCGCGTTCACCCAACCGTGCGCCCGATCGGGCGGTGCCGGCCATGCCAGGTGGGGGCGAGCCGCACCCGAGCGCGCCGGAGCGCCAGTACGAGACGATCTTCACCGAGGAGGCCCTCGCCGCCTGGCTCGAGCGCATCAGGGCTGCACCGCTGGTGGCGTTTGATACCGAGACCACCAGTCTCGATGTGTTTGCTGCGCGTCTGGTCGGCCTGTCGTTTGCGATCGCGCCTGGCGTCGCGGCCTATGTGCCGCTGGCGCATCAGGATCCCGATGCGCCGGCTCAGATCGGCGTCGAGCGTGCGCTCGAACTGCTGCGCGGCTGGCTCGAGAACCCCGACTGCCGCAAGGTCGGGCACAACATCAAGTACGACCAGCATGTGCTCGCGAACCACGGCGTTGCGCTGCGTGGCGTGAGCGATGATTCGTGTCTGCAGTCCTATGTGCTGCACAGTCATCTGCGACACGACATGGACGCCCTCGCCGAGCGGTTGCTGGGCGAGAAGACCATCAGCTACGACGAACTCACCGGCACCGGTGCGCGGCGCATCGGTTTCGAACAGGTGCCGGTTGCGAAGGCCGCACCCTATGCGGCCGAAGACGCCGACATCACGCTACGCCTGCACCAGGTGATGCGCCCGCGCATCGCGGCCGACTCCCGCCTCGAGCACATCTATGCCGGTATCGAGATGCCGGTGCGCGAGGTGCTGTTTACCATGGAGCGCGGAGGTGTCCTGATCGATCCGGTCGCGCTGGCGGCGCAGAGTCATCACCTGGGTGGGCGCATGCTCGAGCTCGAAGCGCGCGCGCATCAGGAAGCGGGTCAGTCGTTCAACCTGAATTCGCCCAAACAGATCGGCGAGATCTTCTTTACCCAGCTCAAGCTGCCCGTCATCAAGAAGACCGCCACCGGTGCGCCCTCGACCGACGAGGAAGTGCTCGAGCAACTGGCGCTTGACTACCCCCTGCCCAAGACGCTGCTTGACTACCGCAGCGTCTCGAAGTTGAAGTCGACCTACACCGACAAGCTGCCACGCATGATCAACCCGACGACCGGGCGCGTTCATACCACCTATGGTCAGGTGACTGCGGTCACCGGGCGCCTTGCCAGCACCGAACCCAATTTGCAGAACATTCCGGTGCGCACCGCCGAGGGCCGGCTCATTCGCGAGGCCTTCATCGCACCGCCCGGCGCCGTCATTGTGTCGGCTGATTACTCGCAGATCGAGCTGCGCATCATGGCGCACCTGTCGGCTGACCCGAGCCTCCTGGCCGCGTTTGCCGCTGGCGAGGACATCCATCGCGCCACGGCAGGCGAGATCTTCAACCGCACGCCAGCTGAGGTCTCGAACGAAGAACGACGCTATGCCAAGGTGATCAACTTCGGTCTCATCTACGGCATGTCGGCGTTTGGACTCGCGCAGCAGCTTGGTGTCGACAGAAGCGTGGCACGTGCCTACATCGACAACTACTTTGCGCGCTATCCGGGCGTTGCCCGCTACATGGACGAGACCCGGCAGCGGGCGCGCGAGCAAGGCTATGTCGAGACGGTCTTCGGGCGTCGCCTGTGGTTGCCCGAGATTGCCAGTGGCAACCCGGCACGGCGTGCCGGTGCCGAGCGGGCAGCCATCAACGCGCCGATGCAGGGAACGGCCGCCGACCTCATCAAGCTGTCGATGATTGCGGTGCAGGGCTGGATCGAGGCCGAGCATCTGGCGACGCGCATGGTGATGCAGGTGCACGACGAACTCGTGCTCGAGGTCCCGCAGAGCGAACTCGACCGCGTGTCGGAGCGACTGCCGGCCTTGATGACCGGCGTTGCCGCACTCGCCGTGCCCTTGCTGGTGGAAGTGGGCCGTGGGCCCAATTGGGAGCAGGCGCACTAGCCATGACATCGCACACCACAGGCGAAGCCGATGAGCCCGCCCTGACCCATGAGGCTCGACTCTGGCGTGATGACGGCTGGACGGCGCGCGTCATCAAGAACGAGGACGATGAGGGTTGGGCGGTCGAGATGATCAAGGATGGCGAAGCCGAGCCTGCACTGGTCGGCCCGTGGACCATGGGCCGCGACAAGCGGAACCCCAAGCCGCTTGATTCGTCCGCGTTCAATACGCTGGTGAAGACCGCCTCCGAATTTCGTCAGCGCCAGATTCAGCAGCAGTACTGGGCGCAGCACCAGAGCCTCACCGTTCATGCGCCCTCAGGCCCGATTACCGTGACCCTGGACATCGTGGCAGACGACGATGACCCGCATGCCATGCTCGCTGCGCACGATGCGGCTGGCGAGCAACTGGCCCGCGTGCGTGTAGCACCTGGGTTCAAGTTGAATACGGCCCGCGCCAATGCCTGGATCGAGGATGACTTTCGCCGTCCTGGCTGACGTGCGAAGGGTCCCCGGGCCCTGATCGGTGCCCGCCTGTCAGAGCCCTGACGCGATCAGCCGGGCAGCCGCTCGGTCGTCGCTGCTGCCGCTTTTTCAGCGGACCGGTCAGCTGCCTTGTCAGCCGTTGCCGCGAGTGCGAGTTCGGCCTGCCGATCGGCGTGATAACTCGAGCGCACCATGGGCCCGATGGCCGCATGCACGAAGCCCATGGCGTGCGCTTCGCGCTCGAACATCGCAAAGGTGTCCAGCGGCACGTAACGACGCACCGGCAGGTGATCGGCCGAAGGCTGCAGATACTGGCCGAGTGTGAGCATGTCGACCTGGTGCGCGCGCAAGTCACGCATCACCGCGAGTATCTCCTCGTCGGTTTCCCCAAGGCCCAGCATCAGGCCCGACTTGGTCGGTACGCCCGGACGGCGCAGCTTGAACTGCTCGAGAAGATCGAGCGAGTGCTCGTAGTCCGACCCCGGCCGGGCTTCGCGATACAGTCGCGGAACCGTCTCGAGGTTGTGGTTCATCACATCAGGCGGTGCCGCTTCGAGAATCGAGAGCGCGCGCTCCAGGCGGCCGCGAAAATCGGGTACCAGGATCTCGATCTGGGTCTGTGGCGAGCGCTCGCGAATGGCCTGGATGCAGCGCACGAAGTGATCGGCGCCGCCGTCACGCAGGTCGTCCCGATCGACACTGGTTACAACCACATAGCGCAGTTCGAGGGCGGCAATCGTTTGCGCCAGGTGTTCCGGCTCCTCGGCATCGGGCGGTTTCGGTCGGCCATGCGCTACATCGCAGAAAGGGCAGCGCCGGGTGCAGACATCGCCCAGCACCATGAAGGTGGCGGTGCCCTTGCCGAAGCATTCGCCGATGTTCGGACAGGACGCTTCCTCGCAGACCGTGTGCAGATTGTTCTCGCGCAGGATGCGCTTGATGTCGGTGAAGCGTGACCCGGGCAGCGGCGCACGCACCCGAATCCAGTCGGGCTTGGCGAGGCGCTCGGCCGGCACGATCTTGATCGGGATGCGGCTCGTCTTGGCGGCGTTCTTCTGCTTTTCGGCAGGTGAGGTCATCGGTCGGGCCTGATGAGGTGGATGAAGCGGGCAGCCAGCGCCCGTCCGAGTGCCTGCGGGCTCTCATCGATGCCCAGAGCCTGCGTCTGGGTCACGGCAAGCCCCGGGTATCCGCAGGGATCGATCGCTGCAAAGGGCGACAGATCCATGCATGCGTTGAGTGCAAGGCCATGATAACTCGCACCCCGGCGCACCTTGAGCCCGAGCGCCGCAATCTTTGCGCCCTCGACATAGACACCGGGTGCCTTGTCGCGCCGTACGGCCCCCACGCCATGTTCGGCCAGCATGTCGATGACGGCCTGCTCGAGCAGCTTCACCAGACGGTGGACCGAGAGATGCCGGCGCACCAGATCGATGAGCACGTACATGATCACCTGACCGGGCCCGTGATAAGTGATCTGTCCACCCCGGTCGATCCACTCGATGGCAATCGCGTTCCCGGACCGTGGCAGGTGTTCGTGTCGTGCGGCAAGCCCCATCGTGTAGACCGGGGGATGCTCGAGCAGCCAGATCTCATCGGGCGTGCTCGCGTCGCGCAGCGCAGTGAAGCTGCGCATTGCCTCGAAGGTCGTGCGGTAGTCGACCAGACCGCGCTCGAGCACCACCGGGTCAGTGATGCCAGAGGTCACAGCACCATCGAGACCATCGGGTGCTCGGACAACGTGCGGTAGAGCGTATCGAGCTGCTCGCGCGACTGTGCATTGACGGTGAAGGTGAGGCTCAGATAACGGCCTTCACGGCTGCTTCGCATTTCGACCGATCCCGGATTGAAGTCCGGTGCCTGTGTCTGCACGATCTGCAGCATTGCCTGAGCAAAACCGGGTTGTGTGCGCCCCATCACCTTGATCGGGAAATCGACCGGGAAGGTGAGTAGCGACGGCGTGTCGGGCGCGGGGGCAGACATGACCGGCCGGTCAGCGACCACGGCCGCGCTGGGCGCGCGTGCTGGCTGCGACCCACTGGGCCATCTGCTGCCATACCGGCCCAGGCATGCCTCCTCCCACCGGCTTGCCATCGAGTCGGGTGATGGCAAGCACCTCGTTGGTCGAGGAGCTGAGCCAGATCTCGTCGGCGGCCCGGGTCTCTGCCTCCGACACCGGCCGTACCTCGCAGGGCAGGCCATGGGTGCGTGCCAGTTCGATGGTCAGCTCATAGGTGATGCCGGGCAGAATGAGGTGATCGGCTGGCGGTGCCAGCAGTACGCCGTGCGAGACGACGAAGATATTGCTCGCGGCACCCTCGGTGAGCCAGCCATCGCGAAACAGGATGGCCTCCTTGCATCCGGCCTCTACTGCGGCTTGCCGCAGCAGGCAGTTTCCGAGCAGCGCAATCGACTTGATGTCGCAGCGCAGCCAGCGGAAATCGGGCAGTGAGAGGGCACTGACGCCCATCGTGCGCTCTGCCTCCGAGGGCAGACGCAGCGCCCCGGACATCATGAACACAGTGGGCTTCACGCCTTCGGGGAAGGCGTGGTTGCGCGGCGCCACGCCCCGAGTCACGTGCAGGTAGACCGACTGGTCGGGCCAGGGGTGATGCGCAATGAGCGTGTCTATCAACGCACTCCAGCCGGCATCGTCATGAGGATTGGTCAGCGCGATTGCCGCGAGACTGCGCTTGAGTCGACGCAGGTGTTCCTCGAGCCGGAAGGGCGCCCGGTCGTACACCGGTATCACTTCGTAGACCCCGTCGCCAAAGATGAAGCCGCGATCCAGAACCGGTACGCGAGCCTGATCCAGCGGCAGAAACTCGCCATTGAGATAAGCCGTCTGGGCCGGTATCGGCGCGGCGAGCGTCTGCCCGGTTGATACTGCCTGCATCTGGCTGCTCACTTGATCCACAGTCTTATCGTATCCCACATCCGGCCGAAGATGCCTGCGACCGGAACGTCTTCCAGTGCGATGACCGGATACTCGCCGATGGCACGCCCCTCGTAGCTTATGGCAATCGTACCGACACGCTGGCCGCGCGATATCGGTGCCAGGAGCGGTTGCTGGCTTGACAGCTCTGCCTTGATGCGTTCATCGGTGCCGCGCGGAATCGCGATCAGGATGTCGTGGCTGACCCCGGCGTTGACCGTGGCGCTCTTGCCCTTCCAGACGGCCAGCACCGAGAGCGGCTTGTCCTTTTCCTTGACACGCATCGTGTCGAAGGACTGAAAGCCGAAATTGAGCAGTATCTGGGTTTCCTGCGTGCGAACCGAATCAGACGGCGCGTTCAGCACGACCGCCAGCATCCGCCGGTCGGTACGCTTCGCCGAGGCAATCAGGCAGTAACCAGCACTCTCGGTATGACCGGTTTTCAGGCCGTCGACATTGGGATCGAGCCACAGCAGGCGGTTGCGATTGGGTTGCGTGATGTTGCTGTAGCGATACTCCTTGACCGAGTAGATCGCGTAGCGCTCGGGAAAGTCGCGGATGATGGCCGCGGCGATCACGCCGAGGTCAAAGGCGTTGGCGTAATGCTGCGGATCGGGCAGCCCGCTTGCGTTCATGAAATGCGAACCGGTGAGGCTCAGTCTCTTGCCCTCGGCATTCATGGCTACGGCAAAGGCTTCTTCAGATCCGGACACCAGCTCTGCCAGTGCCACGGCCGCATCGTTACCCGACTGAATGATCATTCCGTGCAGCAACTCATCGACCGTCACCGGCTTCTTCGGATCGACGAACATCTTCGATCCGCCGGTCTTCCAGGCGCGGGTTGAAATCGGTGCGACCTGATCCAGGGTGATCTTGCGATCGCGCAGCGCGGCAAACACCACATATGCGGTCATCAGTTTGGTGAGCGACGCAGGCTCGATGCGGTCGCGAGCGCCCTGGCTGGCGATCAGCTGGTTGGCACCCACATCGAGCAGCAGCCAGGCGCGGGCGGCCAGCGGGGGCAGAGCCAGTTGCTGGGCATCTGCAGTCTGCCAGGGAAGCGTCAGGCAGGTGCAGACCGCGGCCAGAAGCAGGCCGATCAAGCGGCGCGGGAGGTCGAGGGTGGAGCGGACAGACAGGCGCATGGGCATCGACGCTGAGAGGAGGCTGCAGGGAGGAGGAATCTTAACAAATGCTGTCGGCCCCACCGGTGCGGGCAGATGGAGATGGGTCAACTGGAGACGAGTTGACGGTGCTTGGAAATGCTCATGAGGATACCCATGGCCAGGAACAGGGTGACCATGGCCGTGCCCCCGTAGGAGACGAAGGGCAGTGGTACGCCGACCACGGGCAGTACGCCGCCCACCATCCCCATGTTGACCAGCGCGTAGGTGGCGAATGTCAGCACCAGCGAGCCGCCGAGCAGGCGTGAAAACAGCGTGGTTGCGCTGGATGCGATCACCATGCAGCGGGCAATGAGGGCCAGGTAGAGGCCGCTCAGGATCAGGATGCCGACCAGTCCGAACTCTTCGGAAAAAACGGCAAAGATGAAGTCGGTATGGCGCTCCGGGATGAACTCCAGGTGTGCCTGTGTGCCGCGCAGCCAGCCCTTGCCGAGGAGGCCGCCGGAACCTACGGCGATCGTGGACTGTATCGTGTGATACCCCGCGCCGAGCGGATCCTGTGTCGGGTCGAGCAGGATGAGCAGCCGCCGCCGCTGGTAGTCATGGAGCATTGACCAGACGAAGGGCGCTGCCCCGACCCCGCACACGGCAAGGCCCAGGATGATTCGCCATGACAGGCCAGCCAGAAAGATCACGTAGCACCCGGCCCCGAGCACCAGCATCGCTGTGCCCAGATCGGGCTGTCGCATGATGAGGGCGCCTGGAACCACGAGCAGCAGCGCGGCGATGGCGAAGTCGCGCAGCCTGGGCGCCTGGCCGCGCTGATGGAAGAACCAGGCGAGCATCATCGGCATCGCGATCTTCATCATTTCCGAGGGTTGAATACGGGTCACGCCCAGGCTCAGCCAGCGGCGTGCGCCGTTGACCACCTCGCCCGTCACGGCCACCAGAATGAGGAGCGTCAGGCCAAAACCGAAGGCTGGTACCGCGTACCGCATCAGGGTGGCGGGGGGAATGCGGGCAACCACCCACATGGTGACCAATCCGACCATGATATTGACCAGCTGCGCGTTGAATCGTGCCGGTGTGTCGACGGTCGCGCTGTAGAGCGTCACCAGGCCGATCGCAAGGATGGGCAGCAGGAGCCACAGCGTAGGCCAGTCGAGCGGCTCGGCAATCCGGCGCAGGATGACGGCGGGGGTGTACCAGTGCAACTGCCTCCGGCCCGAGATCATTCGCTGCCTGCCGCGGGCTGTACTGTGGGCAACGATGCGGGTGCTTTGCCCAGCAAATAGTAATCGAGCACGACGCGCGCGATCGGAGCTGCGGTACCGCTGCCGGAACCACCGTTCTCCACCAGTATGCCGAGCGCGATTCGCGGGCTCTCGGCCGGTGCAAAGGCCACGAACAGCGCGTGGTCTCGGTAGCGCTCGCCAATCTTGCGGGCGTCATAGCGCTCGCCCTGGCGGATTGCAATGACCTGGGCTGTGCCGCTCTTGCCGGCGAATGAGTAGGCGGCATCGCGTCCGGCGCCGGCTGCGGTGCCGCCTGGGCGAGTGACGTCGACCATTGCCTGCTTGACCGCGTCGAGCCAGCGCGGGTCGAGCGTGATCGTGCGTAGTGGGTCGGTGGCGACCGCCCGACGCTCGCCAGAGCGTGAATCCTGGACGAACCGCACCAGGTGGGGCTGGTAGACAACGCCGTTGTTGGCCAGGGTGGCGGTGGCAAGCGCCAGTTGCATGGGGGTGGCCGTGAAGTAGCCTTGGCCGATGGCCACCGGAATGGTGTCACCGGGAAACCATTTCTGGCGCAGTTTCTGCTGCTTCCATGCCTGTGAAGGCAGCAGTCCTGTCCGCTCGCCGTCCAGATCGAGGCCGCTCTTCTCGCCGAAGCCGAATTGGTGGAGCATCCCGTGCAGTGCATCGATCCCCATGTCATTGCCGATGCCGTAGTAGTAGGTGTCGCAGGATTGCACGATCGAATGGTGCAGGTTGACCTGGCCGTGACCGCCCTCCTTCCAGTCGCGCCACCGGTGATTGACGCCGGGCAGGGTGAAGTACCCCGGGTCGGAAATCGTGTATTCGAGTGTACGCCGCCCGCTTTGCAGTGCGGCCAGTGCGATAAAGGGCTTCACCGTCGACCCGGGCGGGTAGACCCCGGCCAAGGCCCGATTGGTCAGGGGCCGGTCGGGGTTGTTGTTGAGACTGTCCCAGTTCTGCGGATCGATGCCTTCGACGAAGAGATTCGGGTCGAAGGCAGGACGCGACACGAAGGCAAGCACGCCCCCGGAAGAAGGCTCGATCGCTACCAGCGCTCCACGCCAGTCGCCGAAGGCTCGCTCGGCCACCTCCTGGAGGCGTGTGTCCAGCGTCAGTTCGATGTTGTTGCCCGACACCGGGACACGCGAGCGCAGCGTGCGCAAGGGATGCCCGCCGGCGTCGATTTCAACTTCTGCGGAACCTGCCGTGCCGTGCAGTTCCTTTTCGTAGGTGGATTCCAGTCCGGTCTTGCCAATGTAGTCCGTGCCGCGGTAACTGGCCACAGCGTCGTCTTCGTCGAGTCTCTGGAGGTCGCGTTCGCTGATTCGTCCGATATAGCCCACCACGTGTGCGGCCAGCGTCCGCTGGGGGTATTCGCGAAACAGTCGAGCCTTGATATCGACACCGGGGAAACGGAATCGTTGTGCCGCAAATCGTGCCACCTCCTCATCGGTGAGGCGGGTGCGTATCGGCACCGTTCCGACACCACGGGTCTCCTCGAGCAGGCGACGGAAGCGACTGCGGTCGCGTCCATCGATCGTGATCACGCGTGCCAGTTTTTCGATGGTTGTGGGGATGTCGGCGGTACGTGCGCCGTTGATCTCGAGCGTATAGGCCGAGTAGTTGCGTGCGAGCACGACACCGTTGCGGTCCAGGATGAGTCCGCGTGTCGGGGCTACCGGCACCACCGCGATCCGGTTGTCCTCGGCGCGGGTCATGTAGTACTCGTGTTCGACGATCTGCAGGAAGACAAAGCGCACGGCCAGCGCGCTGAACCCGGCAATGACGATCAACCCGGCCAGTCCCAGTCGCGCCTCGAATCGGCTGCGGTCTTGCGTGGGAATCGTCCATTGTGTCATCGCCGGCGCCGCCTCACTGGGACTCGTCGACCGAGTGGCCCACATCGTGGCCGAATCGATAGGCAAACGAAGCGAGTGGCCAGAACAGCGTGGCAATGAGGCTCGAGGCGAACCAGCTCAGACCGGGGAAGGTGCCACCCATGGCAATGCGCACGATCAGCATCAACAACTGCCCCACCAGCAGTAGCGCACCGACATGAAAGGCCTGGGCGCCCAGTCCGAACCCAAGGATGCGTCGCGACAATTCGTTGCCTGCAAACGCCAGCGCGCTGCATGCGAGGGCATGCTGGCCCAGCAGAACGCCATTGGCGGCATCGAGGAGCAGCCCGGCACAGAACGCACTGCCGACGCTGAAGCGAAATGGTCGGTGAATCGACCAGAACAGCACGGCCAGAGCAACCAGGTCGGGAACGCCTTGAAGGTCATGCCAGGGCAGCATGTCGAAAATGAAGGCGCCCATCAGACTCAGCCAGATGGTACGCCGCCGCACCTCGCGGCCCATCGTGATGGACGACATCTCGTAACTGACCGGCGGTGGGAGCGTAGCCATGGCGTCAGCGTCCGCGTGAACGCCGGCCGGGTCGCACGCTACGTGCCGCCGTGCTGTCGTCACTGGGATAAGGGGCCAGGTCGGGCATGTCGGTTTCCACCACAAGCACCTCGCGGTTGCTGCCAGGCTCACCGGTGGGTGTGCATACCACCCGTGCGAACTGCATGGTTGCATCGCGGTCGATGCGACTCACCGTGGCGACAGGCAGGCCGGCTGGAAATACGCTGTCAATGCCCGAGGTGACCAGCGTGTCGCCGACCGCGATCTCTGCGTTCATCGCCATGTACCGCAGCTCGATCGTCGCGCCGTCTCCGGTTCCGAAGGCGACACCGCGAAGCCCGTTGCGCAGTACGCGTACCGGTGTTGCCTGGTCCTTGTCGATGATGAGGGTGACTTCGGCCAGCAATGGATGTACGCGCGTGACCTGACCGATGACGCCGCCGCTGTCGATCACCGGGTGGCCTGCCAGGATGCCGGCCTGGGATCCCTTGTCGATGATCACCTTGCGGCTGAAGGCGTCGCGACCCACGTAGGCGATCGAGGCAACCAGCGATCGGCTGGTCAGAGGTTCTCGTGCCGCAAGCAGCGAACGCAGATTGCTGTTCTCGGCGCGGAGCGCCTCGATGGCCAGCAGTCGCTCGGCATCGCGAAGCCGCTCACGTCGCAAGCTGCCGTTGTCTTGCTGCAGTCGCGACTGACTGACGAAGAAGCCGCTCACCGAGTTGAAGATGTCTGATGGAAGAGAGGCAACGCGCTGCAACGGGTAGCTGAACCAGAGCAGGCTGTCGCGAAGCGGTTCGACATAGCCGAATCGTGCATCGAACACCATGAGAACCAGCGACAGTGCTCCAAAGAACAGGAGCCGCACAAAGGGTGTCGGCCCACGCAGGAACAAGGGTGGGGTACGGGCCTCCACGGTGGCCGCGCCCGCGCGCGCGCTGAGCGCGCCTACTCGCTGGCAAAGATGGTGCCGAGCTTGTCCATGCGCTCGAGCGCACGACCACAGCCCCGCACCACGCAGGTGAGTGGATCCTCGGCAATGAATACCGGCAGACCGCTCTCCTCGATGAACAGACGATCGATGTCACGCAGCAGTGCGCCGCCCCCGGTAAGGACCAGGCCTTTTTCGGCGATGTCTGCACCGAGTTCGGGCGGCGTCTGCTCGAGGGCTATCTTCACGGCAGACACAATCTGGTTCAGCGGCTCGGTGAGCGCCTCGAGAATCTCGTTGGAACTGATGGTGAAGCTGCGCGGGATGCCTTCGGCGAGATTGCGTCCCTTGACTTCGATTTCGCGGACTTCCGACCCGGGGAAGGCCGAGCCGATCGACTTCTTGATATGTTCGGCCGTCGCGTCGCCGATCAGCATGCCGTAGTTGCGGCGGATGTAGTTGACGATGGCCTCGTCGAACTTGTCGCCACCGACGCGCACCGAACCCGAGTACACCATGCCGCCCAGCGAGATGACGCCCACCTCGGTGGTGCCCCCGCCGATGTCCACCACCATCGACCCGGTTGCTTCAGCCACTGGCAGATCCGCACCGATGGCGGCGGCCATCGGTTCCTCGATCAGGAATACCTGCGAGGCGCCGGCACCTTGCGCAGCTTCGCGGATGGCACGCCGCTCGACCTGGGTCGAGCCCGAAGGTACACAGATGATGATGCGCGGACTGGGCGACAGCAGGCGTGATGCATGCACCTTGCGGATGAACTGCTTGATCATCTGTTCGGTGACGGTGAAGTTCGCGATCACGCCATCCTTCATCGGGCGAATGACGTCGATATTGCCCGGTGCCTTGCCCAGCATCAGCTTGGCTTCTCGACCGACCTGGAGGATGGTCTTCTTGCCATTGGGGCCGCCCTCTTCGCGGATCGCCACCACCGACGGTTCGTCGAGAACGATGCCCTTGCCACGAACGTAGATCAGGGTGTTGGCTGTACCCAGATCGATGGCCAGGTCATCGGAAAAGTAGGCGCGCAGGAAACCGAACATGATGTGGGACGCTCAAGTGACTGGGTGGTGCTCGGGTCGGTTTTCACCCCTGCCGGAAACGGAGGGTTCTGCCGCGATGCCACTTCGGGCATCGGCGGCAAGGGCCGACCGGACTAACCGAACCGGCCTATAATAACGGATTGTCACCCTGTTTCCTTCTCGTAGTTGGGTTGTCAGGGTTGTATCGACGTCTCCGCGCCCACCGATCACGCGGGGTTGTATCAACAAGGCTGTCTTGTCTGTCACAGCGAGCCCATCGCGGCCGCCTTCCATCGAGCTGATTGCCATGGCCCTTGATCCCGATGCCGTGCGCCGGATTGCCTTGCTTGCTCGCATTGCCGTCACCGACTCCGAAGTGGCGGCACTGCAGGGCGAATTGAACAGCATCCTTGGCATGATCGAACGCATGCAGGGCGTGAACACCGCCGGTATCGTGCCGATGGCTCACGCCTTCGAGATGCACACCCCTCTGCGCGACGACCAGGTGACCGAAACCGACCAGCGTGCCGAGTTTCAGGCGGGCGCACCGGCGGTACAGGATGGGCTCTACCTGGTTCCGCGGGTGATCGAATGAGCGCGGTCGGGTGGTCGTGCCACCTCGCCTTGCCCGGGGGCTGGCAATGAGCGACCCGGTTCCGCTCGGTCTGGTCGCCACCGCCCGCGCGCTCGCCGCTCGGGAATTGTCCAGCGTCGAACTGACCGGCGCCTTGCTCGAGCGCATTGCCTGCGCCAATCCGGTACTGAACGCTTTCATCACGGTCGACCCCGAGGTCAGCCTGCGCCAGGCCGCTGCTGCCGATGAGCGCATTGCCCGCGGCGATGCCGGCCCCCTCACGGGCGTGCCGGTTGCGCACAAGGACATCTTCATGGCCCGCGGCTGGCGCACCACCTGTGCCTCGCGGATGCTTGCCGGATTCGTCGCCCCCTACGATGCCCACGTGATCGAACAATTCGACGCCGCCGGTGCGGTGAACATGGGCAAGCTCAACATGGACGAGTTCGCGATGGGCTCTTCCAGCGAGAGTTCGTTTTTCGGCCCAGTGCGCAATCCGTGGGATATCACCCGGGTGCCGGGCGGGTCCTCAGGGGGCTCGGCCGCTGCGGTGGCTGCCGGTCTGGTGCCCGCTGCGACCGCCACTGACACGGGCGGATCGATTCGACAGCCCGCTGCGCTGTGTGGCGTGAGCGGATTGAAACCGACCTACGGCCTGGTGTCGCGCTACGGCATGATTGCTTACGCCTCCAGCCTCGATCAGGCCGGCCCAATCGCCCGCAATGCCGAAGATCTGGCCGTGCTGATGAACCTCATGGCAGGGCACGATCGGCGTGACGCCACCAGCCTCGCGCGGCCCGCGGAGGACTACCGACGAGATCTCCAGCGCACGCTGAAAGGCCTGCGCGTGGGCCTGCCGCGTGCTTATTTTGCCGATGGCATGAGCCCCGACGTACGAGCCGGGGTTGAATCGGCGATCGCGGTGTTGCGTCGGCTGGGCGCAGAACCCGTCGAGGTCGAACTGCCACGCGTGGAGCTGGCGCTGCCGGCCTATTACGTGATCGCGCCGGCCGAGGCATCGTCCAATCTGTCGCGTTTCGATGGTGTGCGCTACGGCCACCGTGCCGCCAGCTACGGCGATCTGGCCGACATGTACTCACGCACCCGCGCCGAGGGCTTTGGTCCCGAGGTACGGCGCCGCATCCTCATTGGCGCCTTCGTCCTCTGCCATGGGTACTATGACGCCTATTATCTGCAGGCGCAGCGCGTGCGTCGCCTGATTGCCGAGGACTTTGCGAGCGCCTTCGAGCAGTGTGATGTGATTGCCGGGCCCACCAGCCCGACGGTGGCGTTCGCCCTGGGTGCGCACGCCGACGATCCGCTGCAGATGTATCTGTCCGACATCTACACCATTGCGCCCAACCTCGCCGGCCTGCCTGCGATGTCCATACCGTGCGGGTTTGGCGTTCACGGTTTGCCGGTGGGTCTGCAATTGGTGGGCAATTACTTCACCGAGGCGCGCATGCTCGGTATCGCTGCTGCCTTTCAGCGCGAGACCGAGTGGCATCTGCGCGCACCCGCGGCGATGACCCCTTGAGGTGCGACATGGATTGGGAAATCGTCATCGGTCTGGAAACGCATGCGCAACTGTCTACCCATTCGAAGATGTTTTCGGGTGCTTCGATTGCCTTCGGGGCCCCGCCCAATGCGCAGGCCTGCGCGGTTGATCTGGCCCTGCCGGGCGTGCTGCCGGTGCCCAATCGTGCCGCGATCGAGCGCGCCATCCGGTTTGGCATCGCGGTAGGTGCCCGCATCAACCGTCGATCGGTCTTTGCGCGCAAGAACTACTTCTACCCCGATCTTCCCAAGGGCTACCAGATCAGTCAGTACGAACTGCCAGTGGTCGAGGGCGGCACGCTCGAGATCCCTGTGGGCAGCGGCACTCGGGTCATCCATCTGACTCGAGCGCATCTGGAAGAAGATGCCGGCAAGTCCCTGCACGAAGATTTCCACGGCGCAACCGGCATCGACCTGAACCGGGCAGGCACCCCGCTGCTCGAGATCGTGTCGGAGCCCGAACTGGGTTCGGCCGAGGAGGCGGTGGCGTACGCCCGCACGCTGCATGCGCTCGTGCGCTGGATCGACATATGCGATGGCAACATGCAGGAGGGGTCGTTTCGCTGCGACGCCAATGTGTCGGTTCGCCCCAGAGGCCAGACGCGGCTGGGAACCCGATGCGAGATCAAGAACCTCAATTCCTTCCGGTTTCTCGACCTGGCCATCCGCCACGAGGTGGCACGGCAGATCGAACTGATCGAGTCCGGTGGGCGTGTGGTCCAGGAGACGCGTCTGTACGACCCCGATCGCGATGAAACCCGCTCGATGCGTTCCAAGGAGGATGCACAGGACTATCGCTACTTTCCGGATCCGGACCTGCCGCCCCTCTGGGTCGACGACGACTGGATGGCCCGGGTTGCTGCGGCCTTGCCCGAGTTGCCTGCCGCGTGCCGAGCCCGCTACCAGTCCGATTGGGGCCTCTCGCCCTATGACGCAGCGACGCTGACCCAGTCGCGCGACCTCTCCGCGTATTTCGAGGCGGTGGTGCATTCGCTGGGCGCCACTGATCAGGCCAAGCTCGTTGCCAACTGGGTGACCGGTGAGCTGGCTGCGGCCTTGAACCGCGATAGCCTCGAGGTAGCGAACGCGCGAATCGGCGCGCTTGCCCTGTCAGGCTTGCTGCGTCGCATTGTCGACGGGACGATTTCGGGCAAGATCGCCAAGGATGTCTTCGACGCCATGTGGACCGATGGGGCAGTGACCCCGGGTGCGGCCGATGACATCATCGAAGCGCGCGGCTTGCGCCAGATCAGCGACTCGAGCGAGCTCGAGTCCATCATCGACGCGATCATTCAGGCCAACCCGGCGCAGGTCGCCGAGGTGCGGGCGGGCAAGGAGAAGGCATTCAACTATTTTGTCGGCCAGGCCATGAAGGCCACCCGCGGCAAGGGCAATCCGGCAACGATCAATGCCATCTTGCGCGCGAGGCTGACGGCCTGATCGTGCTGACGAGGCCCCTGGCTCAAGGCTTGCCGGGCGCCTTGCTGGCCTGAGCGACCGCAGTGGTGGCAGTGGTGGCAGTGGTCGCAGCCGTCGCAGCCGTCGCAGCCGTCGCAGCCGTCGCCGTGCTGCCCACGGTCAGTGACGCGTACCGTCGCAGGTCTTCATCGAATTGCGCCCGAATGACGGCGATTTCCTCCAGCTTGTTCTGGGCGATCAAGGCCTGGGTCTTCAGTTCGAAGCGGGCGTTGTCGACCTCTGCCGCGGCATCAGGCGCAGTGGCCGCCCTGGCGTCCTGCCCCGCTTTGCCCGGCTGGGGGCGGAGCGCCGACTCGCGCTCCAACCGGTTGACCACCCGACCGGCCGCAATCATGCGTATCTGTGCCTGGCGCAGCAACGCGAGCGGTTCGCGCAACGCGTGTTCGCGGGAGCTCTCGATTTCCTTGCTGCTGTTGTAGGTCGAGAGCAAGGCCGAGTTGCGACGCTGCTCGGTTTCTTCTTCGCGGGTCCTGGGCCTCGCGGCAGCACCCCCCGGCGAGGCACCGTCCGGCACGGCGCGCGCAGTTGCGTTCTTGTCAGCGGCGTTCTTGTCGACGTCGACCGGTGGTTTGAGTTTGCTGCCCTGGCTGTTGATGCGGTCGGCAGGTGATGCTGATGGATCATTGATGGCGGTATCACTGTAGACCACCACGCCCTTTTCATTGGTATACCGGTAGAGCGTCCTGCCGCCAACCTGCTGCGCTGCCACCGGCTGCACGCACAGGGCGGCGATCAGGCAGGCGAGAACATCGCACGGCCACACCAGTGACATGGGGCGAACTCGATGGTCGAACGAGGGCTTCATCAAGGAGGAAGGAACGCAGCATGGGGTCATTGGCGAGATGCTACCTTCAAGCGCCAATTATTGCGAACCATTGCAAATGCGGGCCGTGGCTCAGAAGGGGTGGACGACCTTCTCTGCCCTGCCGGGCGCGTCACCCCAGCCCCGGGGTTACCGATCGTAGGTGATGCACAGTGGAGCGTGGTCGCTGAAACGCCCACCCGTGTAGACCTCGGCGGTGCGGGCGGTTGCGGCCATGCTGGCGGTGGCAATCTGGTAATCGATGCGCCAGCCCACATTCTTGGCCCGAGCCTGGCCACGATTGCTCCACCAGGTGTAGGCCTCGCCGGTCGCCTTCGGGTGAATGTGTCGGTACACGTCGGCCCAGTAGCCCGTGCCAAAGAGCCGTGTCAGCCATGCCCGTTCTTCGGGCAGGAAGCCCGAATTCTTCAGGTTCCCCTTCCAGTTCTTCAGGTCGATCTCCTGATGCGCAATGTTCCAGTCACCGCAGATGACCACATCACGCCCTTCGGCGCGCAAGGCGGCCAGTACCGGCTCGAACTCTGCCATGAACGCAAACTTGGCGACCTGGCGTTCGGGTGAACTGGAGCCCGAAGGCAGGTAGAGCGATACGATGCTCAGCGGTCCGAAGTCTGCCCGCAGGTAGCGCCCCTCGGCGTCGAAGGCGGCATGTCCGATGCCTTCGATGACCCGGTCGGGTGCGCTGCGCGAGTAGATGCCCACTCCGCTGTAGCCCTTTTTCTCGGCGCAATGAAACACCCCGAGGTAACCGGCCGGGGCGCGCATCCGATCATCGAGATCGTCCGGTTGCGCTTTCAACTCCTGGACGCAGATGAAGTCGGGCTGTCGGGCAAGCATCCAGTCGAAGAAGCCCTTGCTGCTGGCTGAGCGGATGCCGTTGAGGTTGGCGCTGACGATGGAGATCATGATGGGACAGTCTGCCTGATGGCGATCGGTTGAGACATTCAGCTGCGAAGGGCGACCTGCACGGCGGCGATGCGCCCCTGCTCGATCGCAGCGGCGATATCGGGTGGGCGCCGGGCGGCAATGGCAGCGGTGTCGACTGCGACAGCTGCGCGCAAGGCGCAGTCGAGTCGTGCGCGCCAGGGGTAGTCGCCCGGTGCATCGGGTTCATGTGCGCGTGCGATATCGGTACAAACCGCCACAAGGCTCGCGAATCGCTCGGGGCGGCGCCATGCATCGGCCTCGCGCAGGAGGTGCACCAGCGCCTGGGCCGATGCGGTCTCGGCAGCCCTGACCCGGGTCTGAAGCCGTACGCACAGCGCGAGGAGTTCGCGGCAGGCCGCCGGTGCACGCAGATGAGCGGCGACCGCCGCCGCGGCAGGCGCATCGTCTGCGGTGCCGAGCCAAGCGGCAAAGCGCTCTTCGAGGGGCGCCTCGCGCGCCGCCGCGTTCATCAGCGCGGTGACGGCCAATGGTGCACCGACATCTGCTGCCGTCGGCAGCAGATGGGAGAGCGCTCCGCAACGGGACAGCACGGCCAGCATCCGATCAGGTCGGGCAGTGAGCAGGCCTTGCGACAACTCCTGCCATACGCGTTCAGGAACGAGATGGTCGACTTCACCAGAGCGCACCATCTGTTCGAGCAGGCCCTGGGTTTCGGGTGCCACCGAAAAGCCGAAGCGTGCGGCGAATCGCGCCAGGCGCAGCAAGCGGACCGGGTCCTCGACAAACGCGGGTCCGACATGGCGCAGCACGCCCGCGTGCACGTCACGGGCACCGCCCCAAGGGTCGATCAGCGTACCGCTCTCTTCGTCACGCGCGATCGCGTTGATGGTGAGATCGCGCCGTGCCAGGTCTTCTTCGAGCGTCACCGTGGGCGAGGCGTGAACGACAAAGCCGTGATAGCCGCGCGCCGATTTGCGCTCGGTGCGCGCAAGGGCGTACTCCTCGTGGGTCTGCGGATGCAGGAAGACCGGGAAATCACGACCCACCGGTCGAAATCCGGCCTCGATCATCTCCTCGACGGTAGCCCCGACCACGACATGGTCGCGATCCTTGACCGGGAGGCCCAGCAACGCATCACGTACTGCACCCCCGACCGTGTAGACCTTCATTCAGCCTGGCCGGCCGGCAAAGGCACGCAGGTGCTCGAAGCGCGAGCGAGGATAGCCCTTGCCCAGGTACGCCCCCGCCACGACCCCGAGGCCGGTGGGGGTGATCCCGAAGGGCCAAGGCGCCGCAGACACGTTGTCGACCGACATCGAGCGCAGATTGTCGCGTGAGAGCAATCGTCCCGGCAGTCGCTCCATGAGGGCGGCCTGCAGAAAGGCGAGTGCCCGCGGCATCGGGATGATCGGGCGTGGATGCCCGCTCGCCGCGCCGGCAAACGCAACCAGTTCACCCAGCGTGAACACCTCGGGACCAGCAAGCTCGAAGGTCTGACCGATCGCTTCGGGAGCGGTCATTGCGCGCACCACCACCTCGGCCACATCCTCCACGAATACCGGCTGAAAGCGCGCCTGGGCCATGGCCAGGGGGATGATGGGCAACCAGCGCTGCATGCGTGCGAACAGCGACAGAAAGCTGTCACCCGGTCCGAAGACCACTGATGGGCGAAACATCGTGACTGCCAGCCTCCCTCTCGGGGGACTCCCCGAAGGGGGGCTGGCGGTGTTCCCCGCGTCGAGGATCGCCTGCTCGCCGGCACCGCGCGAGCGCAGATACTCGCTGGGGCCCGTGGTGCTCGCACCCAACGCGCTCATATGGAGAAGGCGGTCAACGCCTGCCGTGCCGCATGCCTGGGCAATCCGACGAGGCAACTCGACATGAGCGCGTGCGAAGTCGGGTCCGTAAGGGGTGCCCGGACGACTTTGAAGGATGCCGACGAGATTGATGACCACGTCGCAACGGCCCACCAGAGACTCGAGGGCGGCATCGTCATGGATGTCGGCCATGACCAGATCCACCGTGGGCAGCGTGATGAGATCAGGCCGTGCGCGCTCGCGGCGGCGGGTCGGAATGGTGACCATATGCTGTTCGCGCGCCAGGCGCTCGGCCACATGTCGACCGATGAAGCCGGATCCTCCGAGCAGCAGCACACGAGCCATGTTCAACAAATCCGGTCGACAACGAAGCCCCGATTCTACGCAATTCGAACCGGTCCATCTGTCGCTGCTGCCGCGCGATCAGCGCTTCGAGGTGTCTGTTGCGAGGGTCGTCACCGTGCGCGGGGGCACCGTTGCCAGCAGCGACTTCAGGCTGACCGGCGGCTGCCCGAGCACCTGGGCGTACCAGACCGTATTGGCCAGTACCCGTTTCACGTAGTCGCGCGTTTCGTTGAACGGGATGGTCTCGGCGTAGATGGCTCCCTCGAGCGGGTTGGGAGCGCGCCAGCGCTCGGCGCGGCCCGGACCCGCGTTGTAGCCCGCCGAGGCGAGCAGAGGCTGGCTGTCGAGTCGGTCGAGCACCTGGCGCAGATAGCTCGTGCCCAGCCGTACATTGGTCTGAGGGTCGGTCAGATCCGGTGAGTCAATGCCGATACGACGCGCCACCAGCCGAGCGGTGGCTGGCATCAGCTGCATCAGGCCGACTGCCCCCGCTGAGGAGCGAATGTTGGCGACGAAACGGCTCTCCTGACGTGCCACACCCAGAACCCAGCTCTCGAGCAGACTTTGATTGCGTGCATGCTGTTCGAAAACCGCCTGATAGGGGGCGAGGAAGCGCAAACCAAAGTCATGGGCTGCGCGCGTTCGTTCGGCGGTATTGATGGCGCGGTCCCACAGACCGAGCCGGCGGGCGTGCTCGGCGGCGGCGAGCAGTTGTGCATCGGTCAAGCCGCGCAGTCCCCAGTTCCATTCGCTCACCGCATCGGAGCGCAGCCCGAGGCTGAAGAAAGCCACCGCACGCGCCAAAGACGGGTTGCTGCCAGCGGCTTCCACATCCGCGGCGGCAGGTGCTGGCATCCTCTCGGGCAGACGGGGCGTCTGCCCGAGCTCTTCGGTTGCGAGCGTGCCGTAGAAGTCATGCCCGCTCGCGATCCGGACGAACTGGGCCTGCGCGAGGGCGGTGGACCCCAGCGCGCGGTCGGCTCTGGCCGACCAGTAGACCCAAGCTGGATCGGCGCTCATGGCCGCAGGCATCTGGTCGATGGCCGCCCGAACCCGCGGCCATTTCTCCTCGCGCAGCGCGGCGCGCACACGCCAGGCCAGGGTCTCTTCGCCAAGTCCGTTGCCGTCGACCTGCTCGAACCAGTTCGAGGCATCGGGTGCATGCAAGCGGGCGAGGGAAACGCCGATCTGTGCGGCAATGAAGGCTCGATCGGTGGCGGCCATCGCACTTTGCACGGCCGGATCGAAGGCCTGGGCAGCCTGTTGCGGGTCGGTGCGTGCGAGTCGGGTGAAGGCGATGACCTGCAACTCCCGGCTGGTACGCAGATGCTGCGCGGTGCCATGGCGATGCAGTGCGGCCAGTGGCGAGGTCCAGGCCAGCGCCAGGGCGCGCGGCTCGGGTCGCTCGTTCTGGTCCAGCCAGCCGGTCACCTGCTGGATGCCGGCGAGTGAACCTGCCTCGACCAGCACGCGCACGCGTCGCCACAGATCGGCGCTGCTGATTGATGCGCTTCCCGTCAAGGTGCCGATGAGGTTTGCGCAGGCATCGGGCAGTGTGCGCGGCAGGGTCAGTATCCCCTGGAGGCTGCCGGGTGAAGGCGGCGCGCCGGAGCGCCCGGCCGCATCCAGCGTCAGGCAGAGCAGCTCGGGATCTTCGGGCAGTCGGCTGGCCGCTTCAGCATGCAGGGCGCCCCACTGCTGGCGTCGTGCCAGCGCGCGCAACCAGTCGCCGCGGAGCCGTTCAGCCGCCAGGCTTCCCGGGTAGCGTGCCGCAAAATCCTGAACATTCGCTGCGCTGGCCTGATCGATGCTCAGAGCCAGTTGCCAGTATTCGACCCACGGCGCAAGCACATGGTTGCGCGTCGCTCCGGCAACCCTGGCGAGCCGCGTCGGGTTGCGCGACCGCCACGCCTCGGCCGCCTGCAGCACGGCCGCGTCTCCATCGGCCGGTGTACTCGGCGCGCCCCCGGGTAGTGCTGTCTGCGCAGGGCGGGTGCCGGCCAGCGCGCTCAGGGATGGCACAAGACCGATAAGGCAAGCCGCTAGAATGGTTGCGGCCAGCCGATGATGTGGCAGGATGGCGGCCTTGCCCTTGTCCTTGCCAGGGCCGATCCGAGGCAGGCTCGTTGCCGAGCCATCGCAGTGATGGAGCATGTCGAGATGATCGATGGTCAGTCCACTACCGTCTGGAGGCGCAGCGAACGCGAAAGGCTGCTTGCCGATCGCATGGCGATCGACCCGATACAGCTCGCTGCCTGGCGCGCCATGATCGATGGCCACATTCAAAGCGCTTTCCCGGTTATCCATGAAGGCATTGTGGGGTTCTGCTGGCCGTATCGCAATGAATACGATGCGCGATATTTGATGCAGTGCGTGCGTGCTCGCGGTGGCCGGACCGCTCTACCGGTCGTTCTCGCACCGCGAGCGCCACTCGAGTTCAGGCTCTGGTCGCCGGGCGATCCGCTGAGCCAGGGCGTCTACGGGATCCCGTTTCCGGAGCGCGGCGAGGGGGTCGTTCCCGATCATCTGATCGTGCCGATGAACGGCTTTGATCGCGAGGGGTTCCGGCTCGGCTATGGCGGGGGGTTCTTTGACCGCACGCTGGCGCATATGCAACGGCGGCCGTGCACCATTGGCGTTGCCTTCGAGATCGCCGCGATGGCCACCCTGCATCCGCAAACCCATGACATCCCGATGGACTGGATCGTGACGGAGGCTGGGGTGCGGTCGGGAAGCGCCGCTGCCTACCGCAGAAACAGCCGGTAGGCGGGGTTCATCGTCTCGTCGACATGCGGGTAGCCCAGTCGTGCCAGAAAGCGCTGGAACGCAGCCTTGCGGCCCGGCGCCACCTGCATGCCCACCAGAACCCGTCCCGAGTCCGAGCCGTGGTTGCGATAGTGGAAGAGGCTGATATTCCATTCGCCTCGCATCGCCTCGAGAAAGCGCAGCAGTGCTCCCGGACGCTCGGGGAATTCGAAACGATGCAGCACCTCGTTGTCGATGCCCGAAGCGTGCCCGCCGACCAGATGCCTCACATGCAGCTTGGCCATCTCGTTGTCTGACAGGTCGAGCGTGTCCAGGCCTGCCTTGCGCAGGCGCTCGACCACCTGGTGCTTCTCGCTGTCGTTGGCAATCTGCATGCCGACAAACACGTGTGCTGCGCCGGGGTCGGCGGCGCGGTAGTTGAACTCGGTGATGCTGCGACTGCCGATCAGCGAGCAGAACTCGCGAAAACTGCCCGGACGCTCGGGAATGGTGACTGCCAGAATGGCCTCGCGATGTTCGCCGACCTCGGCGCGCTCGGCCATGAAGCCGAGTCGGTCGAAGTTGGTGTTGGCACCACAGGCAATCGCCACATAGTCGCGGCCCTGCGTCTTGTGTTGTGCTGCGTAGCGCTTTGCGCCGGCGATCGCCACAGCGCCTGCCGGTTCGAGGATGCTGCGCGTGTCTTCGAACACATCGCGTATCGCCGCACAGATCGCATCGGTGTCGACCAGCAGGATGTCGTCGACCAGCTCGCGGGCGATGCGGAAGGTCTCACGTCCGACCTGGCGTACCGCGATGCCATCGGCAAAGAGTCCCACTTGCTTCAACGTCACGCGTCGGCCGGCGCTGATCGAACGGCGCATCGCATCGGAGTCGAAGGTCTGTACCCCGATCACCTTTACATCGGGCCGTACCCGCTTCACGTAACTGGCAACGCCCGAGATCAACCCGCCGCCGCCGATCGCCACGAATACCGCATCGAGCGGCCCGCGAATCTGGCGCAGGATCTCCATGCCGATGGTGCCCTGTCCGGCGATAACGTCGGGGTCGTCGTAAGGATGGACAAAGGTCAGGTTCCGGTCGCGCTCGAGTGCGCGCGCATGGGCATAGGCGTCGGTGTAGGAGTCCCCCTCCAGGATCACCTCGGCCCCGCGCCGGCTGACCGCATCGACCTTGATGCGCGGTGTGGTCGTCGGCATCACCACCAGCGCCCTGCAGCCCAGTCTCTCGGCGGCCAGTGCGACGCCCTGCGCATGGTTGCCGGCCGATGAGCAGATCACCCCGCGCTTGAGGGCCACCGCGTCCAGGTGAACCATCTTGTTGTAGGCGCCGCGCAGCTTGAAGGAGAAGACCGGCTGCAGGTCTTCACGCTTCAGCCACAGCCGGTTGTCGATGCGCGCCGACAGGTTGGCGGCAATCTCCAGGGGCGTCTCGATGGCGACATCGTAGACACGTGCCCGCAGAATGCGTTCGAGATAGTCGTTCATCAGAGGGTATGCCACCAGGAGTCAATGGGGCCGCGCCGTCGCCCGGGCGTCCGGCGCTGGCTAGATCTCGATCTGCGCGCCCAGTTCGATCACTCGATTGGTCGGCAGCTTGAAGTAATCGGCAGCGTCGCTGGCGTTACGTGCCATCAGGGCGAAGAGCTTCTCGCGCCAGTCGGCCATGCCGCCGTTGCCTGCCGTTGGTATCAGTGTCTGCCGGCTCATGAAGAACGAGGTTTCCATCGGCTCGAAGTCCATGCCGTGTTTGCTGCAAGCCAGCGCAATGGCCGCGGGCACATCCGGTTCATCCTTGAATCCGTAGTCGATGTCGAACTGGTAGCACTCGTTGCCGAGCGCCTTCACATGAACGCGATCGGCCGTCTGTACCCAGGGCACTTCGAGGTAGTGCACGGTCAGGAACAGCACGCGCTCGTGCAGTACCTTGTTGTGCGACAGGTTGTGCAGCATCGCGCGCGGGACACCTTCGGCATCGCTGCGCAGGAACACCGCCGTGCCGGGTACGCGTGTCGGTGGCGAGGTGAAGAGCGCCGGCAGGAAGGCATCCAGCGGAATCGACTCGTCACGAACACGCTGGGTGACGATCTTTCGCCCATCCTGCCAAGTGGTCATGATGGTGAAGATGAGGAGTCCGAGGAGCAGCGGAAACCATCCCCCATCGGCCACCTTCAGCAGGGTGGCCGAGAAGAAGAGCAGGTCGACCGTGGCGAATGCAAGGGTGATCGGAACGCACAGCGCCAGGCTGTAGCGCCATCCGAAGCGCATCACGAAGAAGACCAACGCCGTGGTGATCAACATGGTGCCGGTGACTGCAAAGCCATAGGCGGCGGCGAGGTTTGTCGATGAGCCAAAGCCGATGACCACGGCAATCACCAGTGCAAACTGGATCCAGTTGACGGCCGGAACGTAGATCTGACCGATTTCTCGCGTTGATGTGTGCAGGATCCGGACACGCGGCATGAGCCCAAGCTGGATCGCTTGCTTGGTCATCGAGTAGACCCCCGAGATGGTGGCTTGCGACGCAATCACCGTGGCCGCCGTGGCAAGGCCTACCAGCGGCAGAACGGCCCAGTTCGGTACCGCCAGAAAGAACGGGTTCTTGTAGGTCTCGGGCTCTACCAGCATCAGGGCACCCTGGCCCAGGTAGGACAGCGCCAGTGACGGAAAGATGATGGCAAACCAGGCGATGCGAATCGGCCGTCGCCCGAAGTGTCCCAGGTCTGCGTAGAGGGCCTCTGCCCCGGTGAGCGCAAGCACGATGGCGCCCAGTGCGATGAAGGATATGCCCGGATGGGCTGCCAGGAAGCCGAGTGCGGCGAGCGGGTTGAGCGCCGCGAGAATCTGGGGGTGGCGGGTGATGTTGGCGATGCCGATGCCCGACAGCGTGAGGAACCACACCAGCATCACAGGGCCAAAGACCGCCCCGATGCTGCTGGTACCCTTGCGCTGCACGCAATAAAGAAGCACAAGTATGACAACGGTCAGGCCGAGAACATAAGGCGCGAAGAAGGGGGTCGCAACCTCGAGGCCTTCGACGGCCGAGAGCACTGAAATGGCTGGCGTGATGACGCCGTCTCCGAAGAAAAGCGCTGCCCCCAGAAGACCGCACAGGATGACCGGTGCCCGCCAGCGCGAAGTTCGGCCCACCGCCGAACTGGCGAGCGCCATCATCGCCATTACGCCACCCTCGCCGCGGTTGTCGGCGCGCAGGATGAGTGACACGTACTTGAGCGATACCACCACCGTCAGCGCCCACAGGATGACCGATACCACGCCGGTGACGTTCTCGGGCGAAAAGGTGATGCCGTGGTTACCCGAGAAGACTTCCTTCAGGGCGTAGAGCGGGCTGGTGCCGATGTCGCCGTAGACAATCCCGATGGCCGCCAGAGTCAGTGTTGGCGTGCCTGAAGTGTGTCCGGATCTATCCATCGTCCGCTCCGAAATGCCTGCAAGGGGCGTAATAGTGCGCCGCAACAAGGGCGGGCGCAACCGTCTCCGGCGGGGGCGCCTGACTCAGAACGGAATCTCGATGATGGCTTTGACGGTCCAGCGATCAGCGCTCGAGGATGTGCCATGCCCGACGCCGACGTTGAAGATCCAGGGCTTGCGGTCGATATCGATGACCGCATAAAGCGTGTTGGGCGAGCGGCCAAAGGGCTGTACGTCGTTCAGCTTGCCCACACCCCAGTAGAACTCGCTGCCCAGGCCGACCCCCGGGAGTACTTCGCGACTGGCCTTGAAGGCGAGTTCGGTGTCGGGTGTTTTCGATCGGGTGGCATCGGACAGGGCGAAATCGAAAATCGGATTGACGCCCAGAAGCCACGGGCCTGACTTCCAACCGCCGATGAAGCGAAATTCGGCGGTCGTGCGCGCTTCGGAGTAGATCTGCGCCATCCGCGACAGTTCGGTATTGAGGCCGAAATAGAAGCCCTCTTCCGGGTGGAGCGGCAGCCACTTCAGACGAATCTTGGCGCCCGCTACATCGTATTGACCCGAGGCGCGCGCGACGGTGGGCAGGTAAGCACCGAGTTCCCAGTCCTGCGCAAGACCGAAGGAAAATTCCGGCGTGATGCGCAGCCCGTGTGCCGGCGTGACTTCTCCGGGGTAGTTGGGCGTGCGGCGTCCGCTGGGCGTGGTGTTCACGTGCAGTTCGAGCCCGGCTTCGTGGACGCCGTTGATCTCGTTGGTGTAGACCTGGATTTCGTCGGTGATGTCGGCGCGCGCGCCGGTGGCGAGGCTCGCGCAGAACAGCAGCAAAGCCAGCCGGTACAAGCCGCGCGGAAAGGGGGGGATCATGGGCGTCGCACCTCGGTTCGGCCCTGCAAGAAGGGGCTCGGAGCCACGGATTGTAGCGACCCGAAGGTGAACGATCGCCGCAAGTGTCTGGCGCTCGCCCGGGGCTTGTGCGCAGATACACGGTCGGATCGGTGATAATGAGACTTCACGGACAGACTGGACCTGTGCCATGACCTCCCCGCAACTCCAGACCCTCCCCGCTGCCCGGCGATCGCGGGCTCGGCCCGAACCCAGACCTTTCTGGGAGCGCGGCTACAAATCCCATGGTTTCTGGCTGGCGAAGAAGCGCGTGGGTGTTGTCGAGATCGCGCCGGGGGTCCACCTGGAAGTGAAGTACCGCTGGCAGGCGGGTACCCATCAGGGCCAGTCAGCCACTTTGAAAGACGCCAAGCGGCGTGTCGAGCAAGCCGTCCTGATGGGTGGGCGGCAGCTCTCGCTGTTCGACGAGGTTGGGTGAGATGTCGGTGATCGCTGCAGGAAATGTCGTTGCTCTCAGCAAGCAGAATCTCTACAAGGATTCGGTTGCGCTGATGCGCATTACCGAGCGGCTGCTCGGGCTCGAGGGCATCCGGCGGGCAACACTGGTGATGGGTACCGGTGCCAACAAGGAAATCCTCGCCGAGGCGCGGATGTTGCCGGCCGAACTCCAGCCTTGCGGTCCCGGTGATCTGCTGATCGTGATCGAGAGCGATACCCGAGCGCAAGGCGAGATTGCGCTGGCCCAGGCCGAGCGTGCGCTGCTGGGTGAGGCGCCCCCGGCAGGTGGTACTGCCCTGGGCGGTACCGGAACGGCGCCGGCAGTGCGTGCGCTTGCCCAGGGCTTTGCCCGGGCACCGGATGCTGGTCTGGTGCAGATTTCGGTGCCCGGCCCTTATGCGGCTGCCGAGGCCATGAAGGCGCTTCGCCACGGCTGTCATGTCTTCCTGTTCAGTGACAACGTCCCCTTGTCGGAAGAATGTGCGCTCAAGGCGCTTGCCGTGCGCAAGGGATTGCTGGTGATGGGGCCCGATTGCGGCACCACCATCCTGAACGGTGTGCCACTGGGCTTTGCCAATGCCGTGCGGCGCGGTTCCATCGGCATCGTGGCGGCCTCTGGCACCGGGCTGCAAGAGGCCAGTGTCCAGATTCATCTGGCTGGCGCTGGTGTGTCGCACGCCATTGGCACCGGCGGGCGCGACATCAGTGCCGCAGTCGGTGGCGCGACGATGCTCCAGGCCATCGATCTCCTGGGGGCCGATCCGGGCACCCGCGTCATCCTCGTCGTGTCCAAGCCGCCTTCGCTCGAGGTCAGCGCTCGCATCATCGAACGTCTTCTGCGGATAGCCAAGCCGGCGGTCGTGCTGTTCATCGGCGCCCGGCTCGAGCCGGTACCGGGCATCTGGATCACGACCACGCTGGCCGATGCGGTGCGCCAGGCCATCAAGCTGGCCGATCTGCCATTGCCGGCACTGGAAGATCGTGTGCCGCCCCGGCCCTCGTTTGTCGCATCGCAGAAGTACATTCGTGCGCTCTACTCGGGTGGCACGTTCTGCTACGAGGCACAGGCGATCTGGCGCGATGCCGGCTTGCCGGTGTGGTCAAACGCGCCGCTGGATGATGCGCGAGCCCTTTCCGACCCCATGCACAGCATCGAACATACCGCCATTGACCTTGGCGATGACCGGTTCACCGTCGGTCGACCACACCCGATGATCGATCCTTCGATGCGCATCGAACGCTTGCGTGCCGAGGCGCGCGACAAGGCGGTGGCAGTGATACTGCTCGATGTCGTCCTGGGCTACGGTTCGCACGAAGACCCGGCGGGTGCACTGGTACCGGCCATTCGCGATGCCCGACTGGAAGCCGCGCGCGAAGGCCGTTCGCTTGCGTTTGTCGTGTTCGTCTGCGGCACCGACGACGATCCGCAGCAGCGCACGGCCCAGGTGCGCAGCCTGCGGGATGCCGGTGCCCTGGTCTTCCCGAGTTCAACCGATGCAGCGCGTGCGGCGCTGCGCCTGGTGAGCCCGTGACCGCGCTCGTGCAGGCGCCACTGGTGGTTGCAGCGCTGGGCGGCAATGCGAGTTATCCACCGCACATTCGCGGCACTGCCCAGGAACAGTTCGACATCATCAATGGCCTCACCGAGCGCCTGCTCGAGATCGTCCAGCGGGGTTATCGGTTGGTGCTGACCCATGGCAATGGCCCGGTGGTCGGAAACATCCTCTTTCGCATGGCCCGTACCGCGACCGAGTTGCCCCCCATGCCGATGGATGTCTGCGTTGCCCACTCGCAGGGCGGCATGGGCTACATGTTTCAGCAGAGCTTTGCCAATACCCTGGTGCGTCACGGCGTCGATCGTCAGGTGATCTCGCTGGTGTCACAGGTCGAGGTCGATCCGGGCGACCCGGCCTTTGACAACCCGACCAAGCCGGTCGGGAAGTTCTTCTCACGTGAAGTGGCCGCCGACATGGCTGAGCAGACCGGCTGGATCTTTGGCGAGGATGCCGGACGGGGTTACCGGCGGCTGGTGGCTTCGCCGCGTCCGCAGCGCATTCTCGAACTGCCGACGATCCGGGTGCTGCTCGATGCCGGCGTCGTGCCCATTGCGGCGGGCGGCGGTGGTATTCCCGTGGTTCGGCGTCCGGATGGTGAATACGAGGGCGTGGCCGCGGTGATCGACAAGGATCTGACCAGCGCCCTGCTGGCTGCGCAACTGGGTGCCGAAACCCTGCTGCTTCTCACCGGCGTGGAGCGGGTTGCCGTTGATTTCGGCACACCGCAGCAACGCTTCATCGATCGCATGAGCGCGGCGCAAGCGCGCGAACTGGCTGCGCAGGGGCAGTTTCCGCCCGGCAGCATGGGACCGAAGATCCAGGCAGCGCTTGATTATCTCGATGCCGGCGGCAAGCGGGTGGTCATCACCTCGCTCGAGCGCGCCTTCGAGGCCATCGAGGGCCGCGCCGGTACCTGCGTCGAGCGCTGATGGCGACGGCATTGGCCTCCCCCCCACGGCTGTGGCCGGTCATGGCCAGCGCCGTGGGGGCGCGGGCAATCGCGGCGCTGCAAGCAAGCGGCGGGCGGGTCGACCCGGTGCCCGCCTTTGTTGCAGCCGGCTTGCCCTACGCTCGTGCCGGAGCCGAACTCGTCTGGATAGGACCTGCACCGCGAACGCAGCATCCGCGCATGATCGTGCTGGCCGATCCGCCACCGTCGGCGCCCCTGCAGGTCGACCTGCGTCATGCCCGATGCTGGCAGCCGCCTCAGGGCGGCATGGCTGAGGCCCAGCAGGTCGCCGGTCGCCTCGCCAACCTCATTGCCGCGCTGGTCGCCGATAGCGGCGTCTCGGATCGTCGCCTGCCCGCGCCGCGCGGTTTTGCCTTGGCGCTGGTGGGGCAGCCGCTCGAGTTCCCGCTGGCAGGGGCGTTTGCTCGTCTGCACGCGCTGGCTGCTGCGCTTGCCCGACCGCAGCCCGAATCGATGCTGGCTGCGGCAACCGGCCTGCTGGGTGTCGGTCCTGGCCTCACGCCCTCGGGCGATGATGCGCTCGGCGGCGCCTTGTTTGCGCTCGCCCATCTCCCCGGGCCTGCGCCTGACTGGATGGCGGCGACGATCGATGCCATCCACGCGACTGCGCGCGAGCGCACGCACCCCATCAGTGCCAGCCTGCTCGTCGATCTGGCGGCAGGGCGTTCGTATGCGGTACTGCACGAATTCATGCGCGCCCTCGTCGCTGGCCGCGACGCGCCCGCATTGTCGGCGGCACTCACCGCGCTTGTCACGCTGGGCCATACATCGGGCTGGGACCTGTTTGCCGGGTTCGCCCTTGCCGTGTTGCAACCTGTCCGTCCGTTCGAGGTGTGAAGTTGAAACCATCCCTGCTCGAGTCTCCCCTGTCGGTCGTCAATGTCGGTGTCGACGCTTTCAATCTCAGCGTGACCACCCATGGCGGCAGCGTGGCCCAGGTCGACTGGCAGCCCCCCGGCAATGCCGATCCGGTCCTGGCCTGGAAGCTTGCCCAGCTGGTCGGTGATCGGCAGGATCCCGATGCCACCGGTTCGCGTATCGATCGGGCCAACGCACTCGCCGTCGAACGAGTCCTCGCCGCGCGCCCCACACTGGTCGATGTTGCGCTCCATGCACGCGATGTGTGGCCGGACATGGACCGTACCCTGCTGCATGCCGGTGCCCCGGTTGCCTGGCCCGACATGTGCGGTCCGATGCACGGCGCGATGATTGGTGCCGTGCTCTACGAACGGTGGGCCGATTCGATGGCCGAGGCCGAGCGCATGCTCGCCGCCGGTGAAATCCGCTTTGCGCAGTGTCACGATTACAGTGCTGTCGGCCCCATGACCGGCATCATCTCGCCCTCGATGCCGGTGCTGGTGATTCGCAATCTCACCCATGGCAATACCGCCTACACCAACATCAATGAAGGTATCGGCAAGATCCTCCGGTTTGGCGCCAACAGCCCCGAGGTGCTGGTGCGTCTCAAGTGGTTCGAGGATGTGCTGGCGCCGGCGATGAAGAAGGCGGTTCTGCTCTCCGGTGGCATCGATCTCAAGGCCATCCAGTCGCAGGCCCTGTTGATGGGGGACGAGGTGCATTCGCGCAACGTTGCCGCCACTTCGCTCTTCTTCATGCAGTTTGCCGTGCCGCTCAGTCAGTGCGAACTGCCGCCCGGGGTGGCGCACGAGATTCTCAAGTTCATTGCTGATACCTCGCAGTTCTTCCTGAACTTGTCGATGGCCTCTGCCAAGGCCACGATGGATGCCGCCCACGGCATCGAGTATTCGAGCACGGTCACCGCCATCGCTCGCAATGGCGTGACGACCGCGATTCGGGTGAGCGGGCTGGGCCGCCGCTGGTTCGAGGCGCCCAGCGGGCGTCCGCAGGGCCTGTACTTTCCCGGCTTCAGCGAGGCTGATGCCAACCCCGACCTGGGTGACAGCGCGATCACCGAGACGGCCGGATTGGGCGGGTTTTCCTTCGCCGCCTCTCCGGCCTTGACACTCCTGGCTGGCGGGTCCATCGCCGCTTCGATGGAATACTCGCGGCTCATGTACGAGATCACCGACGGGCGCAATCCGGCCAATTCACTGCCTGCGCTTGATTTTGCGCCGGCTCCGGTGGGCATCGATGTGCGCAAGGTGATCGACACCGGCATCCAGCCCGTAGTGACCACGGGCATTGCTCACCGCGAGGCGGGTGTCGGGCAGATTGGTGCCGGCATCGTGCGGGTGCCGATGGCCTGCTTCGTCAAGGCGCTGGAGGCACTGGCCGAGCAGTATCCGGCCTGACCCTGCCCTTGGGCCTGGCGCTCAGGCCGCGCTGCGTCGTCGCAAGGGGCGCGGCTCGGTGGCCGTGCCCGTGGGCGGTGCGGGTTGTGGGCCTGGCAGCCGATCGGTGAGGCGTGCAGCGCGCGCCAGGGTCAGACCGGGCGTGCTCGCAGCCAGTTCGCGTTGCAGGCGCAATTGCCGGGCATGCTCGTACAGGGCGACGAAGCGCAGCTTGATCGGCTGCGGCGTGGCTGACCATTCGCGCAGCGGCACCGCGAACTCGCGAAAATGCGGATCGTCCTCGATCTGCAGCGCCACCGCATCGATGTACTGATTGACTGTTGCACCCGGGTTGCGCGGCTGGCCGAAGTCGTTCCAGTCGAGTTGCCCTGCCCACATCATCACCTGCACATGCGGCACGTCAAGGTAGGTCGAGATCGACTCGATCACGGTTCTCGAGGCCTGCGACAGCAGCAGGGCATCGGTGCTCAACTGGTTGTAGTACGAGGCCGAAATGCCGATGCGGGCGTAGAGCTGCTCCTTGGACAGACTCTCGCGCAGTGCCTGGGTCTCGATGATCCGGAACAGTGGGGTCGTTGGACGGGTTCGGGTGCGTGCCATCGTCTGATGAACATCGTGGGTATATTGCTGATGATACCGGCATTGCGATCTGACGTGAGATCTCGTGCCTGGCCGCTTGAGCCAGGCCTTGACTGTCGGCGCAAGGCAACGCTCGGCGCCCTCCCGATGCAGGGTCATCGCTCAGGTTCGACTTGCGGCCTTGCGCGCTTCTACCTAGAGTGATCGCCTGTCGTCACGGGCACGGGCTCTGGACTGACCCGACTGGAAGCAAGGAGACTTGGCATGGAGTTCGGTGTATTCGATCACCTCGATCGGGGCGACCTGCCCCTCAAGGACTATTACGAGTCACGTCTGCAGCTGATCGAGGCCTATGAGCGTGCTGGCTTCTACTGCTATCACATCGCCGAGCATCACGCGACGCCGCTTGGCATGGCGCCAAGCCCCAGCGTGTTTCTGGCGGCGGTTGCGCAGCGCACCACACGGCTGCGTTTCGGCACCCTGGTCTACGCGCTGCCCTTGTATCACCCGCTGCGTCTGATCGAGGAAATCTGCATGCTCGATCAGCTGAGCGGCGGACGCCTCGATGTCGGTTTTGGTCGGGGCTCGTCGCCGGCCGAACTCGTCTACTACGGCACCGAGCCTGATTCGGCGCAAGCCATCTACGAGGAGTCGCTCGAACTGATCACCCGAGGTCTGACCGAAAAACGCCTGACCTTTGCCGGCCCGACCTATCGCTTCGATGATGTGCCGATGGAGATTCCGCCGCTGCAGCAACCGCATCCACCCATCTGGTATGGGGTGCATTCTCCCGAGAGCGCGGAGCGGGCGGCACGGCGCGGCTTGAGCACCGTCAGTCTTGATCCGGTCGACATGATCGTGGAGTCGGCTGGCAAGTTCCGCGAAGTGTGGCGTGAGGTGCATGGCGCTCGTCCCCTGCCCAAGATGGGCCTTGGTCGATTCATCGTGGTTGCCCAGACCGATGGCCTCGCGATGGACATGGCACGCCGCGCGTATCTGCGCTGGCACGAGAGCTTCACCTTCCTCTTCCGCCTGAACAACCGAACCATCCGCTATCCAAGGCCGCCCAGTTTCGACGAACTGATGGCCGTGGGTCAGGGCGTTGCAGGCTCGCCCGACACGGTTGCGCAGTACCTGCGCAACCAACTCGATACCACCGGCCTCAACTACCTGGTGGGTCAGTTTGCCTTTGGCGATCTGACGCCCGCCGAGACGCATGCCTCGCTTGACTTGTTCACCGGGGCGGTCGCACCCCGCTTGCACTGAAACCCGGGCGGCGGTGCGCCCCCGACATGCTCATGATGCAGATATCCCGGATGTCAGCCGCCGCACGGCTGCCCGTGCTCGTGGCCCATGTGCTGGCGGGCCTGTGGCAGGTCCGGTTCGATCTGCCCACGATGAGTGTGGCGCGCCGCCAGGCAACGGTGAGTCGCTGGTCGAGACGGCTGCTGGCGATCATCGGTGTGAGGGTTCGGCTGTCAGGCCCCGTAGCTGTGGCTGATGCGGGGTATCTCATCGCATCCAACCATGTCTCCTGGGTCGATATCTTTGCACTGCTGGGCCAGATGCCGCTCACCTTTGTCGCCAAGTCCGAGATTCGGGGGTGGCCGCTCATCGGGCCTCTGGCGGCTGGCGTGGGCACCTTGTTCATCGAGCGTGGCCGCAGTCGCCATGCGCGCGCGACCAATGAGCGGATAGCGGCGCTCATCCAGGCCGGTGGTGTCGTGTCGGTGTTTCCCGAAGGTACGACCACTCTGGGCGATCGGCTGTTGCCGTTTCACGCCGCCTTGTTCCAGCCGGTGGTCGACGCTTGCAGCGCCGTCCAGCCGGTGGCGCTTCTCTATCGGGATGCGTCCGGCAAACCGACAACGATTCCTGCCTATGTGGACGACATGTCCCTGGTTGCCTCGGTGTGGCGAATCCTCAGAATGGGGCACGTGGAGGTCGAGTTGCGACGGGTGGAGCCGATTGCCACGGCAGGCCTGGGGCGGCGCGAGGTCTCTCTGGCAACCGAACAGGCTATTGCCCGCGCGCTGAGCGTCCCGCCGCCACACCGGGAACGTCGAACAGCGCCCGGTCTTCCAGTCGCATCGCAGTGAGTCGCCCACCCCAGACGCAGCCGGTGTCCAGCCCGATCACGTTCTCGCTGACATGCAAGCCCAGTGCTGACCAGTGGCCGAACACCACGGTATGGTCTGCGTGTGCCCGGTCGGGCAGGGCGAACCAGGGCCGATAGCCGGCCGGTGCATCATCCGGTGCGCCCTTCGGGCCGAGATCGATCGACCCGTCGCCGCGACAGAAACGCATCCGCGTCATGCCGTTGACGATCATCCGGCTGCGATCGGCACCGGTGAGCGCGCTATCCCAGCGCTCGGGGCTATTGCCGTACATGCTGCGCAGAAACGCGCGATAGTCGGGTCCGTTGAGGGCGCGCCACACCTCGCCTGCCAGACCGATGGCCGCAGCAGCCGACCATCCAGCGAGCAGGCCGGCATGCACCATGACGTGGGTGCCGTCGGTCTCGACGAGTCGTCGGCTGCGCAGCCAGCCCAGCAGCTCGTCGCGGTCAGGCGCATCGAGCACCGCCGCGAGCGTGTCGTCGCTGCGCGGTCGCCCCAGCCCTTCTGCCAGACTGATCAAGTGCAGGTCGTGGTTGCCCAGAACCACCGTGGCACGATCCCCGAGGTCGCGAACCAGACGCAGTACTTCGAGTGATTTCGGCCCGCGATTGACCAGGTCGCCGACAAACCAGAGCCGATCAGCGGGGCCAGGGTGAAGGTGTGTCAGGAGCGAAAGCAGCTCGTCATGGCAACCCTGAACATCGCCGATCGCGTACGTTGCCATGATGCCTCGTGCAAGTGAACACTGATCCTACACTGCGTCGCTCGAACCGTGTTTCGTGTCTCGTCTCAGTGTGAGCGTGCATCGGGCAGACGGTAGCTCAGCGCTTCGGCGATGTGATGTACGGCCGGTGTGGACGCCGCGGCAAGGTCGGCAATGGTGCGGGCTACCTTCAACACGCGATGCAGTGCGCGAGCCGACAGACCGAAGCGCCGGATCGCTTCGCGCAGCAGAGGCGTTGCGCTGGCCTCGGGGCTGCACCAGCGTTCGATGGCACCGGGTTCGAGTCGTGCGTTGCTGCAGCCTTGGCGTGACCATTGACGTGCGTGGGCTTCGAGCACGCGGCCCCGCACGGTGGCGCTGCTCTCCCCCGGTAAGGTGCCCAGCAGTGTCTCTTCGGTCATGGCCGGTACCGAGACATGCAGATCGATGCGGTCCAGCAGCGGACCCGAGAGCCGCGAGCGATAGCGCTCGATCAGTCCGTCGGTGCACCGGCATCGGACCGTCGGATGCCCGGCGTAGCCGCACGGGCATGGATTCATGGCGGCGATCAGCTGAAATCGAGCTGGAAAGCTCGCCTGGCGACCCGCCCGCGAAATGGCCACCCGGCCGGTCTCCAGGGGCTCGCGCAGGGACTCCAGAACCCGTCGGTCGAATTCGGGCAACTCATCGAGAAACAGCACGCCTCGGTGTGCGAGCGAGATCTCACCGGGCCTGGGATGATTGCCGCCACCGACCATCGCGACGCTCGAGGCCGAATGATGAGGTGCCCTGAAGGGTCGGCGTGCCCAGCCTTCGCGCTCTGCATGCCCCTCAGACCGGCTGGCCAGGGAGCGCATCGCCGCCTGCTCGATGGCCTCGGCCTCCGCCAAGGGTGGGAGCAGGCCTGGCAGCCGCTCGGCCAGCATCGATTTGCCAGTGCCCGGCGGCCCTGACATGAGCAGCGAGTGGCCTCCTGCAGCCGCGATCTCGAGGGTGCGTCGTGCCTGTGGCTGACCGCGCAGGTCGACCAGGTCGGGCGACGGGCCAAGCGCAACCAGGGTGCTGGTGGGTACTGCGCGCTCCAGGTTTGCCGACCCGCCCAGGTGCTGGCAGACAGCCCTCAAGCTGGCAGCGCCATAAACGCTGACCGCCGAAACGCGGGCTGCGGCGGCGGCATCAGCAAGGGGCAGGATGAAGGCCCGGCCGGTACCGGCGGCTCGCCAGACCATTGCCAGTGCACCCCGCACCGAGCGCAGCGTGCCGTCGAGAGCCAGTTCGCCGGCAAATTCGAACCGTGCCAGCGCGTGGGCGGGCAGCTGCCCCGAGGCCGCGAGGATGCCCAGCGCTATCGGCAGATCGTAGCGCCCGCTCTCCTTGGGCAGGTCGGCGGGTGCCAGATTGACCGTGATGTGCCGTGCCGGAAACTCGAACCCGCAGTGGGTGATGGCAGCCCGTACCCGGTGACGCGCTTCCCGCACCTCCGCTTCCGGCAGGCCGACGATGGCAAGGCTGGGCAGCCCGTTGGCAAGGTGGACCTCGACGCACACCGAAGGCGCTTCGAAGCCGTCGAGCGCACGCGAGTAGAGCGTGGCAAGTGCCACGGTTGGCGTCCAGACTCAGCGACCGGCCGGGTCCCGGCTTGTCGCGGGCGCCTCGTGCGTCCCGGGCGTCCCGGGCGTCCCGGGCGTCCCGGGCACGGGTGCTGCCGGTGCGAGGCCCTCGAGGCGGGCCAACCGTGCGGTGACTGCAGCCAGTTGTTCCTGGGTCCGTTGCAGCAGACGTGCCTGTATCTCGAACTCCTCGCGCGTGATCAGATCGAGCCGGCTGAAGGCGCCGCCGAGAATGGCCTTCGCGTTTCGTTCGATCTCCTGGGCGGGCGTCGAGTCGAGAATGCCGGAGAGCCGGCCTTGCAAGGCTTCGAAGGCGCGATTCATGGCCATGATTTCATCCTCTGGAAAGCGGGCGGGCGAGAGTTTCGTGGCGCCATCAACGCCGACGCCATGCCTGTGAGGATAGCCTCTTCGGGGAAGATACTGGCAAGTCTGTCGCCCCGTGCTGCGCCAAGGCAGTACGGGGCGACATGTGCCGCCATTCGCCGCCACGACCCGGTGGCGACGCTGTCATGCGCGTGTCATAAAGGTGCAACATACTGAAGACATTGCGTGCGCCTTCGCTGCGCCCGCATGACCCCTTGTGCACTCACCCAGCGCCTGAAGGTTTCCGCTCTGGTAGGCTCAACCGATTGATCATCGCTTCGAGGATTTTGCCCGATGCCACCGACCGAGCACACATTCAAGCAGTTCGACTCCGACCTGGAGAGCGTGCGGTCCAAGGTTCTGCAGATGGGCGGTCTGGTGGAGTCGCAGATTCGCAATGCCATTCGCGGCCTTTCGTCCGGGGATATCGATTCCATCGAAACCGCCATCGAGATCGATCGTCAGGTGAACGAGTTCGAGATCGATATCGACGAGGCGTGCGCCCAGATCATTGCACGGCGCCAGCCCACCGCAGGTGATCTGCGTACCGTGCTGTCCATCGCCAAGACGGTTACCGACCTCGAGCGCATGGGCGATGAAGCCAAGAAGATTGCACGCACCGCCCGCCAGTTGCTCGACCGCGGGCCGTTGCAGGTACCGCGTCTGGCCGATGTCACCCACGCGGCCGACGTGGCGTTGACCCAATTGCGCAAGGCGCTCGACGCCTACGCGCGGCTGGATGCGCACGCGGCCCGCGACCTCATTCGTGAAGACGTGCTCCTCGACAACGAGTTCCGCGCCATCATGCGACAACTGGTCACCTACATGATGGAGGATCCGCGCACGATCTCTACCGCCATCGATATCGTGTGGATTGCCAAGGCGATCGAGCGCATCGGTGATCACGCCAAGAATATCGCCGAGCATGTGGTGTACATCGTCGATGGCACCGATATCCGCCATCGCTCGACCAAGCCCACGTCGCAGGCAGACTGAGCGTGTCTCGCGCCCTGCCCCAGCCTTTGCCGCAGCGACGGCAGCAATGATCGATGAGATGTCTTCGATGAGCAGCTTCGCATGACCGCAGGTGATTCAGCAGCGACAACGGTCCTGGTCGTCGAAGATGACCCGGCTATCCAGGAACTGATCGGTTTTACCCTGAGCCATGCCGGCTTCGGGACCATCATCACCAGCACGGCCGAAGAGGCGCTCGAGCGCATCAACGAGATACTGCCCGACATCGCACTGCTCGACTGGATGCTTCCCGGCATGTCGGGCGTGGTTCTGGCGCAGCGGCTGCGCAGTCAGCTGCGCACGCGTGATCTGCCCATCATCATGTTGACGGCCCGCGCAGCCGAGACCGATCGGGTGACAGGCCTCGATCAGGGTGCAGACGATTACGTGGTCAAACCTTTCGCCCCGCGTGAGCTGGTTGCCCGCATACGTGCCGTCCTCCGGCGTCGTGCACCGGAGCAGGGCAGCGAGGTGCTCGAGCTCGGCCCGATCCGTCTGGATGCACGCAGTCATGTGGTCGCGGTCGCGGGCGCTCCTGTCGACATCGGTCCTACCGAATACCGGCTGCTGCGCTTTCTGCTTGCTCACCCCGAGCGCGTGTTCTCGCGTTCGCAACTGCTCGACAAGGTCTGGGGCGACCATGTGTTCATCGAGGAGCGCACGGTCGACGTGCATATGCGTCGCCTGCGCCTGACCCTTGGTGCGGGTGCCGATGCCTGGCTGGTCACCGTGCGCGGTGCCGGCTACAAGCTCGCCCGCCCCGCCTGAGGCCAGGACTTGCCATGCAGGTTTACGGATGAACATCTTCTGGCTTGCACCAGCCGTGCGCATCGGGCTGGTCATTGCTCTGGCCCTGGTCGGCCTGATCCTGTCGGGCCCCGTCATGGCACTTGCCGTGTTGGCGGCTGGCCTGTTCGGCTTTGTGCTCATCCAGTTGCGCTATCTCGACCGTCTGTGTCGCTGGTTGCGACAGCCCGACATTGCGCGGGTACCCGATGGCTGGGGTGCCTGGGGCGAGGTGTTTTCCGAGCTCTACCGTGTGCACCGGCGCGAGCAGCACGTCCAGGCCCGTCTGGCCGATGCGCTCAAGCGCATGGAATTGGCGACCCAGGCCTTGCCCGACGGTGTCGTGCTCCTCGATCGCGATCTGCGCATCGAGTGGTGCAACACGGTAGCCGAGCGTCTGCTGGCGATCGACCGGGTCAGCGATCGGGGGCGGATCCTCACCAACCTGGTGCGCTACCCGGGGCTGGCAGCCTGGCTCGGCGATGGTTCGGTGGGCGTCCCGGGCCAGCCACTGGTATTCGAGACGACTGCGGTGCCCCCGGCGTTTCTCTCGCTGCAGGTGGCCCAATTTGGCGAGCACGATCGGCTGCTGGTGCTGCGGGATGTGACGGCGATCGAGCGCACCGAAAGCATCCGTCGCGACTTCATCGCCAATGTCTCTCATGAACTGCGCACGCCGCTCACCGTGATCAATGGCTATCTCGAGCATATGGTCGAGGGCGAGATCGAAGGTGTCTTGCGTACCCGAGCGGTTCAGGTGATGTACGACCAGGCTCAGCGAATGAATCATCTGGTCGAAGATCTGCTGACCCTGTCGCGACTGGAAGCCGGTGATAACCCGGTGATCGAATCGGTCGTGGATATGGACTCGTTGGTCCTGGGCCTTCTCGAAGAGGGGCGAAGCCTGAGCGCCGGGCGCCATCGCATCGAGGTCAAAGCGGCCTCGATCGGGTTGCGCGGCAGCGCCGATGAACTGCGCAGCGCTTTCGCCAACCTGCTCTCCAATGCAATTCGATATACCCCCGCGGGTGGCGTGATCACGCTGCGCTGGGAGGCGGCCGAGGACGGTGCCGTGTATTCGGTATCCGATACGGGTATTGGCATTGCGGCTGAACACATTCCACGTCTGACTGAACGGTTTTACCGGGTCGATCGGAGTCGCTCACGAGAGACCGGTGGTACAGGTCTGGGTCTGGCCATCGTGAAACATGTGCTCTTGCGCCATCAGGCCAGCCTTCTCATCGACTCTGAACTCGGACGCGGCACGGAATTTCGCTGTGTCTTCCCGCGGGCACGGGTCGTTGGGCTACCGGCAGGCACGCTCGATCCTGCATCGGCGCCGCCTGCCGTCTGAACCGGCCTGCCTGCGCCCCGCACTCATGCTGCGGCGCCGTTGCGAGCGTACGCCAAAGTGGGCTGTCAGGGCGTGACTGCGAGCAGTCGCAGCAGGCGCATCAACTCGGCGCGCTCCTGCGGTTGCAGCCTCGCTGCGATGCGCTTTTCGTGAGCGCGTACCTGTGTTTTCACTCGCGCCAGCCGTTTCGTGCCAGCAGGTGTCAACCACAGCCCGTTCGAGCGGCGATCGGTGCCGGCGCGCCGCTCGAGCCATCCGGCCTCCTCGAGTTGGTCGAGCAAGGGCACCAGACTCGACCGGTCAAGCCCCACGGCGAGCGCCAGCGGGCTCTGCGCGATGCCTGGGTTGGCCTCCACCAGGATCAGTACGCCGACCCGGCCAGCCGATATGCCCAATGACCCGACCGACGACTCGAAATCGCGAAAGACGGCCTGCTGGGCGAGGCGCAGCTCGTAGCCAAGCAGTTGCGGCAACATGCCGCGCGCGATACCGCGATCGGCGGTTGCCTTGCTGGGTCGCGCCGCCGGTACAGGCGTTGCAGATGGGCTTTTTTGTTTGGTATCCAAACTATTTGACATCCACTCATTGTGCCGCTAATTTACCACTTTGCGACCCGCTAGTGCTGCCTTGAGCCTGCTCTGCCACGGCACTCGCGTCGCACGCTTCGTCCAACCAACCTTGTCGAACTCCATCGTGCCGCTTCTCACACTTGCCGATTCCGGCGAAACGCTCGACGCCCTTGACGGCGAAACCGTTCTTGATGCGGCCAGGCGCGCTGGCGTGTACTTCTCCCACAGCTGTCTTGCCGGCAACTGCGGAGCCTGCAAGTGCGAACTCGTCGATGGTGATGTCAACGAGCTGGAGCATTCCGAGTTTGCGTTGACCGACGAGGAGCATGCGACCGGCCTCATCCTTGCCTGCCGCACCCAGGTCTGGGGCGACACCACGGTAAAACGCCTGCCCGAAGGCGAAATCGTGATGCATCCGTCGCGCGTGCTGCCCTGTCGGGTCGAGCGGCTCGAGTGGCTGACGCACGACATCCGGTCCGTCCATCTGCGGCATGACGGGCGCGGCGAATTTTTCTTCTCGGCTGGGCAGTATGTCTCACTGGAGTTCATCCCCGGACTCGAGCGGCAGTATTCGATGGCGAGCATTCCGGGCGAAGGCCTGCTCGAGTTCCATGTGCGCAAGGTGCCGGGCGGTCGTGCCAGTACCCATGTGGCCGAACAGCTTGCGGTGGGCGATCAGGTCACGCTCAGGGGGCCGATGGGTACATCCTACCTGCGCGACTACCATGAGGGGCCGGTGCTTCTGATGGCCGGTGGATCCGGGCTTGCTCCGATCCAGAGCATCCTGCGGCTGCTGCTCGACCGTGGTCATCGGGCGCCGGTGCGCCTGTATTTCGGGGTGCGTGCCGAGCGTGACGTCTACAACGCGACCCTGCTCGATCAGCTGGCGGCGTCGCATCCCCAGTTCAGCTACGACATCGTGCTGTCCGACCCGGCCGATGGCACGCGCCGTGGCGGTTTCCTGCACGAAGCGGTCGCCACCGACCTCGCCACGGTCACTGGCCTGAAGGCCTATCTCGCGGGTCCGCCGCCCATGGTCGAGGCGGCTACGACCCTGTTGCGTTCGCGTGGGCTGGGTTTGCGTGACATTCACGCCGATGCCTTCTACGATCAGCCGGGCAGTGCATGAAATCGGCGGCCGCTGACAGACCGCATTCCCATTCCAGACAGATCGTCCCGCGGCTCGACAGCCTGCCGGGGCCGGAGGCAGCAGCATGAGCGAAACAGTTGATCAGGCACTGGCAGGCCGTACCGCCATCGTTTCAGGCGGCGCGCGTGGCATCGGTCTGGCCATCGCCACCGATCTGGTGGCCCACGGCGCCAATGTGGTGATCGTCGACAGCGGGGTCACCATTGGCGGGGATCCGGAATCGCCGCACATCGCCCTGGAGGCGGCTGCCGGCCTTGCCGGGACGGTCGGGCTTGCCGGTGATATTGCCGAGGGGACGGTCGCAGCCGATGCAGTGCGATTGGCCATCGAACAGTTCGGCAACGTCGACATCGTCGTCAACAATGCCGCCATCATTCGCGACGGTTTCGTGTTCAAGGCCAATCTTGACGCCTGGGATGCAGTCATTCGCACCAATCTCAACGGCGCCTTCCGGCTCATCGCAGCGGCCACACCGGCCATGCGCGATCAGGCCAAGGCCGGTCGCGCGCCGGGTGCCATCCTCAACCTGGTATCGACGGCCGCCATCTACGGTAATTTTGGCCAGGCCGCCTATGCGGCGGCCAAGGGCGGTCTGATTTCCCTGACCCGAGTCAGTGCTCACGACCTGGCACGCTCCGGAATCACCTGCAACGCGGTCATTCCCTTCGGCTCGACCCGTGTCACAGAGAGCATTCAGCCCGCCAATGAAGCCCAGGCGGCCTACAAGGCCAAGGCGCTCGAGGTGTCGCCGGTGTATGTGGCGCGGCTGGTGAGCTATCTGGCCTCATCCGCAGCAAGGCACATCAGTGGTCAATTGATCGGTGCCCGCGGGCGGGAGATATTCCTCTTCTCGCAGGCGCGGCCGGTGATGAAGCAGCTGGTGCCTTCGGGTGGGCTCGACCTTCCGGGCATGGCCGTTGCAATGAAGACCTTCGAGCCGCACTTCACCGACCTGGTGACTGATCTCGAAGTGTTCTCGGGCGACCCGGTGCTCTGATCATGGGCCAGCCGATGCGCGATGCCCTGGCCCAAGCGTGGTTCTCCACGCTGGGTGAGCCGCTGGGCAAGGCCGAACTTGCCGACATCGCCGGATATCTGCGCGGCCTGGGTCTCGAGGCGGGCGCCCAACCCCTGCTCGCCTCGGGCTGGGCTGACGCGGCACGCCTCTTGCGCAGTGCTGCCGGTGAATGGTGGGAGCGCGAGGAGGCCGAACGCCGCCGTCTCGAGGCGGTTGCCCATCTCGACCCGGCCGACCCGGACTGGGTGCGTCTCAATGACCTGCTGCATGGGGCGGCAGCCGTTGCCGCAGGGCGCGGTGGCAACGACGACCCGGGCATGATCCGCGTGGCTGCCGGTGCTGCGTCATACGCCGCCTATCATCATGAGCTCGCCCTGGTTGCAGGGTGCGATGGCGATCATCCGTTCATCCGCAAGTACTCGCTCTACGCCGGGGGCCGCTGGCTGCTCGGCGTGTATGACGGGCGTCTCGCCATATTCTGAGGATCAGGCTATCCATGAAGACCGACTTGAGTGCGCTTCTTCGTCCGGCCAGTGTGGCCGTGGTCGGTGCTGCCGAGCGGCTGACGAGCTCAGGCGGGGCGGTGCTGCGCAATCTGGCGCTCGCCGGTTACGGGGGGCGAGTCATCCCGGTCAACCCGCGCGGCGGCACCCTCTTCGACCTGCCGGTGGCTGCCAGCCTTGCCGAGGTATCCCCGCCTGCCGATCTGGCGGTGATCGTGATTCGTCCCGACGCCATCATCGAGGCGGTTCGCGAGGCTGCTGCCACCGGGCATCGTAACCTGCTGATCCTGCCAGGCGGTTTTGCCGAGGCCGGTGAAGTGGGCATGGCCCGCGACCGCGAACTTCGCGCCCTGATTGCCGAACACGGTCTCACCGTTGCCGGGCCCAATTGTGCCGGGGTCATCGACCAGCTTGATCCGGCGCGGCCGTTTGCAGCCGCCTTCCTGCGCGCGATGCCGCGGGGTGGTCCGGTCGCCTTCATTTCGCAGTCGGGTGCCATCGCCGAGCAGGTCATCGCCAAGAGTCACGAGATGAATCTGCCGTTCGGTTCGATCATCTCGGTGGGCAACGCGGTGCAGCTCGGTGTCACCGAATACATGGAGCACTACGGTGCCGACCCCTTGTGTCGGGTCATCGCCCTCTACGTCGAGTCATTCGGGGACCCGAAGCGCTTTCTCCAGAGCGCGCGTGCGATCTCGCGCGACAAGCCGATCATTGCGCTCGTTGGCGGGCGTACTGCGCCCGGCACGGGCGCGGTTGCCCGCCACACGGGCTCCGCCGCGATGCCTGATGACGAACTTGACGCCATGCTGGCCGAGGCCGGTGTGCTAAAAGTCGACAATCTGCGCCGGCTGCTGGTTGCTGCCAAGGGTCTGGGTGCCTTCCCGCGTGGTCTGGGACGGCGCGTGCTCATGCTGTCGAATTCAGGCGGCCCGGGCGTGCTCACCACCGACGCAGCCGCACGCGAGGGTCTGGTGATGGCCGAGCTGCCGGCAACGCTTGTCGCCGAGTTGCGCGCGGCCCTGCCACCCGAGGCGGCCGTGGCCAATCCACTCGACCTGCTGGCCGACGCACGCGAAGACCGCTTTGGGATGGTCTTCCAGCGTGCGCTGGACACGGCTCGCGATACCTTCGATGTCGTGCTCGGCCTGCATGTGGTGCCTTTCATGGTCGATGCTGACCCGGTCGTCGCGACGCTGGCACGATTGGCCCAGGCAGCGAAGGTGCCCATGATGCACTCGATGATGGGCACGCTCCAGGCGCGCGACGACTGGTTCGACACGCTGGAAGCGGCCGGCATACCCGCCTTTGACGATGGCGAAGAGATGGCGGTGGCGGCAGCGTACTGCGCGCGCTATCGAGACCTGATTCAAGGCGGTGGCACGGCAGGTTGAATCCCCGACGCTGCCAGCTCTCGATACACATCGCCGCACAACTGCATCTGCATAACCGCATTTCCTTACCCGTTTACAGACAGGAGAAACACCATGGCTGACGCCTATCCGCAAGTGAAGACGACGCAGGACTTTGCACAGCAAAGCCCCGAGTACCGCAACTCGATCGAGAAGCTGGTGGTGAGCCACGCGATCAACGAACTGCAGGGCGCGCGCGTGTTCGATGAGCCTGCCGTCGCGCTCGCGCCGCATCCTTATGCCAAGTGGCTGACCTGCCGGGTTGCCATGGAAGAGTATGGCCACCACTGCAAGTTCTTTGATCTGGGTCGTCAGATCGGCATTGACGAGGACCGCATGCTGCCGGAGAAGACCGCCAAGAAGCCCTTGTCGATGTTCGACTTTCCGTTGACCACCTGGGAAGAGTTCGTCGCGATCAAGGCATTTGGCGATCTGGCAGAGATCCTTCAGGTCGAAGATCTGCTCCACTGCAGCTTCCTGCCCTTGCGCAACCTGGCCCGCAGCACCATGCCGGAGGAGAAGTTTCACCACGATTTCGGCATGCAGTTTGGCCGCGAGCTGTTGAAGGACCCTGAGAGCAAGGCACGTTTCCAGGCCGCAGTGAACCGGGTGTTCCCGGTGGTGCCGGCCTTCTTCGGTGCGTCGCGCTCGAAGAACAACGCGATCTTCCGCGAGTTCGGGATCAAGCTGCGCACCAACGAGGACATGCGGGCCGACTATGTCGCGCGCGCGAGCGCCGCAGCAGCTGACCTCGGCCTCACCTTGCCCGAGTTGCCCGCAGAAATGCTGCACTGAGTGCCTTTTCAAGACCCCAGCCTCGGTGCCCGGAGCGCAACGTTGAACGCCTGTGACGAGATTCTGCGCCTTGGGCTGAGCCGACTCGATGAGTCGGCCCTCATCACCTACGGGGCCGATGCCGGTGCGGGCACCGAGCCGGCTGTGTTCACCCACGCCGCCCTGCGACGACTGATCGCGCAGGCAGCGGGCGTGATCGATGCGGCCGGGGTCGGCAAGGGTGATCGTGTCGCGATCGTGATGAACGATGGGGAGCATTGGTGCGCTGCCTTTCTGGGGGCCATGAAGCTTGGTGCGGTGCCGATGGCGATCAATACGCGCCTGTCCTCTGCCCACTACGCCTTCATTGCTACCGACAGTGCGGCCACGCTGTGGCTGGTCGAGGACACGCTGGTCGATCTGGTTGGCGCGGCGCCCGCGGCAGCGGGCGCACGCCGCCTTCTGTGCAGCGAGTTCGCACAGGCCTGTACCAGTGCGCCTGAGCGCGAGGCCAGCGTGCCCTGTCTGTCCGATTCACCCGCGTTCTGGCTGTATTCGTCGGGGACCACGGGTCCGCCCAAAGGCATCGTGCATTCGCATGCCAGTTGTGCTGCCTCAGGCAAGCTTCTGCGCGAGGTGGTCGGCATCGGCGCTGGCGACACCGTGCTCTCCACCTCCAAGCTCTTTTTTGCCTTTGCGCTCGACAATGCCCTGCTCGGTCCTCTGGCCATGGGTGCCGTTACAGTACTCAACGCGGCCTGGGCCGAGCCTGAGCGGGTCGCCGAGCAGACGGCACGCCATGCACCGCGCATCGTCATGAGCGTACCGAGTTTCTTCCGACGTCTGCTTGCGCTCGACCCGTCGCGACTTGCGCCCTTCCGGGATGTCGACTTCTTCTATACCGGGGGCGAGCGGGTGCCCGATGCCGTCGCCACCGAGTGGGAAGCAGCCAGCGGCCGCCCGCTGTCTGCGTGCTACGGGATGTCGGAGACCTACTGCAACGCCATCGCCCATTACCCTGGGCGGGAGCGGCTGGGTAGTTGCGGTGAACTTCTGCCCGGTGTGGTGGTTGATCTGCGCGATCACGCCGGTGCTGGCGTGCCGCCGGGCGAACCGGGGGTGCTCTGGTTGCGTCACCCGACAATAGCCCTGCGTTATCACCGCGATGAATTCAACGCGCGCTCGTTCGAGGGCGCCTGGTTCTGTACCAACGATCTGTTCACCTGCGACGCCGAAGGGCACTTCTGGCATCAGGGCCGCGCCGATGAATTGCTCAAGGTGGCCGGTCAGTGGGTGAAGCCTGGCGAGGTCGAGGAGGCGGCACTGGCTGCGGGCCTGGCCAGCGAGGCTGCTTGCGTGGTCGCGCCGGATCAGGATGGATTCGATCGACTCGGGCTCTTCATCGTGCCCGCTGCCGATCGCGTGAACCTCGACGGTTCCGCTGACGCTCAAGCCGCTCGGGATGATGTCCTTGCGCTTCTGGAGACCGCGCTGCGTGCGCGCTTGCCGCGTCACAGTCTGCCGCGCTGGATACGCCAGATTGACGAGTTGCCGCGTACGCCGACCGGCAAGGTGCAGCGTTTCCGCTTGCGTGAATTGCTGCTTGCCGAACAGTCACCGGCGTCCATCGCGCGCTGAGTGATGTGATCGGGCGCCTGCTGGCGCCTGATCTTGACCTGAAGCGGTTGCCCGCCCACGCTCTGCCTTTCTGGAGCGGCTGATGCGCTCCGACCGCTTTTGAGCCTGTGTCCTTGCGACCGAACCTGCGAACTGGCCATTCGTATCCGTTCTTTCCGTCGTTCCCTTATTCCCTCGTTGTGTCCTTTCCGTCGTTCTGTTCTCCTGTCGCCCCCGATCGTTCGACGCGTTTCATCCATCGTGTCGCACGGTTTGGTCTCGCCGCTTCCACCCCCCGCTGATTGCCGTCTGGTCAGTGTTGTCCGTGTCCTCCGCTCGCACGCACTGAATACCGTGCCGCCCGAGTCATCGTCTCAAGGTCATCTTCTCCATCCACCCGGTACGGGCGTTGCCATCGCCCGCATCGGGCGCATGGTTTGCGTTCGCGCCGATCGCTGTCACTTCGCATCGGAGCCTCGCATGGAATTTCATGATTACGAACCTGAACTCATCATCGTTGCATCGCTGATCAAATTGTTTGATTTCTTCTTTCACCACTCTCCCAAACTGCTGCTGGTCCTGCAGCGCCACTTGCGTCGCCTTCGTCGGCTGCGCAAGGCGCGCAGCCCCCTCGCTCATGTCGAGCCGGGCGATCGGCCTGGCCCGATCAGGAAGCCAGGCGACGTTGATGCCGCGCCGTGTGTGTCCGAGCCTGCCACCGGCGTTGCGCAAGCCCCGGCCGTGCCTGGCAGCAGGCGCCGTACACGCAAGCGTCGGACGACCGTTGCATCAGTCGACGCTGGGCGCGAGCCATCATGAGGATCATCGAGTCCATTCTCTGGGTGGTGCTGCTTGCCTGGTGTCTGGTGCGCCTGCAGGAGGGCGTGCGTGCGCTGGTGGTGTCGGGCCTGCCCTGGTGCATCGCGCAGTTGCGCCGTCACGCCCGTCGTGCTGGCAGGCATCTGTCGGGCCTGCGCCTGTGGGGCGTGCGCTTTTCGGGTCGCCTGTCGCGACTGTGGCGGCGGCAACCGTTGCGGCGCGTGCCAACGCGACGGTCTGCCGTGCGCAGGCCATCGGCGGGTGCGACGTCGCGCGTTGCGAACTCGGCTGCCTCGAAATCCGGTGCCCGACCCGGCCGTCGTGCCGCGTCGCCCTGAGAGTCACCTCTTCGTTGTGCCCTTGACGTGCTTCTTTCCGCTGCATCGCCGTACTGACGGGATCCCCCTCGCGGGGATCCCGTCTTTTTCAGTCTGACCTTCTGCCCACGCTCTCCCCCGCGCCGTTGCGGAACTGCCAGGCGATCCTGATCTCGCTACTCCACCCGCAATGAGGCAAGAAAGCTTGCGATGTCGCTCGTTGCGGTTCCCGACGAGGCGACCGCCGGGCCAATCGAGATCAGCGGGTAGTAACGGGCAGTGCTCGCACACAGGCGGGCACTCAATACGAGATCATGCCGGGCCGCTTGTCCGCGCGCCTCGACGTTGCGACACAGCAGACCGGTAGCGTCGCTGGCGGTACTCGAGACCGTGTTCGACGCTGCATGGGCCGCGGCATCCGCTGCAGGCATGGCCGCCCCGACATTGCGACGGTAGGCGTTTTCCGCGTCGACGAGCAGTTGCTCGCGGCCGGCCAGAGCAAGGCCGGGCGGCAGATCGGCATACCCAGCCGCCCAGATGCCTTCTTCGACTCGCACCGAAAACAGGTGCAGCGTCAGTTTCAGCGCGCCCACATCGACTTCGCGCGTGTCTTCGACCGGCTTGCCCGGCAGGAGCACACTGAACCCGCCCTGCGGCCAGCTGAAGGTACGCCAGTCGAGTGCAGGACTGCAGGCGGCCAGCGCAAGCCCGGCAAGGACCAGGCTTGCTGTCAGCGCCGGCCACCGCGGCCGCGGGTGCATGCCCGCGGTCCGCTGGCCGCTCTTCACTTGCCGGCGATGCAGGAGATCTCGACCAGCATGTCCGGGCCGGCGAGCTTGGCTTCGACGGTTGCGCGGGCCGGCGTATTGGCCGGGTCCACCCAGGCGAGCCAGGCCTTGTTGACACCGTCACGATTGCGGATGTCGGTGACCCAGATGTTGGCCATGAGGATGCGCGACTTGTTGGTGCCCGCCTTGGCGAGCAGGGCATCGATCTGGGCCAGAATCTGACGTGCCTGACCTTCTGCGTCCTGGGTAGTGTCATCGGCGACCGTGCCGGCGACGAAGACCAGGTTGCCGTATTCGACGGCTGACGACAGGATGGCGCCCGGTTCATGACGGATGATGTTCATTGCGTCCTCGGTAAGGTAATGAGAAGGGCCGGCGGCGCCGGGTTCCCGATTATCGGTCAAACCGCGGGGTTGATGCCGTCGTACCGGTGGCGTTTGCGCGATGGTTCGAGCTGCTCGTGCCCTGTCCAGGCCCTGACTCAGGCCGGATCGTAGCCCAGCACAGGTGCAAGCCAGCGCTCGGTCTGGACCGGGTCGGCGCCCTGGCGGCGGGCATAGTCATTGACCTGATCGCGATCGATGCGGCCGACCGCAAAGTACTGACTCTGCGGGTGCGCCAGATAGAAGCCGGCAACGCTCGCCGCTGGTGTCATGGCGAAGCTCTCGGTGAGTTCCATCCCGATGCTGCGCGCATCGAGCAGCTCGAACAGCATGTCCTTGGCGCAGTGATCGGGGCAGGCAGGGTAGCCGGGCGCAGGACGAATGCCCTGGTAGCGCTCGGCGATCAGGTCGGCGATTTCAAGCGATTCATCGGGTGCATAGCCCCAGAGTTCGCGACGTACCCGCTGGTGCAGATGCTCGGCAAAGGCTTCAGCCAGACGGTCGGCGAGCGCCTTGAACATGATGGCGCTGTAGTCATCATGGGCGGCTTCGAAGATGCGCTCGCGCGCTTCGGTCGCGATGCCGGCCGTGACGGCAAACAGGCCGATGTAATCGGCGATGCCCGAGGACTTTGGTGCGACGAAATCAGCCAGGCACAGATTGCTGCGATCAGCCGCCTTGGGCGATTGCTGACGCAGGTTGTACCAGGTGCCCGCTACTGTCGTGCGTGTTTCATCGGTATAGATTTCGATATCGTCACCCACGGCATTGGCGGGCACGAGCCGGATCACGCCACGGGCCTGCAGCCACTTGCCGGCGATGATCGATTGCAGCATTTGACGGGCATCAGCGTAGACCGAACGCGCTTGGGTGCCGACCACCGCATCGTCGAGAATGCGCGGGAAACTGCCGGCCAGATCCCAGGTCTGGAAGAACGGGCTCCAGTCGATGGCCGGGGCCAGGTCACCGAGCGGGTAGTCGGTCCAGACATGTCGTCCCGGGCGCGCCGGCGGCTGGGGCTGCCAGGCGTGCCAGTCGATTGCGGTTCGGTTTGCCCGTGCGCCATCGATTGGCATGAGCGGTGCAGCAACACGGTTCGCGTGCTGGGTGCGGATGCGCTCATAGTCGGCCCGCAGATCGCTGATCCAGGCCTCACGCTGTTCGTCAGACAGAAGCGCCGAACACACCCCAACGGCACGCGAAGCATCGGGTACGTAGACGGTGACCCCTGCCGGATAGTGCGGGGCAATCTTCACGGCGGTATGCACCCGCGAGGTGGTGGCGCCGCCGATCAGTAGTGGAATCGTCAGACCCGCCCGCTGCATCTCGCGCGCCCCATGCGCCATTTCCTCGAGCGACGGCGTGATGAGGCCCGACAGGCCGATGATGTCGGCATGTTCCTCGATTGCCACCTGGATGATGCGTTGTGCCGGCACCATGACCCCGAGGTTGATGACCTCGTAGTTGTTGCACTGGAGCACCACGGCCACGATGTTCTTGCCGATATCGTGCACGTCGCCCTTGACGGTGGCGATGACGATGCGGCCCTTGGCGCGGGTGTCACCCGCGCGTGCCTTCTCGGCCTCGATGAAGGGCACAAGGTGCGCCACGGCCTGTTTCATCACGCGGGCCGATTTCACCACCTGTGGCAGAAACATCTTGCCGGCCCCGAAGAGGTCGCCGACGACGCTCATGCCATCCATGAGCGGGCCTTCGATGACCTCGATCGGTCGTGCCACGGTGAGGCGAGCCTCTTCGGTGTCTGCGACCACATGGGTCGCGATGCCGTGCACCAGTGCATGTGACAGGCGATCTCGCACGCCCAGGCTGCGCCAGGCGGCGTCGGACTCGACCGCTTCACGACCCTCGCGGCGCACGGTCTCGGCAAACTTGACCAGACGCTCGGTAGCATCGGCGCGCCGATTGAAGATGACGTCTTCAATCGGCTCGAGCAGTTCCGGTGGCAGGTTCTCGTACACCACCAACTGCCCGGCGTTGACGATGCCCATGCTCATGCCCGCGCGTACCGCATGGAAGAGAAAGGCCGAGTGCATCGCCTCGCGCACTCGATCGTTGCCGCGAAACGAGAACGACAGGTTCGAGACGCCACCGGAGATCTGCGCATGGGGCAGATGGGCGCGGATCCACTGGGTGGCCCGAATGAAGTCGATCGCGTAGTTGTCGTGTTCGCTGAGTCCGGTCGCCACGGCGAAGATGTTGGGGTCGAAGATGATGTCTTCGGGCGCAAGGCCCACCTGTTCGATGAGCAGACGGTAGCTGCGCTCGGCGATCGAGATCCGGCGCTCGAAGGTGTCGGCCTGACCGGCTTCGTCAAAGCCCATCACCACGACGGCAGCCCCATAGCGGCGCGCCAGTTTTCCTTGAGCAAGAAAGCTCGCTTCGCCCTCCTTGAGGGATATCGAGTTGACGATCGACTTTCCCTGCACGCATTTCAGACCTGCCTCAATCACGCTCCAGCGCGAACTGTCGATCATCACGGGCACACGCGAGATGTCGGGTTCGGCCGCCAGCAGGTTGAGGAACGTGACCATGGCTCGCTCCGAGTCGAGCATTGCCTCGTCCATGTTCACGTCGATCACCTGCGCGCCGTTCTCGACCTGCTGGCGTGCGACCGCGAGTGCCGATGCGTAGTCACCGGCGAGGATGAGGCGGGCAAACGCCTTCGAACCGGTGACGTTGGTGCGTTCACCGATGTTGACGAAGAGCGATTCGGGCCCGACCTCGAAGGCCTCGAGCCCCGACAGACGTAGCCGTGGTGCGGGCTTGGGCACCGTGCGTGGCGGCTGACCGGCAACAGCCTGCGCGATGGCCCTGATGTGTTCGGGCGTGGTACCGCAGCAGCCACCGACGATGTTGACGAAACCGCTGTCGACGAAATCGCGCAGGTACTCGGCGGTCTGCACCGGTGTCTCGTCATAACCGGTTTCGGCCAGCGGATTGGGCAGGCCGGCATTGGGGTAAGCACTGACGAAGGTCTCGGCGATGCCTGAGAGCTCTTCGATGAAGGGGCGCATCAACTGGGCACCGAACGCGCAGTTGAAGCCCACTGCCAGCGGCCTGGCATGCCGCAGCGAATACCAGAAAGCGGCGGGTGTCTGTCCGGTGAGAGTGCGTCCCGACTGGTCGGTGATGGTGCCCGAAATGATGAGTGGGAGCCGCTGGCCGAGCGACTCGAAGACCTGCTCGATGGCGAACACAGCCGCCTTGGCGTTCAGCGTGTCGAAAACGGTCTCGAGCAGCAACAGATCGACACCCCCAACGATCAGCGCATGCACCGCTTCCTCATACGCACTGACCAGGGCATCGAAGTCGATGTTGCGAAAGCCCGGATCGTTCACATCGGGCGAGATCGAGGCGGTCTTGTTGGTCGGGCCGATTGCGCCGGCCACGAAGCAGGGCCG
>CAIKRR010000031.1 GCA_903829815.1 uncultured Pseudomonadota bacterium | reverse complement strand
TGCTTCGTCATGGCCGCGCCAGTGCAAGCGCGGACGTGCGCGCGCAGGTGACCGAGTTGCTGCATTCGGTCGGCATCGCCGAACCGGCGCGGCGCGTCGATGAATATCCGTTTCAACTCTCTGGCGGCATGCGCCAGCGCGCGATGATCGCAATGGCACTTGCGCTTGAACCCGACGTGCTGATTGCCGATGAGCCCACCACTGCGCTCGATGTCACGATCCAGGCGCAGGTGCTCGATCTGCTGCGCGATCTGCAGCGCCGACGCGGCACGGCCATTGTGCTCATCACCCACGATCTGGGCGTGGTGGCCAGCATGGCCAGTCGTATCGGTGTGATGTATGCCGGTCAACTGGTCGAGGTTGCACCGCGCGACACCTTCCTCGCTGGCCCACGTCACCCGTATTCGCGCAAGCTCCTGGCAGCCTTGCCTGCGTTTGCCCGGCGTGCTGGCGGACTTGCGGTGATCCGCGGGCAGGTGCCCCCGCCAGGGACGGTCTGGGCCGGGTGTCGTTTCGCCGAGCGATGCGACGAGGTGCTCAGCAGTTGTCGTGACGCGGTTCCCATGCTGGTGGGTGCGGTGGACCGACAGGCGGTCAGATGCTTTCGCGCCGTGATCGGTGAGGATGGCGGGCAGCCAGAGAGTGGTGCCGGTGCCCTCGCCCAAGTTGCAGCGCTGGCCGTCTCACAGCCGGGCCCGGCAGGCGCGGCGGTCGAGGTCAGCGCGGCGGTCGAGGTGGGTCCTGCGGGTAAAGCCATCGACGCCCTGCTGACCCTCGATCGACTCCGGGTGCACTTTCCGATTCGCCGGGGTCTGCTGCGTCGAACGGTTGCCCATGTGCGTGCGGTCGATGGGGTCAGTCTTCAACTGGGCCGCGGGCAGACGCTCGCGCTCGTCGGCGAGTCGGGGTGTGGCAAGACCACCGTAGGCAAAGCCATTCTGGGCCTGGTGGCCGCTACCGGCGGCAAGGTGAGCTTCGATGGCGAGGAACCCTCACGGCTCGAGCGCAAGGCACTGCACCGCTATCGGCGCCGGGTCCAGGTCGTCTTTCAGGATCCGTTTGGTTCGCTCGACCCGCGCATGCAGGTGAGCGAGATCGTCAAGGAGGGGATGCGGGCTCAGTCCATTGGCGCCGACGAGGCCGAGCGCGACGCTCGGGTGCGCCGCCTGCTCGAGCAGGTGGGCTTGCCTGCCTCGGCCATGAGTCTCTATCCGCATGAGTTTTCGGGAGGCCAGCGTCAGCGGCTGGCCATCGCCCGTGCACTGGCGGTCGAGCCCGACCTCATCATCTGCGATGAGCCCACCAGTGCTCTCGATGTTTCGGTTCAGGCGCAGGTCCTCAACCTGATGCGCGAATTGCAGCGCGACCTCGGGGTTTCCTATCTTTTCATCACCCACAATCTGGCAGCGGTCGAGTTCATTGCCGATCGGATTGCCGTGATGTACCTGGGCCGTATCGTCGAAGAAGGCCCGGTCGAAGCGGTGTTGCGTACGCCACGGCACCCGTACACCCGTGCGCTGCTCTCTGCCGTGCCAGGGCTGGGTGAGCGGCCCGATCGCATCGTGCTGCAGGGCGAGATTCCGTCACCGGTGAATCCGCCATCAGGCTGCAGCTTTCATCCCCGCTGTCCTCAGGCTGAGCCCCGCTGCCGTCAGTGGCAGCCTGCGCTTGTTCCGGTCGCTGAGGACCATTTCGCCGCCTGTGTGCTGCTCTCGGGCCTCTCAGCCTTGTGACGCTCGTCCGGCAGCCTGGTTGTTGCCCTTTCGGGTCGACGAGGTATTCGGCGAAGGCGCGGGTACTGCTGACTTGCTGGCAGTCTCAGGGCGGGATGGAGTGGCTGCCTTGGCCACGGGTGCCGGCTGTGGCGGCGCGGGCCGAGTAACGGTGGCCTGGACGGTTCTGGCCGCTCCAGTGCGCTGAATTTCTCGAGTCTGCGTGGGGCGCTGTCCCGAATGGGCGAAGGCAGCAGGACCTGCGGACAGTGCCGTTTGCACCAGACCGGGCGATGCCGCAGAAGGGGGCCCATTGCTTGCGTATTTCTGTGGGTCGGTCTGACCCGCACTGCCACCATGCCAGGCAATGTAGGTACGGCCTGGCAATAGCGCGAGGCCAGCATTCCAGCGTCGCAGGTCCGCACTGCGTACCCCCAGACGTGCTGCAAGGCTGGCCCAGGTGTCACCCTTTTGCGCAACAGCGCTGACCTTGACCACTTCCGGCTCGGCCGATATGGTGGCAGCTGCCTTGAAGAGCCCCTCGGGAATCTGTGCCTGGGCATTGGCCGGTACCAGCATCTCGACATCGGCGCGCAGTTGCCCGCTGCCGGCAATGCCATTGGCGGCACGCAGCGTCTGCACCGTCGTGTTGAAACGCGCCGCCAGATCGGTCAGTTTTTCGCCGCGCCGCGCCGAATACTTCTGCCAGGCGGTGAGTGGTTTTTCGTAGTTCGCTACATTGTCCAGAAACAGTTCGAGCTTCTCGGCCGGGATCACGAGGGGTGTATCCGACGCGGTGGCGACCATCGGCCTGTTGTGAGCCGGGTTGAGCGCGATGAGGTCCGCGAGCGGCATTTCCGCCAGTTGCGCGGCCAGACCCAGATCGATGTCCCGATTCAGTTGTACGGTGGCAAAGTAGGGCGCATCGGGGATGGGGTCGAGCTGGAGTCCAGCGGCAGCCGGGTCGAGGATGATGTTTTTCAGCGCCTGCAGCTTGGGTACATACCAGCGCGTCTCGGCAGGCATTTGGAGACTATTGAAATCGGTCGGCAACCCCTGCCTGCGATTGCGTTCGACAGCACGCGCCACCGCGTTCTCGCCCCAGTTGTACGAGGCGAGCGCCAGATGCCAGTCTCCATGCATGTCGTGGATGGTGCGCAGATACTCCAGTGCCGCCGAGGTCGAGGCGACGATATCGCGCCGCTCGTCGAGCCACCAGTTCTGGTCGAGTCGGAACTGCCGGCCGGTCGAGGGGATGAACTGCCAGAGTCCGGAGGCCTTTGCGCTCGAGTAGGCCATCGGATTGAAGGCACTCTCCACCATCGGCAGCAGGGCCAGTTCGGTCGGCATGCCGCGGCGCTCGAGTTCTTCGACGATGTGGTAAAGGTAGCGCCTGCTACGCTCCACCATCAGCTTGATCTGCTGCGGCCGCGCAGCGTACCAGGCCTGCCGGTCGGCGACCTGGGGCGACACCAGGTCGGGCATGGCAAAGCCAGCCCGCATCCGATCCCAGAGGTCACCGGCTGGTTCTGCCTGATCGGCTTCGCGCCCGCTCGTGCCACCGGGGAGGCTTGCCGCGCCCGGTGCCGAGTTGCCCCCCGCCTTGCCGTGTTCGGCGCTTGCCGGGCGCTCGAGTCGGCCGGATTCAGGCGCTGCGAGTGCCGGTGCGAAGAACGCCGGGAGCGCGAGCGTCAGCGCGAGAAGCGGTGCTGTCAACCCTGATCGCATTTACAAGTGCCTGTTTTTTGAGACTATTTGATCAAGGATCGCGGGCGAGTATAGGGTGCTGTGCGCTGCCCGGTCAACTGTGGTGCGCTGCGACGAGGCCCAAGGTAGACTCGCAACTTGCTGCCCTCGTCTCTTGTCCAGCCCTGCCCACGCGATGTCCAGACTGATTCTCGAGCCCTTGCTGCGTCCTTCCCTCGGTGATTGGTTCAAGACCGATCCCGGCCGCTATGTGCTTGAGTGGGAGCGTGCCCAGGTAGGACGGGCGGTCGAGGATGTCTTCGGGTTCAATGCGCTTCAGGTCGGGCTTCCCGAGATCGAGTTCCTGTCGAGCAACCGGATGCCGCTGCGATTGGTGGCGGGTGATGATCGTGGCGTGGGTCTGGTGGCTGACGCCGCTCGATTGCCGATCGCTACCAACAGCCTTGATCTGCTGGTGCTGCCGCATGTGCTCGAGTTTGGCGACAATCCGCACCAGATCCTGCGCGAGGCCGAGCGGGTGTTGATGCCTGAAGGTCAGATCGTGATCTGTGGCTTCAATCCGCTGTCGCTCTGGGGGCTTGCGCGGCTGGCCAGGCGCCGCTCGCTCGAGTATCCGTGGCGGGGGGAATTTGTCGGGCTGATGCGTCTGCGTGACTGGTTGAAGCTGCTGGGGTTCGAGTTGAACGGGGGCCAGTTCGGCTGTTATGCCCCACCCTTCCGTCGCGAAGCCTGGCTCGACCATGCGCGATTCATGGAATCGGCCGGCGATCGATGGTGGCCGATTGCTGGTGGCGTCTATGTCGTGCGGGCGGTCAAGCGCGTGCTCGGCATGCGCCCGGTAGGGCGGGTGCGCCGACGCGAGCGCCGCGCAGTGTCTGCCGTTGCTACCATGGCGAGTCGGGAGGGGTTGCGAGGGCAGTTGCGCCTGGTGCCGCTTTCCGACAATCGATCCGAGGATTCATGAGCGAAGAACCGATACGCATCTATACCGATGGCGCCTGCAAGGGCAATCCGGGGCCGGGAGGCTGGGGTGCCTTGCTGATGCACGAGGGCAAGGAGCGTGAACTCCACGGCGGCGAGGCGCAGACCACCAATAACCGGATGGAACTCATGGCGGTCATCGAGTCGCTGCGCTCGCTCAAGCGAGCTGCCACGGTCCAGATTCACACTGATTCGTCTTATGTGCAGCAGGGCATGAGCGCCTGGATTCACAAATGGAAGCGCCAGGGCTGGTTGACGGCCGATCGCAAGCCGGTCAAGAACGTCGATCTGTGGCGTGCGCTCGATGAACTGGCTGCTGCGCACGTGGTGAGCTGGCACTGGGTCAAGGGCCATGCCGGTCATCCCGGCAACGAGCGTGCCGATCGGCTTGCCAACCAGGGCGTGGCAGAGATCATGACCGGCGCGCGCGCCGCCAGCCGCTGAGCGCAGGCCGTGCGACAGGTCATCCTGGATACTGAAACGACGGGCCTGAGTGCTCGCCATGGCGATCGCATCATCGAGATCGGCTGCATCGAGCTCGATAACCGCCGGTTCAGTGGTCAAAACTTCCACTGCTATGTAAATCCGCAACGCCCGGTCGAAGCCGGTGCTCTGGCCGTGCACGGCATCACGGACGATTTTCTGGCCGACAAGCCGCTCTTCGAGGCGGTCGCTGACGCTTTCCTCGCCTTTGTCGCCGGTGCCCAGATCATCATTCACAACGCGGCTTTTGACGTCGAGTTTCTCGATGAGGAACTGCGTCGGCTGGGGCGGGGGCGATTTTCCGAGCATGTGGGTGGCGTGCATGACACGCTCCTGCAGGCGCGTGAACTGCACCCCGGTCGGAAGAATTCGCTCGATGCGTTGTGCGAGCGCTACCAGATCGACAACAGGCTGCGCACCTTGCATGGTGCCTTGCTCGATGCCACCTTGCTGGCCGAGGTCTACCTGGCAATGACGCGAGGGCAGGACAGTCTTGCGATTGAACTGGATAGCCCGGCGAGCGTGCGCATTGCAGCCCGATCTGAACCACGGCTGATCCCGTTGCGGGTGCTGGCTGCCACCGAAGACGAGCTGGCGGCCCATGAGGCGCTGCTGGCCGGCATTGCGCGCGAAAGTCGAGGGCAGTGCGTGTGGCTCGAGGCGGCACCTGATCGCGCGCCTTCGGGCGCCGAGTAGATATACTGCGCTCAGGTGCCGGGTATGGCCCGGAGGAGGAGACCTATGTCGAGCAGCCATCCGGACGAGATGGGACTGGAGAGGAATGCGGCAAACTTCGCTGCGCTCAGCCCCTTGGGCTTCATCGAGCGGGCGGCGGCCGTGCATCCGCACCGACTGGCCGTGATTCACGGTGATCGCCGCCAGACCTGGCTGCAGACCTGCGAGCGATCGCGCCGCCTGGCCAGTGCGCTGGTGGCGGCAGGCATTGCCAGGGGCGACACCGTGGCTGCCATGCTCTCGAACACCCCCGAGATGATCGAAGCGCACTTCGGCGTGCCGATGGCGGGGGCTGTACTCAATGCGCTCAATACCCGGCTTGATGCCGATGCGATTGCCTTCATGCTTGAACATGGTGAGGCCAAAGCCATTCTGGTCGACCGCGAATTTTCGGCCACGATCGCTCAGGCGCTTGCGCAGATCAAGCGACCCATCCTCGTGATCGATGTCGATGACACGGAATATGCGGGGGCGGGCAGTCGTATCGGTCAGCATGCGTACGAAGCCTTCATTGCTGCGGGCGATTCGCAGTACCTCTGGCAGCCACCGGCCGATGAATGGGATGCCATCGCCCTCAATTACACCTCGGGCACGACCGGCAACCCCAAAGGCGTCGTCTATCACCACCGGGGTGCCTACCTGAATGCGGTGTGCAATCTGCTGACCTGGGCGATGCCGCATCACAGCGTCTATCTGTGGACGCTGCCGATGTTCCACTGCAACGGTTGGTGCTTTCCCTGGGCGATCGCTGCAAATGCTGGCACCCATGTGTGCCTGCGTCGGGTGGATGCGGCGCTCATCTTCCAGTTGATCCGCGAGCACAAGGTGACCCATTACTGTGGCGCACCGATCGTGCATACCACCCTCATCAATGCGTCCGATGAACTGCGCGAGGGCATCTCGCACCGAGTGCGAGCCATGGTGGCTGGGGCTGCGCCGCCGGCTTCGATGATTGAAGGCATGGAGCGTATCGGCATCGATCTCACCCATGTCTACGGCTTGACCGAAGTCTATGGCCCGGCCGCGGTGTGTGAGCGCCAGCCCGAGTGGGCCGATCTCGATGTCGGCGAGCGTGCCAGTCGCAACAGCCGCCAGGGGGTTCGTTACCTGCTGCAGGACGGGATGTCGGTGATGGATCCAGACACGATGACGCCGGTGCCAGCCGATGGCGAGACGATGGGTGAACTCATGTTTCGCGGCAACATCACCATGAAGGGCTATCTGAAGAACCCGACAGCCACCGCCCAAGCCTTTGCAGGCGGCTGGTTTCACTCGGGCGATCTTGCGGTCATGCACCCCGATGGCTACGCCAAGATCAAGGATCGCTCGAAGGACATCATCATTTCCGGGGGCGAGAACATCTCGTCGATCGAGGTCGAAGATGTGCTTACCCGCCACCCTGCAGTGCTGCTCGCGGCAGTGGTGGCCCAGCCCGAGGAGAAATGGGGAGAGTCGCCCTGTGCTTTCGTCGAACTCAAGCCCGCAGCCACAGTGGGCGAAGCCGAACTCCTTGCCTGGTGCCGCGAACGGCTGGCACGCTTCAAGGCGCCGCGGCGGGTGATATTCGGGCCGCTGCCCAGAACGTCCACCGGCAAGATCCAGAAGTTCGTGTTGCGTCAGCAGGCGCGCTCGGCTTCGGCCATCGATACCTGATCGAGGCGCGCCCTGAGCCCAATGACACAGCCTTCGACATCACCTGTTCCGCGACCCGGCACGGCGCACCCGAGTGCCCCCGTGAGCAGTCCCGCCAGTACCCCCGTGACCGCCGCCGATACGCCCTTCGTGCGACGTACCGATGCGGATGGTGTGGCTACGCTTACCTTCATGCGCGGCGAGCGGGCCAACCCGCTCTCCCGGCCAATGATCGAAGCGCTGGCCGCTCACCTGGAGGCGATTGCGGCCGACCCATCGGTGCGTGCCGTCATCATCGGCGCCACCGGACGCGCCTTCTGCGCCGGGCATGATCTGCGCGAGTTGAAAGCACATCGTGCCGACCCGGTGTGGCTGCAGGCCTTGTTTGATGAGTGCAGCGCCTTGATGCTGGCCATCACGCGCTTGCCTCAGCCGGTGATCGCCGCAGTACAGGGCATTGCCACCGCGGCGGGCTGCCAGCTCGTTTCGATGTGCGATCTGGCGGTGGCATCGAGTGAAGCCCGGTTTGCCCTGCCCGGTGTGAATGTGGGCATCTTCTGTACCACCCCGGCGGTTGGCGTGGCGCGATCTATCCTGCGCAAGCAGGTGCTCGAGATGCTGCTCACCGGCGAGGCCATCGATGCGCCGACAGCCCTTGCCCGTGGGCTGGTCAATCGAGTGGTTGCCCCCGATGCGCTCGAGTCCGAGGTGAGTCGACTTGCGGCGCAGATTGCCGGTCGGTCCGCGGCGCTGGTCGCCGCTGGCAAGCGCGCCTTCTACAGGCAGGTTGAATTGTCCCTGGACGATGCCTATGAGCTGGCCGGCGCCGAAATGGTGTCCGCACTGGCGCTCGATGATGCGGCTGAGGGCATCGATGCCTTTCTGGACAAGCGCACGGCGCAGTGGCGCCATGGCTGAGACGCCCCCGATGCACGCGAGATCCGAGTCACTGGCCGACATCATCCTCGAGACCCGTGGTTTGACGCGAGCCTTCAAGGGCTTTGTCGCCGTGAGTGGGGTCAACCTCAAGGTACGTCGGGGTCATATCCATGCGCTCATCGGACCCAACGGGGCCGGCAAGACCACGATGTTCAACCTGCTGACAAGGTTTCTCATCCCCACCAGCGGGCAGATCCTCTACGAGGGCATCGATATCACCGGTGAACGGCCGGCCGAAATCGCCCGTCGAGGCATCATCCGGTCGTTTCAGATCTCGGCGGTGTTCCCGCACTTGAGCGTGCGGGAGAACGTGCGGGTGGGCCTGCAGCGACGTCTGGGCAATTCCTTTCATTTCTGGCGTTCCGAGCGATCGCTCGGCGCACTCGATGCTCGGGCCGACGAACTGCTCGATGCGGTAGGCCTGCTCGATTGCGCAGCCGAGACGACGGTGAATCTGCCCTATGGGCGCAAGCGGGCGCTCGAGATTGCCACCACGCTTGCGCTCGACCCGGCGCTGATGCTGCTCGATGAGCCCACGCAAGGCATGGGCCACGAGGATGTGTCGCGAGTAACCGAACTCATTCGCCGTGTAGCCAAGGACCGGACGGTGCTGATGGTCGAGCACAATATGGGGGTCGTGGCCGGATTGTGCGACGCCATTACCGTGCTGCAGCGCGGTCAGGTCCTCTCGGAAGGGGACTACGACACGGTCTCGGCCGATCCGCGGGTGATCGAGGCCTACATGGGCAGCACTGATACCGCTCTGGCGGGTGCTCATGGCTGAAGAGCACATGCGCGACGCACGGGTGCCGGCTCTCGCAATTTCCGGATTGCAGGCTTGGTATGGTGAATCGCACATCCTGCACGGAGTCGATCTCGAGGTTCGGCCGGGCGAGGTGGTGAGCCTGCTGGGTCGCAACGGTGCCGGTCGAACGACCACGCTGCGCGCCATCCTGGGGCTTGTGGGCAAACGGACCGGTTCTGTGAAGATCGATGGCGTCGAGGTGATCGACGCACCGCCTCACCACATCGCGCGGCTGGGTGTCGGTTATTGCCCTGAAGAGCGGGGCATCTTCGCCAGTCTGTCCTGCGAGGAAAATCTGCTGCTGCCCCCCGTGGTGAAGCCCGGCGGCATGTCGCTCGCTGACATCTACGCCATGTTTCCCAACCTCGAGGAACGCCGCAGCAGCCAGGGAACCCGGCTCTCGGGCGGGGAGCAGCAGATGCTGGCGGTGGCGCGTATCCTTCGCACCGGCGCCCGTCTGCTGCTGCTCGACGAGATATCGGAGGGGCTGGCGCCTGTCATCGTGCAGGCGCTCGACCGGATGATTCGCCGGCTCAAGGCACTGGGATACACGATCGTGATGGTGGAACAGAACTTCCGCTTTGCGGCCCCGCTGGCCGATCGTCTCTACGTGATGGAGCACGGTTGCGTGGTCGAGCAGTTTGCAGCTGCCGAACTGGCAGCGAAGATGGATCGCCTCCATGAGTACCTGGGGGTCTAGATGAACAACCCGGAGAGGAAGACAACGATGAATACGACACTTTGCAATGCAGTCGGTACCGCGCTTGTGGCGATAGGGCTTGCAGCATCCGGTGCGGCGAGCGCTCAGGCCCAGTCAAAGCTGAGCGGCAACGCCATCCGCATCGGGGTGCTGACCGACCTGTCGGGTCTGTATTCGGACATCAGTGGTCAGGGGTCTGTCGCTGCTGCGCAGATGGCAGTCGATGATTTCATCGCCGCGAACAAGCCTGGCTACAAGATCGATGTCATCGCTGCCGATCACCAGAACAAGCCCGATGTGGGTTCTGGCAAGGCGCGCGAGTGGTACGACACTCAGGGCGTGGACCTCATCGTTGACGTGGTCAATTCAGGCGTTGGTCTGGCTGCTGCCAAGGTGGCTGGCGAGAAGAAGAAGCTCATGATCAATACCGGTGCGGGTTCGACCCGGATCACCAACGAGGACTGCAACCCCTACTCGATTCACTGGGCCTACGATACCTATGCGCTGGCGGCGGTGGCTGGCCGTGCCATCGTTCAGGGCGGTGGCAAGTCGTGGTACTTCCTGACCGCCGATTACGCTTTTGGCCAGTCACTCGAACAGGACACCACCGGCATCATCAAGACCAACGGCGGCACGGTGCTGGGCTCGGTACGACATCCGCTCAATGCCTCTGACTTTTCCTCTTTCCTTCTGCAGGCGCAGGCGTCCAAAGCCCAGGTCATCGGTCTGGCCAACGCCGGTGGAGACACCATCAATTCGATCAAGGCTGCCAACGAGTTCGGGCTCACCAAGAGTCAGAGCCTGGCCGGGCTGCTTGTCTTCATCAGCGATGTGCATTCGCTGGGCCTGAACGTTGCACAGGGCATGCAACTCACCGATGGCTGGTACTGGGACCTGAACGAGGACACCCGTAAGTTCGGCCGTCGCTATTTCGAGAAGATGAAGAAGATGCCGGGCATGGTGCAGGCGGGTACCTACTCGGCGACGCTTGCCTATCTCAACGCGGTGAAAGCGGCAGGCAGCGATGAGGCCGACGCGGTTACCGCGGCCATGCGCAAGACCCGCTACAACGACTTTTACCTGCGCAATGGTCACCTGCGCGATGACAATCGCATGGTGCACGACATGTATCTGATGCAGGTGAAGAAGCCCGCCGAGTCGAAGTACCCGTGGGACTACTACCATGTGAAGGCAACGGTGCCCGGTGACGAGGCCTTTCAGCCGATGGCGGCTTCGCGCTGCCCCATGGTGAAGAAGACCTGAGTCCGGGCACGGCATGACGATCGGGCTGGCGGTGCGTTGCGGTTGGCGAAGGGGCTGAGCGGTGGAGATCTTTGGTATCCCCCTGCAGGCCATGCTCGGGCAGTTGCTGCTCGGTCTGGTCAATGGCTCCTTCTACGCAATGCTCTCGCTCGGCCTGGCGGTGATCTTCGGCTTGCTCAACATCATCAACTTCTCGCACGGCGCGATGTACATGATGGGCGCCTATCTGGCCTGGATGATGATGGAATATCTGGGGTTGGGCTACTGGTGGAGCCTGGCAGCAGCACCGATCGTGGTGGGCGCCTTTGGGGTCCTGATCGAGCGAGTGCTCATCCGCCATGTGTACAAGCTCGATCACCTGTACGGCCTGCTGCTCACCTTCGGGTTGGCACTGGTCATCGAAGGCGTCTATCGCGACTGCTTTGGCGTGTCGGGTCAGCCTTATGGTGTGCCTGAGGCGCTGCGCGGCGCGACGAATCTGGGTTTCATGATCCTGCCCAACTACCGGGCCTGGGTCGTCGTGGCCTCGCTCCTTGTCTGCTTTCTCACCTGGTTTGTCATCGAGCGCACCCGTATCGGGTCCTACCTGCGGGCAGGTACCGAAAATCCGCGTCTGATGCAGGCGTTTGGGGTCAACGTGCCGCGAATGGTGATGCTGACTTACGGCTTTGGCGTGGCGCTGGCGGCCATGGCCGGCGTTCTGGCGGCACCCATCATCCAGGTGAGTCCGCTGATGGGTTCGAACGTGATCATCGTGGTGTTTGCCGTGGTCGTGATCGGTGGCATGGGCTCGATTCTCGGTTCCATTCTCACCGGCCTTGCGCTTGGCCTGATCGAGGGGCTGACCCGGGTCTTCTATCCGGAGGCATCAGCCACCGTGGTCTTCGTCATCATGGCGCTGGTGCTGCTCTTGCGTCCGGCCGGTCTTTTTGGTCGGGAGTCCTGACATGGCCTCGACGGGCAATCGGCCTGCGCGCGATTTTGGTCTGGGTCTGCTTGCGCTGGCGGTCTTTGGCGCCATTGCGCCCTGGATAGGGCTGTATCCCGTGTTCGTGATGAAGGCGCTGTGCTTTGCGATGTTTGCCTGCGCCTTCAATCTGCTGCTGGGGTTCACTGGGCTTTTGTCGTTCGGCCATGCAGCCTTCTTTGCGGCCGCCGGTTACGCGGCCGGATACGCGCTCAAGGTCTGGGGCTGGTCGACCCTGGCGGGTCTGGGCTTTGCAGTCGTTTGCGCCGGGATGCTGGGGTTGGTGGTTGGTGCTCTGGCCATCCGCCGCCAGGGCATCTACTTCGCCATGGTCACCCTGGCACTGGCGCAGATGGTCTTCTTTGTCTTCCTGCAGTCCAGGTTCACGGGCGGCGAGGATGGCCTGCAGGGCATCCCGCGTGGTGATCTCCTGGGCCTGATCGACTTGTCCAATGACTTGAACCTGTACTTCGTCATTCTTGGGGTCTTTCTCGCGACACTGGCAGGCTGTTATCGCATTGTGCATTCGCCCTACGGGCAGGTGCTCAAGGCCATTCGCGAAAATGAGCCGCGCGCACTCTCCCTGGGCTATCGTGTCGATCGCTACAAGCTGCTCGCCTTCGTGCTCTCGGCAACGCTCTGCGGCGTTGCAGGAGCCTGTGAGGCGATCGTCTTCCAACTCGCCTCGCTGACCAATGTGGAATTCGTCATCTCCGGCGACGTGTTGTTGATGACGCTGGTCGGTGGGGTTGGCACCCTGCTCGGCCCGGTGGTCGGCTCCTTCGTGCTGGTGGCGATGGAAAGCTATCTCGCCCAGTTCGGCTCCTGGGTGACCATCATCCAGGGCTCGATCTTCCTGATCTGTGTCATGGCCTTCCGGGCCGGCATTGTCGGCGAGGTCATCAAGTTCCTGCAGCGCCGTGACGATCGCAGCAAAGCCCGCATGGCCGAAGGCGCACTTCCCAGTTCAACCTGATCCGCTCTTGCAGGGTGGCCACAACCGGGCCACCCTGGCGGGAACGAGTCACGGGGGAAATATGATCAGCAAAGCACCACGCGAAGTCCGCTATGGCGGCGCCATGCTCGATGAACGCGAAATCGCGGCCGTCACAAATGTGATGCGCACCGGCCTCGCCGTCGGCGCACAGGTCCGCGGTTTCGAGAAGCGCTGCGCAGAGGTACTCGGCAAGCAGCACGGCATCATGGTCAACTCCGGCTCCTCCGCCCTGCTCGTGGCACTCCGCCTGCTCGACCTGCCGCCAGGCTCGGAAGTCATCACCCCGGTGGTCACCTTCTCCACCGATGTCTCCTCCATCATCCATGCCGGCTGCGTGCCCGCCTTCGTCGATGTCGAGCTGGACAGCTACCAGATCGATCTCGCCCGTATCGAGCGGATGATCACGCCAAACACCAGCGCCATGTTGATCCCCAACCTGCTCGGCAATATCCCTGACTGGGATGCGCTGCGGGCGCTCGCCGATAAACACGGCCTGAAACTGATCGAGGATTCCTGCGACACGCTCGGCTCGCGCCTGCGCGGCCGCCCGCCGGGCACGCGCGCCGATCTGTCCTGCACCAGCTTCTCCATCTTCCACATCATCACCTGCCTCGGCACTGGCGGCCTCGTCGCCACCAATGACCCCAAGCAATGGGATCGCGGCCTGGTGATGCGCTCCTGGGGCCGCTCCTCGGACAAATTCCTGCACGGCACCCGGCAGAACGACGCCGAGAAGCGCTTCGGGCCCGCTGGCGGCTCGCTGCTGCACACCTACGTGGAGCACGACGACGACGGCGACGGCGCCGAATCCGGCCGCAAGGCGCGCCGCCGCCCGCCCGCCGCCCGCCCCGCCCGCCTAAGCGCGCAAAGCCGAGCGCATAGGCTGAGCAAGAACGGTTGGAGCCGCGCTTAGGC
>CAIKRR010000030.1 GCA_903829815.1 uncultured Pseudomonadota bacterium | reverse complement strand
TGACCCGAGGCTACCCTGACGAAGCCGATCCGAGTCGGGTCTACCTGGGTACCGATACGCACGCGATGGGCCTGTTTTCGGGGGCATTGCTGGCACGCCTCTGGTCGGGCGGGGTGTGGACGCTGCCAGGTCGTGTCAAGGCGGCCACCATCACCGCTCTACGCGGCCGATTGGGGGCCTGGTGCCTCGCGCAGAGGTACACGAGCAAATGGCCCTCAAAGCTCTGGCCCTCAAAGCTCTGGCCCTCAAAGCTCTGGCCCTCAAAGCTCTGGTCGTCAGTCTCCTCTGGACTCGTGCACTGGCTGGACGAACGCTGGCCCGGCCTGGTGGCCTTCTTTGCGCTGCTTGCCATCGTTCTGGCGTTTGACATCGACCACGAGTCTCAGGGCTGGCTCTACCGTGGCGGCTTCCTGCTGGCATCCCTCACCACAGCGGTGCTCGTCTTTGCCACCACGGTGCGTGCATCACCGGTGGCCAACCTCCTTTCGGGTCCGGTGCTGCGTTGGTGCGGACTGCGTTCGTACAGCCTTTATGTGTGGCACTGGCCGGTGTTTCTCCTGCTGCGACCTGGCCACGAGTTGCCTGACATGCCGGTACTGGCTGCCCTGATCCGGATCATCGTGACCAGCGTGATTGCCGAGGGCTGCTGGCGCTGGGTGGAGATGCCGCTGCGGCGGCCACCCGCGCGCGGCTGGTTGCGCTCCGGTTACGGGCCTGCCGCTGCCTTCTGTCTGGCGGTTGCGCTGGTATTCATTCCGATCAACTGGTCGGCAATGGTTGTCAAGCCGCCGACACCGACACCAACCCCGCTCGTGATTGCGCCGGGCGCTGTCGTGCTGACCGCCATCGGGGATTCGGTTCTCCTCGGGATGAAGGATCACCTCGAGCGGACCTATCGTGGCGTCAATGTCGATGCTGCCGTGGGGCGCCAGGGCAATCAGGGACTGCTGCGTGCTCGTGCGCTGCGTGATGCAGGCCAACTTGCGCCTGCGGTCGTGGTGCATCTGGGCACGAACGGCTATCTGAGCGAACGTCAGTTGCGCGATCTGCTCGATGACCTCGGTGATCGCCAGAAGGTGGTGCTCGTCAATTTTCATGCCGAGCGGCGCTGGGTCGCCCCCAACAACGCCCTGCTTGCGCGCGTCGCGCCTGATTATCCTCAAGTGACATTGGTCAACTGGGAAGGCATCAGTCGCAGGCATCCCGAATACTTCGTTCAGGATGGCATTCATCTGACGGGGCGGGGCATCATGGCATTTGCCGATCTGATTCGTGGCGTCGTGCCCCTCGCGCTGGCCCCTCCTGAGCCGACGGCGCAGCCGCATCTGGCGCAACGCCCGCCGCGGGCGCTTGCCCGAACGTCTACCCGTCAAGGTGCAACGCCCAGGGCCACTCCGGCAGGTACGGGCCCTCGTCCGCTCAGTCCGGATGCGGAATCCGGGCGGCACTCGTCCGAGCCGGGTGATGCCCTGTCCGCCCCCCCCGTGGTGGTCGGTCAAGGCGCAGGTTCAATGCCCCAGGAGGCATTGGTGCCGAGCCAGACGGCTCTGCGGGATGAGCCGTGAACACCCGGCCCGCTGCACTGTTTCAGGGCGAAATACCTCACCGCCGGACCCTGCGGATTGCGGGCGCGCTGAGCGCCGTGTGCTTCACGGCGCTGGCCATGGGTGCGCACAGCGAGGTCATCGAGATCCGCTCAGGCGTGCGGGCAGCCAGTCTCTCCTGCCCCCCGGGCATTGCACCGAAAAAGCAGCCACCTCGACCCTTGCCGCCTGTCGAGTTGGCGCCGCCTGAGCCCGAGATCCTGACGGATCTCTCACTGGATGCGTCGCCGGTGATGCCCGTCGACCCAGTGGTCATCAACCCAGGGCTGCCGCCGGCGTTCTCGATCGCCATCTGGGGCGATAGTCACGCGGCGGCGCGCTTCCTCTCCGATGGACTGGTTGCCTCGATGGGTTATGGCGAGGACGATGTGCGTCCGTCGTTCATTCCCGCCGCGATCGGTATCGCCGGTGTCCGTCTCCCGGTGCGTCAATCCTGTGCGGACAAGGGTTGGACCTACCAGCAGGCGAATGCGGTACGAAACGGCCGCATGCCCTTTGCGCGCGGACTGGTCACGATGAGCACAAGCACCGCGGGCAGTTATCTATGGGTTGACTTCGGGCTTGGGCAACCAGGGCAGGAACTGGCCTCGCTCGGTCTCGTGTTCCGACCGGGAGCATCCGAGGACCGTGCCATTCTGGCCGCCTCGGTCGATGACGGACCGGAGCGTATCATCATCATGGATGATCATCCCGACGGGTTCGTCACCTTGCTGCCTGATCGGCCTATGCGGATGCTCAAGCTGCGCGTGCTGGCTGGGGCAGTTGCCTTTGAGGGCTTCGAGCCCCATTATCTCGTCCCTGGGCGACTGACCGTCGACACCTTTGGCATTCCGGGTGCGCGCTTTCGCTCTTGGCGAGCAGTGGATGAGACTTATCTCCGCGACCGTTCTGCCAGCCGCGGATATGATCTGGTGCTGCTCGAATACGGCACCAACGAGGGTAGCGACGCTTCGTTTGATGCCGGCGCCTACGAGGTAGAACTGCGCGCCGGGCTCGAAGCGTTTCGGACTGTGTATCCGGATGCGGCCTGCGTGCTCGTCGGACCGACCGACAGGGGGGTCCTGGTGAAGCGAACCCGCCAAGGGCACAGGGTGGGTGCCAAAGTCGCTTCTGCTGACCTGTTGAAATACGCGCGGGTTCATCAAGTGATAGGGTCTGTCCAGCAACGGGTCGGCAGTGCGTTTGGTTGCGGTTTCTGGAACTGGCAGGACGCGATGGGTGGGCCTGGCGGTGCGTATCGATGGTTTCACGCAAAACCCGGCCTCATGGCGCGTGATCTGATTCACCTGAATCCAGCCGGTTATCGGGTGAGTGCAGGCAAGCTGGCGTTGTATCTGGGTCGCACTTACCCGGAACTGCGCTGATCGGCTTGCAGTGGAGTGCTGTTTTCAGCGGGCGAACCGATCTCGTCGCTTGCTTGCAGATGCGTTTCAGAAGAACTTCTGGAGGAGGGCACCATGTCAATCAGTATCACCAGAGTCGTGCTGGGCTGTCTGGTCGCGGTCGGTGGATTGGCAACGACCAGCGCAGCCGTCCTTTTTCACTCACCGCACTTGCGTGAGGACATGGGTGAGTGGCTCCTGGCCAGTGTCGAAGACGGGTCGAGCCTTTTGCTGGAGGCCGAGGAAGAGGCTCTTCCCAAGGTCGAGCGTCGCCACGTTTCGCAGATGAGCCGGCTGCACTCCGATGAGTTGGCGGTCGCCACCTGGCTGAGCCGCAAATACCGGGTTGGTGCCGAGCCGATCGCAGCACTGATCGTCGAGGCGCGCGATCTGTCGCGGGGGCGACCGATCAATGCCAGCCTCATGCTCGCGGTCGCCGCGATTGAATCGAACTTCAGTCCCTACGCCCAGAGCGAGTCTGGGGCACAAGGCATCATGCAGATCATGCGCCCGGTGCATGCGTCGCGCTTTCGCAAGTACGGTGGCGATCAGTTGATGTTCGATCCCATCGTCAACTTCAAGGTGGGTATCGAGATTCTCGAGGACTGCATCCGGCTGCGCGGTGGGTCGGTCGAGGCGGGTCTTGCTTGCTACCTGGGCGGATCGGCCCAGGAGGACATCGACCGCTACGTCGGCAAGGTCATGGCCGAGAAGGAGTCGATCGACTCGGTCGCCCGCTCGGCGCTCGCCAAGATCTGACTCGCAGGGCTTCAGCCCCCTGTGGTGTTTCGTTCGACCGCGAGCAAGTCATCGAGCCGGCAGGTCTGATGCGCTGCCTTCAGCGCCCGACCGACGCCCCCTTTGCCCAGGAACGGGTCGGGCTGGTCGGCCGCAAGGCTTGCATAGGATTGCTTCAGAGCCTTGTACATGGCTGCGAAGGCCGAGCCTGAGGATGCCGCCAGACGGAACCCGAGTTGATGGAGATCGGTCCGTGAAAGGGCAAACTCGCTGAAACCATCACCCGGTGCAAAGATCATCAAGGGTGCCGGCAGTCGCTCTCCCAGCGTGCGTATCTCCTCCGGGGTGCGGGTGTGCACGAAGATCATGTCGGCACCGGCAGCCTTGTATTGTTCGGCACGACGCAGCGCGTCATCCATGCCAGCCAGGCGCAGGGCGTTGGTGCGTCCGATGATCAGCGTGTCGGGGTTGCGGCGCGCTGCCACCAGTTCGCGAATCTTCTGCACCATGCGGTCTGGTTCGATGAGCCGCTCGAGCCCGATGTGATGATGAACGCGGCGTGGCAGGAACTGGTCTTCGACTTCGAGCGCTGCGAATCCGGCGGCTTCAGCCAGCGCCATCGTGCGGTGCATGTGAACCGGGTCGCCCCAGCCGCCGCCCGCGTCGAGAACCAGTTCGAGTCGCGACGCCGCTCGCATGTCCAGCGCGACATCCGCCATCTCGGGGAGCGTGAGGTTGGCTTCGGTGACGCATTTCAGCCAGCCCAGCGAGCCCCCGCTCACATACCCCGCCCTGAAACCGGCATCCTCGGCAAGCCGAGCCATGATGGGGTTGAGTACCAGGGGGGCCACGACCAGTTCGGGGCCATCGATCAGGGTGCGCAGGGTGGTCATGTGGGGCCTTCGGGTTGATCAGCCGGCGGTGATGCCGCGGCTTCGGATGAGTGTCGACCAGCGGGTCATTTCGCGGCGCATCTGATCGGCAAAGGAACGCGCACTGCCGCGCAAGGGCTCCATGCCCTGGGCAAGGAGCGCATCGCGGGTCTGTGGACTGTCCAGCGCCCGATCGATCGATGCCGAGAGTTGCTCGATGAGGGCTTGTGGTGTGTGCGCGGGCGCCACGACACCAAACCAGATGCGCGTGTCGTAGTCGGGCACGCCACGCTCAGCGATGGTGGGCAACTCGGGCACGAGGCGCGAGCGCTCGGCCCCGGTGGTGGCCAGCGCCAGGAGGCGGCCATCGCGCAGGTAGGGCAGCACCGTGGAGGCGGGCGCAAACATCACCGGCACTGTGCCCGAGAGGAGATCGGTGATGGCCAGTGAACTGCCCTTGTAGGGAACGTGCGTCATGCGTGACCCGATCGAGTACCCGAAAAGTTCGCCAGCCAGGTGCGACATCGTTCCATTGCCCGAGGAGGCAAAGAAGACGCTCCCGGGTGCGGTGCGCACCCGCGCGACCAGTTCCGCGACATCGGAGATGCCAAGGCCCGGATGCACGACAAGAATGCTGGGTACCGTAATGGCGAGGGCTACCGGGCTGAAGTCGCGGAAGAAGTCATAGCCGACATCGCGCTGCAGGGCTGGCATGACCGCATTGGAGTTGCCGGCCATGAAGAGCGTATAGCCATCGGGGGCCGCTCTCGCGACCAGGCCTGCAGCAATGCCGGTGCTCGCGCCTGGCCGGTTGTCGACCACGACTTGCTGACCCAGCAGCAGCGATACCCGTTGCGCCAGGATGCGTGACCCGATGTCGGTCGCGCTGCCGGCGGGAAAGCCGATCACCAGTCGGATCGGGTGGTCTGGGTAGGCGGGTTGCGCGGGCGTGCCCTGACAGGCGAAGATCAGTGCTGCGAGGAGGATTGTCTTGATCAAGCGCGCGGCGTGCAGCGAGACGATAGCCCGATTATGCGCCAGTGTCGGCGGTGTTGTCGGGCGCACTGGCATGAGGTCTGATCACCACCTCGCCGGGCGCCTGTGCCCGGCGCTTTTCTTCAAAGGCAGAAACACGCTGTGACTGACACTCGCCCCAACCTCATCTTCATGGTCGCTGACGATCTGGGCTACGCCGACCTCGGTTGCTACGGGGGGCGCGAGCCGGTCTCGCCGGTGCTCGATCGTCTTGCTGCAGGCGGCATCCGGTTCACCGAGGGCTATGCCAATTCTCCCGTCTGTTCGCCCACCCGATTCGCATTGATGACGGGCCGCTACCAGTACCGTCTGCGGGGGGCGGCTGAAGAGCCGATCAGCGCGCGAAGCCGGGATGACACGCGTCTCGGACTGTCACCCGAGCACCCGACACTGCCCTCGCTCCTCAGAGGCGCGGGCTATCGCACCGCGCTGATCGGCAAGTGGCATCTGGGTTATCCCCCGCTGTTCGGTCCTCTGCATTCCGGGTACGAGCGTTACTTCGGGCCGATGGCCGGGGGTGTCGATTATTTCAGCCATTGCGACAACAACGGCATTCACGATCTGTGGGATGGCCACGAACGACGTGTCGAGCGAGGCTATCTGACCGATCTGCTCTCGGCACGGGCCAGCGAATGGATAGCCGAAGTGGCCGGGCGAGGAGCGCCTTTCATGCTCAGCCTGCATTACACCGCCCCTCACTGGCCTTGGGAGACCCGCGAGGACGAGGCTCGTTCGACCGAAGTTCGCGACAATCTCTTTCATCTGCACGGTGGCAACATTCACACCTATCGCCGCATGATCGCGCAGATGGACGAGGGCATCGGTCGGGTGGTCGATACGCTTGAGCGCACCGGGCAACTGGCCAACACGCTGCTGGTGTTTACCAGCGACAACGGGGGCGAGCGGTTTTCCGACAACTGGCCCCTGGTGGGCGGCAAGATGGATCTCACCGAGGGTGGCATACGGGTACCCTGGATCGCGCACTGGCCACAGGTCATTGCGCCGGGTGCAACGACCGATCAGCACTGTCTCACGATGGACTGGTCGGCCACCTTGCTGGCTGCCGCAGGTGTTGAAGCCGATCCGTCGTATCCGCTCGATGGCCTGTCATTGCTCCCCGTGTTGCGTGAACCGGTGCGACGATTCGATCGGCCGATGTACTGGCGCATGAATCATCGAGGTCAGCGTGCCTGTCGCAGCGGCCCGTGGAAGTATCTGCGTGTGGACGGGAACGATTACCTTTTCGATGTTGTCAGTGATGCGCGTGAGCGAGCCAACCTCGCTGCGCACGATCCGGCACGCCTCGCCCGGATGCGTGATGCGTGGGAGGCCTGGAATGCCACCATGCCTGCGATTCCGGCCGACGCCAACGTGAGTCTGGGGTATTCGGCCAAAGACATGCCGCAACGCTGATGTCCGGATGATGTGCGGCTGAGACCGGGGCTCCCCCAGTGCCACCTTGGTGCGCACCATTTTGGTGCGAATGTCGGCTCCTCGGGTTCCTCACTGCGCAGGCGTGCAGGCGATCGTGCATCGTTTGCACAGACCAGGCGGCTGGCCCGTGATTTGCGAGACAGTACCTCGCACTCACTGACCACGCGAGGTCTCGCATGTCTGGCCCCTTTCTGCCCTACGACTCCGATCAGGATCTGTTTGCGCGATGTTCGTGCGGCGCGGACCACGGTCCCGATGCCCATGACGATGAGGCTGAGGCTCAGGCGAGGCGCGCCACCGCTATCCTGCGCTCGCGCAGCGAGACCGAGGCTTTCTTGGACTACAGCAATGCCTTCGTCGAGGCGAGCCTGGTAAAGGCGTTGTTCCCCCAGGACGCATTGCGGCGGCGGTTCTTGCGCGCGGTCGGCAAGGGCACGGCCATGGCAGCCATTTCGAGCGTTCTGCCGATTGCAAGCCTCCAGGCCATGGCGCAGGAAGCCGGCAAGGGCGGTGTCAATCTGGAGAAGAAAGCGTTGAAGATCGGCTTCATTCCGATCACCTGCGCCACGCCGCTCATCATGGCGCATCCCCTTGGCTTCTACCGCAAGCAGGGGCTCGATGTCGAAGTGGTAAAGACCGCCGGCTGGGCGCTTATCCGCGACAAGATGATCAACCGTGAATACGACGCCACGCATTTCCTCAGTCCGATGCCGCTCGCCATCTCGATGGGGCTGGGCTCAAACCCGGTTCCGATGAATGTCGCCACGATCCAGAACGTCAACGGTCAGGCCATTACGTTGTCGTTGCGACACAAGGGCAACCGCAACCCGGCTGGCTGGAAGGGTTTCAAGTTTGCCGTGCCCTTCGAATACAGCATGCACAACTTTCTCTTGCGCTATTACCTGGCAGAGGCGGGCCTCAATCCGGATATCGACGTGCAGATCCGGGTCGTGCCACCGGCCGAGATGGTGGCCAATCTGCGCGCCGGCAATATCGACGGGTTCCTTGGGCCTGATCCGTTCAACCAGCGCGCTGTGTACGAAGAGGCAGGGTTCATCCACCTTCTCACGCGCGAATTGTGGGACGGGCATCCGTGCTGTGCCTTCGGTACCAGCACCGAATTCATCCAGCAGAACCCCAACACCTTTGCCGCGCTTTATCGCGCAGTGCTTACCTCGGCGGCAATGGCGCGTGACCCGGCCAACCGAGAACTCATCGCCAAGGTGATCGCGCCTCAGAACTATCTCAATCAACCTGAGACCGTCCTTGCGCAGGTGCTGACCGGTCGATTTGCTGATGGGCTTGGCGGCGTGAAGAACGTCCCGGAGCGGATCGATTTCGATCCGATTCCGTGGCAGAGCATGGCGGTATGGATGCTCACCCAGATGCAGCGCTGGGGCTACGTGAAGGGTGATGTGAACTATCGCGAGATTGCCGAGCGGGTCTTCCTCCTCACCGATGCAAAGAAGCAGATGAAGGCGCTCGATCAGAAAGTGCCTGAAGGTGCCTACCCGAAACTGCGCATCATGGGGCGCGAGTTCGATCCGGCGAAGGCGGCTGCCTACTCCACCAGCTTTGCGATTCGCAAGGCCGGCTGAGATGGGGCTGATGCGCGGCCTTGCGCTGCGGGCGGCCGTGCTTTCGGTGCTTCTCTTTGCCGTTTTTGTGGGCGCATGGCAGGTGGCTACGGCGCCTGTCGCGGGTGTGGCCTCGGGACCCGGTCTCAGTCCCGAGCAGATCGAATACGCGCGCATGATGGGCAAGGACCCGGGGGCACAGAAGTCGGGTGGCTTTCCAACCCCTGGACAGGTGGCCGCGACCATCGTCGGGCATCTGTCCGATCCCTTCTACGACAAGGGGCCCAATGACAAGGGCATCGGCATCCAGTTGGGCCATTCCCTCGGGCGGGTGGCGCTCGGGTTCTCTCTGGCTTGCCTGGTTGCCATTCCGCTGGGTTTTCTCATCGGCATGTCGCCACTCATGCGTCGTTCGCTGGACCCCTTCATCCAGGTGCTCAAGCCGATCAGTCCGCTTGCCTGGATGCCGCTCGCGCTCTATACGATCAAGGATTCGTCAGCCTCGGGCATCTTCGTCATCTTCATCTGCTCGGTCTGGCCGATGCTGGTGAATACCGCGTTTGGCGTGGCTTCGGTCAAGCGCGAGTGGCTCAACGTCGCACTCACGCTCGAAGTGTCATCGATGCGCAAGGCGTTTCTGGTGATTCTGCCCGCGGCGGCGCCCACCATACTCACTGGCATGCGCATCAGCATGGGCATTGCGTGGCTCGTGATCGTTGCGGCCGAGATGCTGGTGGGCGGCACTGGCATCGGCTACTTTGTCTGGAACGAGTGGAACAACCTCTCGCTCACCAACGTGATCTTTGCAGTTCTGGTGATTGGCGTGGTCGGGATGCTGCTCGACCTGGCCTTTGGCTGGCTTCAGCGGGCGGTGACCTATGTCGATTGACCGGCATCGCGCAGGAGGTGTTGCATGAGCGCATTTCTGAGGGTCGAGCGGCTTGCAAAGACCTACCAGCCACACAAGCCGGTCTTTCAGGACGTCTCGTTTGCGATCCAGCGCGGCGAGTTTGTCTGCATCATTGGTCACTCGGGCTGCGGCAAGACCACGGTACTCAACATCCTTGCCGGTCTCGATGTGGCGACCGAGGGGTATGTGTTCATGGAGAACCGCGAGGTGGCCGGCCCCAGCCTTGACCGGGGTGTGGTGTTTCAGGGGCATGCACTGATGCCCTGGTTCACCGTGGGGCAAAACATCGCCTTCGCGGTTCGCTCGCGCTGGCCCGATTGGGACCGCGCCAGGGTGCATGCACAGGTCGAGCATTTTGTCGCGCTGGTGGGTCTGGGTGCTGCCATCGATCGCAAGCCCTCGGAACTGTCGGGTGGCATGAAGCAGCGAGTGGGCATCGCCCGGGCGTTTGCGATTCAGCCGCGTCTGCTGCTGCTCGATGAGCCTTTTGGCGCGCTCGACGCGCTGACCCGTGGCACGATCCAGGACGAACTGATGGGCATCGTGCGCGAAACCACACAGACTGTCTTCATGATCACCCACGATGTCGACGAGGCCATCCTGCTGGCCGACCGGATACTGCTGATGAGCAATGGCAACGAGACCCGTGCCGGTTACCGACCTGGCCGGATCGCCGAAGTGGTGGATAACCCGCTCCCGCGCGAGCGCACGCGAGCGACCTTGCACCACCTGGAGGCTTACTACCCGTTCAGAAACCAGATCGTCGATTTTCTCGTGAGCCGCGCCAAGGCTGTCTGATCGCGCACGCCTGCCATCGGCAGGTGCATGGCTGCCGATGGCTCGTTCCAGGACTTGCTCGTATCCTCTTGAATCACTGACACCTCGAGAAGGAAAATCACATGAACCGCAATGACGTTACCGAAAAGATCATCGGCACCAAGGTGGCCAAGGGCCTGAAGTGGGAGGACATCGCTGCAAAGGTCAAGCAGTCCAAGGAGTGGACCACGGCCTTGTGCCTGGGGCAGATGACCGCCAGCCCCGAGCAGGCGAAGATTCTGGGGCGCATCTTCGGGCTCACACCTGAGGAGCAGAAGTGGCTCCAGGTGGTGCCCTACAAGGGCTCGCTCCCGACCGCCGTGCCGACCGACCCGCTCATCTATCGCTGGTACGAGATCGTCAACGTCTATGGTGCAACGATCAAGGAACTGATCCACGAAGAGTTTGGCGACGGCATCATGAGCGCCATCGACTTCAGCATGGACATCACCCGCGAGGCAGACCCCAAGGGTGATCGAGTCAATGTGGTGCTGTCAGGCAAGTTCCTGCCCTACAAGACCTACTAGGCAGGGCTGTTGCGTCGGGTGCGGACGATCACTCGGCGCTGATGCCTGCCGTACGGATGAGCGTGCGCTCCTCGCGCAGCGCCCGGTTGCGCACGCACCCGCTCGATGAGTTCGGGGATCGAACGAACGCCCAGGGCTGCGTTGGCGACCAGCACGTGGGAGGCGGGAGCAAACGTGCCGATCGGCTTGTACGATTTGCCGCCTATTGTCCGAATGGGTTGCGACCTGCATCATCGCCCTCTCGTCGGGTCTGGATTCAACGGAGGCTTTTACATGAAGTGGTGTCGATTTGCCACAGAGGGTGGTGCTGCGCTCGGTCAGGTACGCGGCGATCAGGTGGTTCGTTTTGAAGGAACGATGCTCGGTGATCATCGTGAAACCACCGATGCAAGGCCGCTTTCGGCGGTGCAACTGCTTGCCCCCGTCATCCCGCCCACGTTCTATGCGGCTGGGGTGAATTACCGCGCCCATGTGCTGGAGGCGCAACGACATGGCTCGCCCAGCGCGAAGATTCCCGAACGTGCCGAGATCGGCTATCGGGCCAACAGCGCGCTTGTCGGTCATCGCCAGGCCATCGTGAAGCCGGCCGACTATGAGGGCCGCTTCGAGGCCGAGCCTGAACTGGTGGCCGTGATCGGGCGTGATCTGCGCCGCTGCTCGCGCGAAGAAGCGGCAGCCGGCATCTTCGGCTGGACCATCGGCAATGACGTGAGCGCACGTGCCTGGCAGTATGCCGATCGCACATTCTGGCGCAGCAAGAACAGCGATACCTTCAAGCCGATGGGGCCTTGGATCGAGACCGATCTGGACCCGATGAAATCAAGGACGCGAGTGCATCGCAATGGGCAGCTCGCGACCGAGTTTGCCACCGGCGACATGATTTTCGATGTGCTTGATTACATCGTGGCGACCTGCCGCTACATCACGCTGCGACCCGGCGACGTGCTCTGGATGGGGTCGGATGGCAATGTGCCGATGGCTGTGGGCGATACGATCGCCATCGAGATCACCGGCCTCGGTGTGCTGGAGAATCCGGTCGTGCTGGGCGACTGAATCGGCCACGGATTCGGTAACTGAGTCGGCCGCTGAATGTGTGCGCTGAGTCTGTGCGCTGCTTCAGCGGGCAACTCGCCGAGTTGTTCCGCGGGTCAGGAGGCTTCCTCGTAGACCGGATGCAGCTGCCAGCTTTTGGCAAATTCGGGTGCGCGCTTGCGCTCCTGCAGCCACAGATCGAACTCGGCGCGAGCATCGGCATCGGACTTGTGCCCGTCGCCTGCGAGGCTCACCTCGGGGGTGCGGATCGTGAATTCCATGCGGATGCCGTTGGGGTCGAAGAAGTAGATCGACTTCACGAAGCCATGGTTGAGCGGTCCGACCACCGGGTGTCCGTTGGCCTCCAGCCGGTCGCGTGCTGCCACCAGTGCCGCTTCGTCGGCCACCTCGAGTGCAATGTGATTGACCCAGGCAGCGGTATTGGGGGAGGGCAGCGCGGCTTCATCATCGCCCAGATCGAAGAATGCGATGTAAGCGCCATGGGTCATTCGGAAGAACATGTGCAGGAAGTGCACGGGTTCGCCACCGGTGGTGGGCCGGTGGGTGGCGCGCACCGTGTGTTCGAGCGGCATGCCGAGCAGTTCTTCGTAGAACCAGCGGGTCTTGACCGGATCCTTGCACTTCCAGGCAAAGTGATGGAGGCCCATCACGTCAAACGATGCACCGGTATTCATGGCTGTCTCCTCGGGGATCATGCCCCGCTTGACCCAGACTGCCACCACCCTCGCCTGCTGTCAAAGTAAGGGTGCAAATCGGGTCGGCAGCCATCCGGGTTATCCTTCGGGCTGAGACACACTGACTCATGCGCTGGCACTGAAAGCCGACCTGACATGCCGGGTCGGGATGGCGCCCTTCGCGGGGTCTGTGGCCGGGATTCACCCGCCAGGGTTCAGCCATGAAGAGGACCAACCGTGAAATTCGACGTGCTTTCACTGGGCGATCATCTGCCCGACCCGCATACGCGGCAGTACCACGAGACCCAGGCCGGGCGTTACCGCTTCTGGGTCGAACTGGGGGTGCAGGCCGAGTCGCTGGGCTATGACGCCTTCTGGATCGGCGAGCATCATTGCAGCGACTACATCGTGTCCTCGCCGCAGATGGTGCTCTCGGCGATCGCCAGCCGTACCCGACGCATCACCCTGGGCACGGCGGTGAGCCTCTTGCCCACCAATGACCCGGTGCGTCTTGCCGAGGACTTTGCCACGCTCGATCTCTTGAGCGAGGGACGGGCCCAGATCAGCTTCGGATCGGGGTTTACCGAACACACCTTCGCGCTCTTTGGAAAAGACTCGGCACGCAGTGCCGAGATTGGTGCCGAGCATCTCGAACTGCTCGAGCACCTGTGGAACAGCACCGAAGACATCAATTGGCAGGGCGTTCATCGCAGCCCGATCCACGAGTCGCGCGTGCAACCGCGTACGCTTCGCGGCAAGGCCATTCCGATCAACCGGGCCACTGCCTCATCGCGCGAAACCGCCGAGCATGCCGGGCGCCATGGCCATCGCCTGATGCTCATGACGGTGGCAGGACGCTATGCCGACATGCGGCCGCTGGCCGACATCTATCGCGAAGCCTACGAGCGCGCCGGACATCCGCGCGAGGGCATGAGCGTGGCGGCGCTTGCCTATGTCCATGTGAAGCCCGATGGCGATGCGGCGCGGCGCTTCTGGCACCCCTATCGCGACAACTATCGCGCCTTTACTGCAGTGCTGAAGGAGTCGAAGGTACTCACCCGGGGCATACAGGCGCTCTACGAGCAGATCGGCGCGGCGGGCTTTGCCAATCGCGAGCCCGACTTCTGCGGCGCGCCCGAAGAGATCACCGAGAAGGTACTGCGTGCCGATGCCGATCTGGGCGGTATCGACCGCCTGCTTTGTCTGGTCGATTGTGGCGGCATTGCCGGTCCGGCGGTTCTGGAGAGCGTCGAGCAGTTCTCGCGCGACGTGATGCCGGTGGTGCGAGCCGAGCTCGGGGCGACGCAGGCAGACTGACAGGAGAGGACCGCACCGCATGTGCATGGGTCGCCGGGTCGTCGCGGACCGATTGCGGCGCTGAGTGCTGTCAGGTCGGGGATAATGGCGATCCGCGTACGGTTGTGTCGTACCCGATAGATTGGCCCCGAGCCGATCCAAGGAGCCCGTTGGACATCCCACACAGCACCAGCAGCAGGAGCCGGCAGCAGGGAGCCGGTTTTCTTGCCGCCCTGATCGGCGTCACCCTCTGGGGTGTGCAGTTGCCGATCGGCAAGGACGTCTTTGCGGTCATTGATGCATTTCATGTCACCCTGATTCGGTACGGGGTCGGGGCGCTGATGCTGCTGCTCGCTTTGCTCATCAGCGAAGGGCGCGCGGCGCTGCACTACAACGGGCTTGGGCTGCAGGCCGGCTTCATCGGCCTGGTGGGCATGTGCGTTTCGCCGGTTCTCACCTTCATCGGCATGTCGCTCTCGCGTGCCGAGCACACGGTGGTGATCGTGACCCTGCAGCCGATGATCACGGTGCTGGCGCAGTGGCTGATCAACGGTCGTCGGCCGGGGCGTTTCACACTCGCCTGCATCGGTGTTGCCTTTGTGGGTGTGGTGCTCGTGGTGACCCGAGGGCAACTGTTCATGTCCGAGACGAGGCTTGAATTGCTCGGTGACCTGCTGGCCCTGGGCGGCGCTGCCTGCTGGGTGTTCTACACGATGAGCATCGCGCGGCTTGCTGGCTGGTCAGCCCTGCGGGTCACCACCCTCACGCTGATTCCCGGGGCTATCGGTACCGCCATCTTCACCAGTTGCATGGTGGTCGCGGGGCTGAGCATCACCCCCACGCTTGCGGATATCGACAGCGTCCGATGGCCACTGCTCTATCTGTCGCTGGGCGGGGTCTTTCTCTCGATGCTGGCCTGGATCTACGGTACCCAGCGCATCGGCCCGCTCAATGCCGCACTGCTCGTGAACTTCATGCCGGTCGTTGCCTTTTCGGTGCGCGCGATCCAGGGACACCCGGTGGAGCCGGTGGAACTGGCCGGCGCGGCGCTCGTCATTCTCTCGCTGGTGGCCAACAACCTGTATCTGCGCTGGCGCACAGGTCCGATTCCTCAGGCCTAGGTTTGCCGCCTTGCGCCCGGGTACGCCCGAGCGGGGCCGCGCGCTCTACTCGGGCTTGATGCCGATGGTCTTCACCAGTGCCGCGAGCTTGTCGTTTTCGCGCTGGATCAGGGTGGCAAAGGCCTCGGGAGAGGCACCTGCCGGCGCCTCTGCGGCAACACCGACCGAAGCCAGATAGCGATCACGCGCTGCCGGGTTGTTGATGAGTTCGCGCGAAATGGTGGCGTTGAGCCGGTCGACGATGGCGCGCGGTGTTCCTGCCGGGGCAAAGAGGCCAAACCAGGTGCCGATATTGAAATCGAGCCCGGCTTCCTTCCAGGTGGGGACGTCCGGCATCAGCGTCGATCGCGTATCGGGCCCCACCATCGCCATGCCGGCAAACTTGCCCGCACGCAGGGCCGAGGCGCCGATGCCGGCGGCGATGTAGGACACCTGCACTTCGCCACCCAGCATGGCCGTGTAGGCAAGCGCTGCCGACTTGTAAGGCACGTTGAGGAAGTTGACGCCGCGCGACTTGCGCAGCCACTCGATGTAGAGATTGCTCGCGCTGGAGGTGCCATAGGACCCCCAACTCACCGCGCCGGGCTTTGCCCGCGCCAGTTCGAGCAGTTCGGCCATCGATCGCACCTGCAGCGATGGGCTCGCCACGATGGCCGCTGACAGGTAACCGAAATGCACGACCGGCACCAGATCACGCAGCGGGTCGTAGGGCATCTTCTGGTGCACGAGCGGGTTGAGCGAGATGGCCCAGTTGTCGTTGGAGCACAAGGTGTAGCCATCGGGCGTGGCTCGCGCGCAGGCCTCTCCCGCGATGATGCCGTCGGCTCCGACCCGGTTCTCGACCATGAAGGTCTGGCCCAGGGCCTGCGTCAGGAGCAGTGCCGTGCCGCGCAAGAGCGCGTCCTGGGGGCCGCCTTGAGCGGCTCCGATCAGCAGTCGTACCGGTTTCGCCGGGTAGTCCTGGGCGCTTGCCGTGAGCGGCAGGAGCAGGGCGGTGCCCAAGGCAGTGACCCCGAGCAGGGTTCTGGCCGATGGCCGCTTCGGGCAGTGCAGGGCAGGCATGGCAGGCGTCCTTCTCACTGATCGGGGGCAACCACGATGTTGGTGAAGCCACCGGGGCGCGACTTCACCGCTTCGAGCGCATCGTTGACCTGCGAGAGCGGGTAGATCTGCGGCTTGATGGTCGACAGGTCGACCACGCCGGCGCGCACGAGTTCGGCCATCTCGTGGCCCTGGGCCACGCTGAACCAGTTTGAGCCGCGGTACTGCAGTTGCGTGTCCATGAACTTTGCCGGCTTGATCGGCAGCGGGTCGAGGAGCGCGCTCACGTTCACCGTGATGCCCCCTTCCTTCAGGGCTTCGATGGCATCGACCGTGGTCGACATGGCGCTGCCGCGACCGGTGCAGTCAAGCAGTACATCGGCACCCACACCATCGGTATGCGCGCGAATCCAATCCTCGATCGGCTGATCGCCCAGCGCCAGGGTATGCACGCGCCGCGGTGCCAGGGCTTTCAGCTGCTGCATCACCTCGCGGTTGCGCCCCAGGCCCAGGATGCGGGTGGCACCCATCGCCAGAGCCCAGTGGGTGGCGCCGACGCCCAGGGTGCCGGTGATGCCATTGATGACCAGCCAACTGCCCGGCTTGACCTCGCCACGCTGCAGCGCGGCGTAGGCCGTGCCCAGATAACCGAAGCGCGCCGCCTGCTCGAAGGTGATTTCATCGGGCAGACGCACCAGGTCGCGCGCCGGAGCGCGGGTGTATTCGGCAAAGCCGCCATGGGGATAGTCGGTCAACATGCGCACCGCCTGCGGCGAGAACGCGAAGTAGCCACGGAAAGCGCCATACGAGCAGATGGTGGGGCGCCCGCTCGAGCAGTAGTGACAGGAGCCGCAGGTGAGGAGCGGGTTGATGTAGACCCGGTCGCCCACCTTGAAGTCGAAAACGTCTTCGCCGATTTCGGTAATTTCACCGGCGGCATCCAGACCGACACTGGCTGGCAGGGGGGGCATGTCGTGGTGCGATATGCCGCTGAAGATACGGTTCATGTTGGGAATGACCCCGCAGGCCCGCACCTTCACGATCACGTCGTGGCGCCGCACCTGGGGTACCGGAACCGTGTCCACTCGCAGGGCCTCGCCGAATGTGTGCAGGCGTGCTGCGCGCATCATGTTCATGCTGCTGCTTCTCCAGAGTTTCCTGACCATCCGGCGTACTCGCGATCGGTCAGTTGTTGCAATGCCGGTGCCACTTCGGTGCAGAAGCGGCGGATGTTCCGTTCGGTGTCCTCGCGTGAAAGGGTACCGAATTGCAGTAGCGCGAGAAAGTTCTGGAATCCGATGAGGTGGTGGGCGTCCTGCAGCTTTCGCCGAACCGTATCGGGTGAGCCGATGATCGCGATACCTTCGCGAACGAGGTGCTCTGCGGTCACGTTGTCGCCCTTCAACTGGTCGCGCTTGTGGATGGCCATGCGCCGTGCCGTTTCCGGCGACAGGTAGCCGGGTGGAAACAGCATCTCGAAACTCAGATTGAGAAACTTGTTGAAAAGGGCTTCGATATGCGGCTTGGCAATCGCCAGCGCCTGCTCGTCGGTGTCGGCAATGAAGATGGGTGCCGCCCAGCCGATCTTCGTCGACTCGGCGGTGTAGCCGTATTTGCGCTCAGCCGTCTGGCGGTACTGGTTGAGGAAGGTCGCCACTGACTTCACCGGGCTGTAGGTCTGCAGGTAGGTGTATTTGCGATCGGGATGCGCGGCCCACTCGATGGTCTCGATGCTGCCCGTGGACGGACACCAGATGGGCGGATGCGGCCGCTGGAACGGGCGTGGCCAGGGGTTCACGTATTCGAAGTGATAGTGCTCACCATGGAAGTCGAACGGCCCCGGTCGCGTCCAGGCCTGGATCACCAGATCATGGGCTTCGAGGAAACGTTCGCGCGACAAGGCCGGGTTGGCCCCCATCGAGTGGTACTCGGCGCCGATGCCGCGCACCATGCCGGTGATGAGCCGCCCGCCGGTGATGTTGTCGATCATGGCGTGCTCTTCGGCGAGTGTGAGCGGGTGCTCTCGCAGGCAGAAGGCGTTGCCCAGAATGCCGATCTTTGCTGTCTTGATGCGTCGCGATAGCGCTGCCGCAGTGACGACCGGCGATGGCATGAGGCCGTAGGCGGTCTGGTGGTGTTCGTTGACTGCAACGCCGTCCAGACCAAGTTCTGCTGCCAGTTCCAGTTCGTCCAGATAGCGGTTGTAGAGTTCGTGCCCTACGGCGGGATCGAACTCGGTGTTGGGCATCACGACCCAGGACGAGCGCCACTTGCTGCCGTAGTCCATGTCCATCGCGGTGTAGGGCATCAGGTGGAACATGAAGACCTGCATGGTCAAATCCTCCTTGATACGCCGAGAGCGGCGGCGGTGTCGGTCGTTTGTTCGGCCGCTGTTTGGTCAAGCGTCGCCAGCGCGCACTCGTGTGCCCGTTCGATATGGGCCAGGTGTCCTGCGCCCGCGATGAGGTGCAGCGTACCGCCGGTGCGCTGCGCGATGGCCTCTCCGAAGGGAGGCGGCAGAATCTGGTTGGCCTCGCCCCAGATCACCCGTGTCGGCACCCTGATGCGGCACAGCCACTTGGCCAGTTCCGGATCGAACAGACGCGGGCTCCAGGCCAATCGAGCCGCCATCTGACGATTCTGGAAGGTTGCCGATTCGAATTCGCCCGCCGATTCGGCCTGCAGGTACCGTTCGCCAGCGAGCGGGTCGGCGAAGAGCAGCGCCGGCAGTTCGGCCGGTGAGGCGATGAAGAAGTCACCGCGACGAACACCGCTCACATGCACGCCGGCCGAGTTGATCAGGGTGAGCGAGCGCAGCCTTGCGCAACGCATGGCCATCTCGAGACCGATCCAGCCGCCGATGCAATGTCCGACGAGATCGACCGGCTCGGTCGGTTCGAGCGAATCAAGCAGATCGAGCATGATGCGCGCAAGGTCATGCACTCGGGTCGTGGTGGCCGACATGCTCGATTGACCAAACCCGGGCAGGTCGGGCGCGATGACCCGGCGCGAGCCCGCCAGCAGGTCCAGATACCGTGGCCAGGTGTTCATGCCATGGGCCCCATGCAGGAAGACGAGCGGTGCGCCGCTGCCCTGGCTGCGTACGCGCAGTCGTCCACATTCCGATTCGATGCTGCTGTCGATAACCTGCATGGTCGGTCCTTGTTTGCCTGCCTTCATCGATGGCGCCGCCCAGGGTTGCCCTTGCTTGCTCTTGCGTGTGCGGTCAGGCGCCGGATTGCTCTCGGGCAACGCCTTCTGGACCGATCTCAGCAAAAGCCGGCGGCCGCGCCGGCAATCGATGCTGCGGCACCCGGGTCGATGGCCTCGTTCCAGAGCTGGGCAATGAAGCGCCGCCCAGTTACCCCGTCAGACAGGTCGGATGCAAGCCACAGCAGGGGTGCCACCATCTTTCCGGGCTGTACCAGTTTGCTTCGATCGGGCCACATCCGGTCATCGGTCACCATGGCGGTGTCGGCCGGACCGCCGGGAATCAGCACATTGGCGGTCACGCCGGTGCCTGCCATGTCCTGCGACATGATCACCGTGTTGGCCTCGCAGGCGGCTTTCGACGGCCCATAGGGGCAGAAGCCGGGCAACTGCATGGTGAAGTAGCTGGTCGTCACGTTGATGATGCGTCCCCACCCCTGCAACATGAGATGCGGTGCGCAGGCGCGGGCCATCAGGAACTGCGAGGTTGCATTGGTCTGGATCACCGATTGCCACTGCGCTGGCGTGAGCTCCCAGAAGCGTGTCGGGCTCGAGGCAAAGTGCGGGTTGATGCGCTGCATGCCGACACCCGCGTTGTTCACCAGCACATGCACGGCGCCCGCCTTGGCCAGTGCATGGCTCACTGCGGTCTGGACGCCAGCATCCTCGGTGATGTCGGCCACGCAGGGCATGAAGGCCGCGCCCAGGCTGTCAGCCATCGCCTGCAGCCCCGGCTCGGCAGCGGCCAGGTCGACACCCACCACGCGCGCGCCCGCTGCGATCAGTCCCTGGCTCATCGCGCGTCCCAGTCCGCCGGCGGCGCCCGTGACGATTGCAACCTTTGAATCGAGCGTTCTCATCGTTGTCTCCTGTGTCGAGCAGCCTGGCGCATCGAAGGGCGCCAGTGCCATGAAGCCTTTGACCTACACGCCGAGATAGCGCGATTTCGTCTCGGTATCTGCGCTCAGTTCGGCCGGCGTGCAGCGATGCACGATGCGTCCCTTGCTCATGATGTAGACAAGATCGGCATGGCGCAGCGCGAACGCCAGCTGCTGCTCGACCAGCAGGATCGATGTGCCGGCCGCCTTCAGCGATGCGATAGCCTGTCCGAGGTCGCGCACCATCAGGGGGGCCAGGCCTTCGGTGGGTTCGTCCATCAGCAGCAAGTCGGGGTTGCCCACCAGGGCCCGGGCCGCGGCCAGCATCTGCTGCTCGCCGCCGCTCAGCTTGCCACCCGGGCTGCGCATGCGGCTGCCCAGGTTCGGAAACAGATTGACGATGCGATCGAGCGTCCAGCCACCGGTGCCGCGAGCGGTCACCTGAAGGTGCTCGCCCACGGTGAGTGAACGGAACACCCGCCGCCCCTGCGGCACCAGCCCGATGCCGGCGCGTGCGATGCGCCAGGTTGGCATGCGGGTAATGTCGGCACCCTTGAAGAGGATGCGTCCGCGCGCAGCGGGCGTGAGCCCCATGATGGAGCGCACCAGCGTGGTCTTGCCCACGCCGTTGCGACCGAGCAGCGCGACCACGGTGCCGGGTTTCAGTTCGAGCGACACACCCTGAAGGATGTAACTGTCGCCGTAGTAGGTATGAACGTCATCGATCGTCAGCATGGTCATTCGACGCCCAGGTAGATCTCGCTCACCTGTGGGTGGGCACGTATCGTTGGACCGTCACCTTCGGCAATCAGGCACCCCTGGTGCAGCACCGCAATGCGGTCGGCCAGTTCGAAGGCCACATCCATGTCGTGCTCGATCAGGAGGATGGTCATCTCGCGCGGCAGGCTGCGGATCATGCCGGTGACCCGGACTACCTCGGCGGCCGACAGCCCTGCCATCGGTTCATCGAGCAGCAGTACGCGCGGTTGCATCGCCATGGCGAGGATGAGGTCGACCTGTCGCTGCTCGCCGTAAGAGATTTCACGGGCGGCTCGCATCGCGATCGAGGCAAGCCCCCACTGATTCAACAACGCGTCTGCCTGCGCGTGCAGTACGGTCTGGTCGCGCATCCGCCGCGTGAGCGAGAAGGCCCCGGGGGCGCCTGCCTGCAGGGCGATGAGCAGGTTGTCCATCACGCTCAGGCGTGGAAACAGGTTGGTGATCTGAAAGGTGCGTGCCAGCCCCATGCGAGCCCGTTCATGCATCGACAAACCGGTGACATCACGCCCGAAGAGGCTGATGCGTCCTGACGAAGCCTTGAAGACACCCGAGAGCAGGTTGAAGAGCGTGGTCTTGCCGGCCCCGTTGGGGCCGATGATCAGGCGCCGTTCACCCGCCTCGACCGAGAACGAGACGTTGGAAAGGGCGCGCAGTCCGCCAAAGTTGCGCGACAGCCCTTCGATCACGAGCGCGCTCATGTCTGACCTGCCTTGCGCTGACGCAGTCGACGCACGACCCCGGTGATGCCATCAGGCGCAAACAGCGTGACCAGCACGTAGACCACCCCCAGCACCAGCAGCCACCGCTCGGTGTAGCCACTGACGATGTTCTCGAACAGCACGATCAGCGCTGCGCCGAGCGCCGGCCCGAACAGGCTGCCGGCGCCACCCAGAATGACCATGAGCAGCACTTCGGCCGAGCGAGCGACATGGATGTAGTCGGGGCTGACGAAGCGGTTGTAGTAGACGTAGAGGACGCCTGCCACCCCGGCAAACAGCCCCGCCAGTACAAAGGCTGCGAACTTGTAGCGCCAGGTGTCATAGCCCAGGGCCAGCATTCGTGTCTCGCTCTCGCGGATGCCGCGCAGCGATTGCCCGAAGGGCGATGCGACCACTCGCATCAGCAGCCAGGTCGACACGACTGCCACGGCCAGCGTGAAGTAGTAGAAGGGCGTGTTGTCGGCGAACGACCAGGGCAGACCGAGGTCGGGGCGGGGCACTTCGGGCAGCCCGTCATCGCCCCCGGTGAGGCTGCGCCACCCGAAGGCAATGCCCCAGAGGACCTGCGACAGGGCCAGCGTGATCATGAGGAAGTAGCTGCCTCGTGCCCGCAGGGCCAGGAGCCCGAAGAGCGCTGCGGTCAGGCCCGCCACCAGCACGCCAGCCGGCAGCGCCCAGCCGACGCCCCAGCCCAGGCGCAGTGCGAGTAGTCCGGTTGCGTAGGACGCCACACCGAAGTAGGCCGCATGCCCGAGCGAGGCCAGCCCGGTGTAGCCGATCAGCAGATCGAGGCTCATGGCAAAGAGCGCGAAGATGATCATCTTGGTTGCCAGGCCCAGATAGTACGAGCCGAAGAGCCAGGGCATGGCGAGAAGCACTGCTGCACCGGCGATGCCTGCGATGGCAAGCTGTTGCTGTCGATTCATCGTGCCCTCTACTCGCGACCAAAGAGGCCGGTGGGCCTCACTGCCAGGATGAGTGCCATTGGCAGAAAGATGGTGAAGAGTGCGAACTCGGGGAAAAATACCTTGCCGAAGTTGTCGAGCAGTCCGACCAGCAGTCCGCCGACGAGTGCGCCCTTGAGGCTGCCCAGCCCGCCGATGATGACGACCACGAAGCCCAGCAGGAGGACCTCGAAGTCGGCGCCGGGGTACACGCCCATGATCGGCCCGGCCAGCACGCCACCGAGCGCGGCGAGGAAGGCGCCCATCGCGAAGACCAGCGAAAACAGCAGCGACACGTTGATGCCGAGCGCGCGAGCAATTTCCTCGTCATCGACACCTGCGCGCAGCATTGCACCGACCCGGGTGCGATCCTGAAACCACCACAGCATCAGCGCTACCACCACGCCGGCCGCGATGATGAAGAGGCGATAGGTCGGGTAGTTGAGCGAGCCCAGTGCGGTCACGCCCGCAAGCAGTGGCGGTTTTGCCATTGTCTGGGGATTGCCCCCCCAGACCCACAGAGCAAGATCGGCGAAGATGAACAGGAAGCCAAAGGTCAGCATCGTCTGCGGCAGTTCCTGCAGATGGAAGCGCCGCAGGAAGAATCGCTCCATCACCACACCCAGCACCGCAACGGCAGCACTGCCGGCCAGCAGCGCAAGGACGAAACTGCCGCTTGCACGCATCACCGCCAGTCCGACATAGCCTCCCAGCATGTAGTAGGAGCCGTGGGTGAGGTTGAGGATCTTCATCAGGCCGTAGATGAGCGACAGCCCAGCCGCCAGCAGGAAGAGCAGCATTCCGAAGGAAATGCCATTGAGGGTCTGGATGGCCCAGAAGTTCATGCTGCGTTGATCCGCTCTTGTCTCGTTGAAGTTTTTCCTGCCGCGCCGAGAGTAGCATCGGCATGCAGCGAACGGCAACGCCTTTTGCCGCGGCAAGCGCAGGCTTCATCATGCTGCGCCCATTCGTGCGTGTGCTCGATTGCCCTGCGCGCTTTCGATGCTGTAATCTGCGCCCAGACGCCACCGCGATGGCGCAAATGGCTGGTCGCGTCGACCGGACACACGAGGAGACAATATGCAACGCACATTCCGTCCCGGTGGACTGCTCGCAGGCGTCGTATTCGCTGCTGCCAGTCTTGCCGCCACTGCCGTGCAGGCACAATCGCCGATCCGGATCGGCGTGATGTTCCCGATTACCGGGCCCATCGCTGCGCAGGGCATCCCCGAGCGCGAGGCGGTCAAGCTCGCCTTCGAGGAAGAGAACTTCACCATTGCAGGGCGCAAGGTCGAACTGGTGTACGAAGACAGCGCCGGGCGACCTGACACCGGGCTCACCAAGGTGAAGGCACTGGTCGAGCGCGACAAGGTTCACATCCTGGTGTCCGAACTGGTCAGTTCGGTGGGGGCCGCGATCGCGCCTTATGTGGCCGAACAGAAGGTGCCGTGGGTCAGCACCGTGGCACTGGCGAGCCTGACTCGCGCACAGAAGAGTCCCTACATCTTCCGCTTCGTGCCCTCGTCCTATCAGTACGCCACGGCCGCGGCTCAAGCCGCGAAGAAACTCGGCTGGAAGAAGGTGTACTACATCGGCTGGAATGCACCGCCCGGACGTGAGTCGGTCGAGGCCGTCAAGAAGGTCTTCGGTGCCGAAAACGTGATCGATGCCATGTTTCCGAACGTTGGTACGCCTGACTACGCGCCCTATCTCACGAAGATGGACCCGTCCAAGGCCGATGGCGTCATGGGCGCGATGTGGGGTGCCGACGCACCGCGGATCACCCGGCAGTACGCCGAATACGGTCTGTCCAGGAAGATGCCCTTCTTCGGCATCGCCTCGTTCACGAGCGAAGAACTGCTTGGTGACATGCCTCCTGAGGCGGAGGGCGTGCTGAGCGCTTACACCTATTGCGGCACGCTCGATACCCCCGAGAATCGACAGTTCATCGACGCTTTCAAGGCACGTACCAAGGCGCTGCCCGGGTCGTACTCCTACATGGGCTACATGGCGGCCAAGATGGTGATCCAGGCCCTCAAGGACGTGAAAGGTCGGGCCGAAGATCGTGAAGCCTTCGTGGCCGCGCTGCGCAAGGTACAGGCCAAGGGGCCGATGGGCATGACCAGCTTCGACGAGCACCAGGGGATGATTGGCGACTTCCTGATGCTCACCGTACGCAAGGGGCGTGATGGCACGCTGGAGAATGCCTGCGGCGATCGTATCCCCCAGGTGCGTGACCCCTACGAGGCATTTCCCTGATCACACCAGGGCATTCGAGACGGCAGGCACTACAGGCAGGGTGAACGGATGAAATTCGGTATCTTCGACTATGTCGATCGGCGTGACGAGCCGCTTGCAAAGACCTTCGACGAACGGCTCGCCTTGCTGCGTGCCGCCGAGGCGATGGGGTTCTACGGCTACCATGTCACCGAGCACCATGCCACGCCGCTCGCGGCCACGCCCTCGCCCACGGTGTGGCTGGCTGCGGCGGCCCGCGAGACCCACCGAATCCGCCTCGGGGCACTGTTGTTCCTCCTGCCGCTCTACAACCCCTTGCGCCTCATCGAAGAACTCTGCGTGCTCGATCACATCACGCACGGGCGGCTCGACATCGGCGTGGGTCGCGGCATTTCGCCGCACGAATTCAAGGCAATGAACGTGCCTTTCGAGCAGTCGGAGGCGATGTTTGCCGAAGGTCTCGAGGTGCTGCTGAAGGGTTTGCAGAACGATGTGCTTGACCACCACGGCAAGTACTACCAGTTTGATGACGTGCCGCTGCCTTTTCGTCCCTATCAGAAGCCTTATCCGCCGCTCTGGTACGGGCTGCGCTCGGCCGAAGGTCACGAACGGCCTGCCCGTCACGGCATGAACGGCGTGGCGCTCGGTCCCGCTGATCGTGTCGCGCTGACGCTTGCCAACTACCGGGCGGCGTGGAAGCGTTACGCCGACGACCCCAAGCGGGCGACTTCGCCGGTGAAGGAACCCATCGTCGGGGCGATGCGGGTGATGTTCATCGGGGAGAGCGACGAGGCAGCCGAACGTCTTGCGCGTCCGGCGTTTCGTCAGTGGTTTGACGCCCTTGCCTGGCTCTGGGTGCGCCGCGGCGACTTTCCGCCGATTGCCGTGTCGGCCGATTACGATGAGGCACGCAGGGCCGGCACGCTGGTGGTGGGCAGCGCGGACACCGTGCGCCGCGAACTGGTGGCACAGGCCGAGCGGGTCGGCTTTGACTACCTGGTGCTGCAGGTTGCCTTTGGCACCCTCGGACATGCCAATGAAATGCGCTCGCTGCAACTCTTCGAGCAGGAAGTGATGCCTGCTCTGCAGGCTGTATCGGCCCGGATGCCATCGCTCGCGCTGGCCTGACGGGGGCTCGCCGAGCTACTTCAGGATGGACATGAGGTCGCTGTAGTCGTCAGTCCAGAGTCGCACAGGATGCGCTGGTGCGAGCGGTCGCGCCGAGCGTGCCAGCGGTGCAAGCCCGAAGACGGCATCGGTCCTGGAGAGCAGTACCCAGGTTGATCCGTAGACGGCACGTTCGTTGTTGCCATCGCTTTCGACCACGCGCGCGGCCACCCCGGCATGGGCAGCGGCAGCGGCCAGTACCGGCTCCAGGTCGAGATAGCGGTTGGAGATGTGAACAGCCAGAATGCCGCCAGGCTTGAGGTGCCGGAACCAGGTCGAGAACGCCTCGGCGGTCAGCAGGTGGACCGGTATCGAGTCACTGGAGAATGCGTCTATCGCGAGCACATCGAAGTCGCGCGCGGCTTCGCGCTCCATCGACAGACGCGCATCACCCATCGAGAAGTCGATCCGTGCCGCGCTCTCGGCAAGGTAGCGGAAATACCGGTTCGCCAGGTCGCGCACCAGTGGATTGATCTCGTAGATCTGGATGTGATCGCCGTTGTGCCCATACGCGGCGAGCGTGCCCGCGCCCAGCCCGACCATGCCCAGATTGATTGGGTGCCCAGCCACTCGTTGCGCCGCGATCGCCAGGCCGACGCCAGAGTCTTCGGCATAGTAGGTGGTGGGCCAGCGTGAGCGTTGCGGATCGATGAACTGCTTGCCATGGGTGATGGTGCCGTGCGTGAGGCGTCGTTCGCGCATCTCGCCCCAGCCGTCTTCATCGACCCGTAGCGCCCCGTAGAAGTTGCGTATCGCGGCTATCGTGTCCTGCGTGCGTTCGGTGTGGATCATCCACAGTGCAGTGGCAAGGCCGCAGGCATAGATGACGCACGCGATGCTCACCACGACCCGCAAGCCCATCGGCATCGGCGGCAGGCGGGCCGCCGGTGCGACATCGGTCATCGAGCCATCTGCACCAGCGCGCTTGCATCGATCGGTGTCGATCATCACCGTGCCTGCTGTCACGATCACGACGAGGACCATGCCGATGGGCAGTTCGAGCAGCTCGTCGAAGAGGGTGGGTGCGACGATGCCGACCAGCAGTCCACCGAGGGCGCCGCCGATGGCGATCATGAGGTAGTAGCGGGTGAGTGCTTGCGGGGCCGGTTTCAGTCGTGCCAGCTCGCCATGGCACACCATGCAGGCGGCAAGCAGTGTCGCTGTGTGCAGGGGCAGCAGCACGCCGATGCCCGGGTGGGCCTGGGCCGGCAGCAGGGTCAGGCAGACACCGGCAAGCCCCAGGGCGAGCAGCGGCAGATAGAACCGGCGGTCGTACCAGCGGCGGTTCTCGAAGCACAGGATGAAACTCACCAGATACAGGCCCAGCGGCAACAGCCACAGAAATGGAATCGGTGCGATGTTCTGGGTGAGGTGCGTGGTGAAGGCGAGCAGCAGCACCGACGCGCACGCCGGCAGGGCCAGCCACAGCAGGGTTGCGATCGCGCTGCTGTCTGCGGCTGCGCTGCCACAGGCCGTGCCTGCGTCTGTCGCCTGTTGCGCCGCCAGGCTTCCCGAGGGGGCTGTGTGCTGCAAGGGCTTGGTGGTTGGCAGGGATCGAGCCTGCCAGGCCAGTCGCATCGCCAGCAGTGCGTAGAGCGTATAGGTCATCGACCATGCCAGCCCCTGCCAGCGCAGAGGCATCAGGGGCTCGATCAGTGCCGGGTAGAGGATCAGGCCGGCCAGCGACCCCAGGTTCGACAGCGCAAAGAGCCGGTAGGGGGAGGCGTGTGGCCTGGCTCTGGCGAACCAGCTCTGCACCAGCGGGCTTGTCGTGGCAAGCAGCAGGTAGGGCAGTCCTACCGTGGCTGCCAGCAGGAGCATGATGTGTCCGGTCGGGTTCTCGGGTGCGATCGGTTTCCAGGCGGGGCCTGGCAAGATCGGCAGTGCGACCAGGCTGGCTGCGAGCACAAGGCTGTGAACCAGGGTCTGTCGACGCGGTGCGAGTCGTACCAGCCACCAGGCATACAGGTAGCCTGCCACCAGGAAGATCTGGAAGAAAAGCATGCAGGCAGTCCATACTGCCGCCGAACCGCCGAACCAGGGCAGGATCGCCCGTGCAATGAGGGGCTGCACCTGGAACAGCAGGCAGGCACTGATGAGGATCGTGAGGGCAAAGGGCATGGGGTCTGGGCAAGAATCGGTAGCACTGCGTGCAATGGCTCCAGCGGCTGGATCGGCTGGGGCAAGGCATCATGCCTGAATCGCGCCCGGCTCCTGCCTGCCTGCCCGAGGCTCGTGCTGCAGGCGGTGCAGCGGGCTCGTCAGGTTCAGCAGGCGCCTTGCCGCCCGCGCTGGTCGGCCTGCTGGGCAAGCTGGGTATTCATGTGCCGGCCGACGCACTGCTGCATCTGCCCTTGCGCTACGAGGATGAGACGCGCCTCACGCCCTTGTCGCAGGCGCAGCCCGGTGGGCCGGTGCTGATCGAGGCCACGGTCGTCTCGAGCGAGGTGCGGCCGCGGCCTCGACGCCAGTTGATCGTGCGTCTGGCCGACGCCGGGCGCGAGGTCGAGTTGCGCTTCTTCACCTTCTACCCCAGCGTGCAGCGTGCGCTCGTGCCCGGTGCGCGCGTGCGGGCCTTCGGCGAACTGCGCCCCGGCCTTTACGGCATCGAGATGTTTCACCCGCGGGTACGGGTGCTCAGAGGCGAGGAGCCCCTCACCGATACGCTCACGCCTGTGTATCCAACCGTTGCCGGTGTCTCGCAGACAGTATTGCGGCGCCTCGCCCGAGCGGCGCTTGCACACCCGCCGTTCGAGGACACCTTGCCGGCCCGCTGGCTCGAACGCCTCGCATTGCCCAGCTTCGATGAAGCGGTCCGCCTGCTGCATGCGCCACCGCCGCAGGCCGATGTCAACGCGCTGGGCGAGCGCACGCATCCGGCCTGGCAGCGCATGAAATTCGATGAACTGTTGGCACAGCAGATCTCGATGCGGCGCCACAAGTCGGCGCGGCGCGCACGACGCGCCCCCGAACTCGCCACGCGCGGGGGTCTGACCGACCGGTTGCTCGAGAGCCTGCCCTTTGCGCTCACCGCAGCCCAGGCGCGGGTATGGGCTGAAATCGAGGAGGAACTCGCGCAGGCCCATCCCATGAACCGCCTGCTCCAGGGCGATGTCGGCAGCGGCAAGACCATCGTGGCGGCACTTGCCGCGCTGCGTGCAGTGGCCTGCGGTTGTCAGGCGGTGATCATGGCACCCACCGAAATACTTGCCGAGCAGCATGCGCGCAAGTTTGGCGACTGGCTGCAACCCCTGGGAGTCGGCATCGAATGGGTGGGCGGTGCCCAGAAGAAGCGTGAACGCGTGGCAGCACTGGCACGTCTTGCCAGTGGCCAGAGCGCGGTCGCCGTGGGTACCCATGCGCTCTTTCAAGGCGAGGTCCAGTTTCAGCACCTGGGCGTGGTGATCGTCGATGAGCAGCATCGTTTCGGGGTTCGGCAGCGGCTTGCCCTGCGCGACAAGGGCTCGAGCGATGGTTCCTCCGAGCCGCACCTGCTGATGATGAGTGCAACGCCCATCCCGCGAACGCTTGCCATGAGCCACTATGCCGACCTTGACGTGTCCGTTATCGACGAACTGCCGCCTGGCCGCACGCCGGTCAGTACGCGTGTGGTGTCCAGTGCCCGTCGCGGCGAGGTGATCGAGCGGCTGCGCGTCGCGGCAGAGGCGGGTGGTCAGGCCTACTGGGTGTGCCCGCTCATCGAGGAGTCGGAAACGCTCGATCTGCGCAATGCCACCGAAACCGCGGCCGAACTGGCCGCGAGTCTGCCGGGCGTGCGGGTCGGACTGCTCCACGGCCGCATGCCGAGCCAAGACAAGGCTGCGGTAGTGGCCGCTTTTTCGGCGCGCGAGATCGACCTTCTGGTGGCCACCACGGTGGTCGAAGTGGGGGTCGACGTGCCCAATGCCTCGCTGATGGTGATCGAACATGCCGAGCGCTTCGGGCTTGCGCAGATTCATCAATTGCGTGGACGGGTCGGTCGTGGCGCAGCGGTGTCCAGTTGCGTGCTGCTCTACCAGGGGCCGCTTTCGGCCACTGCCCGGGCTCGCCTTCGAATCGTGTACGAGAACACCGACGGTTTCCGGATCGCCGAGGAAGACATGCGACTCAGGGGGCCGGGCGAACTGTTGGGGGTGCGGCAGAGCGGTGTGCCGCTGCTGCGTTTTGCCGACCTGGCGCTCGATGGCGAGTTGCTTGAGCGTGCCTGCAAGGCCGCCGACTATCTCATCGAGCGTGACCCGGCCCGTGCCCGTGCGCATGTGGAGCGCTGGACCCCGGAGGCAGGTGCCCTGCTCAAGGCCTGAGGCTGGGCGCCCTGCGAGATGCCCGCCACCCATCGCGGGTACCATTGCAACCATGTCCCCATCAGCGCCCCCTGCCGCCCGATCGGCCTCCACACCTGCAGTTCCGGCACCTGCAGGTCCACGGCCTTCGCGGGTGCGGCTCTACTGGCGCCTGGCGCGGTTGCACCGTCCGATCGGCACGCTCCTCCTTCTGTGGCCGACACTCTGGGCGGTGTGGTTTGCTGCCGACGGCCATCCGTCGGCGTGGACGGTGTTCGTGTTCTGTGCCGGCACGCTCCTCATGCGCTCGGCTGGCTGCGTGATGAACGACATTGCCGATGCTCGATTCGATCCGCATGTCGAGCGCACGCGTGATCGGCCCCTCGCCACTGGCGAGGTGTCGACTCGAGAGGCGCTGGTGCTTGCCTGCGCGCTGTCCATGCTTGCATTTGGCCTCGTCCTTACCTTGAATGCCCTTGCCATTGCGCTCGCCTTTGTTGCGCTCTTTCTGGCCGCAAGTTACCCGCTCACCAAGCGCGTCCTGCCCATTCCGCAGGCCTATCTTGGCATTGCCTTCGGCTTTGGCATTCCGATGGCTTATGCAGCGCAACTGGGGACGCTACCTGCCGAGTGTGGCTGGATGCTGCTGGCCAACATCGCCTGGGCGATCGGCTATGACACTGAATACGCGATGGTCGATCGTGACGATGACCTCCTGATCGGCATCCGCAGTTCGGCCATCACCTTCGGACGCTTCGACGTGCTGGCCGTCATGGTGTCGTACGCCCTCACCATCGGTTTGCTGGCAGCGATCGGGCAGGCACGAGGTCTGGCGCTGGGCTATCACGCAGGGCTGGCTGTCGCCGCGCTCATGATGGGCTGGCATTACCGGCTGATTCGCGATCGCAGTCGCGCCGGGTGCTTCCGCGCCTTCAATCACAACAACTGGGTCGGGGCAGCGATCTTTGCCGGCGTCGTGATCGGGCTGCAGTGATATTCTGCCCCTGTCGTTGCGGGCTTCGTGCCCCCTGGTTCGAGGGGGTCGACCGGCCAGGATGCGTTCCGGCTGCGACGTTCCGATCAGAAGAGGCGTGACACGAATGGATCTCGGATTGAAGGGGCAGGTTGTCCTGGTGACCGGTGGCAGCAAGGGCCTGGGACTTGCCTGCGCGCGCATGTTCATCGACGAGGGTGCGCGAGTGGCAATCACCTCGCGCAGCGCAGCCAATCTCGAGGCGGCACGGGCCTTGCTCGGCGCTGACGTGCTCGCGATTGCCGCCGACATGTCCGATGCCGATGCAGCCGCCGCCATGGTGCGGCAGGTGGAGTCGACCCTGGGCCCGATCGATGTGCTGGTCACCTCGGCCGGCGCGGCGCGCCGTACCCCGCCCGATGAACTCGACCCGGCCGCCTGGCGTGCCGCCATGGATGCGAAGTTCTTTACCTCCATTTACGTGATCGATCCGGTCGTCAAGCTCATGGCATCGCGTGGGCGCGGCGTCATCGTCAACATCATCGGCAATGGTGGGAAGTCACCCACACCAACGCATCTGGCCGGTGGGGCTGCCAATGCTGCACTGATGCTGGTGACTGCCGGGCTTGCAGCTACCTATGCGCCGCGCGGCGTGCGCGTGGTCGGGGTGAACCCCGGGCTCACGCAGACGACGCGCGTCGCCGAGGGCCTCAAGGCCGAATCGAAAGTACAGGGCGTCAGTACCGAGGAGGCACTGCGCCGGCTTGCCGAGCGCATTCCGGCCGGACGTCTGGGCGAACCCGATGAAATTGCCAATATGGTGCTCTTCCTTGCATCGTCGCGTGGCAGCTATACCCATGGGGCCATCATCACCATGGACGGCGCCTCTGCCCCGTTCGTCGTCTAGCACCGGTTCGAGCGGCTCTCATGCAGTACCGCGACCTGCGCGACTTCATTGCCCGACTCGAGTCGATGGGGGAACTCGTGCGTGTGGGGGCCGAGGTGTCGCCACGCCTCGAGATGACCGAGATCTGCGACCGTGTGCTGCGTGCAGGCGGGCCGGCCATCCTCTTCGAGCATCCCACCGGCCATCGCATCCCGGTGCTGGGCAATCTGTTCGGCACGCCGCGGCGGGTCGCGCTGGGCATGGGAGCCGATTCGGTCGACGCGCTGCGCGGCGTTGGCGAACTGCTCGCGCAACTGAAGGAGCCCGAGCCGCCGCGAGGCCTGCGCGATGCCTGGAACAAGATTCCGCTCTTTCGTCGGGTGCTCGACATGGCACCGAAAATGGTGTCTGCACCGCCTTGCCAGGAGATCGTCTGGGAAGGCTCCGATGTCGATCTGGCGCGTCTGCCGGTACAGACCTGCTGGCCTGGGGACGCCGGGCCACTCATCACCTGGGGCTTGACGGTTACCCGCGGCACGCGACGTCAGCGTCTGAACCTGGGCATCTATCGACAGCAGGTGATCGGTCCCAATCGGGTCATCATGCGCTGGCTGGCGCATCGTGGCGGGGCGCTCGACTACCTCGACCACTGCAAGGCCCACCCGGGTGAGCCCTTTCCGGTCGTCGTTGCGTTGGGTGCCGACCCGGCCACGGTTCTGGGGGCGGTGACGCCGGTTCCCGACTCGCTGTCGGAGTACCAGTTTGCCGGGCTTCTGCGCGGCGGTCGCACCGAGGTGGCACGCTGCATCGGATCTGACCTGCGCGTGCCAGCACGCGCCGAAATCGTGCTCGAGGGTGTGATCCATCCTGGCGACGATGCGCTTGAAGGCCCGTTTGGCGACCATACCGGCTACTACAACGAGGTCGAGCGTTATCCGGTCTTGACCATCGAGCGCATCACCATGCGCCGCGATCCGATCTATCACTCGACCTATACGGGCAAACCGCCCGATGAGCCCGCGGTGCTGGGTGTCGCGCTCAATGAAGTCTTCGTGCCGCTGCTCTCGCGCCAGTTTCCCGAGATCGTCGACTTCTATCTGCCGCCTGAGGCGTGTTCGTATCGCCTGGCCGTCGTGAGCATGCGCAAGCAGTTTCCCGGGCACCCCAAGCGCGTGATGTTCGGGGTGTGGAGCTTCCTGCGCCAGTTCATGTACACGAAGATGATCATCGTTGTTGATGACGATATCGACGTGCGCAACTGGAGCGAGGTGATCTGGGCGATGAGCACTCGGGTCGATGCGGCACGCGATACGCTCGTTGTCGAGAACACGCCGATCGACAGTCTTGACTTCGCCAGCCCGGTGGCAGGGCTCGGTGCCAAGATGGGCATCGATGCCACCAACAAGTGGCCTGGCGAGACCACGCGAGCCTGGGGCAAGCCCATCGAAATGGATGGGGCAACGCGCGCGCGTGTCGATTTGATATGGGGCAATCTAGGCATCAATACAGCCGGGCGTACCTGATCCCAGGCCAATCTCCCACGCTACTTTCCTCGACCTGAATCCAGTTCAAGGGGGGGAGCCCGGTGAGACCTGATCGCAGTGTCCTGTTGTCATCCATGGCGTTGGGCCTTGCATTGAGTGCCCTTGCGCCGTGCGTGCATGCCCAGGCGGCTGCCGGCGGCGCCGGTGACCTGGGCTGCGCTGCGCCGTCATCGTGGGCGCCAGTCCGATCGGATTGCGGCTTGCCGGCGGTGGCGCTTTGCGAGAGCCCCTTTCTGGGTGTGTCCGGATTTGCCAAGCGAATGGAAGATCTGGTGCTGGGCCTGCTGATCCTCCTGCTGATTGCCCCGCTGCTCTTGCTCGTGGCCATCGGCGTGAAGCTCTCATCGCCCGGGCCGGTGCTGTTTTGTCAACGTCGCTATGGGCTCGATGGCAAGTAGATCGTCGTCTACAAGTTTCGCTCCATGCGCGTGTGCGAGGACGGTGAACGTGTCACGCAAGCCCGAGGCGGTGATCCCAGGGTGACCCGGTTCGGCGCCTTTCTGCGTCGCACGTCTCTGGATGAATTGCCCCAATTCATCAATGTGCTGCAAGGACGCATGAGTATCGTCGGTCCCCGACCCCATGCGGTTGCGCACAACGAACTCTATCGGGGTCTGATCGGGGGTTACATGCTGCGGCACAAGGTGAAACCCGGCATCACGGGCCTGGCGCAGGTGAGCGGCTTTCGCGGGGAGACCGACACGATCGACAAGATGTCTGCGCGCATCCACTGCGATCTGGAGTATCTTCGGCACTGGTCCTTGCAACTGGACCTGTCGATCATTCTCAAGACCTTTCTTGTGGTCGTATCCGGCCGCAATGCCTGCTAGATTCGATGAAGCCAGCTCCTTTTGAATACCTGCGCGCCGATACGCTCGACGATGCCTGCAAGTTCCTGGCCACGCACGGCGCCGAAGCCAAGCTGATCGCAGGGGGTCAGAGCCTGGTGCCGATGCTGGCGATGCGACTGCTGCGCCCGGCATGGTTGATCGATATCGGCGAAATCGCCGCGCTGGCGCGGGTCGTGATCGACCCTGACGCCATTACGATCGGTGCCTGCGCGCGGCAGCACGTGCTCGCCGCGCACGATGGGCTTGCGGCAGCCTTGCCGGTGCTCGGACAGGCGCTTGCCTGGGTCGGGCACGAGCAGACGCGCAATCGCGGCACCCTCGGTGGCAGTCTGGTACACGCCGATCCGTCAGCCGAGCTGCCGCTGGTGGCGGTGATGCTCGATGCCCGGCTTGCGCTGCAATCGACCGCGCGCGGTACGCGGGTCCTCAGTGCGCGCGAGTTCTTCACCGGGCCCATGAGTACCCTCATGGAGCCCGACGAGTGCCTGGTCGAGGTGCGTTTCGAGCGCTGGTCGGCCCCCTGTGTCGGTTCGGCTTTCGACGAGGTAGCGATCCGGCATGGCGATTTTGCACTGGCCTCGGCCTGCGCCCAGGTGGCAATCGATGCCGCGGGCCGCTGCGAGCGTGTGGCGCTCGCCCTGGGCGGGGTGGCTGGTGCCCCCCTGGATTGTTCGGTGCAGGCCGCATCGCTCGTGGGGTCTGTGCCCGATGATGGCGCAGTCGATGCGCTGGCTCAGGCCGTGGCGGGTGGTCTGGAGCCACCGGGCGATCTCCATGCGTCGGCCGAGTATCGACGCTCGTTGGCACAAACACTGTGCGCCCGGGTGTTGCGCGCGGCCTGTGCGCGTGCACGCGGTGCGCTGACGGAGGCACGATGAGTGATCGCACCGGCGAGCGCCTGCATGAGGTGAGTCTGGTCGTGAACGGGCAGGCTCGCAGCGGCGCATGTACCGCCAGAACGTCGCTGGTCGACTTCCTGCGCGAGACGCTCCGGCTGACCGGAACGCATGTCGGCTGCGAGCACGGCATCTGCGGCGCATGCTCGGTGATGCTCGATGACAGACCGGTGCGCTCATGCCTCATGTTCGCGGTGCAGGCTGCCGGCCATCGCATCACTACCGTCGAGGGGCTGGCGAACCCCGATGGCTCGATGAGCGTGCTCCAGGACAGTTTCTGCGAGGCCCACGGCTTGCAGTGTGGCTACTGCACGCCGGGCATGCTCATTGCCGCGCAGGCGTTGCTCGATCGCAATGTGCAGCCCACTGAATTCGAGATTCGCGATGCGATCGGCGGCAATCTGTGCCGTTGCACCGGTTATCAGCAGATCGTCGATGCGGTTCGCCTGGCCTCTGCCCGTCTGGCGGGTGGTGCTGGCCAACCGGCCACGGCGGCTGACGCTTCTCCTGCGGCACCCGCCGCCTGAATGGTTCTGGAGTTGTCATGACTGACCCTGGTCAACCGGCTGCCGGGCAGCACTTTCGTTACATCGGTACGCATCGGCGCACCCGCGAAGATCCGCGCTTCGTGATGGGCCGTGGGCGTTATGCGGCTGATGTGCACCTGCCGGGGATGAAGCACGTGGCGCTGGTCGCCAGTCCGTATCCCTCGGCGCGCATCGTCTCGATCGATGCGCGCTCGGCACTGGCTCTTCCCGGTGTGGTGGCCGTACTCACCGGCGAAGAACTCGCGCAGCACACCGACTTTCTCTATGTGGGTGTCGATGCGCCCGGGGTGAAACGGTATCCGCTGGCGGTCGATGTGGTGCGCTACGCCGGCGAGTGGGTGGCCGCGGTGGTGGCTGACAGCAGGGCTCTGGCTGAAGACGCGGCTGAGCTGGTCGATGTGGTCTACGAATCGCTGCCCTTCGTCATCGACCCTGAAGTGGCGGTCAGAGCGGATGCCCCGAGCGTTCACGCTGCGCATCCGTCCAATGTGCTTTACCGGCGCAAGTTCGTCTGGGGAGAGGTCGACAAGAGCTTTGCGCAGGCAGCGCATCAACTCGAATGCCGCGTTCGCTGGGGGCGCTCGTCGACCGTGCCGATCGAGACCTTCGCGGTGCTGGCGCAGTGGAGTGCAGGCACCGAGATTCTCGATATCTGGGCATCGATCCAGATGCCCAAGTATCCCGATCAGACCGCTCGCGCCTTGCGCCTCCCGGGCAATGCGGTGCGGGTGCACTTCGATGTCGATGTCGGTGGCAGTTATGGCGTCAAGCGCGGCATCAAGCACACCGTGCTTGCAGGCTATCTGGCGCGCAAGCTCGGGGTGCCGGTGCGCCTCATAGAAGACCGGCTCGAGAACATGCGCGGCGGCGACATGCAGGGGCCCGATCGCATCTTCGATGTGGCGCTTGCGTTTGATGATCGGGGCGTGGTTCAGGCGATGCGGATTCGTGCGCTCGATGATGTGGGCGCCTATGCCGGACGTTCGCCGCTGCAGTTGGGCAAGCCGGTGGGCGCAATCTGTGGCCCCTATCGCATCAGGCACGTCGAATACGAGCCCTGCTCGGTGATGACCAACAAGACGCCGCAGGAGGCCGTGCGCGGTTTTGGCCAGGCCCCGACCAACTATGCGATCGAAACCGCCATGGATCGCATGGCCCGTCAACTGGGTATCGACCGGATCGAAGTGCGGCGACGCAATCTGATCGGGCGCGACGAGTTTCCGTATCTGATTCCCAGCGGAACGCACTACGACTCTGGCGATTACGAGGCGGTGCTCGACAAGGCGCTTGCGCAGGCCGGGCACGAGGAGCTCGTGCGCCGTCGCGATGCTGCACGTGCCCAGGGTCGTCTGGCCGGTATCGGCATTGCCACCTGTCTTGAGCCCAGCGGCGGCAACTCGTCTTTCGAGGTGCTGTTCAACCCGAAGAATGAAACCACCACCTGGATGGAAGCCTCGCTCGTGCGGGTGGATCTGTCGGGGTCGATCACCGCCGTGATGAATACGAGCTCCTCGGGGCAGGGGCACGAGACGCTCGTCTCCACCGTGGTGGGCGAGGTCCTCGAACGCGAACCCTCCTCCATTCGTGTCATTCATGCCGATTCGCTCAACGCGCTGCCCTCCAACAGTCCGGTGGGCAGTCGCATGGCCATCATGCTCGGTGGTGCTGCGGCCGGCGCTGCGCGGCGTATCAGGGCTAGCCTGATGGCGATCGCCGCGCACAATCTGGAACTGCCGCTCGAGGCGCTCGAATACGTGGGTGGTGAGGTGCGTGTCACCGGAGATCCCGATCGGTCGATGAGCTGGGACCAGTTGGTCGAGATTGCGCACCGTAAGTTCCACCGCATGCCGGCTGGACTGGAGCCCGGATTGCAAGCCAGTTTTGTCTGGGAGGTGCCCACCGGTGGTGGCTTGCCCACGCCCGACGGACGCATCCAGATGTACCCCTGCCATTCCTTCGAGACGCATGTGGTGTATCTGGAGATCGATCGCGATACCGGGAAGCCGCAGATTCATCGCTACGTCTGTGGTCACGATTGTGGCGTCATGATCAGCCCTGACATCGTGCACGGCATGACCTTCGGGGGCATTGCGCACGGCATTGGTGCCGCGCTGTACGAGAAGTTTGCGTTCTCCGAAGAGGGTCAACTGCTGGCCGGCACCTTCATGGACTACCTCATTCCCAGCGCACACGAAGTGCCCTCGATGTCCATCGTCGACCATTGCACGCCCTCACCCCTCACCACGTTTGGTCAGAAGGGCTCGGGTGAGGCGGGCTATCTGGGCGGGCCGGCTGCCATTGCCAGTGCCATCAACGATGCACTGGCGCCGCTTTCCGAGTCGATTGACGAACTGCCGATGACTCACGAGGCGCTGTGGTTGCGCTCGCGCCCAGGCCGTGGACCCAGCGCAGCAGGGCATCCTGTGCCGCGGTGACGCGTGCCGCATTGGGGCTGTTCACGATCATCACGACTGCGTAGCGCTCGCCCTTCGGGGTCTGGACGAAGCCGGCAATGGATCGCACCTCGGCCAGGCTACCGGTCTTGATGTGAGCGTCGCCGGCCATTGAGCGCAGGCCCGCTCGCGTGCGCAAGGTGCCATCGACTGCGGCAATCGGCATCGAGGATATGAACTCGGGCATCACGTTGCTCGACCAGGCATCGAGGAGGATGCGCGTGAGGGTGGCGGCACTGATGCGTTCACTGCGTGACAGTCCCGAGCCGTTGTCGAGCACGAGGCCTTGGCTGTCGATGCTGCGCGAGCGCAGCAGCGCTTCGACGCGCCGTGCCGAGCCGGCCAGAGACGCACCCGCAGTGGCCCCGTCAACGGGGGCGGACAGGTTCAGAAAGAGCTGTCGGGCCATCACGTTGTTGGAGTACTTGTTGATGTCGCGCACCACCTCGGCGAGGGCGGGCGATTCGATGCTGGCAAGCACGCGCGCATCGGCCGGCACGCGCGCTTCGCGGAGCCCACCCGAGAGGGTTCCGCCCAGTTCGGTCCACAGGGCGCGGAACAGGGCGTTGAAGAATTCCGGGTGCGAGAGCAGGCCCAGATACCAGTTGCGTTCGCCGCAACTGGCTGGCATCGATCCGCTGAATCCGACCCGGGCGCTTCGCGCGGTGCCCTGCACGTCGAGCCGCAATTGGCTGCGCCAGTCGGGGCAGGGACCGGCGGTGCTTCGCACGGCGGCCTGGGTTTCAATCTGGGGCAGCGCAGGGTCGGCCGCGACCGTGATGGTGCCACGTTCGGTGTCAGGGATGAACTGGAAGCGGATCGCCTTGAACTGCATGAGCAGCGGGTCGGGTCCGACGTTGTAGGGGCGGGTGGGCTCCTGGTCGAAGTGTCCGGGATCGATGTCGTCGGTCTCGAAGAGACTGCGATCCAGGACCAGATCGCCCCGAATGTCGCGCACGCCACGGGCACGCAAGGTACGCAGGGCCTCACGCAGTGCATCGGCGGTGAGTTTCGGGTCGCCCGCGCCACGCACGAAGACATCGCCCTCGAGGATGCCGTCCTGAGGATTGCGTGTGCTCAGCAACTGCGTGTTCCAGCGCCAGGCGGGGCCGAGCAGATGAAGAGCCGCGTAAGTGCTCACCAACTTCATCGCCGATGCAGGGTTCAGCGGCAGCGTTGCATTCAGTTCGAGCCGGGCCTGCTCGGTGCCGACAGCCTGCACGACGAGTCCAACTGTCGAGAGCGGGATGCCGGCATCGTTGAGCGCTTGCGCTATCGGCGCCGGCAGCGCTTCGGTCGCAGGTCTGGCGGCCGTCGCAGTGATTGCCGGGTCTGCGGCCGCGCAGCCTGGAACGAAGGCGAACAGGATCGCGCCCACGACTTCGAAGGCGAGGATCAGGGGCAACCTCAACAGTGGCGGCCCGAGTGCTTCAAGCTCGAGTGCCCTGGCACCGAACCGGCGAGGCGAGGCCGAAAAAGGCGACAGCGGGCGGCGTGCAGGCATGAGGCAAGGCTTGATTCAGCGCAGGTCGATCGTCCCATTTTAGGGAATCGTTTGCTCTGGGGTTGAAAATATGCAGCGGAACCCCTATTATCAGCACTCGCGTAGCCTGAGTGCTAACACACACGGGTGCCCGACGCGGTGCGCCCGACCACGGCGCCTACCCCACCTGCATCCAGGGAGCGGGCTACAAGTGGTCAATCACCAACGTTTGATGGAGAAAATTCATGAATATTCGTCCTTTGCATGATCGCGTGGTCGTGAAGCGACTGGAAGAAGAGCGCAAGTCTGCCGGTGGCATCCTGATTCCCGATGCAGCTGCCGAGAAGCCCGATCAGGGCGAGGTCATGGCGATTGGCAATGGCAAGATCCTCGAGGACGGCAAGGTTCGTCCGCTCGATGTGAAGGTCGGCGATCGCGTGCTGTTTGGCAAGTATTCCGGTTCCACCGTGAAGGTCGATGGTATCGAGTACCTCGTGATGCGCGAGGAAGACATCATGGGCGTCGTTGCCTGAGCAACGCCGTACAGGCACCACACTGATTGAATCAAGGAGTTTGCAATGGCTGCGAAAGACGTACGTTTCCACGAAGATGCCCGCCTGAAGATGCTTGAAGGCGTCAATATCCTGGCCAATGCGGTCAAGGTCACCCTCGGCCCCAAGGGTCGCAACGTCGTGCTCGAGCGCTCCTTCGGCGCCCCGACCGTCACCAAGGACGGTGTCTCGGTGGCCAAGGAAATCGAGCTGAAGGACAAGTTCCAGAACATGGGCGCGCAGATGGTGAAGGAAGTCGCCTCCAAGACGTCCGACATCGCCGGTGATGGCACCACCACCGCAACCGTGCTGGCCCAGGCGATCGTGCGCGAAGGCATGAAGTTCGTTGCCGCCGGCATGAACCCGATGGATCTGAAGCGCGGTATCGACAAGGCGGTTACCGCCGTTGTCGGCGAACTGAAGAACATCAGCAAGCCCACCACCACCTCGAAGGAAATCGCCCAGGTTGGCGCGATTTCGGCCAACTCCGACGCCGACATCGGCAAGATCATCGCTGATGCGATGGACAAGGTCGGCAAGGAAGGCGTCATCACGGTGGAAGACGGCAAGTCGCTCAACAGCGAGCTCGAAGTCGTCGAGGGCATGCAGTTCGATCGTGGCTACCTCTCGCCCTATTTCATCAACAACCCCGACAAGCAGATCGCGATCCTCGACAACCCGTTCGTGCTCCTGCACGACAAGAAGATCTCGAGCATCCGTGACCTGCTGCCCGTGCTCGAGCAGGTGGCCAAGGCTGGCCGTCCGTTGCTGATCATTGCCGAGGAAGTCGAGGGCGAAGCCCTGGCAACCCTGGTGGTGAACAACCTGCGCGGCATTCTGAAGACCTGCGCTGTCAAGGCGCCGGGCTTCGGCGATCGTCGCAAGGCCATGCTCGAGGACATCGCGATCCTGACCGGCGGTACCGTGATTGCCGAGGAAGTCGGCTTCACCCTCGAGAAGGCGACTCTGGCCGAACTGGGCCAGGCCAAGCGTGTCGAGATCGCCAAGGAAGAGACCACCATCATCGATGGTTCGGGTGACGCCGTCGGTATCGAGGCACGGGTGAAGAACATCCGTACCCAGATCGAAGAGGCTACCAGCGACTACGATCGTGAAAAGCTCCAGGAACGCGTGGCCAAGCTCGCCGGCGGCGTGGCGCTGATCAAGGTCGGTGCCGCCACCGAAATCGAGATGAAGGAAAAGAAGGCGCGTGTCGAAGACGCCCTGCATGCAACCCGTGCAGCCGTCGAAGAAGGCATCGTTGCAGGCGGCGGTGTTGCCCTGCTGCGCGCCCGTTCGGCACTGGCTGGTCTGAAGGGTGACAACCCTGAGCAGGACGCCGGCATCAAGATCGTCGCGCGTGCACTCGAGGAACCCCTGCGGGCCATCGTTTCCAACGCCGGCGCCGAGCCCTCGGTGGTGGTGAACAAGGTCCTCGAAGGCAAGGGCAACTTTGGCTTCAACGCTCAGACCGAGACCTATGTCGACATGGTCGAGAGCGGCGTGGTTGACCCCACCAAGGTGACCCGCACCGCACTGCAAAACGCCGCTTCCGTTGCCGGCCTGCTCCTCACCACCGATTGCGCGGTGGCCGAGCTGGTTGAAGACAAGAAGGGCGGTGCCCCTGACATGGGTGGCATGGGTGGCATGGGCGGTATGGGTGGTATGGGTGGCATGGGCGGCATGGACATGTAATGTCCGTCGGCCCGGGCGCGTAGCGGTACGCGCGCCCAGCCAACCTGGCCGGTGGTCACACCACCGGCCAGTCAGTGAATCAGGAAAGCCAGGCCATGCGCCTGGCTTTTTTGTTGTTTGTCCTGTTGCGGCCCTGTGTCTCCTGTGTCTCCGGTGTCTCCTGTGTCTCCGGTGTCTCCTGTGTCAACGCCTCCGGTGTGCCACGGTATAGTGGCGCCCTGCATGGCCAGTACCGGATCAGGGATGGAGACGACAATGCCGAAGCGTTCTTGGCGTGGGCCGCTGGCCGCTGCAGTCACGGCGCTGCTGCTGGCGCCATCGTTGGCGCTGGCTCAAGTGGCCTCGACGACGCCCGGCGCGCGCGGACCGGTACGCCTGCTGGCCGGGTTCCCGCCCGGGGGCGGTGTCGATATTCTGGCCCGGCTCTTTGCCGAGCGCCTGGCCGAAGCGACAGGGCGGCCGGTGGTGGTCGACAATCGTCCGGGTGCAGGAGGCCGCCTGGCCACCGAGCTGCTGCGCGCGGCGACGGCCGATGGCAATACGCTGATGCTGGCGCCTGATGCGACGGTGATTTTGCAGCCGCAGGCACAGCGACAGGCGGGCAGCCCCGAGCCGGTGTTCGACCTGACACCCATCGCGCACACCGGTGCCTGGTCGATGGGATTTGCGGTGGCTGCGAGTGCTGCGTCACCCGTGGTTGGCACAACGTCCTCGGGCGCACCGCTCATTGCGGATCTGACGCTTTTCAGCCGCTGGGCCAAGGCCAACTCGGCCGTGGCCACCTTCGCCTCGGGGGGGGCGGGTGGGTCGACCCATCTGTACGGCCTGCTGATCGCGCAGGCCCTGGCGATACCCCTGCGTCATGTACCGTACAAGGGCGCTGCCCCTGCTGTTGCCGATCTCATGGCGGGGCATGTCGCGAGTACGGTGCAACCCCTGGGCACGCTGCTCGTGCAGGCGCGCGCGGGCCGTATCGCAATCGTTGCCGCCTCGGGAACGCGCCGCAGCGCGGCCGCCCCCGAGGTGCCGACCTTTGCCGAGTCGGGGTATCCGGGCCTGATTGCCGACTTCTGGTTCGGACTCTTTGCGCCTCCGGGCACCTCGCCCGAGGTCAGTGCGCGCATCAACACCCTCATTGTTCAGTCGATGCGAACCCCAGGCGTGCGTGAACGCATGCGCACGCTCGACCTCGATATCCGTGAAATGACTGCACCAGAGTTCGCTGCGCAGGTGCAGACCGACTGGCGCCGCTGGGGTGATGTGATTCGCTCGAGCGGCTTCAATGGAGACAGCGAGTGAACCCATTGCGGCAGTTCTGGCGCCGTGCGGCCCGGGCTTGCGGGCGCCGTGTTCTTGCGAGGCCCTTGCGCTGCTTGCCCGGCCTGCTCGGGGTGCTGGCTCTTGTGCTCTCGGGCTCCGCTCTGGCGCAAGGCGCAGGTGCAGGTGCCGGTGCGCGCGGGTCGATTCGTTTCATCGTACCTTTCCCGGCAGGCGGTTCAGCCGATCTGGTCTCGCGTATCGTCGCGCGCGGTCTGGGGGAAGCGCTGGGTCAGCAGATCGTGGTGGACAATCGCGCCGGGGCCGGGGGCACCATAGGATCGACGCTGCTGGCGCGCTCGAGCCCTGATGGATTGAACATCGGGCTGGGCACGGTGTCGACGCTTGCTCTGGCACCCAGCCTGTATCGGTCGCTGGCCTACGAACCCGATGCAGCCTTCGAACCGATCACGCTCATTTCCGAGGCACCCTTCCTCCTTGTCGTGAACGGTGCGGTGCCAGCTCGCACGCTCGGTGAGTTCATCGAACTGGCGCGTAGCCGGCCTGGGCAACTCAACTACAGTTCGATCGGCAGCGGCACGATCCTGCACTTTGCGGGTGAGCACTTCAACCGCCTGGCCAATGTGCAGACCGTGCATGTTCCCTACAAGGGAGCGGCGCCCGCGCTGGTCGACCTGCTGGCCGGGCAGGTGCAGTTCATGATCGATCAGGTGGCCTCGTTTCAGGTGCAGAACCTGCAGTCAGGGCGACTGCGTGCGCTGGCCGTCACCGGACCTGCACGGCTGTCCGCGCTCCCCGATGTGCCCACGGCTCGCGAGGCCGGGCTTGCCGATTTCGAGCTGGTAACGTGGTTTTCACTGATGGCGCCCAGGGGTACTTCATCGGAGGCCATTGCCCGACTGGGTGCGGCTGCGCGCAGCACACTGGCCGGGGCGGAATTGCGCGAACTCTTTCGTGAACAAGGCCTCGAGCCGCGACCAAGCACGCCACGCGAATTGGCTGAGCGCATCGGACGCGATCGTCTGCGATGGGCCGGCATCATCCGGGCCACCGGGTTCCAGCTTGATTGACCGGCGTGTCCGAGCGCGGGCCGTGCAGGTGTACGGGCCGGGGTTTGCATGAGCGAACGCTCGATCGCTCGACTTTTTTCGTGAAAACGGTGGGTGCAGTCGGATATGGATCTGAAACTGAAGGGACAGCGGGTGCTGGTCACCGGCGCATCGAAGGGCATCGGGCTTGCCATCGCGCATGCCTTTGCCGCCGAGGGCTGTGCGCTGCGCCTGGTCGCGCGCTCGGCCGATGAACTCGAGCGCGCCGCGGCGGGTGTGCGCGACGCGCATGGCGTACCGGTTGACGTACACGGGCTCGACTGCTCGCAGGCGGCTGCGCAGCAGCACCTTGCCGGCCTCGCCGACACGACGGACATTCTGGTGAACAATGCAGGTTCGATCCCGCCTGGTTCCATTGCCGATGTCGACGAGACGCGCTGGCGCGCCGCCTGGGACCTCAAGGTGTTTGGCTACATCAACCTGTGCCGTGCGTTCTTTGGTCCGATGAAGACGCGCGGGTCGGGTGTCATCGTGAACGTGATAGGCACCACTGGCGAGCGGCTTGATTCGGGCTACATCGCCGGCAGTACCGGCAACGCTGCCCTGATGGCATTCACGCGTGCGCTGGGTTCCACCAGCGGTGATGTCGGGGTGCGGGTGCTCGGTGTCAATCCGGGTCCGGTCGAGTCCGATCGGCTCGAGACGATGGTGAAGCGCCGTGCCCTGCAGCGTCTCGGTGACGAGAGTCGCTGGCGCGAGCTCTTTGCCAACATGCCCTTCAAGCGACCTGCCACGCCCCCGGAGATTGCCGACAGCGTCGTCTTTCTGGCCTCGCCGCGCTCGTCCTACACGAGCGGTTGCATTCTCTCGGTGGATGGCGGGCTGGCAGCGCGGGGTGCACTGCCCTGACCGCAAGGCAGTGCTGCGTGTTCACACGTGATAGACGTCGACCGCGCCTTCAAGGCGGTCATCGATCATCACCACCTTCTTGCGCGCAATGCGCAGCCCCTCGGCCGTTTCCCGCAGCAGGTATTCGTAGCTGCCGCTGCGGGTGGTCGTGCCCCGGTAGCCGTAGGTGTGCACGATCCAGCCCGCCCACGCCTGGATGCCGGCCGGGCTCTCGCCGGTGACCAGTGCGCCGCCCACCACATGGGTCGTGCGATCAAGCGGTACCGAGGCAAACGAATCCCCGGTCTCGATGCGGTAGATGCGGTCTTCAAGCCCCTGCCGATTGGGCAGGTAGATGAGGTTGAGTTGCAATTCAGGATCGTCGGTGGTGTGCGTCTCGTCTTTCCATGAGGGCATCCAGAACACGGCGTCTTCGGTGTAGAGCATGAGCCATTCGGCCCAGCGTTTCTGGTCGATGAGGCGAGCCTCGTCGAGCACCAGTGCAGACACGGCTGAATCGATGCGGGTCGACATCTAGCGCACCTCCGGGCTGTCGAGCAGGCGTTTCTTCCAGTAGCGGTAAAAGCCGTGATAGAAGGTTTCGTGATCCCAGTTGGCGGTGCTCGAGTCAGGCTCGCAGCCGATGGCCATGGCGTCGGCATTCTCCGCGCCGTGCATGGTGCCGACGGCCCCGCGTGCAAAGTGGTTCCAGCGCGCTGCGCGCCCGTAGCCCCCGGCGTGTGTGGCTTCGAGTGCCGCCAGATCGTCGGAGGTGGCCATGCCGGTGGTGAGGTAGAAGTCTTCGAACTTGCGCAGGCGTGCAGCACGCGCTTCGCGGTTCTCGCCGATCGGGGCGATGCAGCGCACCGTGACTTCAGCCCGGTCGGGGCTGATCGGCTGGATGGTACGAACCTGGGTTGACGGGTTGTCCATCAGGAGCACGTTCGGAAACAGATAGAGGTTGCGTCCGCGGTTGAGAAGCCAATCGAGTTGCGCCGGGGACATCGTCTGCGCCAGTCGCTCGCGCTCGGCGTAAACCGGGCGTTTGGTGGGATCGCTGTGGGTGGCCCAGATGGCCATGTGGCCGTGGCCGAAATCGTAGCCCGCCGATGCCACGTTGCCGGTGATGCGCCCGTGCTCGGTGCGCTGCAGGCCCGAGAGTCCGAGCTTGGCTTCACGCTGCGCGAGGGTCTGTGCAAAGACCTTGTGCACGGTCGAGACGTGATACCCGTCGACGCCGTTCTCGGCCTGCATCTTCCAGTTGCCGTGGATGACGTAAGTCGATGCGCCGGGCAGGATTTCGAGGCCCTGCGGTGACTGATCGACCATGAGGTCGATCCAGGGGCGGGTCGGCCCCAGCATGTCGCCCAAGGGGCCGACATCGGCGCGCAGGCTGCCGAACACGAAGCCGCGATAGGACTCGACGCGCGGCACCGGGGTCAGTGAAAATTCGTCGCGGCAGGCCGGGTTTGCATAGCCACCGGTCTCCTCGTTCTTGATGCGGATGCAGCGTCCGTCGTGGGCAAATGACCAGCCGTGAAAACGGCAGGTGAAGGCCCCGGCGTTGCCGTGTTCATGCAGGGCAAGCGTTGCGCCACGGTGCGCGCAGGCGTTGATGAATGCACCGATCTCGCCATTGCGGCGTCGCACGACAAACACCGGCTGGCGCCCCATGCGGGTGGTGAAGTAGTCACCGGCCGAGGCGATCTGGCTCTCGTGGCACAGATAGATCCAGCCACCCTCGAAGATCGAGGCGAGCTCGGCCTCGAAGATCTCGGGATCGAAGTACACCGAGCGGTCGACCCGGAAGGCGTCCTTGCCTTCATCGACCAGCGCGGCCAGTTTGTCCTGCAAGGCCATCGTCACTCCTCCTGGGGCATGCGGCACCTCGCTCGATTCTAGCCGCTTTGCCTTCGCCGCCACCTATAATCCCGACGGGATCAGGCTGTGCCGCTGCACCGTGCACGCTGGATACGACGCCAGACCCACATCGTTGACCTGGGAGAGACCATGAGCTATCGACTGTTGACGTTCCAATCCGGGCGTGAGGCCCGTGCCGGCATCCTCGTTGGCGAGGACATCTACGATGCAGCGCGCGTGACGGCCACCGCAGCCTATTCGACCGTGCTTGGCGCGTTGCAGGACTGGGTCAAGGCCAACAAGGCCTTCAAGGAAGCGGCCGCTCGCATCGAGAGCGGCAAGAGCCGCGCCAAGGGCACGAAACTGTCGAGCGCAAAGCTGCTTGCCCCGATTCTCTTCCCCGGCGACATCTTCTGCGCCGGTGCGAACTACCGTGACCATGTGGCCGAGATGGATCGCGCACAGGGCAAGGAGCCTGGTCCCACGATGAAGGACCTCGGGGAGAAGCCCTGGCACTTCGTGAAAACCTCGCGCTCGAGCGTGGTGGGGCCCAACGCGGTCATCAAGATTCCGGCCTGGTCGAAGAAGATGGACTGGGAAATCGAACTGGCCGCCGTCATCGGCAAGACGGCGAGCAATGTGCCCGCCTCGAAGGCCTTGAGCTATGTGGCCGGCTGGACCATTGCCAACGATCTGTCGGCGCGCGATGGCATGCGTCGTGAAGGGGTGCCGACCTCCTCGCCCTTTGCCTACGACTGGATCAGCCAGAAGTGCTTTGACGGTGCCTGCCCGATCGGCCCGTGGATCGTCCCTGCGAGCGAGATCAAGAAGCCGCACAATCTGGCGATGAAGCTCTGGGTCGGCCAGGAACTGATGCAGGACTCGAACACGAGCAACCTCATCTTCGATACGGCCGAGCAGATCGAGATGCTCTCCTCGCGCGTCACGCTGCGCCCAGGCGATCTGATCCTCACCGGTACGCCGGCTGGGGTGGGTGCCGGCCGCAAGCGCTTCCTCAAGGCGGGCGAGACGGTCAAGTTGTGGATCGAGGGCATCGGTGAATTCGAACACAAGATGGGCTGAGCGATCATGAACCTCGAGGGCCGCATTGCACTGGTCACCGGACCGGCCAAGGGCATGGGGCAGGACATCACGCTCGCCCTGGCACGGGCGGGTGCCGATGTCGTGCTGGTCGCGCGCGATGCGGTTGCGCTGGGTGCGATTGCTGCCCAGGTCGAGGCACTCGGGCGTCGTGCGCTGCCCATCGCCTGCGACGTCACCGACGAAGCGTCGGTGCAGGCGATGATGGCGCGGGCCGAGGCGCATTTCGGGCGCGTCGATATCCTGGTGAACTGCGCGGGTGGTACCGGCCCGATCGAGCGGCCCGGCCACGAGAACACCGTGGCCGAGTTCGAGGAAATTCTCGATCTCAACATGAAGGGCTGCTGGCTCATGATGCGTGCGGTCATCCCGGGCATGATGACGCGCCGCTACGGCAAGATCGTCAACGTGGGCGGCACCTTCGGCATGCGTGGGCGTTCGGGTCGCATGGCGTACAGCGCATCCAAGTGGGGCCTGCGCGGCATCACCAAGAGCACGGCCATCGAGGTCGGACCCTGGAACATCAACGTCAACTATGTCGCCCCTGGCATGGTGGAGGGTGATCGTTTCGACAACAAGGTGCTGCCCGAGAAGGCGCGAAAGCTGGGCCTGTCGATCGAGGACGCGCGCCGCAGTTTCGAAAATGAATACGCACTGCGGCGCATCAGCACCGGCGAGGATGTGGCCAATGCCGTGCTGTTCCTCGCGAGCGATGCATCGCGCCAGATCACGGGCGTCGACCTGCCGGTCGATGGCGGCTGGGCCGATCTGTAGTCGGTCGATCGGGTCGGTATCGCGCTAGTCGATCGTCATGCCCGACTGGCGCACGATCTGCGCGTATTTGGCGATCTCGCGTTGCAAGTGGGCACCGAACTGCTCAGGGGTGCCGCCCAACACCTCGAACCCCTGGCTGGTCAGCGACCGACGCGTGGCCGGTTCGGCCAGTGCCTGATTGAAAAGAAGATTCAGGCGCGTCACGACCTCGCGAGGCGTGGCGGCTGGCGCCATCAGCCCGTACCACGAGTCGGTCTCGAAGCGCGGATAGCCCTGCTCGGCGATGGTTGGCAGCTCGGGCGTTTGTGCCACACGTTGCAGGAAGGTGGTGCCGTAGCCCTTCAGCTTGCCGGCACGGATGTGGGGCAGCATGTCGCTCAGGTTGCCGAACATGATGTCGACATTGCCCGCCAGCAGGTCGGTGAGGCCGGGCCCCTGACCCTTGTACGGAATGTGCACGATGTCGATGCCGGCGGCCGCCTTGAGCATCTCGCCTGCAAAGTGCGCAGTGGTGCCGTTGCCGAACGATGCGTACGAGAGCTTGCCTGGATGCGCGCGCGCCCAGGCGACGAGTTCGGTGAGGGTAGATGCGGGCACGCTCGGGTGTGCAGCGAGCACGTTGGGGGTGCGTGCGAGCAGCACGATCGGGCGCAGGTCACGCAAGGTGTCGTAGGGCAGGGTCTTCACGAGTGAGGCATTCACCGTGAAGCTGTTGGCCACACCGACAAAGGTGTGGCCATCGGTGGAGCGCGCAGCCTGGTCGACCCCGATCACCGTGCCGGCCCCGGGTCGGTTGTCGATGAGCACCGGATGGCCCAGTGAGCGTGGCATGTCCTGGGTGAGCAGTCGCACCACCTGCTCCATCGTGCTCCCCCCGGCAGGGAAGGGCACGATGAGGCGCACTGGGCGCGAGGGCCACGCGGCAGCGGCCGTTGCAGGCTCGGCCGATGTATTTCCAGCCGCTGCGCCGCCGGTGGATTGACTGCCGGGCAGCGTCCCTGCTGTCGGTTGTGCCGCCACGATGGCAGGCGCACTCAGTGCCGTCGTGAACAGTGCAGCGATAACGCGCCGCGTCCATCGGTTCGCCCGTACAGTTGCCATGGTGTCCTCGGTTGAGGTGGGGCCTCAGTCGATACGGATATTGCGTTCCTGGACGAGCTTTGCCCACTTGCCGGCTTCCGCCCGCATGAACGCGCCGAACTCGGCTCTGCTCGAGGCGACTGGTACCAGCCCATCGCGCTCGATCCGCTCGGCAAAGTCGGCTCGACGCAACAGGCGTGTTGCCTCGGCATTGAGTCGGTCGAGCACCGCGGCCGGTGTACCCACGGGGGCAAGCAAGCCGCACCAGTTCACGGTTTCGTAGGCAGGTACGCCCGATTCGACGAAGGTGGGCACATCGGGCAATGCCGGCAGCCGTCTTGCACCGGTATAGCCCAGGGCGCGCAGCCGACCTGACTTCACGTTGCCGATGCTGGTGCTTGGGTTGTCGAAGAAGTAGCCCACCTGACCGCCGAGGAGGTCTGGAATGATCTGACCGGTGCCCTTGTAGGGTACGGCCGTGATCTGTATCCCTGCTACCGATGCGAGCAGTTCGCTCGCCATGAAGCTCACGCCGGTATAGCCCGACGAGGCAAAGGTGAGTGCACCGGGCCTGGCGCGCGCGGCCGCGAGCAGCGCCTGGATGCTGGCGGCACCGCTTGGGTGTGCAACCAGCAGCATGCCGTTCTCGACCACCCGCGCCACCGGTTCGAGATCACGCAGCGGGTCGTAGCTCATCTTCGGGTAGAGCGCCGGGCCAATGACCAGAGGGGCTGCGGTGTAGAGCAGTGTCTGGCCGTCAGGTCGTGCGCGCACGACTGCCTCGGTGCCGATCTGGGTGTCGGCGCCGGCACGGTTGTCGACGAGGAAGGGTTGTCCGAAGGTCTTCGCAAACTCTTCGGCGAGCATGCGCCCGGTGATGTCGGTGGCGCCACCGGGGGGGTAGGGGATGATGATCCGCACCGGACCCGTCGGCCAGTCCGCGGCGGCCACCGCACCTGCTGCCAGCAGACTGGCCGTCGCGGCCAGTGTCGTGACGAGTCGACCGATCATCGCGCGTCTCCCAGATGTGGAAAGAGTTTCAGTGCATTGCCACGATCGATGGCCGCTCGGGTGTTCTCGGGCAGCAGGCCGGGCGCTTCATACAGGCCCATGGCACGGTCGACCACATCGGCATTGGCATAGGGCCAGTCGCTGCCAAAAAGAATGCGCTCGGGCGCGGCACACTCCTCGAGCGCAACCAGCGCGGCGCGACCGGGCGAGAGCGCCGTGTCGTACCAGAAGTGCTTGACCCCGGCCATCACCGCCTCGGGTGTCATCGTGAGTGCTTTCGGTGCGATGAGGGGTGAAATCGACAATCGCCAGGCGAGGAAGGGGAGGGTGCCACCCGCGTGCGAGAGGATGAACCGTATCGACGGGTAGCGTTCGAGCGTGCGGCTCAGGATCAGGTTGGCCGCAGCTCGGGTGGTGTCGAACGGATATTCCATCACGAAGCCCGGAAAGAGCCCGACCGACTGGCTTCCGGGGCTGAAGGTCGGATGGATGAAGACCACCGCCGAGCGCCGGTCGAGTTCGGCCATTACCGGGTCGAAGTCGGGGTGACCGAGAAAGCGCGTGTCGTAGCTGGTGAAGAGGCACACGCCGTCGTGACCCAGGGTATCGAGCGCATAGCCGATCTCGGCGATGGCGCTCGCGCTGTCATGCATCGGGATGAGCGCAAATGCGCCGAACCGGTCGGGCGCTGCGCGATGCAGTCCGGTGGAGAAGTCGTTGCAGCGTCTGGCCATCGTGCGGGCGGTGGCTGGGTCCATGAAGTGCACGCCGGGGAAGGTCACCGAGGTGAGGGCGAGGGCGATGCCGAAGCGGTCCATGAGGGCAATCGACGCATCGGCCGACCAATCGGGAAAGGCCCCGCGCGCCGGTGCCGCACCGGCCGCCTGCACCGCCTCTGCATAGAAGGGGGGCACGATGTGGAAATGAACGTCGATGCGTCCTGCCCTTGCACTCATGGGGCACTCCTTGACCAGGTCTGGCTCATGCGCGACGAGGGTTCGCTACGGGTTACGCTCTCCGCCTGCGTGAGGCGCAGGTGGCATCAACCCTGTCAGCCTTGGCTGCGCTGACCGGGTAATGCCGCAGCGCATTGTACAATCCAGATCGACCCGATTGAGGAGACATGACATGGCCGATGATGCCCAGCAGCAGGCGAGCACCCCTGCCATTCGTACCCGATTCATCTCGCACGGCACGCTGGGCTCCCATGACATCGAGCGCAGTCGCCGCTTCTATGAAGAATTTCTGGGCTTGCAGGCGGTCCGCACCAGCCCGATCTCGCTGATGATTCGCCTTGGTGGTGCCCATGTCTATGCCGTCGTGCAGACCCGCGACAAGGAAGTGATGCCGCGGCACTACCACAATGGGGTCGATGTCCAGACCGATGCCGAGGTCGACGCGGCCTACCAGAAGTGCCTCGAGCAGGCTGAGCACTGGTCGCTGAAGGACATCAGCCGTCCCTCGGCACGACACGGCACTTACAGCTTTCTCTTCTGGGATCTGGACGACAATTGCTGGGAGATTCTTTCCAATCCGGTAGACGGTTATCGGTGGATCTTCGACAAGGGCGATCTCGAGGGCAAAGGGCACTTTGCCCACGGCTTTCGTCATCAGCGTCCGGATGCCGCCGCAGTGGGCAAGGCGAGCGTTGCTGGCGAGGAAAACCCCACTGACATCGACCCGGGCGTGCAGTGACCGGCGCTTGCAGGGTGGAGCGGCCGGCTGATAGCCAGAGCTGCGCGCACGGCACGCTTCCGCGGTTGCTGGTTGGGGTCGTGATGAGTGCCGTGACAGGCCTTGCGTGCCTCTTGTCGGCAGCCTCTGACGCCCAGGCACAGGCCTGGCCGGTGCGCCCGGTGCGCCTCATCCTCCCGGCGCCGCCGGGCGGCGGTACCGATGCGGTTGCGCGCACACTGGCGCAGAAGCTCTCGGATGCCTTTGGTCAACCCTTCATCGTCGAGAACAAGCCGGGTGGCAGCGGGGTGATCGGCGCCTCGCTCGTGGCGAAGGCGCCTCCTGATGGCTACATGCTGATGATCAGTGCCTCAGTGCACCTCATCAACGCGCTCATCATGAAGCAGGTGCCCTACGATGCCGTGGCCGACTTCGCGCCCATTACCCAGATTGCCGAGGTGCCGCTCATCGTCACCGTGCATCCGGCCTCGGGTATCAACGACATCCGAGACCTGATGGCGCGGCGCGATGTGCCGCTCAACTGGGCGATTGCGGCCATCGGTTCACCTGATCATCTGGTGGCCGAGTCATTCCGCTCGGTACTCAACGCGCCACTCACCATTGTTCCGTACAAGGGCATGGGGCCTGCCATCAGCGACACGCTGGGCGGGCAGGTGGCCGGCATGTCGACACCGATACTGTCGCTCATCTCGCATGTGCGCGATGGCCGCCTGCGTGCGATTGCGGTCACCAGCCTCAAGCGCAATGTTGGCGTGCCCTCGGTGCCCACGCTGGCTGAGACCGTGATGCCCGGGTTCACCATGTCTTCGTGGTACGGCTTGTGGGGCCCGCGCGGCCTGCCGGCGCCGCTCGCCGCGCAGATTGCCGCGGCAGCGCGCAAGGGCTTTCTCGAGCCCGATATCAAGGTGCGCTTCCCGCCCGAGGGTTTCGAGGTCATCGGATCGGGCCCCGAGGAATTCGCTCGTCTGATCGATCTCGAGGTGACCCGCTACGGCAAGATCATCCGCGAGGCGAAGATCTCGGCCGACCAGCTCTGATCCGCAGACACCGGCTGCGGTCGGACCATTGCATTGCCGTCAGGGCCCGGAACGTGATGGCCGTCGTAGCGTTCGGTGATGGTTTCAGCGGCAAGCGCTGAGCCGGCTGTTGCAGGAGCTGCTATTGCACTTTCAGGCCCATGAGGCCGGCGATCACATTGCGCTGCATCTGTGAACTGCCGGCCGCCACGGTGGCCGAGCGTGCATCGCGATAGTGGCGCTGCATGTCGAATTCCATGTTGTAGCCGTAGCCACCCAGGATCTGCATGCCCTGGTTGGCTATCTTCACATAGGTTTCCGACGAGTAGAGCTTGGCCATCGAGATCTCGCGCAGCGCATCGCGCCCGGTAGACACCATCCAGGCGGCGCGCCAGGTGAGGGCGCGCGCGGCATCGACCTCGGTCTGCATGTCGGCGAGCATGTGGGCAATGGCCTGGAAGGTGCCGATCGGACGCCCGAACTGCTTGCGCTCTCGCGCGTAGTCGAGTGCCAGATCGACAGCCGCCTGCGCTGCGCCGCAGTTGCCAGCCGCCGAGCACAGTCGCTCGATCTGCAGGCCCGAGAGCACGCACTCCCAGCCCTTGTTCTCGCCACCGACGAGTTGGCTTGCGGGCACGCGAACGTCGTTGAAAAAGAGTTCGTAGGTGCCCACGCAGCGCCGACCCAGCATGTCGAGCTTGCGGATCTCCAGGCCGGGGGCGGTGTTGTCGACGAGAAAGAGCGACATCCCCTGACGGTAATTCGCCGCGGTGTCGGTCTTCACGTAGACGTTGATGACGTTGTCTTTCGCGCCGGCACCGGTCGCCCAGACTTTCTGGCCGTTGATGATCCAGTCGTCGCCGTCACGACGGGCGGTGGTGCGCATCGCACCGACATCGGACCCGGCATCGGGCTCTGACATCGAGATCGACATGCGGATATCGCCCGACAGCAGTTTGGGCAGCCAGAGCTGCTTTTGCTCCTCCGAGCCCTTGCGCAGCACGTTGAGTCCGCAGAAGACACTGCCCGCATAGGCCATGTAGAAGTCGGCACTCTTGCGCGAAAGTTCCTCGGCCAGGATCACCATGTCGATGACGCTGCCACCCGAGCCGCCATAGGTCTCGGGGAAGGGCAGCCCGATCAGCCCCATGTCGACCCAGGCCTGATAGAGCTCGGTGGGGTAGGCCTGTTCACGATCGAGCCGACGGACATAGTCGGGGGTGGCGACGCGGTCCATCATCTTGCGCACGGCGTCGCGCAGCATGTTCTGTTCGTCGGTGAAATCGAAATCCATCGTGCTCTCTCTGATCGCTGTGCCGGGACGGCCCTGAGGGTTACTCGGCGTCGCGCTTGTAGTGTCCCAGACCCGGCCGGTAGGTCTTGTCATCGAGGAACTGCTTCATGCCCTGGGCGCGGCCTTGCTCGCGGTCCATGAAACGCATTTCGGCTTCCTTGGCCTTCAGGTAGTCGTTGGCCTGATCGGCACTCATGCCGCGCAGGTGGTTGAGCGCTTCCTTGATCGATCGATAGGTCTGCGGGTTCTTGGCAAGCAGTTCCTGGGCGAGTTTCTTCGTTTCTTCACGCAGCGATTCGGCCGGCACCGAGAAGTCGATGAGCCCCATTTCGGCCGCCTTGCGACCATCGAAAGGGCGCCCGGTCAGCGCGTAGAACTTGGCGTTGCGATAGCTCACCGAGTCGAGCATCACCTTCGAGACGAGCCCGGCGGGGAGGATGCCCCAGTTGATTTCCGACAGGCCAAAGGGTGCGTCATCGGCAGCGATGGCGAAGTCGCAGGCGACCAGCGGCGTGAAGGCTGCCCCGAAGCAGTAGCCATTCACCATGGCGATGGTGGGCTTGGGGAAACGCGAGAGCTGGTTCCAGCGCCACTCGTGACTGGCGAGCAGCATGTTGTACTTCTCGGCAGGCTTGTCATCGAGGTCGCGAAAGAACTGCTTGATGTCCTGCCCTGCGCTCCAACTGTTGCCGGCCCCGGTGAGGACAAGCAGCTTGGCTTCGGGCGCGGTGGCGAGGTACCTGAGCACCTCGATCATCTCGTTGTGCATCTGCGGGCTCATCGCGTTGCGCTTGTCTGGCCGGTTCATCGTGACCCAGGCAATGCCCTCGTCGATTTCGACCTTCACTGCTTCCAGCATGCTGAAATCCATCGTGTCTCCCCTGCTTGACTGGCCTGGCACTCGCCCGAGCCTTGCGTGCCCCGGCCTGCCGAAGCGCGCGATCCTAGCATTGACGCCGCCGTTGCGGGACAGCTCTTGCGACGCCGCTGCCTTGACAAGCCGTCGCCTCGCCATGACACTGCGCCGCAGGTGGGCACGAGCCCCGCGAACCCCTGATTCACGAGGAGACACTCACAGATGAATACCCCGACCCGCAGGCCGGCACGGCGTCTCGTTCGACGCGCGCTTGGCGTCGCTGTCATGGCCACGGTGGCATTTGCTGCCTCGGGCGCCATGGCCCAGCAGTTCACGATGAAGCTCTCGACGCCCACGGTGAACGATGTGGCGCACGAGTGGATGAAGGTGTTCAAGACCGGCGTCGAGGCGCGCTCCAACGGACGCATCAAGGTCGAGGTCTACCCGGCCAGCCAGCTCGGGCCCATTCCGCGCACGGTCGAAGGCGTGGCCCTGGGCACGGTCGAGATGACGATGCCGGCGGTAGGCTTTCTCATCGGTCTCGAGCCGCGCTTTCTGGTGTTTGATGCCCCCGGGCTGTTCGACGACATGAAGCACGCCGAGCGCGTGTTCGAGGATGCCGAGATTCGCAAGCGTCTGGCCACCTTCGGGGCTTCCAAGGGCGTCGAGCCCCTGGTGACCCTGGTAAACGGCCCCATGGTCATCGTGTCGCACAAGGCCATCCGCACATTGCCCGACTTCAAGGGGCAGAAGCTGCGGGTGCCCGGCCCGACGCCGCTGCACATGGAGCCCTTTCGCAAGCTCGGTGCATCGCCGCTGTCGATTCCGCTCGGTGAGGTGCTGCCAGCCCTGCAGAACCGCACCATCGATGGCGTGACCGCTTCGATCAGCATCTTCACCGCCTTCAAGTACTACGACATCACCAAGTACATGACCTATCTGCCGGGCGGGTTCCTCATCGCGGCAGGTCTGGTCAACCGCAACTACATGAAGTCGCTGGGCCCGGAACTCGAGGCCATCGTGCGTGATGAAGCACACAAGGCCGAGGTGCTCTTCAGCACCCGTGGCGTTGACGATGCCGAGAAGGACCGCAAGGTGTGGGAACAAAATGGCGGCCAGAGCATTGTCTTTTCTCCGGTTGAGGCCAAGCGCTACCTGGACGACGTGACCTCGGTGCTGCCGGCCATCATCGGCGCCAATGCGCAACTGAAGGAAGACTACGAGGCGGTACTGGCCGCTGCGCGCCGGCACCGTTGATGGGGCCGGCCTGGTCGGCGTCGGGGCCGGCGCCCTAGTCGGCCTGTATGCCCGCTGCTGCCACCACGCGTGGCCAGCGGGCGAGTTCGGTGCGAATGAGATCGGCGAGGCGGGCAGGCGTGCCTGTCATCGGTGCCAGCCCCTGACGGGCGAACGTCGCTGCCACCTCGACTGAATTCAACTGCGCGTTGATATCGGTGTTGATGCGGGTGATGAGCTCGGGCGGTGTGCCAGCCGGGGCCAGCATCGCGTACCAGCTTCCTACCTGAACCCCCGGAAACCCCGCCTCCTTCATGGTGGCGACCTTGCCGACGACGGCGAGACGCTCGGGGGCCAGCACCGCCAGCATCCGCATCTGGTTCTGCTGGATATAGGGCAGTGCGGTGTGCACCGGAATGAACATGGCATCGAGTCGCCCGGCCAGCAGATCGTTGATCGCACCGGCCGTGCCCTTGTAGGGCACATGGGTGAGCTGCACCCCGGCATCGAGCTTGAAGAGCTCCATGGTGAGGTGCTGGGGCGTGCCATTGCCCGAGGAGCCGTAGTTCAGTTGGCCCGGCGATCGGCGCGCGAGGCCTACCAGGTCTTGCACGGTGCTCGCTGCCAGCGCGTTGCTCGTCACCAGGCTGAGCGTGCCGTTGGCCAGTACGCCGATCGGGGCAAAGCCGTTCACAGGGTCATAGCGCAGGTTGCGGTTGATGGCGGCATTGGTTGCAAAGCTGGTGGCGGTGACCAGCAGCACATGCCCGTCGGGGGCGGCCCGCGCGACGAACTCGGTGCCGATATTGCTGCTGGCGCCCGGCTTGTTGTCGACCACCACGCTCTGTCCCCAGGCAAGAGCGAGGCGCTGGGCGAGCGTGCGCGCGATGATGTCGATGCCGGTGCCCGGGGTGAAGGGCACCACGAGCGTGACTGCGCGGGTCGGGTATTCGAGAGCGGCTGCCGTGTCCGTGGTGAAGGTGGGCAGGGCGAGGCTTGCCAGGGCCGCGATCGCCCAGGCAAGGGTACGCCGAGCGCCGGCGTGACAGGTGGGGGCGTGCAGCGCGCGGGGGGTGGAGGCAAGGCTGCGCATGAGCGGGACAATCATCGAAAACCAGTGTGTCTGCAACTCGAATCGGATCATCGCGCCCAGACGAACGTGCCGCGCGCGTTTCGCAGATTACTGGATTGGCGAGGACCGGGAACAGATGGCCCACCGGCTGAGCGTACCACTGAGGAAGTTCTGCACCGAAGCACGAAGAACTCGCCCCATTCACAGGCCATCAGAGGCAGCGTCCTGACCGCGAGCGCCTGTCGATCGCGTGGCGAATCAACCCGTCTCACCATGAGGCAATGTGCCTTGACATGATGAAATGTTCGGCTCCATGATCGGATCATGTTCAAGCGCAACCTTGCATACGCGCTGGTCTTTCTCGGCGGGCTTGCCCTGCTCTGGGTGTGCGCGTGGCTGCTGGTTCGTCAAGACCGCGACGCCCGCATTCATGATGCTGAAATAGCCGCGGTTTATCAGGCCCAGGCATCGGCCGAGAATGCGCTGTCGATCATCAAGCGCCTTGATGCGGTGCTGCTCGAGATGCGCACGGTGTGGGCATTGGAGCCACGCAATTTCGATGCGATCTCGAAACGCCGTCAGGCCGATCTGCTCGATCTGGCTTTCCAGATCGGCGTGATTGGTGCCGACGGATACCTGGTCACCAGCAATCTGGCCGCGAGGGACGAACGAGTCTGGCTGGGTGATCGCGAACACTTTCGTGCCCATTTCGCGTCAGGCGATCGCCTCTTCATCAGCGAGCCCGTGAAAGGCAAGGTATCGGGCAAGTGGTCGATCCAGTTCTCGCGTCCGATCTTCGACAGTCGGGGTGTCGCCGCCGTGATCGTCATATCGGTCAGCCCGGACACCTTCGCGGCTTATGGCAAGCGACTGGCCATGGTGGGCGACGACGTGATCGCGGTCACCAATACGCGCGGGGTCATCCTGGCGCGCTCAGGCGGTGACATGGCCTACGGGCGTCAACTCAGTGGCACGCCGTTCCAGGGTCCGAACGCGGTTTCGAGCGGTTATTACAGGCGCAGATCGCAGACTGACGGTGTCGAGCGCATCTACGGATTCCACAGTCTTGAAGCCGAGGGGCTGGTTGTTGTGGTCGGACGTTCGGTGAGTGGCGTGCTGGCCGAGCACCCTGAGAAGGCCGCGGGCATCATCACCGTCACAGCCGTGCTGAGTGTCGGGCTGGGGGTCATCCTGCTCATGATGAATCGCCTGCGGGCAACCCGAGCCCGATTGCGTGCCGGCCAGGCGCAATTCGCTGCCATCGTCAATGGGGCGAGCGACGCCATCATCGCTCGTGATATCGAGGGTCGGGTCACCCTCTGGAATCCGGCTGCCGAACGGTTATTTGGTTTCGAGGCACAGGAGTGCCTGGGCCAGCAGGCGCGAGCCATCGTGCCTCAGGACATCCGGGGCAACGAAGCGCGCTTGTTGCAGCAGGTGGCGCAGGGGGCGCCGGTGACCGGCCATGAAACTCGCCGACGAACGCGTGACGGACGGGAACTCAGGGTGGCATCGTCTCTGTTTGCCGTGCGGGGCGTCGATGGTCGTGTGGAGGGCACGGCAGAGATCATGCGCGACATCACCGAGTTGAAGCACAATCGGCGCGCGCTGGCTGTCTCACGTGCCTTGCTCAAGACCCTGATGGCAAGTTCTTACGGGTTTTATTGGTCGGTGGATGCGGATGATCTTGGTCTGCTCACGTGGAACGAGGGGTTTGCGCAGCATGTGAGGCTGGTCTGCGGCGTGGCACCGGATCTGGGCATGAAGCCTGAGCAGATCATGCCGCGTGGCGAGGTGGCCGATTATCGTGCGATGTATCGCCGGGCACTCATTCATGGCTCGTTCGCGGTCGACTATCGCAGTCCGCTCACCGACGCGGTGCTCAGCCTGCATTTCGACCCGCTGCGTCATGGCGACGTCGTGCTCGGGGTGTCGGTGTTTGGCGAGCCCCTGGGCGGACCGACGGCCCATGGCACGCCGCCTGCGCCTGCGGCGTAGAATCGGGAGCGAGGACGGTTGCCTGTCCGGATGGCGATTGCCCATGGTTCGAGGATGCCGACGAGAATGACCCCAGAACAGAATCAGACGCTGACCCTGACCGGGCCGAGCACATCCATGGGGGCCTTGTTGCGCCGCTACTGGCTGCCTTTTCTGCTCTCTGACGAGGTGGCTGCACCCGATGGTGACCCGGTGCGGGTGACCCTGCTTGGTGAGTCGCTGATCTGCTTTCGAGACACCGAGGGGCACCTGGGGCTCATCGATGAATTCTGTGCTCACCGGCGCGTGTCGCTCTGGTTCGGGCGCAACGAAGAGGGCGGCTTGCGGTGCCCCTATCACGGCTGGAAGTATGGGGTGGATGGTCGTGCCCTCGAGGTTCCCTCGGAGAGCCCGGCTTTTTGCGCGCGGGTGCGACTGCTCGCCTATCCGTGCGTCGAGCGTGGTGGCGTGGTGTGGACCTATATGGGCCCTGCCGATCTGCAACCGCCCCTGCCCGAATATGAATGGGCGATGGTGCCGCCGGGCCAGCGCTATGTGAGCAAGCGTCTGCAGCAGAGCAACTGGATGCAGGCGCTCGAAGGTGCCATCGATGGCGCTCATGTGTCGTGGCTGCATCGCGGTGCGCTCGCCAATGAGCCGATGCGCGTCGGCTCGCGGGGCGCGCGGTATCAGAACGACACCAAACCGCGCATGGAAGTGATGGATTCACCCACCGGGCTCACCATCGGTGCGCGGCGTGCGGCTGAGGCGGGCGAAGACTACTGGCGCATCACGCAGTTCGTCATGCCCTTCTACAACATGATTCCGCCCTACGGCGATCATGCCCTGCATGGTCATGCCTTCGTGCCGATCGACGATCACCACTGCTTCGTGTGGACCTTCACCCATCATCCAACGCGCGACCTGTCCGCTGACGAGCACGCGGCAATGCAAAGTGGCGAGGGTATCTACGCCGAACTGATTCCAGGCACCTGGCGGCCGGTCGCCAACCGGGGCAATGATTACCTCATGGATCGTGCAGCGCAGCGCTCGGGCCGTCATTACAGCGGAATACCCGGTATCGCCATGCAGGATGCCTCGCTCCAGGAAAGCTGTGGTCCGATTCATGATCGATCCCGCGAGACGCTCGCTTCGACCGATACCGGCATCATCATGGCGCGCAATCGGCTTTTGCGGGCGGCGCGCAATCTCGAGAAGGGGGAGGCACCGCCCGCGCTCGATCCGATGACGCATCACCTGCGCTCGGCCTCGTTCCTGCGCCCAAGCGGCATGCCCTTTTCCGATGTGGCCGACGAGGTGCGTCGTGCCGGCGCCGCACCCGGCACACCCCATCTGAGCATCTGAGGATGAGCGAACAGGCACTCACGAAAATTCGCGCGGCCGTCGCGGTGGCCAACCGCATGACCGAGGTACGCGAGTTCGACATGCCAGTGCTCGCTGACGATGCCGGCCTGCTCAAGATCGAACTCACGGGTGTGTGCGGCAGCGACTGGCCCTACTACACCACCTACCCTGCGGTGAAGGGGCCGATGATTCTCGGTCATGAATCGGTGGGCTTCATCGACCGACTGGGCCGCGCTGCCCGAACGCGCTGGGGTCTTGCCGAAGGTGACCGAGTGGCGCTCGAGGAATACCTGCCCTGTGGCCACTGCGCGTACTGCCGCAGCAGCGACTTTCGTCTGTGCGAGGCCACCGACACGCTCCTGTCGAACCCGGACAGCATCCGGTTCGGTTCCACCGGTATTGCCAAGTCGCCCGGCCTCTGGGGCGGGTTCAGTCAGTACCAGTACTTGCCGCCCAATGCGGTCTTCCATCGGGTGCCGGCAGCGGTGCCGGCCGAGCAGGCGGCGCTTGCGCTGCCCCTTGGCAATGGCATCGAGTGGGCCTATCTGCAGGGCGGTGCCTCGATTGGCGATGCGGTCCTCATCCAGGGGCCCGGCCAGCAGGGCCTCGCCTGCGTGGTCGCCGCCCGCGAAGCCGGTGCAAGCTGCATCATCGTCTCGGGCCTCGCGCGCGATCAGGCCCGCTTTGCGATGGCGCGGCGTCTGGGTGCCCATCACACCATCGATATCGAATCGCAGGATCTGCTCGAGACGGTGGCCGACATCACCGGCGGCCTGATGGTGGACCTTGTCATCGATTGCGCCTCGGGTGGCCCCGAGACCGTGGTCTCGGCCATTCGCGTTGCCCGCAAGAGCGGTCGTGTGGTCCTCGGCGGGCAGAAGCGGCGTCCGGTGCCATCGTTCGAGAGTGACCTCATCATCCGCAAGTTTCTCACCGTGAAGGGCATGCGCGGGCACAGCTACCAGTCGGTGGAACTCGCGCTGGGGCTCATCGCGAGCGGGCGTCATCCGCTGCACGAACTGTGCACCCATACCTACGGTCTGAGCGAGGTCGACCGGGCGCTGCGCACCGTGGGGGGCGAGGGCGATCCTGATGCGATTCACTGCTGCATCGACCCCTGGCGAGGCTGAGAGACCCATCATGCGTCAGAACGTCTTTCCGCCCGGACTCTCCCGCCGAGTCGTCGCCGGCAACCTGCTTTACGCACCGGTCGTGCACTACGTCCTGGGCGCGCACGTGAGCATGCCGGCTGCACGTCTCATTCGCGAGCCAGTCTGAGCACGAAAGCATCCCGGCCACCCCACACGCGCATCCCGGTGATGATCCTCACCGGGTTCCTGGGGAGTGGCAAGACCACCCTGCTGGCCGGTGCGCTCGGGCAATCCGCCACCAGCCCGGATGGGTTGCCGTTCGATCAGCCCACACCGCCCGTGCTCGTCAATACGGCGCTTCTCATCAACGAGGTCGGCGCGGTCGGGGTCGATCAACGTCTGGTGGGTGGTCTTGCCACCACCGCACCCATGGTGATCGCGGGGGGGTGCGTATGCTGCAACGTGCGTGGTGATCTTGCGGCTGCCCTGGAGGATCTGTATTGGGCACGGCTCGAGCGCCGCATTCCCCGTTTCGAGCGGGTCGTGATCGAAACCACGGGTCTTGCGCATCCCTTGCCGCTGATTGAAACGATCGACGGTGAGGGCATCGTTGCCGAGCGCTACCGCCTTGCGGCCGTACTCTGCACGATCGATGCGCAGGCGGGCATGCGGCAACTCGAGCGGCATCCCGAGTGTCGCGCTCAGGCCGTGTTTGCCGATCGCCTGCTGATAACCCGCACCGATCTTGCGGCACCTGGGGTCGTTGAAGCGCTGCGAGAGCGCTTGCGGTCGTTGAATGCCACGGCTTCAATAGGGGTTCATTTCTGGAAGATGCCGGCCGATAGCTGTTTTTTTTCAGAAGAAGTTGATTTTTCAGAGTCATCCGTCGAACGATCCGCGAGTGGGATGCCGATCCGGACAAGAGAAGGCGGCATGGTTCCGCCCCTCGAACCTGCGATCGATGGCGCTGATGACGCGCCCCGCATCGGGCGGCCGATCGGGCCGGTGACGACCGGGCGTGCGCTGGCCCACGCGGCCATCGATACCTTCATCGTGCAGATCGCCGAGGGCGTGGCAGCTGAGCGTGTCATGCAGGCTCTCGAAGCGCTCGTGGCGGTGCACGGCGACGACATCCTGCGAGTCAAAGGGATCATCGTCTGCGATTCTGGTCCCATCGTCTTTCAAGTGGCCGCAGGCGTCTGTTCGTCGCCACAGCCTCTCCCGGTTCCGGTACCCCCCGAAGCTGAGGCAGCGTCCCCGGGCAGTCCGGATGCCGACAATCGGCTGGTCATCATTACCACGGGCATTCGCCGTAGCGCCCTCCTTGCCACCCTGGAGGCAGCTTTGCCGGGGCAGACAAGCCCTGCGCGCAGGCCCGACGCGGGCGCGTAGCGGGCCTGCCCTGGGCGAGCGTGAACCAGCCTAAGCGAGCCAGCGGTCGTGGATGGCCTGCCAGGTGCCATCGGCACGCGCGGCAGCCAGTGCCCGGTTGATGTCGTGCAGCAGGGCCGGGTGGCGGCCTTTCACCGTGCAGAAAGCCACGGTGAGCGGTGAGCATGGCGCGGTAGGCAACTCGAAACGTCCCGGGTGGGCCTGGCGTGCGATCCAGGCGCCCGCCTGCAGGTTCAGCACCGCAAGATCGGCCTCACCGGCCACGACAGCATCGAGGCAGGCTTCGTAGGTCTCGCCGTGGCTGAGCGCGATGGCCGGATGCTCGCGTTCGAGCAGACGCCAGAACGGCCCGTCGCGTGTCGTGATGGCCCGCGCCCCATGAAAGTCGGCCAGACGCGTCGAGGGCCTGAGCCCGGGCCGGGTGAAGGTGGCCCCACCAGACACGATCAGCGGGTCGGAGAAGTCCATGCGCGCCAGGCGCTCGGTCGTCACGCCCTTGAAGGCGAGGGCATCGACCCGGCCTGCCTCGAGCGCGGGTTCGCAATCGGGGAGGTGCATCGGCACCATCTCGCAGGTGCGCCCGGTGCGCTCGATGAGTGCGCGCACCAGCTCGATCATCATGCCCTCGGGCACTCCGTCGCGCACGAAGGCAAAGGGTTCGAACGGCACGTCAAAACCGGCGCGAACGCGCAGTGGCGCGTGGATACCGATCGCCATGCTCGCTGTCGCATGGGCGAGCGTCGCGTCGGATGGCTGCGATTCGGTATCGGACATGCCGCTCTCCCTGAAGGGTGCTTGACTCGGGGCGCGAGAATACCAGAGCATCCTTGGCTCGATCCCATCAGGAACATGCCATGCCTCGATTCGCGGCGAACTTGTCTTTCCTCTACAAGGAAGTGCCCTTTCTCGAGCGCTTCGCGCTGGCGGCCGAAGATGGGTTCACGGGGGTCGAGTGGCTCTTTCCCGCCGCCTACGACATGGAGGCAGTGGCCGGGCAACTGGCCCGGCATGGTCTGCAGCAGGTGCTCTTCAACTGCCCCCCCGGTGACTGGGAGGCGGGCGAGCGTGGCATCGCCATCCTGCCCGGTCGCGAGGCCGAGTGCCGCGAGCGTTTCGAGCAGGCGCTCGAACTGGCAACGCGCCTGCGCTGCCCGCGCATTCACCTGCTGGCCGGGTTGGCACCGGCGGGTGTCGATCAGGCGTGTCTGCACGAAACCTACGTTGGCAACCTGCGCCACGCGGCAGCGCGCGCCGCGACGTGCGGGGTGAGTGTCATGATCGAGCCGATCAATCCGCGATCGATACCCGGGTACTTTCTCAATACGCAGGCGGCCGCGCGTGCCATCGTCACCGAGGTGGGCGAGCCCAATCTGCGTGTGCAGATGGACCTCTTCCACTGTCAGATCGTCGAGGGCGACCTTGCCCGACGGATCGAGGCGCAACTGCCCTTCATCGGTCACATGCAGGTGGCGGGCGTGCCCGATCGGCACGAGCCCGATGTGGGTGAGGTGAATTACCCCTGGCTCTTCGAGCGGCTCGATCAGCTCGGCTACGAGGGCTGGATCGGGTGCGAGTACCAGCCGCGCGCGGCGACCCGACAGGGGCTTGCCTGGGTGCAGCCCTGGCTACGGGCTGCTCAGACCCCCAGATAGCGCTGCCAGAGGCCGTGGTCGGCATCCAGGGCGGCTGAGGACCCGTGCCATGCAACACGACCGCGCTCGATGATGGTGTGATGATCGGCAATGCGAATCAGCCGTTCGACGTACTTGTCGATGACAAGGATGGTCTGCCCGGAGCCTTTGAGTGCTGCCAGACAGCGCCAGATCTCCTCGCGCACGAGGGGTGCCAGGCCTTCGGTGGCTTCGTCCAGAATCAGCAGGTGCGGGTTGGTCATCAACGCGCGGCCGATCGCCAGCATCTGCTGCTCGCCGCCGGAGAGCTGGTTGCCCATATTGTTCGCACGCTCGGCCAGCCGTGGAAAGAAGGCGTAAACCCGATCAAGCGTCCATGGACTCGTGGTGCCATTGCGGTTGGAGGCAAAGGCAACCAGATTCTCGCGCACGCTCAGATTGGGAAATATCTGGCGGCCCTCGGGCACCAAGGCCACACCGAGCCGGCCGATACGATCGGCGGCAAACCCGCCGATCGATGCGTTGCGAAAGTGGATAGACCCACCGCGCGCGCGCACGAGCCCCATGATCGAGCGAACCGTGGTGGTCTTGCCCATGCCATTGCGTCCGAGCAGGGTGGCAACTTCACCCACGCCGATGGTGAGATCGATACCAAAGAGCACCTGGCTTGCCCCGTAGGCCGTTTCGAGGCCTTTCACTTCGAGCAGCACGTCGTTCGAGGACGGCGTACTGGCACGACCCAAGGCGGATCCTGCCGCTCGAGCTTGATCATGTGCCTTGATCATGCCTGCCCTCCTGTCGCGCTCTCGAGTTCGTCGCCCAGGTAGGCGCGCTTCACATCAGCGTTGGCCCGTATCTCCTCGGGCGTGCCGGTTGCGATGACCCGGCCTGACACCAGTACGGAGATACGATCGGCCAGCCGGAATACCGCGTCCATGTCGTGCTCGATGAGGAGAATCGACACCTCCTGGCGCAATCCGTCAATGAGCGGTATGAGGCGCTCGGACTCCTCGGGCCCCATGCCGGCCATCGGCTCGTCGAGCAGGAGCATGGCCGGGCGGGTCGCTACGGCCAGCCCGACTTCGAGTTGTCGTTGTTCGCCATGAGCCAGGTTGGCGGCCAGTACATCGGCTCGATCGGCAAGGCCCACGCGGGCAACGATGGTACGGGCTTCGTCAAAGAGCGTCTGCTCATTGCGTACCGCGTGCCAGAACCTGAAACTCGAGCCCGATCGTGCCTGCACGGCCAGCGCCACGTTGTCGAGCACGCTGTGCTGCCGGAAGATGCTCGTGATCTGGTAGGAGCGCACCAGGCCCCGCAGCACCCGTGCGTGCGCCGGCAGCCGGGTGATGTCGTTGCCCCGAAAGACGATCTGCCCTGCATCCGGTGCCAGCGTGCCAGAGAGCTGGTGAACCAGCGTTGTCTTGCCGGCGCCATTGGGTCCGATCAGCGCATGCACTTCGCCCACGCGCACGTCAAGGCTCACCTGATCGGTAGCCACCAGGCCACCAAAGCGCTTGGAGAGCGCGCGCACTTCGAGCACAGGCGCTGAACCCTGCCGCGGCTGCGGGTGCGTCGTGTGAGTCTGGTTCATCAGTGGCTCCCGGCGGCGCGCGCGGCCTTGCGATCGAAGAGCCCGGCCAGCCCGCGCGGCGCAAAAAGCACCACGGCCAGGAGCACGAACCCGATCACGATCTTCGAGTAGGTGGTGTAGGGCGAGATGGCTTCGTCCAGAACCAGCATCACGATGGCCCCGAGCACGCCACCGAAGCGATAGCCCAGTCCGCCCAGGATGATCATGATCATCATGTCGCCTGACACGATCCAGTGCATCAGGTTGGGGTTCACATACCGGGTCTGGTTGGCGATGAGCGCACCGGCCAGACCGCACACCATGCCGGCGATGACGAAGCAGATGAGCTTGTAGCGGTAGGTCGAAAACCCGATCGTCTCCATGCGAGCCTCGTTTTCGCGGATGGCCTGCACCACACGTCCGAAGCGCGAATCGATGAGTCGGCGCAGCAGGTACACGGTGGCTGTGAGCAGGGCCAGTACCACGTAGTAGAAGGTCGCATCGTCCTTCAGGTTGAGGCCCAACCCGATGAGCGAGCGGTACGGCATGTTGAGCCCTTCTTCACCGCCATAGGCCTTGAGGCCGATGAACACGAAGAACATCATCTGCGCGAAGGCAAGGGTGATCATGATGAAGTAGACGCCGCGGGTGCGCAGCGAGATCGCACCGATGCCCAGCGCCACCACGCCCGACACCGCCATGGCCAGTGGCCAACTCGCCCAGAGGCTGTCGATGCCATGGGTCATCGCAATGGCCACCACATAGGCCCCGGTGCCAAAGAAAGCGGCGTGGCCGAAACTCACCATGCCACCGTAGCCCAGAATCAGGTTGAGGCTGGTGGCGGCTATCGCGTAGATCATCACGCGGCTCGCAAAGCCGATGTAGAAGTCCAGGTCAAGTGGGGCTGCCACGATGGGAAAGGCGATCGCCAGGGCGAGCGCGGCCAGAGTGAGTGCACGTTGCATGGGTCAGCCTCGCGCCGGAAACAGGCCCTGGGGCTTCCAGAAGAGGACCGCCGCCATGAGCACATAGATGAGGATGGATGCGAGGGCTGGCCCCGCGTTGGAGGCCACCTGCGGCGAGAAGGTCTCGCGCAGGATCATCGGCAGAAAGGTGCGTCCGAGCGTATCGACCAGACCGACCAGCAGCGAGCCTACCAGCGCGCCGCGGATCGATCCGATGCCACCAATCACGATGACCACGAAGGCCAGAATGAGGATGTCCTCGCCCATTCCCACCTGCACCGCCAGGATGGGACCGAGCATGGCGCCGGCCAGGGCACACAGCGCCGCACCGAAGCCGAACACGCAGGTGAAGAGCACCTTGATGTTGGTGCCCATGGCGGTGGCCATCTCGCGGTTGGATGCGCCGGCCCGCACCAGCATGCCGGTGCGAGTGCGGGTGACCAGCAGGTAGAGCAGTGCAGCCACTGCCAGCCCCACCACGATGATGGCAAGCCGGTAGGATGAGTAGCTCATGCCGGGAAAGAGATCGATCGGTCCGGCGAGTGCTGCCGGCGGATTGAGCGAAATGGGCTGTGGCCCCCAGATCATGCGAACGCTGTCATTGGCGATGAGGATCAGCGCGAAGGTGGCCAGCACCTGCGACATGTGATCGCGGGTATAGAGGCGACGCAGCACAGCGAGTTCGAGCAGCATGCCGATCGCGGCCGTTGCGACCAGTGCCAGCGGGACTGCGACTACGAAGGAGCCGGTTGCCTGCGCCAGGGTGGCCGTCATGTAGGCCCCCAGCATGTAGAGCGATCCGTGGGCGAGGTTGATCGTATCCATGATGCCGAACACGAGCGTAAGGCCTGCGGCCAGCAGGAAGAGCATGAGCCCGAACTGCAGTCCGTTCAGCGCCTGCTCGAAGAGGAAGAGACCTGACATGCGTGCTGTGCCTGCTCTGGTGAGGGCCGGTTGCAGGCCGGCCCGATCGTGTGTGCCCGAAGGGGGCGATTGTAGCCAAATCAGCCCGCGGGCCAGTCCATGTTGCCGCTGTGGGTGACGGCCCCCAGGTGAGCCGGACCCACCAGGCGCGCGTATTTCTCGAGTACCCCGGCCAGACGTTCGCGTCGCTCGGGGCGCCAGGCCGTACGCCGGCGCTCGAGTTCTTCTGCGGAAACGAGTAGATCGAGGCTTGCACGCTCGCAGTCGATACGGATGCGATCACCCGCTTGCACCAGCGCAATCGGGCCGCCTGCGGCCGCTTCAGGTCCGGTGTAGCCGATGCACAGGCCTCGCGTTGCCCCCGAGAACCGGCCGTCGGTGATGAGCGCGACCTGCTCGCCCATGCCCTGGCCGTAGATGAGGGCGGTCGTGCCCAGCATCTCGCGCATGCCGGGGCCGCCAACCGGCCCTTCGTTACGGATGATCAGCACGTCGCCCGCCTTGTAATCGCGCGCACGAACCGCTGCCGTGCAGTCTTCCTCGCAGTCGAACACGCGTGCCGGACCCTCGAAGGCGAGGGTTTTCAGCCCGGCTATCTTCACCAGGGCGCCCTGCGGCGCGAGATTGCCCTTGAGGACGACGACGCCACCGCTTGGGTGAAGCGCTGCAGTGGTGGCCCGCACGACCAGACCGTCGAGCGCTCCCAGCGAGCCCAAGCTCTCGCCCAGCGTGCCACCGGACAGGGTAAGGGTATCTGCATGCAGATAGCCGCCGTCTGCCAGTGATTTCAGAACTGCGCTCACACCACCGGCGTAGTGCAGGTCGCGCGCCAGGAAGCGACCCCCGGGCTGCAGGTCGGCGATGAGCGGGGTGCGATGAAACACTTCGGCCACGTCATCCAGGGTGAAGCGGATGCCGGCTTCGTGGGCGATGGCTGGCAGATGCAGTCCGGCATTGGTGGAGCCACCCGTGGCGGCCACGGCTGCGCAGGCATTTTCCAGGCTCTTGCGTGTGACCAGGTCGCGAGGCAGAGGCCCCTGGCCGTTGAGGATGCGCATCACCGCCTGTCCGCTGGCGCGTGCAAGCGAGAGCCGCTCGGTGTAGACCGAGGGCATCATGGCGGTGCCCGGCAGTGCGAGCCCGAGCGTTTCCGACACCATGGCCATCGTGTTGGCGGTGAACTGTCCGGGGCAGGAGCCGGCAGTCGGTGAACAGGCGCGCTCGAGGCTGGCCAGATCGTCCTCGCTCATGGTGCCTGCCAGCACGGCGCCAACGCCTTCGTAGGCGTTGACCGTGCTCACTGGCGCGCCGCGCCACTGGCCGGGCAGCATCGCCCCGCCATACATGAAGACGCTGGGGCAGTTCAGGCGAACCATGGCCATCAGCAAGCCGGGCAGGGTCTTGTCGCAGCCGGCAAAGCCCACCAGCGCGTCATAGGCGTGGCCTCGCACCACGGCCTCGACCGAGTCGGCGATGAGTTCGCGCGAGACCAGGCTCATGCGCATGCCGCGGTGGTTCATCGAAACGCCATCGGATACCGAGACCGTGGTGAATTCAAACGGCCAGCCTCCGCCCATCACGACCCCGGTCTTGGCCGCCTCGGCCTGCGGCCTCAGGCCCAGTGAGCAGGGTGTGTTCTCGCCTTGGGTGCTCACCACGCCGACGAAGGGCCGCGCGATGGCTTCGTCATCCAGCCCCATGGCACGCAGAAAGGTACGATGGGGTGTGCGATCCATACCCTCGACGGTGAGGCGCGAGCGCAGTGGCAGGGCAGCGGCAGTCTTCTTGTCTTGATCCATGCGGCCAGTCATCCGGTCAGTGGTTGCGCCTCGGGCAGGTGGTGGCGACTCATCAGCCCGAGAGCGATCAGCGATCTTCGCGGGCGGTGATGCTTCGCGTGCCCTGATCATAGATGCCAGCCATCATGTTGAGAGCGCGAATCGCTGCCTGCAAGTGGGTATCGGCATCGCGCATCTGACGCGCGGGCTCCATCACCAGTGCGCGGCGGCGCGCCAGAAATTCTTCGGTGAGGGCTCGACCGCGGGCGGTGACCTGATAGCGTGAATCGCGATTGGTCGACCCCGGAGCCTTCTCGACCAGTTGCGCCGTGATCAGCTTGCGCAGGCTGTACTGGATGTTGGCTGTGTCGTCGCGATTGGCAAATCGTGCGAGATCGGTCAGGTTGCGCGGGTGGGGTGAGGCCATGAGTTGCTGCAGGATCACGTTGTCCTCGCCCGAGAGCCGGTGCTCGCGCGCCGCTGGCCCGAGCAGCAAGCCGATGCAGCGGTAGAACGCCTCGGCTGCACAGATGAGCGACTGCTCGAAGTCAGTCACCGTCAGTTCCTCGGCGGATGCCGCCAGATGCGGGGGGACGCGTTCGACTTGGCTCTGACTCATGGTCGTCTCGAATCGATGGAATTATTGACGTAATATACACGGTAAATTATATTGATCAGGCAGTCGCCTGCGCCTGCCCTCCGGGCATTGCACCTCGGGCTGACTTGAGCGATCAAGGGCTGCAGCATGCTGGCGCAAGGAGTTCGAACATGAAGATCGATGTCATTGGTGGTGGGCCCGCGGGGCTCTATTTCTCGATACTGGTGAGCAAGTCGATACCCCAGGCCAAGGTCACCGTGTTCGAGCAGAACAAGCCCGACGACACGTTCGGCTTCGGCATCGTGCTCTCCGACGAGACGCTGGGTCGCCTGCAACTGGCCGATGAGGAGAGTCATGCCGAGATCGCGGCCAATTTTGCCTACTGGGACGACATCTACACCCACTTCAAGGGGCAGGTTCTGCGCTCCTCGGGGCATGGCTTTTCCGGCCTGAAGCGTCTGACCTTGCTCGAGATCCTGCAGCGTCGTGCGGCGAGCCTGGGCGTGGACATCCGCTACCAGACCCGTGACCCGGGCATCGAGAGTCATCGCGATGCCGACCTGGTGGTGGCGGCCGACGGGGTCAACAGCCCGGTGCGCGAGGCCTGGAAGGCGCATTTCCGGCCGGTGATCGAGATGCGCCCCAACAAGTTCTGTTGGCTGGGTGCCGAAACGCCGCTGCCCGGCTTCACGTTTGCCTTCAAGGAGGATGAAGCCGGGTTGTGGGCCATTCACGCGTACCAGTTCACGCGTGGCCAGTGCACCGTGATTCTCGAGACCAGTGACGAGACCTTCCGTCGTTCGGGGCTCGCTGTAACCGATGAGCAAGCCACGGCTCGCTATTGCGAGCGCCTGTTTGCCGAGGAACTGCGCGGTCACCGTCTGCTGGTCAATCGCTCGCATTGGCGAAACTTTCCGAACATCCACTGTGAACACTGGAGCCACGAGAACACCGTGCTGGTCGGTGATGCCGCGCATACCGCCCACTTCTCGATCGGCTCGGGCACCAAGCTTGCGATGGAAGATGTGATCGCGCTGCACAAGGCGGTGAGCGAATCGCCCGACAACCTGCCGCGCGCCCTGGCCAACTACGAGGTGGCGCGGCGGCCCGAAGTCGAGAAGATCCAGCACTCGGCCGATACCAGTCTGGGCTGGTTCGAACACATGGAACGGTACTGGGCGATGGACCCGGTGCAGTTCAATTTCTCGCTGCTGTCACGCTCCAAGCAGATCACCTGGGAGAACCTGCGTCTGCGCGACCCTGGCGTGGTTGCCGAGGTCGAACAGTGGTGGAACCGCAGCGTGGCCGCGCAACAGGGCATCGTGCTGCCAAGCGGGTTCAAGGCGCCGCCCTTTCTTGCCCCCTTGCGCTTGCGCGACCTGCAATTGGCCAACCGGGTGGTGGTGTCGCCGATGTGCCAGTACTCGGCCACTGACGGTGTGGCTGGCGACTGGCATCTGGTGCATTACGGCTCGCGTGCCATTGGCGGTGCCGGCCTGGTCTACACCGAGATGACGGCTGTTTCTGCCCAGGCCCGCATCACCCCGGGCTGCGCCGGTATCTACACCCCCGAGCACGTGGCGGCATGGCGTCGGATAAGCGACTTTGCGCATGCCCAGAGCGCCGCGCGACTGTGCCTGCAACTGGGGCATGCGGGGCGCAAGGGCTCGACCCAACTGGGTTGGGAGTCGATCGACAGCCCCTTGCCCGAGGCCAACTGGCCCTTGCTCGCGCCGTCGCCGCTGCCCTACAAGCCGGGTGAATCGCAGGTTCCCGCAGCGATGACCCGCGCCGACATGGATCGGGTACGCGCCGACTTCGAACGCGCGACCCAAATGGCCATCGACGCCGGCTTCGACATGATCGAGGTGCACATGGCCCATGGTTATCTGCTGGCCACGTTCATCTCGCCAGTGACCAACAAGCGCACCGATGAGTACGGCGGGTCGCTCGAGGCGCGCATGCGTTTTCCGCTCGAGATCTTCGATGCCTGTCGTGCCCTGTGGCCTGCCGAGCGGCCAATGGCTGCCCGCATCTCGGCGACCGACTGGATGCCAGGCGGCATCACTGGCGACGATTCAGTGCAGATTGCCCGCATGCTCAAGGCACACGGCTGCGACCTCGTCGATGTGTCGACCGGGCAGACCGACCCGGCCTCGCGCCCGGTCTACGGCCGCATGTATCAGGCGGGATTTGCCGAGCAGATCCGGCTCGAGACCGGCATCGCGACGATGGCAGTGGGTGCAATCACCAGCATCGATCAGGTCAACACGCTGCTCGCTGCCGGCCGTGCCGATCTGTGCGCCCTTGCCCGACCGCATCTGGCAGACCCGTACTTCACCCTGCATGCGGCTGCTGAAGCAGGGTCCAGCAACGTGTCCTGGCCGCGCGCGTATCTTGCGGGTCGCGATCAGGCCTACGCCCTGAGTCGCCGGCGTTGATCGGTCGGGGGCTACTCGAACTCGACCCGCAGCAAGCCCAGTGCTTCGAACACCGGTCGGTCGGACACGATGAACAGGTCGGCCTCGGCCGATCGAGCGGTGTGGGAGGCGAGCGTCCAGTGCGGCACGGTGAATACATCGTGCTGCTGCCATTCGATGCGTTCTGCCCCTATCTGCGAATGCCCCTCGCCTGACACCACCAGGCACACGGCATTGTGGGTGGCGCGCCGTGCACGCGTCGCCTCACCGCCTGCGAGCCGGGTGTACTGGCAGTCCAGGGTGGCCATCACCGGGCCGCCGGTGTCGGGGTTGGTGTAGCGCAGGCTGCGCTGGCCATCGGCTGCGCGCGGCATGGCATCGAGCAGGCGCCGGGTCACTTCGCCGGGATAGTGGAACTTGGGTGAGTGGCCTTGCAGGCCATGGGGTTCGTCGCGCAGCACCTGCAGGCCGCTTGCCTTGTAGAGTCGCTCGTCGCCTTCATCGACATCCCAGAAGGCAGTGTCGCTGCGGCTGCCGGGCTCGAAGAAGTTGGCATCGAGGCCGCAAATGAAGGGGATGTTGGCGGCATCGAACCAGACGGTTCGCTCGCGGCCTTCGTTGATGTGGCCATGCCAGCACATGGGCGGTGTGAGCACCAGGTCGCCCGCATTCATGGCGCAGCGACGGCCGTTCACCAGGGTGACCGCGCCCTCGGCCCGCGTGCCAAAACGTATCGCCGCCGTGGTGTGCCGATGCGGGACTGCATGGTCGCCCGGCTCGAGAACGGTGAACGCTGCGATCAGGTTGGCGGTGGTGACGGTGGCACCGCCAAACGCAGGGTGCGCCAGGATGATGGCACGTCGCTCGATATCTTCAATTGGTACTTCGCGTGCGGCCCGCTCGACGAAGGGTTCGAAATCGCGCCAGCGCCAAAGCCGTGGATTGTCGCGTGCTGCTGGTTTCACCGGCGTGATAGCCCGGTAGCGGGTCCACAGCGGGTGGTAATTCGACGCCTCGAGGGCGTCGATCAGTGCGCGATCGGGGCGATCGGCGTCATCGGTCAAGGTCATGTGGGATTCCTGGTCAGGACGGTGCGCTCAGCGTCGTACGCGAGCCACGCGCATGCGTTCATCGACGATGCGGCCTTCATTGATCACCACGCGTCCGTCGAGTGCTACGGTGCAATCGCGCATCGGCACATCGTAATGGCCACGGGTGGTGCGCTTGCCACCGCCTTGGGTGTTGGGGCCGGTACTGAAAAGGAAGTTGCCCGGGAAGACGCGCGCCGCAGCACGGTTGCGTTCGGGTTCACCACCGGTCAGCCCGAGCCAGTTCCAGCGCGCCTGCGGGTTCATGCCCCAGCCCAGATGCGACAGCGCGTAGGGGTCGCGATCATGCTCGTCGACCTTGCCATCCTCGAGCCAGTCGCGCATCAGCTTTGCGTCAAGTCCGCCCTCGATCGATACGACATGGCCCTCGCGCACCTCGAGCCTGATCGGGTCCTGCACGTAGCGGCAGTAGGGCAGGATCACGATGTCACCGGGTGAGATCACGACGGTACCGCTGGCGCTGCCTTCGTTCGGAAAGGTGTGGATGTGGCCCGCACCCCAGTGATCGAAGTGCCCGGGCTCATCGGCGTAGCCCCACTGGATCATCGTCGGGTATTCGCCGCAATCGTAGGTGAAGTCGGTACCGGCACGGCTGGTCACCCGCACCTGGCGCGTGGCCTTGTAGAGTGCGTTGGCGTACTTGAGGGCTTCTTTCAATCCGGGTGGCGACATCAGTTGCTCGAGGTCATCGGGCGCGTCGATGATCATCAGCACTCGCACGCCGCGCTGCATCACGGCGCGCAGCCAGCTTGCAAAGAGCGGCACATGGAAGATGACGATGAGATCGACCTGGCAAAGCGCCTCGAGCGTGCCCTTGCACTGCCCGATGGTCGGCACCCCCACCTTGGTCCAGGAAGGGATCGAGTTGACGCACATCTCGTAGATGTCGGCACCCAGGTCGTCAGCGGCGGCGAACGAGGCCTGCACGTACTCGCGCCGGGTCCCCAGGTCGGAGACCACCGCAATGGTTTCTCCCTTCTTCACGGCCGACATCTCGAATTGCTGGCGGAAAAGACCGGGCAGGCGGGCCGGATTCATCTCGGTAGACTGGAAGTGAGCAGGCAGCATCGCGCAGGACTCCGGGTTCGGCAGCGAAAAGGGCACTATATACTGCACACTGGTCCTGGGTCATCAGGCTCTGGTCCCGTCAGCCGGCAATGATATTCATGCGATCGACCTCCCTGTGTTTCCTTGCTGTCCTCAGCGCGATGATTGCCCTGTCATCGGCGGCTGCCCCTGCGGCCGAGGTCTTTCCCTCACGGGCCTTGCGTCTCATCGTGCCCTTTCCGCCCGGTGGACCGACCGACATCGTCGGGCGTCTGGTGGCACAGAAGCTCTCCGAGGGTCTGGGTCAGCAGGTCGTGATCGACAATCGCGCAGGGGCAGGTGGCACGGTCGGCTCGGAGGCGGCAGCGCGCGCCCTGCCTGATGGCTATACCCTGCTCTATGGCAGCACCAGCACACTGGGCATTGCGCCGAGCATCTATCCTCGTCTTGCCTACGACCCCCGCACCTCGTTCGCCCCGGTGAGTCTGGTATCGATCGGGCCGCTCGTGCTGGCGGTCAATCCAGCGGTGCCTGCGAAGACCGTGCGCGAGCTGATCGATCTCGCCCGTGCACGGCCTGGCAAGCTCAACTTTGCCTCTGCCGGCAGCGGCACGCCGCTGCATCTGGCCGGTGAACTCTTCAAGACGATCACGGCTACCGATATCGTCCACGTTCCCTACAAGGGGGGTGGCCCGGCGGTTGCAGACCTGCTGGCCGGGCAGGTCCAGATGGTGTTCGAGAGTTTCGCCAATCTGGGTCCGCACATTCGGGCAGGCAAGCTGCGGGCTCTGCTGGTGACTTCCCGCGAGCGCAGTCCGCAATACCCCGATGTCCCCGATATCGTCGAAGCCGGGTTGCCACAGTTCGAGATCGCATTCTGGAGCGGTCTGGTTGCGCCGGCTGGTACGCCGGTCGATATCGTCAACCGACTGAACGCCGAAGTACGACGGGCACTCGCAAGCCCCGAGGCACGTGCGACGCTGGCTGCGCAGGGGCTCGATCCCATGGCCGACACGCCCGCCGAGTTTGCAACGTTCATCGCAAGAGAGGTCGAGCAATGGGGGCGTGCAGTCAAGGCCTCGGGCGCGCGCGCCGAGTAGCGATGCACAGGGCGGCGGCCGGTCTGTCTGCCCTCATCGGCTGCGTTGTTGCTGCGGCGATGACCGCGCAGGCCTCTTTTGCACAGGTCGTGGTGGCCCAGCCACGCCCCGCGCCATCGGCTTCTGGCGCCGCTGCCCAGGTCCTGGCCGGACTCCAGGTCGTGGCAGGTGCCATCGACAGGCCGTTGGCCGATCTGCGCGGCGATGCCACCCGAGGGCGCGAGGTCGTCTTTTCGCGCGAGTCCAACTGCACACTCTGTCATCAGGTGCCGGGCGGCAACGCGCGTTCGATGGGCAATCTGGGCCCGCCGATCGATGGCGCAGGGGCCCGTTTGAGCGAGGGGCAGTTGCGGCTGCGCATGGTTGACTCGAGCCTGGTCGTGCCCGAGAGCATCATGCCGGCCTACTATCGCGCCGAGGGTCGTGTGCGGGTGGCCGCGGCGTTTGCTGGCCGGCCCGTCCTTGACGCGCAGGCGATCGAGGATGTGGTCGCCTATCTCGGGACGCTGCGTTGATGCGCGCCGTCGTGCAACAGCTTGTCCTGGCGGTGACCGTCCTGGCTGCCGCGCCGATGGCACCTGCCCAGGAGCGCGTCATCGCGCTCGATGCCCTGCGTTCGGGCCTTTCGTTTCAACCCGCATCGGTGCGCGCGATGCAGGCCGACGAGTTTGCCAACCCCGCGCAGCTGTGGCTCGACCGCGGGGCGGCGCTGTGGGCCGCGCCTGCCGGGCGCTCGCAACAGGCCTGCGCTACTTGCCATGGTGACGCCGCGCAATCGATGAAGGGTGTCGCGGCGCGCTATCCGCGCATCGATACCGCGCTCGGGCGCCTGGTGAACCTGGCTGGTCGGATCGACGCCTGCCGGGTCGGCAAGCAGGGGTTGGCAGCGTTCACCCCCGAGTCTGATGAGGCGATCGGCATTGCTGCCTACGTCGGGTCGTGGTCGCGCGGCGTGCCGATCGGTGTGTCCATCGATGCTGAAGCGCGCGCGCACTTTGACGCTGGCCGTGCTCTCTACTACCGGCGCATGGGCCAGATGAATCTTGCGTGCAACCACTGCCATGAGCAGAACTGGGGGCGCCAGTTGCTCGCCGAAACCATCAGCCAGGGGCATCCCAATGCCTATCCCATCTACAGACTCGAGTGGCAGAAGGCCGGATCGCTGCATCGACGCTTTCGCAGTTGCCTGTCGGGCGTGCGCGCCGAGATGTGGCCCTATGGCGCCCCCGAGTATCTGGACCTTGAACTGTTTCTTGCCTGGCGTGCGCAGGGTGTCGCGATCGAGACGCCCGGTGTGCGCAAGTAAAATGCGACGCGGTGGTTGTATCCGGGTGCGAGCGCGGTGCTTCGCACGGCGCTGTTTCGATGGCAGGGGCCGCATGCCCGCATGACTGCCGGGCTCAAGGCAAGGGCAGGCTCTGAAGGAGGTGACGCAGATGCTGCGTGAACGGATCGAGGGCAAGTGGATCGACTGCTTTGCCGAAGTATTCGCACGGTGCGGTGTGGGTGCGGGGGATGCCGTAGCCATTCTTTCCGAGACCCAGTCGCGGCCCATCAATGTCGAGTTGGCTGAACTGGCACTGCTTCGGCTGGGTTGCAGGCCCTTTCACCTCGTGGTGCCATCCCCGCGATTGAAGGCACCGGCGCCGGTCCGGTCCACCGGCGCGAGCGATGCGCTGGGCGGCCTTGCGCCGGTGGTGGGTGCACTGGCGCAGTCGGTACTGGTGGTTGATCTCACCGTCGAGGGCTTGCTGCATGCCACCGAGTTGCCCGCCATCCTCAAGGGCGGGGCGCGTCTCCTGATGGTTTCCAACGAGCATCCCGAGGCGCTCGAGCGCCTGATGCCCGATGACGCCATCGAGCCGCAGGTTCGTGCTGCCATGCGCGTGCTGCGCGATGCGAGCACCCTGAGGGTGAGTTCGGCCGCAGGTACCCGACTCGAGGTGAGTCTGGCAGGTGCACGCGTCGGTGGTGTCTGGGGTTACACCAGTCGGCCTGGCACGGTGGCGCACTGGCCTGGTGGTCTGTGTCTCGCCTTTCCGGCGGCGGGCTCGGTCAATGGCCGGCTCGTCCTCGCCCCGGGGGATGTCAACCTCACCTTCAAGCGTTTCATTCACGACGCGGTTCATCTCACGATCGAGAACGACTATGTCACCGAAATCAGCGGCGCAGGGTTCGATGCCGACATGATGCGGGGTTATTTTGCCGCCTGGGGAGAGCCCGAAGCCTATGCAGTCTCGCATGTGGGGTGGGGCATGAATCCGGCCGCGCGCTGGGACGCCATGGCTTTCTATGACCGCCGTGATTTCAATGGCACCGAACTGCGGGCCTTTGCCGGCAATTTCCTCTACTCCACCGGGGCCAACGAGGTTGCCGGTCGCCATACCCTGGGACACTTCGATCTGCCGCTGCGCAATTGCACGGTCGAACTCGATGGCCGCACCATGGTCGACGAGGGCGTGCTCGTGTCGATGGAATCGTGAGATGACGGCTGCGATACAAGGCGCATTGCCGGCATGGACTGAAGCGGGATCGGGCGATACGCTGGTGCTGCTGCTGCATGGTGTGGGTGGCGGTCGTACCGTCTGGCCCTGGCAACTCGAGGCCCTTGCACGCGAGGGCTATCGCGCTGCGGCCTGGGACATGCCCGGCTACGGTGACAGTACGCTGATCGATCCCTACGACATGGCAGGCCTTGCCGCCGCCTGCGCGCGCCTGCTGCGACACCTTGATAGTGCGCGTACCGTCCTGGTGGGGCACAGCATGGGTGGCATGGTGGCCCAGCAGGTCATGGCGACAGAGCCCGAACGGGTTCAGGGGCTCGTGCTCTATGGCACCAGTCCGGCCTTTGGCCGTCCCGAGGGTGATTGGCAGCAGCAGTTCCTGCGCGCTCGTCTGGCGCGGCTTGATGCCGGGAGCACCATGCCCGAACTGGCCGCCTCGCTCGTGCGGGCCATGCTGGGTGATGCGCCCGATCCGGCCGGTGTAGCCATTGCCACCGACTCGATGGGACGGCTTCGCCCCGAGGTCTATCGTGCATCGCTCAATGCCCTGGTGGGCTTTGATCAGCGCGCCGCCCTCGATCGTATCGATGTGCCGACCCTTGCGCTGGTCGGTGAGCGGGACGGCAATGCGCCGCCCTCGGTCATGTCCAAGATGGCAGCACGAATCCGTGGTGCCGAGTATGTGTGCCTGCCCGGCGCAGGCCATCTGGCCAGCATGGAACAACCGGCGCAGTTCAATGCGATCCTGCTCGATTTTCTGGGTCGCCACTTTCCGGTCGACCCGATCGGAAGTCACTGAAGACCCATTCAATCCAGGCCGATCATGTCAACAGAATCTGCATCTCCCGCACCAGCCGTCCGGCGTGAACCGCGCACCTACACGCCACCCCCCATCACCGGCGAGGGCTACCCGCTCTCCAGCGAGCAGGCAGCTCTCATTGCGCTGGCCGATGAACTCGGTCGCACGCGCTTTGCGGCCCGCGCCGAACGCTACGATCGCGAGGCGAGTTTTCCGTTCGAGAATTACGCAGATCTGCGCGACGCAGGCCTCTTGCGACTGTGCGTGCCCAAGGCTCATGGGGGCCACGGGGCTGACTTCGCCACCTATTGCATGGTGGCTGCCACGATCGGTCGTCATTGCGGTGCCACCGCGCTCACCTTCAACATGCATGCCTGTTCGCAGCTCTGGTCGGGACCTCTGGCCGATGACCTCACCATGAGCGACGAGGACCGCGCCCTCCATCATGAACGCCGAGCCCTGCACTACGCGCGCGTGGTCGAGCAGGGCAGCATCTATGCGCAGCCCTTTTCCGAGGGTAGCGCAGCGGCCGCCGGCAAGGCACCGTTTGGCACGCTCGCGACACGCGCTGAGGGCGGCTGGGTGATCAACGGACGCAAGATATTTGCGTCGCTCTCGGGCGCAGCCAACTTCTACGGCGTGCTGTGCACCGAGGACAAGGTCGGTGCGGGCATGCGCGACACCATGTACGTGGCGGTGCCTGCCGATGCACCCGGGGTCAGTATCTCGGGTGAGTGGGATCCGCTGGGCATGCGTGGTACGGTCTCGCGAACCCTGCAGTTCAAGGATGTGTACGTGGCTGACGCCGAGCAGCTGATGCCAGGTGGGGTCTACTTTCAGGCCGCCTCGCGCTGGCCGCACATGTTCATGACGCTTGCGCCGACCTATATGGGTATCGCGCAGGCGGCATACGACTTCACCATCCGCTATCTGCGCGGCGAAGTGCCGGACATGCCACCGGTGAAGCGGCGCATGTACCCCACCAAGCAGATCGCGGTGGCCGAGATGCGGGTGAAGCTCGAGCAGACCCGGGCGCTCTTTTTGCACACCATCCATGAAGCGCGAATCGACCCGCCCAAGGACGCACGCTTGCGGCTTTATGCCACCCAGTACACGGTGATGGAAAACGCCAACGATATCTGCCGGTTGGCCATTCGCACCTGTGGTGGGCAGTCGATGTTGAAGACCCTGCCGCTCGAGCGGCTCTATCGCGACAGCCGTTGCGGGTCGCTCATGCTGCCCTGGACGGCCGAACTGTGTCTGGATCGGATGGGGCGCGAGGCCTTGTACGAGTCGGGCGAGACCGATGAGTAGTCATCGCACGCCAGGGGTCGATGGCCGATGAGCCTTTCTCGCATCATCGAGCGGCATGCGCAGTTTCAGCCCGAGCGGACTGCATTGCGCTTCGAGGGTCGGAGCATGACTTACAGCGCCCTATGGCAGCGCATCGAGCAGGCCAGCGCCGGCCTGGCACAGCGTGCCGGCGTTGCGCGCGGCGACCATGTGGCCTATCTGGGCTACAACCATCCCGAGATGCTGGTGCTCTTTCTCGCGCTGGCGCGGCTCGGTGCGGTGTTTGTGCCGCTCAATTTCCGGCTTGCCGTGCCTGAGTTGCGCGCCATTCTTGCGCATTCGGCGGCGGGTCGCCTGGTGGCCGGTGCCGGATTTGCCGACACCGTGCATGCGCTGCTGGCCTCAGGCAGCCAGTACCCGGTGCTCTTCATGGATGAGGCCTCGGCAGACCCGTGCAATGTCGGCGCGGGCGATGCCGATGCGAGCTGGGAGGCGGTGACCGCAGCGGGTGCCGAGCCGGTGGCATCCGTGGGTGGTGGTGCCGACCCGGTCATGATCGTCTACACATCGGGCACGACGGGTCTGCCCAAGGGTGCGATACATACCCACGAGGCGGTGATCTGGAACGCGATCAATGCGATCGACTACCAGGGCTTCACCCGCGATGACCATGTGCTCTCGGCCCTGCCCATGTTTCATGTCGGTGGTCTGTGTATCCAGACGATGCCCGCGCTGCATGCCGGCGCTGCGGTAACGATACATGCGCGTTTCGATCCGGCTGCCTGGCTGCGTGAGGTCGGGCAGTCGCGCCCCAGCGTGTCGCTGCTGGTACCTGCCACCTTGAAGGCGGTGATCGAGCACCCCGAGTGGATGAGTACCGATATCGGTTCGCTGCGCATGCTCAACACCGGGTCCTCTACCGTGCCCGAGTCCTTGATGAAGGCCTTCATCGATCGAGGGGTCGCGGTCACCCAGGTCTATGGCTCGACCGAGACCGGACCGGTATCGATCTACCTGAAGCCCGAGGATGCGCTGCGCAAGCTCGGCAGCACCGGCAAGGTCGGCTTGCATGTCGATGTACGACTGGTCGATGCGCTGGGCAATGAGGTGGCAGGTGGTGAGGTCGGCGAAATTCTGGTGCGCAGTCCTGCGCTCATGCAGGGTTACTGGGCAGATCCGGACAATCCGTCGTTTCGCGACGGCTGGTTTCACAGCGGTGACCTGGCTCGTGTTGATGACGAGGGCTACTACCATGTGGTGGGCCGCTCGAAGGACATGATCATCAGCGGTGGCGAGAATATCTATCCGGCCGAGCTTGAGAACATCCTGGCCGCTTGTGCGGTGATTGCGGAGGCCACCGTGGTGGGTATGCCTGACCCGCGCTGGGGTGAGGTGGCGGTGGCCGTGGTGGTGCCTTGTGCAGCGGCGCCGGGGCTGCCCGCACTTGACGAAGCCATGGTGCTCGCGCTCTTTCGCGACCGCATTGCCCGCTACAAGCATCCGCGCCGCGTGGTGCTTGTCGATCAGTTGCCCAGGAACGCGCTCGGCAAGGTGCAAAAGGACGAGGTCCGGCGTCTGCTGGCCGGTGGTGATCGACAAATCGGGAGGGGATTGACATGAATGCAGTCGATCGGAAAAACGTCGGTGCCCTGGCACTCGACGCTGTAACCGTCACCATGCCTGCCGGCATGGATCCGCACGAGTGGTCCTTGCGCCTGGATCTGGCCGCCTGCTACCAGGTGTTTGATTTTCTCGGCTGGCACGAGTCGATCTTCAACCACATCTCGCTCAGGGTGCCCGGTGCCGAGCACCATTATCTGGTGAACCCTTTCGGGCTCAATTACTGCGAGGTGACGGCATCGAATCTGCTCAAGGTTGGGGTCGATGGGGTCAACGTCGCGACAAGTCCCTGGCGTGGCAATCCGGCTGCCTTTGCCATTCACGGTGCCATCCACTCGGCACGCGAGGACGCGCAGTGCGTGATCCATACCCACACCACGGCTGCGATGGCGGTTGCCTGCAAGCGTGCCGGTCTGCGTCATGATGACTTCTACGGGGCGCTCCTCCAGGGCGATGTCGGTTATCACGACTTCGAGGGCATCACCGTGCGCAGTGATGAGCGTGAGCGGCTGGTGGCGAGCCTTGGGCGCCACAATGTGCTCGTCCTTCGCAATCATGGGGTGCTGGTCACCGGCACCAGTTTGCCGCACGCATTCTTTCGCTACTGGACCTTGCAGCGTGCCTGCGAAGTCCAGGCTGCAGCACTTGGCATGGGCGGTGCCGATGTCATTCTCGATGAAGCGGTACGGCGTCAGTCGGGGCGCGATGCCAGTGCCTTTGACCCTGCCGGGAGTCTGCCCCGGGTCGTGTTCGATGCGGTCGTTCGACGCATGGAGATGGTGCGCTTTCGCCAGCCGGTCGACTGGCGTCAGTAGCGTACGCGTTCAGTCGAGCAGCGCGCGGGCGAAGTCGGCTGCCACAAAGGGTCGCAGGTCATCGATGCCTTCTCCCACGCCAATGAAGCGCAAGGGGATGGGCGCGCCCTGAGCCAACGAGCGAGTGTGGGCGATGGCGGCCACCACCCCACCCCGTGCGGTGCCATCGAGCTTGGTCATGATGATGCCGGTCACCCCCAGCGCTTCATCAAAGGCGCGTACCTGGCTCACCGCGTTTTGTCCGGTGTTGGCATCGAGCACGATCAGTACCTCGTGAGGGGCGCCTGAATCGGCTTTGCCGATTACCCGCTTGACCTTGCGGATCTCCTCCATCAGGTGCAGTTGCGTCGGCAGTCGTCCTGCGGTGTCGGCAATGACCACGTCGATGCCGCGGGCGCGAGCTGCCGCGATGGCGTCGAAAACGACGGCGGCCGCATCGGCCTTGTCCTGGGCAATCACCGTGACACCGTTGCGCTCACCCCACTCGGTCAACTGCTCACGTGCGGCAGCGCGGAAGGTGTCGCCCGCTGCGAGCAGCACGCTGGCACCCTGACCCTGGAAGTAATGGGCGAGTTTGCCGATCGAGGTTGTCTTGCCGGTGCCGTTGACCCCGGCCACCATGATGACAAAAGGTTTTGCGCTGCGATGGTCCAGCGATTGCTCAAGTGGCGCAAGCAGCGCGGTGAGCTCCTCGCGCAGGGCGTCTTTCAGTTGCTCTGCCGTTTCGAGCCGGTCTTTCCTGACCCGGGCGCGCAACGCCGTGATCAGGTGTGTGGTGGCTGGCAGGCCGGCATCGGCCCGCAGGAGTGCTGTTTCGAGGTCTTCGAAGAGTGACTCGTCGATGCGTCGACCGCCCAGCAAGCCGCTGAGCTGGCCGCCCGTCTTCTTCAGGCCTTGACGCAGGCGACCGAACCAGGTGGTTTTCTCGGGCGCTCCGGGCGGTGCGTCGGGTGCGACCAGCAGGGAATGCTCGGCGGCCTTTGCCATCGCCTGCGGCGCCGGGGGGCTGCCCGGTGGCAGGCTTGCATCCAATGCATCCTTGCCCCCCAGCGTGTCGCCAGAGGGGTTGACGGGGGGCTTCCTGAACAGACCGAACATGGGCGTTGGCGTGGGTTGCGAGTGGCGGGACTCGGAGGATCAGGGGGCGACCTCGATCGTTGCCCGGACCGCCAGAAACGCGGTGGCATAATCCTGCAACCTGATTCTATTCGCAAACCCGTCCCGCGTGTCCTCTCGCCATCCCTGTCCGTCTTGAAACATCGCGTCAACACGGTACGCATCATCGGCGGTGAGCATCGTGGGCGCACACTCGCGTTTGCCGATGTGCCCGGCCTGCGTCCCACGCCTGACCGGGTGCGTGAAACCGTGTTCAACTGGCTGGGGCAGGATCTCACCGGATTGCGCTGCCTGGATCTGTTTGCGGGCAGTGGAGCGCTCGGCTTCGAGGCGATCTCGCGCAACGCGAGCGAGGTGGTCTTTGTCGAGCGAGCACGGCCTGCTCTTGACTGTCTGCGTGCCTTTGCGACCGCGATCGGAACCCGGCGTGCCACGATGGTGCAGAAGGATGCGCTAGAATTTCTGCGCGGTGCAGCCCGGGTCGACGCTTCGGCCTCTGCGGCACCAGCGCGCTTTGATGTCGTTTTCCTCGACCCGCCCTTTGGCGAGGGCTGGATCGCGCGGGTCCAGACCCTGCTCCTTCCGCTGCTCGCCGAGGGAGCCCGGATTCATGTCGAGTCGGAGCGGCCGTATGAACCCGGCGAGGGCTTCAAGCTCCTCAAGTCGGGTCGTGCGGGCGTGGTTCACCATGCGCTCGCGGTTTTTTCGAGCATCGAGAAGGGCTGACCAGGTCATGAAGCGAGCTGTGTATCCGGGCACCTTCGATCCGCTCACCAGCGGCCACGAGGACATCGTCAGACGGGCAGCAGCCCTCTTTGACGAGGTCGTTCTCGGTGTTGCCGAGAGTCGCGCGAAGCGGCCTCTCTTCAGTGTCGAGGAGCGCATCGACATGGCTCGCGAAGTGCTGGCCGATTGCCCCAATGTCTCTGTGGCCGGATTCGACTCGCTGTTGCGCGACTTCGTGATCGAGCAGGATGCGCATGTCATCATCCGGGGCTTGCGTGCGGTTTCGGACTTCGAATACGAGTTCCAGCTCGCCGGCATGAACCGGCAGCTGATTCCCAATGTCGAGACGGTGTTCCTCACGCCGAGCGAGCAGCACATGTTCATTTCGGCCACCATCGTGCGTGAAATCGCGCTCTTCAAGGGCGATGTCACCAAGTTCGTGCCGCCTGTGGTGGCCGCGCGCCTTGCGGTCAAGGTGCGTGAACGCAGCACCTGAGGTATCTGTCGTGGCCTTGATGATTACCGACCAGTGCATCAACTGTGATGTCTGCGAACCCGAGTGTCCCAACGGTGCCATTGCAATGGGCGAGGAGATCTATGTGATCGACCCGGCCCGCTGTACCGAGTGCGTCGGGCATTTCGATACGCCGCAGTGCCGTGAGGTGTGTCCGGTGGACTGCATTCCCGACAACCCCGGCGTGGTCGAAGATCGCGATGCGCTCCTCGAGAAGTACCGTCGCCTGGTGAGTGGCATCACGGGCTGAATATCGTCGGGGGCGGCGCCCGGTTGCAGGCCCGCTTCAAGCGCTCTTCAATCCGGGTTCAAATCGCCGCGTCATCCCGTTCAGTGCTGGCAGCGCACGCAGAAGAACGTGGAGCGCTGCCCCTGCACGATGCGTCTGACAGGGGTGCTGCAGGCGCGGCAGGGTTCCCCCTCGCGACCGTACACCGTGTAGGACTGCTGAAAGTAACCTGCCTGCCCATCGCCACCGACGAAGTCGCGCAATGAACTGCCCCCGGCTGACAGGGCCGCCGACAATGTCTCGCGTATCCGCTCGCACAGCCGTTCGTAGCGGCCCAGGGTGATTCTGCCGGCCGCGGTTCGGGGGTGAATGCCGGCCCGGTAGAGACTTTCGTTGGCGTAGATGTTGCCGATGCCGACCGCGATGGTGTTGTCCATGAGGAATACCTTGACCGCCGACCGGCGGCCGCGCGACTGCGCATGCAGCAGTGCGCCGCCAAAGGCGGGCGAGAAGGGTTCGACACCCAGGTGGCCAATCAGCGGATGGCTCTCGATGGGGCCCTCATGCCAGAGTACGGCGCCGAAGCGACGCGGATCACGCAGCCTGAGTCGTCGATGGCCAAAAACCAGTTCCACATGGTCCCAGGGACCGGGTGGGGGTGAACCCTCGACAATGCGCAAGCTTCCCGACATGCCGAGGTGGACAATCAGCGTGCCGTGGTCAAAGTTGAAAAGCAGGTATTTGGCACGTCGATCGATACGGCGGATGACCTGGCCGATCAACCGGTCCTGCAGGTCGGCCGGCACCGGCCAGCGCAGGCGTGGGTTCCGGACGATCACGGCCGTGACGATGGCCCCTTCCAGAATGGGGGAGATGCCGCGGCGTGTGACTTCGACTTCAGGCAGTTCGGGCATCAGGGCGAGCCGCGCGTCGCAGGGTTGCGCGACGTGGCCCGAAATGTGTTGTGGCAGCGACGAAATATACCTAAACTTGGGCTCACCTATGATTCATCCGAACGATCTGCCGGCTGTAGTGCCGCTCGTGTCCGCGCGGCTCGCTGTCCGATCCCGCTTTCGAACCCGGCTTCCGCGCTGGTGTGGTGCTGGCCTGCTCCTTCTTGCAGGCACATTGGCCGGTGTCGGTGTCGTGCTCGCGGTCGAAGCGCTCAACGCGCAATCGCAAGGGGCACAGGGCACGGCGCAGAAGCGGATCGTGCCGGGGGCAGGCGGTGGCCGCGGGGCCAGCGCTGCGCCTCGAGAGCTTTCGGGACAACTGCTGTACGAGTTCCTGGTGGCCGAGATCGCCCTGCAAAGGGATCAGCCCCAGTTGGCCGCGCAGACATGGCTCGATCTGGCCAGAAAGACGCGCGATGTACGGTTTGCACGACGCGCGACCGAGGTTGCCTGGCGTGCGCGCATGCCGCAGGTTGCGCTCGAGGCGGTTCAGATCTGGAGCGAACTCGAGCCCGAGTCCACCGAGGCGAGCGGCTGGCGCCTGCAGATCCTGGTGGCCACCAACCGTCTGCAGGAGGCCAAACCCGGCCTCGAGGCCTTGCTGGCGCGTGACTCCACTGACCGGGCCTTCATGCAGATTGCCCGTCGGCTGGCCGAGGTCAAGGACAAGACCGAGGCTCTGAAGATGATGCGCGAGCTTGCGGCACCCTACAAGGACAACGCAGCCGCGCATCAGGCTGTGGGCATTGTCGCCTCGGCTGCTGGCCAGGACGATCAGGCACTGCTCGAGGCCCGCGCTGCTGCAGCGTTGCGACCTGATTGGGAGGCACCGGTGCTTCTCGAGGCCCAGGTGCTGACGCGTCGTGAGGCCCCTGCAGCCATCGAGCGTCTGCGTGGGTTTCTCGAGGCTCATCCGAAGGCGGCCGATGTACGCCTGGCTTATGCCAGAGCGCTGGGGGCAGCCCGACAGATCGAGCCTGCGCGGCGCGAGTTTGCCCGCCTCGTCGATGAGTTCCCCGAGAACACCGATGTGGTCTATCCGGCGGCGGTGCTCTCCTTGCAGCTTGAAGATTTCCCGGCCGCGGAGCGTTATCTGCGCCAGTTGGTGGAACTGGACTTTGCCGACATGAATCTGGTGTGTCTGTATCTCGGACAGGTGATCGAGGAGCAGAAGCGCTACGAGGAGGCGATTGTCTGGTATCGCAAGGTCGGGCCCGGCGAGCAACTGGCGACCGCGCGTGTGCGCATTGCCAATGCATTGAGCCGGTCGGGCAAGCTTGAAGAGGCGCGCACCTTCCTGCAGGAGGCGAGGCCAGAGGCCATGGCCGAGCGCGTGCAGTTGGTCATCGTCGAGGCACAGTTGCTGCGTGATGCGGCTCGCATCAACGAGGCTCTCGAGACGATAGCGGCAGCCCTGCTGCGGATGGTTGATCAGCCCGATCTGCTCTATGAGCAGGGCATGCTGGCCGAACGGGCCGAGCGGTTCGACCTGATGGAGTCGGCCCTGCGCAAGGTGATTGCGGTCAAACCAGAACAGGCACAGGCCTATAACGCGCTGGGCTACTCCCTTGCCGATCGGGGACAGCGATTGACTGAGGCCCGGCAGTTGATCGAGCGTGCGGTGAAGCTCGCCCCGGATGACTTCTTCATTCTGGACAGCCTGGGTTGGGTGCTCTTTCGGCAAGGCGATCTGCCTGGCGCATTGAAGGCGCTCGAGCGCGCCTACGCCGGACAGGCCGACAGCGAGATTGCGGCGCATCTGGGCGAGGTGCTCTGGGCGCTCGGGCGGCACGCCGATGCCGAGCGAATCTGGCTTGAAGCCTCCAAGCGTGCGCCTGGCAACGATACGCTGCAAAAAACGGTACGCCGGTTCATGGGCGCCGCCGCCGCCGCGCGCTGAGCGGGGGCAGGTCGACCGGGATGGATCACAGGCGCACGACCCGCTCTGGCTTTTTGCTGGCCTGTCTCCTTGGCATCGCTGGCTGCACGCCGATTGCGCTCAAGCCGCTGCCGCAAGGGGGGCTTCACGACAACTTCGCGGTCGCTGGGCGCTTTGCCGTTCGCTATCCGACCGACACCGGGCAGGCCGGGGGCAATGGCCGCATCGAGTGGCGACACCTGGACCGTGCCGATGATCTGGTGATTCGCGATCCCATTGGCGGGATGATCGCGCGTGTCCGGCGCGACAGCACGGTCTATGCGCTCGAGGTGCCCGATCGGCCGATCGAGCAGTCACTCGATCCGGATGCGCTGACCGAGCGGGTGCTGGGCTGGCGGCTGCCGCTACGCGGTATGGTGTGGTGGTTGCGCGGGGTGCCCGATCCGGGTCTGCCCGCCGACGGCCCGGTGCAGTTGGGTGAGGATGGACGCCCGATGCTTCTGCAGCAGGGCGGGTGGACCGTCGCCGTGCGTGCCAGGCATGTCGATACCGGCATGCCCGAGCGGCTGGAATTCACGCGGGGCAGCTTGTCGATACGACTGTTCTTGCCCGATTGGAGCGAGCCATGAACCTCGATGCGCGTTCAATCAGTCCGACATCCGGCATCGGGTGGGGTGTGCCGATGGCGGCACCGGCCAAGCTCAATCTGTTTCTGCATGTCACCGGTCGCCGCGCCGATGGCTATCACCGGTTGCAGAGCGTGTTCCGTCTGATCGATCGCTTCGATCTGATCACCCTGGAGCCTCGCGAGGACGGCCAGATCGTGCTTGCGACCCCGATCGAGGGGCTTGCCGATGCGGATCATCTGGCGGTGCGCGCTGCACGCCTGTTGCGCGCGCACGCGCCTGCGGCCTGCGGTGTGACCCTCCGGGTCGACAAGACGATTCCGGTGGGTGGTGGGCTGGGTGGTGGCAGCAGTGATGCGGCCACCACGCTCATTGCGCTCAACGGTCTGTGGGATGTCGGCCTGTCGGTTGACGAACTCGCCCACCTGGGCCTGAGCCTGGGTGCCGACGTACCCGTCTTCGTGCGCGGCTTCAATGCCTTTGGCGAGGGTGTTGGCGAGCAGTTGACCCCGATTGACTTGCCGCCCGCCTGGTATGTGGTGCTGACCCCGCCGGTGCTGGTACCCACCGGTGAGATTTTCGGCGATGTGGCATTGACACGAGACACCCCAGAGATGACAATTGCTGCCTTTTTTGGCGGTCAGCAAACGCACAACGATCTGGAACCGGTCGTGCGCAGGCGCTACCCGCTGGTGGGTCGGTACATCGATGGATTGAGTCGATATGCACCAGCCCGCCTCACCGGTTCAGGGGCTTGTGTATTCAGCGAGTTCCGGGATGAAGGACGTGCTCGCGAAGTGTTCGCGTTGCTCGACGCAGGTATGCAGGGTTTTGTCGCGTGCGGCCTCAAGGGCCATCCGCTGGCGCAGTGATGATCAGCACCCTGTGCTGAAGAGCAGTCGCAGGTAGTATCGGTGTCCACGGTATCAAGGTAGACGTGTCCACTGGGGAGTCGCCAAGTTGGTTAAGGCATCGGATTTTGATTCCGACATACGAGGGTTCGAATCCTTCCTCCCCAGCCATTCTTCCTGCCAACCTCTGAGCAATTGCGCGCATGGCCTACGACAACCTGATGGTGTTCACCGGGAATGCAAACCCGATGCTCGCGCATCAGGTGGTGAAGCGGCTCAATATCCCCATCGGTCATGCCACCGTCGGCAAGTTCTCCGACGGTGAGGTGACGGTAGAAATTCTCGAGAACGTTCGAGGCAAGGACTGTTTCATCCTGCAGTCGACCTGCCAGCCCACGAACGACAATCTGATGGAAGTGCTGATCATGGTCGACGCGCTGCGGCGCGCTTCGGCCGGTCGGATCACCGCTGCCATTCCGTACTTCGGCTATGCCCGCCAGGACCGGCGTCCCCGCTCGGCGCGGGTCGCCATCAGCGCCAAGGTCGTGGCCAACATGCTGGTTGCAGTCGGTGTCAATCGGGTTCTGACCATGGACCTGCATGCCGACCAGATCCAGGGTTTCTTTGATGTGCCGGTCGACAATGTCTATGCCGCGCCGGTATTGCTCGGCGATGTCTGGCGGCACAATTTCGAGAAAGTGATGGTGGTATCGCCGGACGTGGGTGGTGTGGTGCGTGCTCGCGCCCTTGCCAAGCGTCTGGAGTCGGACCTGGCCATCATCGACAAGCGCCGGCCGCGTCCCAATGTTTCCGAAGTGATGAACATCATCGGCGATGTGAATGGACGCACCTGCGTGATCATGGATGACATGGTCGACACGGCCAACACGCTGTGCAAGGCGGCCGAGGTGCTGAAGGCGCGTGGTGCGATCCGCGTGGTGGCTTATTGCACCCATGCCGTGCTCTCGGGCAACGCAGCCGATCGCATCACCGAGTCGGCACTCGACGAGGTCGTGGTCACCGACACGATTCCGTTGCGCCCGGATGCGGCAGCCAGTCCCAAGATCCGCGTGCTGTCGATCGCAGGGCTCCTGGCCGAGACGATCCTGCGCATCTCCAACGAGGATTCGGTCAGTTCCCTGTTCATCGAGTAGGGATGCCTCCGCGGGGTCGGGCCGTGCGCTGCGCGCGGGCCTGGCCTTCGGATCAGTTGCAGCAAACGTGTGTGTCTGGTCGCGGACCTCACGGGAATTCTGGCGGGATTGGCCTGCCGGATTCATCAACCTGGGAGTTTCATCATGGCAATCGAAATCGCTGCGCAATCGCGCATGGCGCTTGGGACGGGTGCGAGCCGCCGTCTGCGCCACGCAAGCAAGGTACCCGGCATCGTCTATGGCGCCGGCAAGGATCCGAAGAACATCGAACTCCAGGCCAATGCCATCTTCCAGGCGCTGCGCCACGAGAAGTTCCATGCCTCGATCCTGACCCTCACCATCGACGGTCAGCCCGAGCAGGTGCTGTTGCGTGACTTCAACATGCACCCCTGGCGCCCGATCGTGCTGCACGTGGACTTCCAGCGCGTGTCGTCCGATCAGAAGATCCACATCAAGGTGCCGTTGCACTTCACCAATGTGGAACTCTCGCCCGCGGTCAAGGTATCGGCTGCCAACGTGAGCCATGTGTTGAACGACATCAACATCCGCTGCCTGCCGGCCGATCTGCCCGAGTTCATCACGGTTGACCTCAAGGATCTGGTGGCTGGGCAGACCGTGCATGTGCGCGACTTGCCGTTCCCGCCCGGCGTCGAGCCCATCGTGCGTGGTCGCGAGAACCCTGCGGTGGTGATTTCGCCGATGCCGCGTGGCGCTGCCGATGACGACAAGGTGACGCCTTCGGCGTCGGCCGTGCCCGCCTCGAAGCAGCCTGAGAAGGCCGCTGCGAAGCCGGCTGCCAAGGGCGGCAAGAAATAACACCGCCCATCCGCCTGATCGTTGGCCTGGGCAATCCCGGGCGGGAGCACGAGCGCGACCGGCACAACGCCGGGTTCTGGCTGCTCGAGCGACTCGCTGCCGGGCTAGGTCTGCGCCTGGATCAGGATGCGAAGTACAAGGGGCTCGTTGCCCGGCGCTCTGGCGCTGGCAACGAGCTCTTTCTCGTCTTGCCCCAGACCTACATGAATCGGTCGGGGCAATCGGTGGTGCCGCTGGCGCGATTCTTTCGCATCACACCGGCCGAAACGCTGGTCGTTCATGACGAACTCGATCTGCTGCCCGGTGTGGCGCGTTTGAAGCAAGGCGGGGGTATCGCCGGGCATAATGGCCTGCGTGATATTGCGGCACAGTTTGGCGTGCCCGATTTCTGGCGTCTGCGCCTCGGTATCGGGCATCCGGGCGATCGAAACCGCGTCGCCGACTGGGTGCTCTCGTCGCCTCCTGCGACCGACCGCGAGGCGATCGAGGCCGCCATCGAGCGCAGTCTTGCCTTGATGCCGCGCATCATTGCCGGTGACATGCAGGCCGCAATGCTTGATCTGCATGGTGGGGCGCGGCCACCCAAACCCGTGGCAAAGGGACGCGCTGGCGAACCTGCCTCAGTCATTCCAGTACCCAAGGCGGCTTCGGCTGCACCCAAGGGAGAGTAATCGTGGCGTTGAAGATCGGTATCGTCGGCCTGCCCAATGTGGGGAAGAGCACGCTCTTCAACGCGCTCACCAAGGCAGGCATCGCAGCGGAGAACTACCCCTTCTGCACGATCGAGCCCAATGTGGGCATCGTCGAAGTGCCCGATCCGCGCCTTGCGCAGCTCTCGGCCCTTGTGAAGCCGCAGCGCATCCTGCCAGCCACCGTGGAATTCGTCGATATCGCGGGCCTCGTGGCCGGCGCCTCCAAGGGTGAGGGCCTGGGCAACCAGTTTCTGGCCACCATCCGTGAAACCGACGCCATCGCCCATGTGGTGCGCTGCTTTGACGATGACAACGTCATTCACGTGTCGGGTCGGGTCGATCCGGTGGATGACGCCGCCACCATCAATACCGAGCTTGCTCTCGCCGATCTGCAGACGCTCGCCAAGCAATACGCGCGCTACGCCAAGGTGGCTCGGTCAGGCGACAAGGAGGCGCAGCGCATCGTGTCGGTGCTCGATCGCATCGAGCCGGTGCTGAACGAAGGGCGGGCGGCACGCACGGTCGATCTGTCCAAGGAAGAACTGGCCGTGGTACGGCCACTTTTTCTGCTGACCGCCAAGCCCACGATGTACGTGGCCAATGTCGCGGAAGACGGGTTCACTGATAACCCCATTCTCGAGCGTCTGCAGGCCTTTGCGGCCACCGAGAACGCACCGGTGGTGGTGGTGAGTGCGGGGCTCGAGGCGCAGATGGCCGATCTGTCCGATGAGGACAAGGCGATCTTTCTTGCCGACATGGGGCTCGATGAACCGGGTCTCAATCGGGTGATTCGTGCCGGTTTCAAGCTGCTGGGCTTGCAGACCTACTTCACGGCCGGCGTGAAGGAAGTGCGCGCCTGGACGGTGCGTGTGGGGGCTACCGCACCCCAGGCGGCTGGTGTGATCCATACCGATTTCGAGCACGGCTTCATCCGCGCCGAGACCATTGCCTTTGCCGACTACGTGACCTGCAAGGGCGAGCAGGGTGCGCGCGAGGCCGGCAAGATGCGACTGGAAGGCAAGGAGTACATCGTGCAGGACGGCGATGTGATGCACTTCCGCTTCAACGTCTGACGGTCGGGGCGAGAAAAGCCCGGGAGGCTAGCGCGGGCTGACCTGCGGGTGGCGCCTCGCTGCGTGTCATCGCCTGCTTGTCGCATGAAACGTGGACCCCTCCATGTTGTCGGCAGCCTGCACGACAGGCCGAGGCGCCGGACTCGGACCTGAAAAACCTTCGCGTTTGCAGCGCCACGCCGGACGCGCCGCCACAGGAAGTTCCGCCGCCGCCCGGACCGCGGCGCGACTGGCGGCGCCGGATTGGATGTCCTTCCTGGAGTCGCTGTCGCCGCCGGAGCGCTTGGTGTGTGGCGTCGAGGGATGGATGCTCGGGGCGCCGTGCAAGTCATTAGGAATGGACGACCGCTCCCGGCCATGAAGAGCCGTTCACGACGAGTAGCTTGTCGGACGCCTGACGCGTTGCTGCGCCGTCAAGGCACATCACTTTCTGCGATCGAGCTATCGAACAGCGCGTGCTGACGCCTACTCCCAAGCCGTTTCGGCGTCCAGGTGCCGCGCTAACTCCATGGCGTCGTGTAGCAGCCGACCGACCACAACCAAGTCGGGCTCCAATCGGTAGACAAGAAAGTGGCGTGGTCGGCGGACAATACCCACACCGGGATTCACGTGCTCTCGGCTCAGTCGCAGATGCCAAGATCTAACGCTCGCGCCGAGTTCAGGCCGAGCGAGACTGCCCGGTCTGTCTGGCTGGCGTGCCACGTCGCGCAGCGCGGCGACGATCAGGCTCTCGTAACGCAGTCGAGCGACTTCGCCGAATCGCTCATCTGTCCAGGCGAGGATGTCGAGGACATCCCCCTGAGCGGCGTTCGACAGCCGATAGCGAAACATCAACTCGCCGTCTTGGCAGCCTGCGCAGCGCGGCGACCCAACTGTCCAATGAAGTCTTCGAGCTGATCATCGGCAACATCTGCATACCGCCCTGCGGACACATCCGCCCAGCCAAGCCGCGCTGATTGCTTCAGGGCTTCGAGCTTGGCATCCTCACGGCGCTCGCGCTCCGCGATGAGGCGCAGCCCATCTCTCAGCACTTCGCTGGCATTCTGGTAACGCCCGGACTGAACCAGAGTTTCAACCAGTTGCTGTTGAAGTTCGCTCAAAACGACGTTGCGGGTGGGCATGTTGCGGGACTCCCAGTAGCGCGAGCAGCAAGCCCGCATGGCCATCATTGGCATATTATGCCAGTCTGGTTCGCGCCGGTGGAATGGCGAGACTCCAGCGACGGATTGCGCCTAAGCCTTCTTCAAGCGGACGTGCCTACGGCACGCCGCTTGAGTTGAACGTTGAGCGATGGCTTTTGGGCAACTCATTCGCCCAGACCAACTTCCGCTTTGGGTCGGTAGCCGTCCTTCACCCTTCAGAATAGACCGCCGTCACCTGCCCCTTCTCATGCCCCAGCGCCGCGCTGATCGTGAGCCGTGCTGCCCGATCGATCGCCTTGTGCTTGGCCGTGAGTTCCCGTGACCTCGGTCTGCCGGTTGCTGACCCCAGAAACATCGATGCGATGTTCAATCCGGAGCCTTGACGAGGCTGAGGCATGACCCCGGGTAACGCTCGGTCGCGTGGCCCCGAGGGCCTTGCTGTTCATGCTGTTCTTGCTCTTGCCGGTCTGCACCGGGCGCTGGCGTGCGCGACCTGCTTGTCCATGCATCACATTTGCATTACATTGTGGATATGAAGACCTCCACCCTGCCTGCCGTGCGCGTCGAGCCCGCGTTGAGAAGCGATGCCGAGGCCGTTCTTGACCAAGGCGAATCCCTCTCCGATTTCGTCGCATCGTGCGTTCGCGACGGCGTCGCCTGGCGGCGTACGCAAGACGCGTTCCTTGCGCGCGCCAGCGACGCTGTCGAGCGATCTGAGCGTGAAGACAGGGGAATCTCAGCGCAGGAAATGCTGCGGCAGATGGATGTCCGGATCGAGGCGGCGCGCCAGCGACTGGCGGCAGGTAAGCCGAGCGCGGGGCAGTGACCGTCTACCGCGTCGTCCTCGCGGACGAGGCTGTTGGCGACTTGCTCCGGATCGAGGATTTCACCATCGAACGTGAACTCGCCAGCGCGACGCCTGACCTCGACGTCGTGGGGCGCCTGAGAGACGCGGTCGACCGCGCACTCCGACTGCTGGAGTTCTCGCCGTACTCGTGTCGCAAGGCCGCTCGCGCCGTGAACGACAAACAGCGCGAGCTGATCATTCCCTTCGGAGCCGCCGGACTCATTGCCGCGTTTGAAGTCCGCGGCGAGGTGGTCCGCATCGGTGCCATTCGCCCTCAGCTGGAGCAGGATTACAAATGATCCTGCGCGGCAACTTCGGCTATTTGCGTGGCACATGGGTTTTGCAGACGAGAGACTCTTGTCGGCCAGCCGCCTCTTGCGTTGTGCGAAGTCCATCACACGCAGCCCGATGTTCAGCGGGTACGGTCGGCGGGTACGATTCATTCCACATCGTGGTGAGCCAGTATCCACGGGCCTTTTCAGGCCGACTTCCCCTTCAACGTCTGATTCTCCCGCGAGCGGCGTCGACATGACTGACAGCATTCGAGGGGTGGGTGATGGCGCTCGAGACCTTGCGGCGGGCGATATTGCCGAGGTCAATCATGTCGGCGTTGCCGTTCATGACATGGCCGCAGCCGCGCAGGTGTTCGAGTCGCTGGGCTTCGTGCTCACGCCGATCTCGGCGCACAAGGGTGCACTGAGTCCGCACGAGTCGGTTGCCCCTCTGGGCTCGGCCAATCGCTGTGCCGTGTTCGAAAACGATTACCTCGAAGTGCTCACCCACGCGGATGCCGCGCGCCCCGACCCGCGGCAGACCCGGTTTCTGGCCCGGCATGAGGGTGCGCACATCATCTGTTATGCCACCAACGACACCGAAGCCACCGATCGTCGATTGCGTGCGAGCGGGGTCCCGACTTCGGGCGTGATTCCCCTCCAGCGCGATGTCGATACGCCCGATGGCGTTCGCACTGCGCGCTTCGAGCGGGTGCAGATCGGGGCTGCTGATGCACCCGAGGGACTCATGCAGGTGGCGCGTCATCTCACGCCCGAATTCATTCATCAGGCGCGCTATTGCCGGCATCCCAATGGTGTGATCGGCATCGCCGAGACCCTCATCGTGGCCGATGACCCGGTCGAGTGCATCGCCCGCCACGCACGGTATGCCGCACGCCCGGTCAGTCGCGACGGCGTACGTCATTCGATCGCGCTTCACGGACCCTCACGGCTGTCGGTCGTGGCTACCGCTGATGCCGCGGTGGTGCTGGGTGAATGCTGTGCGGGAACGCCACCGCGCATCGCTGCGGTGAGCCTGCGCACCCACCGCCCCTTGGTCGTGCTGCGCGAGCGCTTCGTGGCAGGGGGCATTGCCCACGCCGAGCGCGAGGGTCGCCTCATCGTTCCCTCGCAGGCTGCCTGCGGACTGGTTCTGATGTTCGAGGCTGCCTGAGGTGGTGCGTTCCATCTTCCTCGGCGTGCTGCTGGGTTTGCACGGCCTTGCTCTGGCGCAGGATTGGCCGCAACGCCCGATACGCCTCGTGATTCCCTACGCGGCAGGCAACACCGGCGATATCTCGTTTCGGGTGATAGCCGCGGCGCTCGAGGGACGGCTCGGTCAGCGCTTCGTGATCGACAACAAGGCCGGTGCCAGCGGCAACATCGGCGCACAGGATGTGGTTCGAGCGGCGCCTGACGGGTACACCCTGCTCCTGGGTGCGACCAACAATTTCGTCGTCAATCAGTTCGTCTACAAGGCGATGGATTTTGATCCGCTCACGGCCCTGGTGCCGATCACCATCGTGTCTGATGCGCCTTCGCTCGTGATCGTGGCGTCGCAGACACCTTATGGTTCCTTGCGCGAGTTGCAAGGCTACGCAAGGCAGCATCCGGGGCGGCTCAATTTCGGCAGTCCGGGTGCTGGCACACCGCCGCATCTGGCAGCCGAACTGTTCGCCCAATTGGCGGGTATCGATCTCGTGCATGTACCTTTCAAGGGCTCGCCTGCAGCCGTGCTTGCACTGCTGTCAGGCGATGTTCAGTTGTACGTGACGACCTTGAGTTCGGTGGAAGGGCAACTGGCAGCCGGCAAGCTGCGGGCGCTGGCGGTTGCCGCGCGTCGACGCCTGAACGTTCTGCCCGATGTCCCCACGGCTGTCGAGGCCGGTCTGCCAGGCCTGCTGACCGGCAACTGGTGGGGACTGGCGGCGCCGCGTGGCACCGACCCCCGCATCGTCGAGCGGCTGGCGAACGCGGTGCATGCGGTGCTGGAGGAGCCCGGCATTCAGCGCCGCTATGCAGCCTTGGGCATGGATGTGGGCGGCCAGTCGCCCGCTGAATTTGCCGCGCAGTTGCGCGACGAGTCGGCCCGCTGGCGACGTGTGCTCGACGCTGCTGGCGTGCGCCCCGAGTAGGCGCTCGTGCGCTCAGGCGGCCTGCGCGCGCAGGCCGGTGGCGTTGCGGCCGGCGCGTGCTTCATCACGCAGGCGGCGTCCTTCTTCCAGCAGGTAGACCTGGTAGTCGTCCAGATCGCCATCAAAGGCATTGATCGCGCCGCGCCCGATCAGCCAGAACTCATCGCAGACGCTGCGTAGAAGCGCGCGGTCATGGCTCACCAGCATCAGCGTGCCCTCGAACTGATTGAGTGCCATGGCCAGTGCTTCGCGGGTCACCAGATCGAGGTGGTTGGTCGGCTCATCGAGGAGCAGCAGGTTGGGGCGCTGCCACACCATCATCGCCAGTACCAGACGCGCCTTCTCGCCACCGCTCATGGTGCCCACCGCCTGGTTCACCATGTCGCCACTGAAATTGAAGCTGCCCAGAAAGCCGCGCAGCGCCTGTTCGCCACTGGCTTCGCGTGATTGCGCACTGGCTTCGCGCGCCAGGCGCATCATGTGCTGCAGCGGATTGTCGTGCGGGCGCAGCACATCGAGTTCCTGCTGCGCGAAGTAGCCGATGGTGAGGCCCTTGCCTTCGGTGATGGTGCCACTGAGTGCGGCGAGGTCGCGCGCGATGGTCTTTACCACCGTCGACTTGCCCTGACCGTTGGCCCCCAGGATGCCGATGCGCTGGCCGGCCAGGACCGAGCGGCTCACCTTGCGCACGATGGTGCGTGGCTCGCCATCGACGACGTAGCCGAAGTCGGCGCTGGCGATGGAGAGCATGGGGCTGGGGATGCTGCGCGGCTCCTTGAATTCGAAGTTGAAGTCGGCGCTGGCAAGCATGGGCGCCACCTTCTCCATGCGCTCGATGGCCTTCACCCGGCTTTGTGCCTGCTTGGCCTTGCTCGCCTTGGCCTTGAAGCGGTCGATGAACTTCTGCAGGTGGGCGATCTTGTCCTGCTGGCGCTCGAAGGCCGCTTGCTGCAGCAGCAGCTGTTCGGAGCGCAACTCCTCGAACTTGCTGTAATTGCCGCCGTAGCGCACGAGCTGCGCATTGTCGATATGCAGGGTGACACCGGTCACCGCGTCGAGAAACTCGCGGTCGTGGCTGATGACGATCATCGTGCCAGCGTAGCTCTTGAGCCAGGCTTCGAGCCAGACCAGTGCATCGAGATCCAGGTGGTTGGTGGGCTCATCGAGCAGCAGCAGGTCGCTCGGGCACATGAGTGCGCGCGCAAGCTGCAGTCGCATGCGCCAGCCCCCGGAAAAGCTGTCGACCGGATTGTCCAGTTCATCGACCCGAAAGCCCAGTCCGAGAATCAGTGCCTGCGCACGGGCACTTGCATCATGCTCGCCGGCATCGGCCAGATCGGCATGCGCCTGGGCGATGGCCATGCCTGCGTCGGGGTCGTCGGGGTCGGCCTCGAAGCGCGCCTCGGCCTCGGCCAGTGCGGCACGCACCTCAGCCAGACGTGTGTCGCCGTCGATCACGAAAGCGGTGGCCGATTGCGATGTTTCGGGCATGTCCTGCGCAACCTGCCCGAGGCGCCATTGGCGGGGCCAGGAGAATTCACCCGCATCCTCGTGCAGGCTGCCATTGAGCAGGCCGAAGAGTGTCGATTTGCCGACGCCGTTGCGTCCCACGAGCCCCACCTTCTCACCAGGCGTGATGGTGATCGACGCACGGTCGAGCAGTACCTTGGCGCTGCGGCGGAGGACGAGGTTCTTCAGAATGATCACGAGGGCAGCCGTAGGGTGGGCGGGTTGGGTGAGGTCACACGTGCTCACCAGGGGACAGTGAAGCTGGCGATTCCGTGTATCGAGCACGCGGGTCCCGACAGCCAGCCACCAGGCCGGGTCAGGACCATCGAGTTTCGTGCTCTGGTGCGGCGCACAATTGTACGCCCTCCGCACCGTCTGCTGGTGAAGTCGACCTGGTGAAGTCGACCTGGCGAAGTCGACCTAGCGCCGCCGCCCGCCCCCACCCAGCAGGGAGCCCAGCACGCCCCGCACGATCTGGCGCCCGAGTTCGCTGCCGATCTGCCGCGCAGCGCTCTTGAGGGCGGTTTCAACGGGGCTTTGGGCGCCGCGGCGAGCACCTGATGAAGCGCCACCGAAGATGTCGCCGATGGAGTCGAGAATGCCACCGCCTGCGCCCTGGTGGGGTTCAGCCTGCGGCGCAGGCCGGGCGCCCGGGGCAGTCGCGGCCGGCTTGCCACCGGCTGAGGTGCCGCCCTGAACGCCCTTGAGCCGTTCGTAGGCCGACTCGCGATCGATCGCCTGCTCGTAGTGACCAGCCACGAGCGAGGTCGCCATGGTCTGGCGTCGCTCCTCGGGGGTGACTGCACCGATTCGCGACGAGGGTGGCAGCACGAGGGCCCGCTCGGTGATGCCCGGTATGCCCTTCGCATCGAGAAACGAGATGAGCGCTTCGCCCACGGCCAGTTCGGTGATGGCGCTCTCGATCTTGAGGCGTGGGTTGGGCCGCATGGTCGTGGCGGCGGTCTGCACCGCCTTCTGGTCGCGCGGCGTGAAGGCGCGCAGTGCGTGCTGGACCCGGTTGCCCAGTTGCCCCAGCACCGTGTCAGGGATGTCGAGCGGGTTCTGGGTCACGAAGTAGATGCCCACGCCCTTGGAGCGGATCAGGCGCACGACCTGCTCGATCTTTTGGAGGAGCGCTGGCGCTGCATCGGTGAAGAGCAGGTGCGCTTCGTCGAAGAAGAACACGAGTTTCGGCCGTTCGAGGTCGCCCACTTCGGGCAGACGCTCGAAGAGTTCCGACAAGAGCCAGAGCAGAAAGGTGGCGTAGATGAGCGGGGCGTTCATCAGCCGGTCGGCCGCAAGAATGCTGATCACGCCGCGCCCGTCGCGATCGGTCTGCATCAGATCACCCAGATCGAGGGCCGGTTCGCCGAAGAACTGCTCGCCACCTTGCTCGGCGATCGTGAGCAGCCCGCGCTGGATGGCGCCGATGCTGGCAGGCGAGATGTTGCCGTATTCGGTCTTGTAGGTGGCTGCGTTGTCGCCCACATGCTGGAGCATGGCGCGCAGGTCTTTCAGGTCGAGCAGCAGCAGCCCCTGATCATCGGCGATGCGAAAGGTGAGCGCGAGCACACCCGCCTGCGTGTCGTTCAGGCCCAGCATGCGGGCGATCAGCACCGGGCCCATCTCGGAGACGGTGGCCCGTACCGGGTGGCCGGAGGCGCCGAAGACATCCCAGAACATCGTCGGAAAGGCCCGGAAGGTATGGGTCGAAGCACATCCGAGCTGTTCGGCCCGTGCCTTGATGGCGGGCTTCCACTCGCCGGGGCGCGAGAGACCCGAGAGATCGCCCTTCACGTCGGCCATGAAGACTGGAACGCCGGCCAGGCTGAATTGCTCGGCCAGTCGTTGCAGCGTGACGGTCTTGCCGGTACCGGTGGCACCCGCAATCAGGCCATGGCGATTGGCAAGTGCCGGCAGCAGGCAGATGTCGTGATCGGCACGGGCGATCGGCAGCGGTTCTGACATGGGGGCCTCATTCTTCGATGGCCGCTACCCTCTGATGGGAGCGACCGATGGCTGGGATGGCGGCACCGCGGAGCCTAGCACGGTGCATGCACCTGCCCGCCGCCTGATCTATCCTTCGCCTCGTCCCCTGTCGAGGCCACCATGCAGCTGCCTGTCTATCAGATCAACCTGTCCAGCGCGCTCGGTGGTGCCGAGGTCTATACCCGTACCTTCACGGCTGCCTTGCTCGCCCGCGGTCGCGATACCCGGGTCATCACGCTGGCGGGGGCCCGGTTCTGGGAGGGGTTGCCGATGCCGGCGGGCGTTCGTCTGTCGGTTGCCGACGCCAGCGAGACCCCAACCCGGATACCGGACGGGGCCGTGGTCATCATTCATGCCCCGCTCGCGCGCGAGGTGTTGGCTGCGCTGCTGCCACGCACTCGGGTCGTCGCGCTCGCGCACCAGGCGCTCTACGAGGATCGGTGGCCGGTTTATTACGAGATGGCGCATGAGCGCGTGCCGGTGTCCCATCATGTGGCCGCGACGCTCGCTGCGCGGGGCTTTGTCGACATCTGGCCCGAACCCCTGCATGCCGCGATCGATCTCGAACGCGGCGGCGATGCGCAGGCCTTGCAGCAGGCCGTGTGTTCGGGGCGCCTCTGTGACTGGGACAGCCACAAGCCGCGCGATCGCATCGTGCGAGCCGCGCTGCCCTGGTTGAGCCCGCTGCTTGGCATCGTTCGGCCCCCCGCGCGCTTCGAGCGCCGTCCCGGGCTCACGTTGGGCGTGGTGTCGCGCCTTGCACCCTTGAAACAGTTTCCGCGCCTCTTCGAATGTCTGCGAGAGCCGCTGCGGGCGCATTCGCAGGTCAATGTCGAGGTGTTCGGCTCGGCGGTCGATTACCGCGCCCTGCGTGAGTTCAGGCGCGCGGTGGCGCCACTGGGCAATCGGGTTCGGCTCTGGGGCCATCAGAGCGATATGGCTCGCGTGTACGGGAGCATCGATTACCTGCTGACCGGGCTGCCCGAGCGCGAAGCGCTCGGGTTGAACGTGCTCGAAGCGCAAGCCTGTGGCACCCCGGTTCTTGCCCCTCGTTCGCCGCCTTTCGTCGAGACTGTCATCGATGGGGCGGGTGGCTTTCTCTACACCGACCCGCGCGAGGATGGCGGGCGCGACTTTGCCACCGTGCTCGGGCGTATCGTGGCCGGGGCGCAGCGTCCCGATCCGCGTGCCGCCGTCGAACACCTGGCGCATTTCGGCTTCGAGGCCTTTGCCGATCGGGTCGATCGGCTGGCGGTGGGGCTTTCAGGTCAGGCGATGGGATTCGCCGCAGCAGTCGATCAGGCTTCGCGACGCAGCACGTAGATCATCACGTCGCCATAGAAGGGCACTTCACCGCGCATCCAGGTCGGCAACTTTCGCTGCAGCATCGGGCGCAGGAGTTCCGAATACCAGGTCTTGCCCGACAGGCGGTTTACCGCACCTTCGACCCAGACAAGCCCGAGCGGCCTGATCGCGTGGCGCACGAACATCATGTCGATCGGGTGTATGTGCCCTGCATCCTTGGCCTCGTCCCCATCGGGACCGAAGAAGCGGTGATAGCCGCGTCCGATCACGTACTTGCGCGAGCGCAGGCTGTCGACATTGGGCGTGGTGAGAAAGAGCAGACCCCCGGGGCGCAGCACGCGTGCGCATTCGCGCAGAAAGCCCGTGGGGCTCTCCAGATGCTCGATACCCTCCACGCTCACGACCGCGTCGAGTTCGGCATCGGCAAAGGGCAGACCCCGGTTGCAGTCGTGCAGCCGGCGGCGGGTGGGGTCGAACTGAAACGGTTCGACGGCGGCGATGTCGACCGGGATGACCTCGAGTCCGCCGGCGGCCAGTTGCACCGACAAGGCGCCTGCCCCGCAGGGCACGTCACAGACACGAGCACCGGGCCGGTTGGCCAGATGCGCCCGCACGAGTTCCAGCACACGCTGGTGCGTGTTGGGTGCGGCTGCATGCGGCTTCCAGTCGGCTTTCGGCGCTGCGGGACCCGATGCGACAGACTTGGACTCTGGCACTGTGAACTCCCCTTCAGGACTTCTTCTTGTTCTTCTTCCCGGCCTTGGGTGCCTTGGCGTCCTTGGGCTTCTTTCCCTGACGGGTGCCGACATCGCGCACTTCGGTGTTCATCGTCACGTCGCTGCGCCGTTGCCCGGCGATGATTTCGCCGGTGATGAAGTAGTCGCCCTGCACGGCCAGTTCGGCGGCCTTGTCGAATTCGGCCGGCCAGTCGCCCAGCGTGTAACCAAACCAGGGCGACTCGGGCTTGAGCGGCGGCAGACCGAGTTCTTCCCAGATGGCCTTGGCGTTTTCCATGAACTCGCGTTTGGGCAGCGAAATGGGCGGGAAGTCTTCCTTGAGCGTGGCATCGATGAGCACCGAGGCATCCTGCCCGCCGTTGCGCTTGCTGCGCGGCCCGTGCCCCTGATCGCGGTGCTTGAGAATCTCGATGTCAAGCGCCGGATTGGCCCGGTATGACATCGCCCAGAGAAGCGCGTCGGCGTTGTCCGGGTCGATATCCTCGTTCACCGCAATCACGTACTTGCCGGCTGCCCGGTGCAAGGCTGCTGCACCGTAGAGCGCACGCCAGATTTCGGTGGTGGGGGTCTTGCGATCCATGATGAGCGCAATCACCTTGCGCAGATTGGTGAGCGGTTCATGCATCACCACCTTCTTCACCCCGAGGATGCCAAGGCTGCGCCGCAGATGGTTCAGAAAGAGCGGCTCCATCGCGACCCGCTTGATCACGCTCGATTCGCTCGGCGTCACCTGCGAGATGATCGAGGTGAGGATCGCATTCTTGCGGCGCGTGATGCAGGTCACGTCCATGAAGGCGTTGTATTCCTGCAGGTTCACATGCCCGTGCGATTCGCCAAACGGCGCTTCGGGTTCGAGGAACTCGGTGTTGATGTAGCCCTCGATCACGATCTCGGCTTCGGCTGGAATCATGAGATCAACCGTCTTGGCGCGCACCAGATTCACCGGCGCCCCCACCAGACCACCGGCGACATCGAACTCGTCGACATCTTCGGGCAGCTTCTGGGCCGAGGTGAAGGTGATGCAGGGCGGAGCACCCAGCACGACCGCCGCGGGCAGCTTCTCGCCACGGGCGCGTGCCTTCTCCCAGTGAACATAGATGCCCGGGCGCAGTTCGAGCGAGGGGTTCATCCCGAGCCGCCTGGGGCCCTTCACCTGACCCCGATAGTTGCCCATGTTCTGCACGCCGGTCTCGGGGTCGCGAGTGATGTATTGCGACAGTGTCGTGTAGGGCGCGTTGTCCCAACCCGGTGTCGAGATCGGCACCGGAATGGCATCGAGCCCCTTGCCGGGCTCGTCGAGTTCATCACCCATGATGACGACTTCCTGGCACGGCGCGTTCGTCACGATGCGTGGCTTGATCGGGTGGGCAGCCGCGCGGTTCCAGGTGGCATCGATCTGGTCGAGTTCGCAGCCCATGCCGATGCGATAGATCTCGCGGTTGGCGGCGACGGCCCCGACCACCACCGGGATGTCGTAGTGCCGACCCTTGCTGTCGGTGACGTTGGTAAAGAGGAACGCCTTCCTGTCACGTTCGGCGATGCCGCCGCGAAACTGCCAGCGCACCAGGGGGTGCATCTCGGTGTCCTTGTTGATCGGACGGTCGACCCGGATGAGCAGGCCGGCGGCTTCGAGACTGGCGATGTGGTCGTGCAGGTCGGGGTAGGCGCGGGCAGGCGCCGTGCCCTGTGCCGCCTGCGAACTGCTGGCCACCGGCGTGCGCGGTGCGGCCGTCTTGCGCGCCGTTGCCCGTTTCGTCGAGGGCGCAATGGCAGGCACAACGGGGGGGGTGCGCGGGGGCGTGCTCGTCGAGTCTGCGGATTTCACCGGCTTGCCTGCCTTTGCTGATCGGGTGGCCATCAGCGATCCAACCCGCCAATGCACAGGTACTTCACCTGCAGATAGTCTTCGATGCCGTACTTGGAGCCTTCACGGCCGATGCCCGACTGCTTCATGCCGCCAAAGGGCGCGACTTCGGTCGAGATGAGGCCCGTGTTCACGCCGACGATCCCGTATTCGAGTGCTTCGGCGACGCGCCAGATGCGTCCGATGTCGCGACCATAGAAGTAGGCTGCGAGCCCGAATTCGGTGTCGTTCGAGAGTGCGATCGCCTCGCGCTCGTCCTTGAAGCGAAAGAGGGGCGCAAGCGGCCCGAAGGTTTCTTCGCGGGCTACCTTCATGGCTGGTGTCACGTCAGCCAGAATCGTCGGCTCGAAGAAGAGTCCGCCCAGCGCGTGCGGGTGACCCCCGGCCACGACGCGTGCGCCATGGGCGATGGCATCGTCGATGTGTTCCTGAACCTTGGCAACGGCCGCCGTGTCGATGAGGGGGCCGATCGTGACGCCGGGAGTGAGTCCGTTGCCCACCTTCAGTTGCGCCACCTTCTGGGCGAGTTTCGCGGCAAACGCGTCGTAGACCGAGTCCTGCACCAGCAGTCGATTGGCACAGACGCAGGTCTGACCGGCATTGCGGTATTTCGATGCGATGGCCCCTTCGGCGGCAGCATCGAGGTCGGCATCGTCAAACACGATGAAGGGCGCGTTGCCACCCAGTTCCATCGAGGTCTTCTTCACCGACTGTGCGCACTGGGCCATCAGCACCTTGCCGATCTCGGTCGAACCGGTGAAGGTGAGCTTGCGCACAGTCGGGTTCGAGGTCATCTCGCCGCCCACCGCACTGGCCGCGCCGGTGATCACGCTGAACACGCCCTTCGGGACGCCGGCACGCTGGGCGAGTTCTGCCAGGGCCAGTGCTGAGTACGGGGTTGCCGTTGCCGGCTTCACGACCATGGTGCAGCCAGCAGCAAGCGCCGGACCACACTTGCGGGTGATCATCGCAGCCGGGAAGTTCCAGGGCGTGATCGCCGCGCACACGCCGATCGGCTCTTTGAGAACCACGATGCGCTTGTCGGGAGCGTGACTGGGGATCACGTCGCCGTAGATGCGCTTGCCCTCTTCGGCAAACCACTCGATGAACGAGGCGGCGTAGCCGATCTCGCCGCGCGACTCGGCCAGGGGCTTGCCCTGTTCGGCAGTCATGAGTACCGCCAGATCTTCCTGGTTGGCGAGCATGAGTTCGAACCAGCGTCGCAGGATCGTGGCGCGATCCTTGGCCGTGCGGGCGCGCCAGGCCGGCAGTGCAGCGTCAGCCGCCGCGATGGCACGGCGCGTTTCCTCGGTACCCATGCCCGGCACATTGCCCAGGGCGAGTCCATTGGCCGGATTGGTCACAGTGATCGTGCGGCCCGAGTCAGCATCGGCCCAGGCGCCATCGATGAAGCACTGCTGACGAAACAGGGTTGGGTCCTTGAGCGGCGGGAGGGCCACTTCTGCTGCGGCGAGGTCGTTCGTCGTGCTCGGTGCGGTGCTCATCGAGGGTGTCTCCTTCAGGACTGGACGTCGAGCATGATCTTGCCGATATGGGTGCTTGATTCCATCAGCGTGTGTGCAGCAGCGGCCTCGGCGAGCGGGAAGCTGGCATGAATCGTCGGGCGCACCTTGCCCTGCTCGAGGAGCGGCCATACGCGGGAGCGCAGCCCACCAGCAATTTGCGCCTTCACTTCGTTGGTGCGTGGTCGCAAGGCCGACCCGGTGAAGGTGAGTCGTTTCATGAGGATGGCGCCGGCGTCGATTTCGGCCTTGGGGCCCTGCATGAAGCCGATCTGCACCAGGCGGCCCTCCATGGCAAGGGAGCGCAGGTTGCGATTGACGTAGTCGCCACCCACCATGTCGAGGATGACATCGACACCCCGACGGTTGGTGATCTGCCAGATCTCGGCAGCCCAGTCCTGGGTACGGTAGTTGATGGCGACATCGGCACCAGCGGCCCGGCAGGCGGCTGCCTTCTCGTCGCTGCCAACGGTGGTGTAGACGGTCGCGCCGAAGGCATGCGCCAGTTGAATGGCCGTGAGGCCGATGCCGCTCGAGCCGCCGTGAACCAGAAATCGCTCGCCCGGCTTGAGTTGCGCCCTGAAGAAGACATTGGACCAGACGGTAAAGTAGTTCTCGGGCAGCGCTGCCGCTTCGGCAAGTGACAATCCCGCCGGAATCGGCAGGCAACTGCCTGCGGGTGCCTTGCAGTACTGCGCGTAGCCACCCCCGGGGGTGAGTGCACAGACGGTATCACCCACCTTCCAGGGCATCTGGCCCTCGCCCACGGCGACGATCTCTCCGGCGACTTCAAGGCCCATGACCGGGGAGGCGCCCGGGGGTGGGGGGTAGAGTCCTTTGCGCTGCTGCACGTCGGGCCTGTTCACGCCCGCGTGGCGTACCCGGATGAGCACTTCACCGGGCCCCGGCACCGGGACCGGGCCGGTCGCGATTTTCATGACGCTCGGATCGCCGCCCTTGCCGTGGTCGATGTATTGCATGGTGTCTGGAATCACGGCTGCGCTGCTCCTTGGATGATGTGTCCGATTATCCCATGGGCTGAGGGCGGCGTAGACTTCCTGCGCATTCGACCCCGGTGCGGATTGCCCTGCCGACCCATTACGAGGAGAAGAAGGCTCATGCACCCCCGATTGAGCACTGACGCGAAGGGTGTCTATGTCATTTCGGCCACGCCGTTCACGGCGGAGGGCGCGGTCGACCATGACAGCGCCCGCCGACTGACCGACTTCTATCTGGACCGTGGCGCCCACGGGCTCACGATTCTTGGCATCCTGGGTGAGCAGAACAAGCTCAGTCCCGAGGAGAGTCTTGCGTTTGCACGCACGGTGATCGATCAGGTGGCCGGACGCGTGCCGGTGATTGTCGGTGCGGCGAGCCCCTACCTGGACAATCTCAAGGTGTTTGGGGCCCGCATGATGGAAGAAGGGGCGGCGGCGATCATGGTGGCGCCGATGCCCGGTCTGCGGTCGGATGATCAGGTGCACGGCTTTTATCAGCGCATCTGCGCCACGCTGGCCGATATGCCGGTGGTGGTGCAGGACTATCCGCAGACCACCGGGGTCTACATGTCCACCTCGGTGATCAAGCGCATCATCGACGAGTTTGCCAACGTGGTGATGCTCAAGCACGAGGACTGTCCGGGTCTGGACAAGTTGAGCGCGGTGCGCGAGCACGGTGATGGAGCGGGACGCCGGGTGTCGATTCTGGTGGGTAATGGCGCATTGCATTACCCGCAGGAACTCGCGCGCGGGGCTGACGGCGCGATGACCGGCTTTTCCTACCCGGAGATGATGGTCGACGTGCATCGCCTGTGGATGGCGGGCGAGCACGAGGCAGCCGAGGACCTCTTTGATGCCTACCTGCCGCTGGTGCGACATGAACTGCAACCGGGCATCGGCCTTGCCATCCGCAAGTATGTGCTCATGCGGCGTGGTGCGATGGCCTGCGAGAACCTGCGCCTGCCGGGCCCCCGACTCGATGGCCGCGGGCGTGCCGAGGTCGATCGGCTGATTGCGCGCCAGGAGCGCCGCCTGGCTGCACTCTGAGGCGCTTTGCTGCCGGGATTGCCTGTCGAGATCACGACAAGATTTCCACGACATATTGATTAAGATATGATAAGCGTCGCGCACTAGGGTCCGGTTGATGCAAGTCTCACGCCCGAACCGTCCAGGCAGTCCGAAGCAGAACGGATCCAACCGGTAGCGAGCCGCTGTCGTGCAGGCACGCACCGCCAGTCACCAAGGGAGATAAGGGATGTCGACAGCAAGCTCATCGATGAAGCCTGCGGCCGCGGAGGGCATGACCCCCGAGGAACGCAAGGTCATCTTCGCATCATCACTCGGCACGGTATTCGAGTGGTACGACTTTTACCTGTATGGATCGCTCGCTGCGATCATCTCCAAGCAGTTCTTCTCCGGGGTCAATGAAACCGCGGCGTTCATCTTCGCACTCATGGCCTTTGCGGCCGGCTTTGCGGTGCGCCCGTTCGGTGCGCTGCTCTTCGGTCGACTGGGTGACATGGTGGGCCGCAAGTACACCTTCCTCATCACCATCATCCTCATGGGTCTGTCGACCTTCGTGGTCGGTATCCTGCCCTCCTACGCGTCGATCGGGGTCACGGCACCGATCATCCTGATCACCTTGCGTCTCCTG
>CAIKRR010000029.1 GCA_903829815.1 uncultured Pseudomonadota bacterium | reverse complement strand
TGCTTCACAGCCTGCACCCGGGCTTTGACGAGGCGGACGTGAGGGCAAGCACCGGCTTTGCCTTTGATTGCGAGGAGATACCGGTGCCGATCACGGCGTCGCCCGCATCACATGATCTGCGCTGGCTGTCCGGCCCGATCGCCGATGAACTGACCGATCTGTATCCAGCGTTTGCGGCGCGGCTCAAGGGCGAACGGGTCGGGCCCCTGGCCGCTGACTGAGGTAGCGCTCGCGAGTGCCGGCACACCCCCCTGCCGGAAGGGCTGTTGCCGCGCTCAGCGGCCAGCCTTGCCTGCTGTGAAGGTAAACCCGAGCGACTCCAGTTGTGGGCGTGCGTTGGTATCGATTGCTTCGATCCTGGGCACCACTGCCGCTGAAAAATCGATGTCGTTCATGTCGTGGACGCCGCCCGTGATGATCACCTGCAGGATGCCCTGACCCTGGCTGATATTGCGAAAGGCCCGGCACACCCCGGGTGGCACCGAGAGGGTGTCGAAACGCTCCAGTTCGAGCCGATTCTCGCCGTGATCGTTCCAGCTCACCTCGAATCGTCCTTCGAGCACGGTGAATGTCTCGAAGGTCTGGCGGTGGGCGTGCAGTTCCGGCCCTTGTCCGGGCGGGCATAGCGCCAGTGTCATCGTCATGCCCCCTGCACCGATGATGGGCGCCTGAGCGTTGATCGGGGTCGAGCCTGCGCCCGGTTCCAGGCCAATGACCGACAGGAGTTGACGTGCGTAGACGATGTCGAGCGCAGCCTGCGCAATGCCTGCGCCGCGCTGGACCGGCAGAGGCTGCAATTGCGCGAAACGAGCCACCCGGCGGGCCATGGTTGCGTCATCGATGCGAGAGGTCTCGATCATGGGTGAAGTCCTGGGTTGGGTACGGCCTCAGCGATTGCCGAGCCAGCTGAAGTTGCAGCAACTGAAAAGGGCGGGGCGCGCAGCCGGGGGCGTCTGCTCGCTGCGCCCGATCACCATCGGGATGCCCTCGACCAACACGCTCGAGATGCCCGGGAAATCACCATGCGCCAGTGCGTGTTCGAAACCCGGACCCGCCGATCCATCGACGCGCCCGGCAATGACGATGTCGGCGGGGTGACCGGGGGCGATGACCCCCACATCCAGCCCGTGTGCGCGCGCCGTGTTGCCAGTGGCACAGGCAATGGCCTCGCCAGGGCTCATGCCACAGACGCCACTCAGAAAGAGCAGGGTCCGAAAGAGTCCGCGCGGGATCACGCCGGTGCCACCTGGGGTATCGGTGCCCAGTGTGAGTCGGGCGAGCTGGCCCTGTTCCATCAGCCGACGCACCAGGCGCAGCGTCGAGCGATCATTGCCCGATGAACATACCTCGAGCGCAAACCCGGTATGGTCAACGAGCGCGTCGATGTCTTCATCGGGCATCGGAATCGGACCGCCGCTCACATGGGCGGCAACATCGGGTTGCAGCCAGTCGAGGGTCGAATAGCCGCACATGCGGCTTGCGCCTGAGCGCGATACGCCACCGGTATGCACCTTGACTCGCATGCCGCGCGCGCGCGCCCAGCCCACCATGCGTATTGCCTCTTCCCGCCGGTCTTCGAGCGGGAAGAAGATGAATTTCACGAAGCGACAGCCGGCCGCTGCCAGTCGGTCGAAGTGATGCTCGGTCATGCCCGGCACCAGCAGGCAGGTGCCAGCGTGCACGCGCACGCCGCGCCAGCGGATTCGCCCCGTCGTTGCCGCCGACACCACGGCAATCGAGGTGACCAGTTCGGGCGACAGGTTGGCGTAGTCAAGGCCCGGGATGTGCAGTTCGCCGGCTGACACCATGGTGGTCGTACCACCGTGCAGGTAGTTGCCGATCCAGCCCTGCGCGTCCTGGGTCGGGGTCCATTCGCCGAAGGCCGGATGAACATGTCCATCGACCAGGCCGGGCAGCACGGCACCGCCGGCGGCATCGATGCGTGCGTCGTAGGAATCACCTGGCACCCGATCGAAGCCTTCGATGCGGCCATCGACAATGTCGATTGATTGCACATCGAGCCTGCTCGCCTCGATCTGGCCGCTGTAGCACTCGCCGATACCTTCGATGCGAACTCTCATGCCTTGCTGCTCACGGGTAGGGCCGGGACCGGCGGGATACTCAGTCTAGCTTGAGTCCCACCAGGCGTGCGATGCGGCCGAACTTGTCGTAGTCGGTGCGGATGGTGGCCGCATACACTTCAGCCGTACCATCAGCCATTTCGAGGCCTATCTGCAGCATGCGCGCCCGTGTCTCGGGCGCCCGTGCGGCTTCCAGTGCCGCATTCTGGACGCGCTCGACGATTTCGCGTGGCAGACCTGCGGGGCCGGCAATACCCATCGGCGATGACACGTCGAATCCGGGTGCCACTGTCTCGGCGATGGTGGGCAGATCAGGGTTCATGAGCGATCGACGGCCGGAGGCGAACCCGATGGCCCGCAGGCGACCGGCACGAACCCCCTGATTGACCGATGTCCATCCGATGAAGGCCATCTGGACATCGCCCGCGATCAAGGCCGGTGCCGACTGGCCCGACCCCTTGTAGGGCACGTGGACGATGTCGATGCCGGTCTGACTGCGAAACAATTCGGTCGTGAGGTGGTGAATCGAGCCGTTGCCAGCCGAGGCATAGGCGAGCTTGCCCGGGTTGGCCTTGGCCCAGGCGACCAGTTCCTGCATCGAAGTCACCGGCAACGCGGCATTGACCACCACGTACATGGGAGGCACGGCGATCTGGACGATCGGCGTGAAGTCACGCAAGGTATCGAAGGGCAACTTGGCGTAGATGTGCGGTCCGATCGAGTAGGTGGAGGTGTCAGAGAGGAAGAGGGTGTAGCCATCGGGCGCGGCCTTGGCGACCAGATCGGCGCCAATGTTGCCGTTGGAACCGGGCTTGTTGTCGATGAGGATCTGGCCACCGAGCAGTTCGGCCATGCGCGGGGCGATCATCCGCGCCAGCAGATCCGGGTTCCCGCCCGGGGCAAAGCCGATGACCAGGTGGACCGGTTTGGCAGGCCACGTGCCGCCTTGCGCAAGCGCTGCCTGCTGCGGCAGGAGGATGACCAGCGCGCCAAGCGCGCTCACCGTCTTCAATGTGCTGATTGCGCTCGCCACGCCCGGTGCCTGTGCTGCATGACGCAGCCAGCGGCAAGCGCGAGCAGCGAGGGATGCGGGCACGCGGTGTGTCGCGGCGCTCCGGGCGGGTGGCCGGGCCGCTTCACGATGATGGACAGGTGATGGGTTCGTCATGGATGTCCTCACTGCGCCTGAATGCCGGCATTGGCGACGATCTTCGAGTAGACCTGGTACTCGTCACGAACGAATCGCGCGAATTCCTCGGGGGTCATCACCAGCGTGTCGCTGCCCAGGGCGGCGAGCTTCTCGCGCACGTCGGGCATGGCCAGCACCTTGCGTACATCGGTCGAAATGCGCGTTATCACCGGCCGGGGTGTGGCCGATGGTGCCCACAGTCCGAACCAGATGGGCGAGTCGGCGTTGGGCACACCCGCTTCGCCGGTGGTGGGTACGTCGGGTAGCTGGCTGCTGCGCTGGGGGGTACTCACGGCCAGTGCGCGCAGATTGCCGCCCTTGATGTTGGAGAGGGTGGCCGATATCGGCGCCCAGTAGCAGTCGACCGAATTGTTGAGCAGGCCACTGATGACTTCCGGGGTGCCTTTGTAGGGCACATGCGTCACCTTGATGCCTGCCGCCGCGATGAATCGCTCGAGATTCAGGTGGGTTGCGCTGCCGATCCCGGCCGAGGCGAAGTTCACCGAGCCCGGATTGGCACGCGCCGCGTTGACCAGATCCATCACGTTGCGCCAGGGCGAGCGTGCCTGGACAACCAGCACGTTGGGCTGGATCGCAAACGAAGCAACCTCGACCAGATCACGCAGTACGTCGACCGGCATTTTCGGGTACAGCGCAGGGGTTACGACATGCCCGGTCGAGTCGAGCAACAGGGTGTAGCCATCCGGGTTTGCCCGCGCGACCCAGGTCATGGCGATCGAGCCACCCGCGCCTGCCCGGTTTTCCGGGATGACCGGCACATTCCAGAGTTCGGCGAGTTTCTGCAGCACGATGCGGCCGACGATGTCGGTGGAACTGCCAGGGGTGTAGGAGATCACGGCCTGCACCGAGCGATTGGGCCAGGCCTGGGCCTGAGCCTGAGCCTGAGCCTGAGCCTGAGCCAGGGAGACGGTGCCCACAAGCAGCAAGGCTGCGCTGCAGATGGCGATGGCATGACGGTGCAGGGAAGAGCGGGCGTACGCGGGGCGGTAGCGGCAGGACATGGTGTCTTGTCATCCTCTCGGGGTCGTGGCGGCGCGCCTGCCATCGTGCATGATGGTTGCGCCCCCCGATCTTCGATGCCGTTTCTCTCGGGGGCGTCGCCATTGTAGGGCAACCCCGCAAGGCGGCAAGCACTCGAGGTGGTCGCGCGGCATTGCCTGTTGATTCGCCTTTGCGAGACAATGGTCGACTGTCGCATCCAGCCAGGCGACCCAACCTTCCCTAAGCAAGCCCGCCATGTCCAGTACTCCATCGATTGAAGTCCGTGTCCAGTCCACTCGCTGGGAGGCCGAGGGCATCGTCTCGCTCGAACTGGTGCGCACTGATGGCGCCATGCTGCCGGCTTTTGCCGCTGGTGCGCATATCGACATGGAACTGCCCAACGGCATCAGTCGCAGCTACTCGCTGATGAATGACCCCACCGAGACTCATCGCTATGTGGTTGCGGTCAACCGAGATCCGGCCAGTCGCGGCGGTTCGAAGTTCATCCACGACGCACTGCGCTGCGGTGATCGTCTGCAGATATCGGCGCCGGGCAACAACTTTCCGCTCGAGGAGTCAGCCGGGCATACCGTGCTGTTTGCCGGTGGCATCGGTGTCACGCCGCTCCTGTGCATGGCCCGTCGTCTGCAGGCACTCGGTCGGTCGTGGGAGATCTGGTACTCGGCGCGCACCCGGTCGGTGGCGGCCTGCATCGACGCACTGATGGCGCTGGATGCCGCAGCCGGCGGCAATCGGGTCCATCTGAATTTTGACCAGGCCCCGGGTGGGCGCATGCTCGACCTCGAGGCTCTGGTCGGTGCCTGTGCCCCCGATACGCATGTCTACTGTTGCGGTCCTCTGCCCATGCTGGCCGCCTTCGAGAAGGCCTGTGCTGCGCGCGATCAGGCCACGGTGCACGTCGAGTATTTCAGTTCGGCCACGCCCGTTGCTGCCGAGGGTGGCTATACCGTGGTGCTGTCGCGTTCGGGGCGGTCGATCGAGGTCACACCCGGAAAGACCATTCTCGACGCCATGCTGGACAGTGACATCGATGTGCCCTACTCGTGCATGGAAGGGGTGTGTGGCACCTGCGAGTTGCGCGTGATCGAGGGGCTGCCTGATCACCGTGACCTGGTGCTCAGCAAGGAAGAGCGGGCGGCCAACAAGAGTCTCATGGTCTGTTGTTCTGGCAGTCTGACGCCGCGCCTCGTGCTCGACTGGTGAGGCGGGTAGCGCGCAGCTGACCGGTGCTCAACCAGGCCAGCGCTGCGCATACCACGCCGCAGCCCACCGTCACGTTGGATAACCCCCCCAGAGTGCCCAGGACAGGCCAGTGCGCGAGGGCACCGATCAGCGTACTCCCGACCGAGGGCATGGCGATCGTCACCACGCCCCACAGACTCACCACCCGGCCGCGGTAGTCATTGTCGACGGTTGACTGCAGTTCGACCTGCATCCCTATCGTGCAGAGCGTGGTTGCAAAGGCCAGAAGTCCGACGACCGCGACGCCTGCGGCGAACTCGTGCGTGAAACCCAGCAGCGCAAGCACGGCGCCGGCTGCCACCGAACCGTGCGCGGCCAGCCAGGCTTCGCGGCCCGCCGAGCCGGTGCGCGAGAGCAGCAGTCCTGCAGCCACTGCGCCGGCGCCGGCGGCTGTCGTGAGGGTCGCCAGGCCGGCGCTTCCCCGGTTGAACACGGCATCGGCGAATGCCGGCATCAGTTCGATGGCACCCCGGGCGAAGAAGGCGGTGAGGCCGGCTACCACCATCAGTTGCAGGATGGGGCGGTGCCTGAGCACGTAGGAGAGGCCGGCGCCCAGATCGCCGGCGAAACCGCGCGAGGCGGGTCTGGCCGACCGCGCAGGCAGTTCAACCAGGGTGAGTGACCACAGGATGGCCAGGTAGGAAACCGCATTGATCGCGAACGTGGAGGCAACGCCGACCGAAGCGATGGCGATGCCACCCAGCGCCGGACCGACGAAGCGGCTGGTGTTGAAGAGCACCGAATTGATGGTAATGGCCTGTTGCAGCAGTTCGCGCGGGACCAGATCGTTGACCAGGGCCAGCCGGATCGGCTGGTGAGCGGCGCTCGAGATGCCGATCGCCGAGCACAAGATCACGAGTACGGGCGTGCTCATCGCATCGAATGCGCACGCTGCCCAGAGCAGTCCGGCAATGCCCATCTGGGCCACCTGCACTGCGATTGCGTAGCGTTTGCGCTCGAGCCGGTCGGCGAGGACACCAAAGAGCGGCCCGAAGACGATGATCGGCAGGAACTGTGCCATCGAGACGATACCCACCCATACCGCCGAGTGGGTGAGATCCCAGGAGAGCCAGCCGATGCCCAGTCTTTGCATCCACAGGCCTATCCACGAGACGATGTTGCCGGCCGAGTACAGGGCAAAATTGCGATTGCGCAGGACATTCATCGCCACGTGATCGCTGCGCTGTGTGTGCCTGAGGGTATGCCCTCGGTCATCGCCGCGACCGACAGTGCGCTGTCCACCTCAGTAGGACCGGCTGATGATGTGCTTCATCACTTCGTTGGTGCCGGCGTAGATCCGGTGCACGCGGGCGTCGGCCCAGGCGCGGGCAATCGGATAGTCGCGAATATAGCCATATCCCCCGTGCAGTTGCAGGCACTGATCGAGCACCCGATCGGCCAGTTCGGTCGCCCACAATTTCGCCTTGGCGGCCAGTTCTGGCGAGAGCTCGCCACGGGCCAGCAGTTCGATGCAGCGGTCGATGAAGGGCCGACCTGCCTCGATGTCCGTGGCCATTTCGGCCAGTCGAAAGCGCGTGGTCTGGAAGTCGAGCACCGTGCGTCCGGCCACCCGTCGATCACGAACTTGCTCGAGGGTCTGGTCCCAGGCCGCTTCAGCCATCGCGATCGAGCGAACTGCCACCACCATGCGCTCTTGCGCCAGCCCGTGGGTGAGTTGGCGCCAGCCCTGGTTCTCGATGCCGCCCAGCAGCCGATCGGCGGGCACGCGCAGGTCATCAAAGAAGAGCTCGGCCGTGTCCTGGGCGTGATTGCCGATCTTGTCCAGATTGCGCCCGCGCCGGAACCCGGCACTGGCGGTATCCACCAGCAGCAGGGATATGCCCCGGCTTCCGAGGTCGGGCGCGGTCTTCACCGCGAGCAGTATCAGGTCGGCAATATGGCCATTGGTGATGAAGGTCTTGCTGCCGTTGACCACATAGTGATTGCCTTCGAGACGAGCCTGGGTGCGCAGCGCTCCCAGGTCGCTTCCGCTGTCTGGCTCGGTCAGGCCGATGGCGGCGATGGTGGTGCCTGCCACCATCGCCGGCAGGAAGGTCTGCTTTTGTGCCTCAGTGCCGAAGTGCACGAGAAACGGGGCAATGATGTAGGCGTGCATGTCCCAGGCGGGTGCCGCGACGCCGGCGCGGCCGAGTTCCTCGAGCACGATGGCGTCGAAGCGGAAGTCCCCGCCCATCCCGCCCCATTCGACCGGAATGCTGGTGCCCAGGATGCCCAGGTCGCCGGCCCGTGCCCAGATGTCGCGAGGTGTTCGGCCGGCCGCCTCCCACTGCGCATAGTGGGGCAGCACCTCGCGCGCCAGGAACTGTCTGAGCGTAGCGCGGAACTGCTCGTGGTCAGTGTCATAGATCTGACGCGGGATTTCGAAATCCATGGTGTGCTAAGTTCGCTGCGATGAAATGTTGGCGAGGGAGGGGCAAGGATGTCTTCAAGAGGACAGGATACCGTGAGCCCGATTGGGCTGCCTGAGGCAGGCACCGACTCGGCCAACGCGACGCGGACAGATGCCATGGCGGGTGATGCCATGGGTCGGCTGGTGGCTGCGGGTCAGTCGGTGTGGCTCGATTCGATCGACCGACCATTGATTGCCAGTGGCGAACTCGCACGGCTGATCGCAAACCGGCATCTGGCCGGTCTGACCTCCAACCCTGCGATCTTCCAGAAGGCCATGGCCGGTGCCGCCTACCGGGCCGACATGGCACGTCTGCGTCAGTCGGGTGCGAGTGCAATCGCCGTCTACGAGGCCCTGGCGATTGCCGATGTGCAGGCGGCTGCCGACCTGTTTCGGCCCTTGTACGAGCAGACCGGGGGCCGCGACGGTCTGGTGAGTCTGGAGGTCTCGCCCGTGCTTGCGCACGATGCCCCGGGCACTGTGGTCGAGGCGCGCCGACTGTGGGCTGCACTGGATCGTCCGAACGTGATGATCAAGGTGCCCGGCACCCCCGCCGGTGTCGCGGCCATCGAGGCGTTGCTGGCCTACGGCATCAACGTGAACGTCACGCTGCTCTTTGCGCGCGATGCTTTCGAAGCGGTGGCCGAGGCACATGCATGCGCTCTCGAGCAGCGCCTGGCGGCTGGCCAGTCGGTCGAGCGCATTGCCAGCGTGGCGAGCTTTTTCATCAGTCGCATCGACACGCATGTCGATGCCGAGCTGGAGCGCGTCGCGCTTGCCGCACCCGTAGCTGGCATCGATCGCGAGACCATCCTCGCACTGCGCGGCAAGACCGCTATTGCCAATGCCCGGCTGGCCTACGCGGACGCGCTCGCGCGCCAGGCCTTGCCGCGCTGGGGACGGCTTGCAGCCGCTGGCGCACGACCCCAGCGGCTGCTGTGGGCCAGCACCAGTTGCAAGAATCCAGCCTATCGTGATGTGGTCTATGTCGAGTCGCTGGTCGGGGCCGATACGGTGAACACCTTGCCCCCGACGACGCTTGCGGCGTTTGCCGATCACGGCGTCGTGTCCGATACCCTGCCTGGCAATCTGTTCGAGGCGCGGCACACGCTGGCCATGTTGCACGCGCTCGGGGTTGATCTCGATCGGGTCACGAGCCAGCTGCTCTCCGATGGGCTGCAGCAGTTTGCTGACGCCTTCGCCGCACTCATTGGCGCAGTTGAAAAGGCCGGCTGAGACCCGATTCGGTGACGCACCGCCAGATGGGTATAATGCTGCGCAGCACAAGCTGACCGGATCATCGTCTCGCCCTTCAGGTGAGCAGGTGCCGAGTCCCCCCGGAGGAGCGCACTGCAATGGCCAAACAGACGCGGCTGATCAAGAAGTACCCGAACCGACGCTTGTACGACACGCAGACTTCAAGCTACATCACCCTTGCCGATGTCAAGGATCTGGTGGTGAAGCAAGAGGAGTTCCAGGTCGTAGACGCGAAGACTGGCGACGATCTCACGCGCAGCATCCTCCTGCAGATCATCCTCGAAGAGGAAAACACGGGGGGCGCGCCGATGTTCTCGCATGACATGCTGACCCAGTTCATCCGTTCCTATGGCGGGGCGATGCAGGGCATGATGGGCAGTTATCTCGAGAAAAACGTGCAGGCCTTCACCGAATTCCAGAAGACGATGCAGGAACAGTCGCACTCGCTGTTCGCTGACAACCCCAAGGCCCGGCAGGACATGTGGTCGCAGTTCATGAACTTCCAGGGGCCGGCGATGCAAAACGTGATGAGTGCCTACATGGACCAGTCACAGAAGATGTTCGAGCAAATGCGCGAACAGGTGAGTGCGCAGACGCGCACCTTCGGCAGCTTCGGCTTCCCGGGGTTTCCCCCCGGTGCCGACAAGCAAGGCGGGGGTAGCTAGGCGCACTGCCGGCAACACTGATGGCAACTCGCAAGCAGAAGGTACCCAAGGTCGGTTTCGTATCGCTCGGTTGTCCGAAGGCACTGGTCGATTCCGAGCGCATCCTCACCCGTCTGCGTGCAGAGGGTTATGTCATTGCCCCGGACTACGCCGGCGCCGATCTGGTGGTGGTCAACACCTGTGGCTTCATCGATGATGCCGTGGCCGAGTCGCTCGAGGCCATTGGCGAGGCGCTGGAGGAAAACGGCAAGGTCATCGTGACGGGTTGTCTCGGCGCGCGCGGCGACATGGTATCGAGTCGCTTTCCGCGGGTACTGGCGGTGACCGGGCCGCATGCCACCGATGAAGTGCTCGATGCGGTTCATCAGCACCTGCCACCAAGGCACGATCCGTTCGAGAGCCTGGTGCCGCCACAAGGCATACGACTCACGCCACGGCACTACGCCTATCTCAAGATTTCTGAAGGCTGCAACCATCGCTGTACCTTTTGCATCATCCCGCAGATGCGCGGTGATCTGGTCAGCCGCCCGATTGGCGATGTGATGACCGAGGCCGAGAATCTGGTGCGCTCGGGCGTGCGTGAGTTGCTGGTGATCTCGCAGGATACGAGTGCTTACGGGGTTGACGTCCGTTACCGAACCGGATTCTGGGGCGGGCGTCCGCTGCGTACCCGGATGCTCGAGTTGGCCGGAGCGCTGGGCGAACTCGGGGCCTGGGTGCGGCTGCACTATGTCTACCCCTACCCGAGCGTCGATGAGGTCATTCCGCTCATGGCCGAGGGGCGCGTACTGCCCTATCTGGATGTGCCCTTCCAGCACGCCAGTCCGCGCATCCTCAAGCTGATGAAGCGGCCTGCGTCGGGTGAAGTGAACATCGAGCGCATCCGCGCCTGGCGCAAGGCCTGCCCCGATCTGACCTTGCGCAGTACGTTCATCGTTGGGTTCCCGGGCGAGACCGAGGCCGAGTTCGAGGAGCTGCTGGCCTTTCTGGCCGAGGCAAAGCTCGATCGGGTCGGCTGTTTTGCTTATTCACCGGTTGATGGCGCCATCGCCAATGATCTGCCTGCTGCCGTGCCCGAGGAAGTCAAGCAGGCGCGTCTCGAGCGCTTCATGCTCACCCAGGCCCGCATCAGCCGCGCGCGCTTGCGGCGCAAGGTGGGGTCGGTGCAGCAGGTGCTCATCGACGAGGTCGACGACGAGGCAGGGATCGCCATCGGGCGCACGCGTGCCGACGCACCCGAGATCGATGGCGTCGTGCGCTTTGCGGCACGTGGGCTCAGCGCCGGCCAGATGGTCCAGGTGCGCATCACGGCCTCGGATGAGCACGACCTCGAGGGCGAACTGGAGCAGGCGGGGCAGGACAAACGGCCGGCGCCACGCGCTGCCGCGAAAAGGAGCAAGGCACGATGACGCGTGAAGTCTGGATTGTCGGTGGTGCACGGACCGCCATCGGCGGCTATGGCGGCAGCCTGAAGGACATGCCGGCGACGGCGCTGGCCGCTCATGTGACGCGCGAGGCACTGGCCCGGGCCGGCGTGCCGGCCGATGCGGTCGGGCATGTCGTTTTCGGTAGCGTCATTCATGGTGAAGCGCGTGACATGTATCTGTCGCGGGTAGCGGCGATCGACGCCGGGCTGTCGGTGTCCACGCCCTGCCTCACCGTGAATCGTCTGTGCGGCAGTGGACTGCAGGCCATCGTGTCGGCCGCTCAGCACCTGATGCTGGGCGACCATGACTGCGCCGTTGCAGGGGGCGCCGAGAGCATGAGCCGCGCTGCATACTTTCTTCCGGCCGGGCGCTGGGGGCAGAGGATGGGCGATGCGCCCGTGGTCGATGCCATGACTGCGGCGCTGCACGACCCCTTCGGCAATGGTCACATGGGCATCACCGCCGAGAATATTGCCAGCCGTTACGGATTTACCCGCGAGGAGCAGGACGCCTACGCGGTCGAGAGCCATCGTCGTGCCGTCGCCGCGATCGACCAGGGCCACTTCAGGTCACAGATCGTGGCGGTCGAACTGAAGGGACGCAAGGGCACGGTTGTCTTCGATACCGACGAACATGTGCGGCGCGATGCCAGCATGGAACAACTGGGCAAGCTGCGTCCGGCGTTTCGCAAGGACGGATCGGTTACCGCCGGCAATGCCTCGGGCATCAATGATGGGGCTGCTGCGGTGGTCCTGATGGAGGCTGGCGCGGCGCGTGCGGCCGGCCTGCGCGGGCGCGCTCGTCTGGTGGGCTATGCCCATGCTGCCGTCGAGCCTGCGGTGATGGGTCTTGGGCCCACCCCTGCCGTGCGTCGCGTCTTCGAAAAGACCGGCCTGCGGGTCGATGATATGGATGTGATCGAATCCAACGAGGCGTTTGCCGTGCAGGCGATGGCCGTTGCGCGCGATCTCGGATTTGAGCCGCACAAGCTCAATCCCAACGGCGGAGCGGTGGCGCTGGGGCACCCGATAGGGGCGACCGGGTGCATCCTCACCGTGAAGGCCATTCATGAGCTCGAGCGGGTGGGCGGACGCCATGCGCTGGTCACCATGTGCATAGGCGGCGGGCAGGGCATTGCCGCGATCTTCGAGAGGATCTGATGCCTGCGGTGGACGCCTTGGCGTTCCCCGCGTAAAATCAACCGGTTGCAGGCTCAGGAACGATCACTCGCCCTGGGGCCGCTCGATCTGCGATCGTTCGAAGTCTGGCCGCCCGATGGGTGGTCGCCTGATAGTCGACTGATCGTTCTCCACGCCTTGCTCAACTGCTCGTCAGCCCGTGTCCGTGTCGCGTCGCCCACTCGTTGCCGCCAACTGGAAGATGAACGGCAGTCTCTCTGCCAATGAGGGACTGCTGGCTGCCGCATGCGCCGATGCGGCACGTGATCCCGGTCTGGATGTCGTGCTGTGCGTGCCCTTTCCCTATCTCGCGCAGGCCCGTGAGCGGCTGGAGCGTTCGGCGGTCGCGCTGGGCGCTCAGGATGTTTCTCTGCACGGCGCTGGCGCCTATACCGGCGAGGTCTCCTCGTCGATGCTGGTCGATCTGGGCTGCCGGCATGTCATCGTCGGCCATTCCGAGCGACGCACCCTCCATGGCGAGACCGATGCACAGGTGGCACTGAAGGCCGTTGCTGCGCTGGCCGCTGGTCTGACGCCCATCATCTGCGTCGGCGAGACGCTTGCGGAACGTGACGCCGGTCAGACCGAGGCTGTCGTGCTGCGCCAGATGGCAGCCGTTGCCGCGCGGATTGCGGCAGCCGACTGGTTGCGCGTCGTCCTGGCCTATGAGCCGGTATGGGCGATCGGCACGGGACGGACCGCGAGCGCGGTGCAGGCCAATGCCGTGCATGCGGCCATCCGTGGCGAGTTGCTTCGCTACGGTGCCGACGCGCCTGCGGCGCGCATCATCTACGGGGGCAGCGTGAAGCCTGGAAACGCTGCCCAACTCTTTTCCATGGCCGACATCGATGGCGGCCTCATCGGCGGGGCCGCGCTCGTTGCGGCCGACTTCTCCGCTATTTGCGACGCTGCTCAAGGAACCTGCTGAATATGGACATCTTTCTGAACATTGCCTTGGTGGTGCATGTCATCGTTGCTGCCGTGATCATCGGGCTTGTGCTCCTGCAGCATGGCAAGGGGGCAGACATGGGGGCGGCTTTCGGCAGTGGCTCGTCGGGCAGCCTGTTCGGCTCCAGTGGCTCGGCCAACTTTCTCTCGCGCACCACCGGCATCCTGGCCAGTGTGTTCTTCGTCACGAGCATCGGACTGACCTGGCTCGCCTCGCATCACAAGGCGGTGGATTCGGTCGGGGTCATGAAGGATGCGCCCCAGGGGGCCGTCGTGCCCGTCGTGCCGGGTGCAGACAAGCCTGCCGTGGAGAGCGGAACAACGTCATCTTCTTCGTCAGGAAAGAGCAGCGACGTTCCAAAGTGAAGTAAAATGCGGGCTCATCAGGAGGCCTCATCCTGATGCAGATCAGACAGTCGTCGTGTGATGGTCGAGTAGTGGTTCTCGACGCCTGAATGAACGCTGAAGTGTGGTCAGTGCCGACGTGGTGAAATTGGTAGACACGCTATCTTGAGGGGGTAGTGGGGAAACCCGTGGGAGTTCGAGTCTCCCCGTCGGCACCAGCAGTTGCAGGTCTTGATGCCCGGTACAGGGCGCCCAAAGGCAGTCACAGTTTGATCGCCAGTCACGGCAGCAGGCCAGTCAGAATCAGGCCAGTCGCGGGTTGCAGCGGACTACGCCCAGTCCGTCATCCGATCTGAACACAGGATCTCATCGTGCTCGAAGGCTACTTTCCCATCCTCCTCTTCATTCTGGTTGGGCTGGGCGTCGGTGTCGGGCCGATGGCCATTGGCTGGGTTCTCTCGACGGCCATGGGGCACAATCGCCCTGACAGTGAAAAGCTGTCACCCTATGAGTGTGGCTTCGAAGCCTTTGAAGATGCGCGCATGAAGTTCGATGTCCGCTACTACCTGGTGGCCATTCTCTTCATCCTCTTCGATCTGGAGATTGCCTTTCTCTTTCCGTGGGCCATTTCGCTGCGCGAAATCGGCTCTGCGGGCTTCTGGTCAATGATGGTCTTCCTCGGAATCCTGGTGGTCGGATTCGTTTACGAATGGAAGAAGGGCGCGCTCGAGTGGGATTGATCGTGTCGCCATCGATTCAACGCGGAGTGTTCTGAGCCATGGGCGCCAATGACAGCGGCCTGATGCAACAGGGGTTCATGACGACCTCGATCGATGCGGTGGTCAACTGGACGCGCACCGGGTCGCTCTGGCCGATGACGTTTGGACTTGCTTGTTGCGCCGTCGAGATGATGCATGCGGGCGCCGCCCGTTATGACCTCGATCGCTTCGGCATCATCTTCCGACCCAGCCCTCGACAGTCCGATCTGATGATCGTGGCCGGGACCCTGTGCAACAAGATGGCGCCGGCGCTGCGCAAGGTCTATGACCAGATGGCCGAGCCGCGCTGGGTGCTCTCGATGGGCTCATGTGCCAACGGTGGCGGCTACTACCACTATTCGTACTCTGTGGTGCGCGGTTGCGATCGTATCGTTCCGGTGGACGTCTACGTACCCGGATGCCCGCCGACTGCCGAAGCGCTGCTCTACGGCATCGTGCAACTCCAGAACAAGATCCGCCGTCAGAACACCATTGCGCGTTGAACCCATGAAACTTGCCCTGTCGACGGTGAAGGCGCGCGGATGCGCGAGCGTTCGATGAGCACCCGCATCGAACAATTGCAGGCTGTGCTTGCGCCCCTGGTCGGCGAGCGGGCGGTGTCGCTTCTGGACAGTGTGGGCGAACTCACCCTGACCGTGAGAGCGCAGGGCTTGCGTGCGCTCATGACCGAATTGCGTGATCGTGACGACCTGCGCTTCGAGCAACTGATCGACCTCTGTGGCATCGACTACTCGACCTGGAGCGGTGAGGCGCCCGGCGCATCGCGTTTCGCAGTCGTGGTGCATCTGCTCTCCATCCGTTACAACTGGCGTCTGCGAGTACGGGTGTTCGTGCCGGACGATCACTTCCCGGTGATCGAGTCGCTGGTCGATGTCTGGCCTTCGGCCAACTGGTTCGAGCGCGAGGCGTTCGATCTCTTTGGCATCATCTTCGACGGCCATGATGACCTGCGACGCCTGCTGACTGACTATGGATTCATCGGGCACCCGTTCCGCAAGGATTTCCCGCTCTCGGGTAATGTCGAGATGCGTTACGACGCCGATGAGCGGCGTGTGATCTACCAGCCGGTCACGATCGAACCGCGCGAGATCGTGCCGCGTATCGTTCGGGAAGACGGCTATGGTGATCTGGGGCCGCGCGCGCGCCCGGCAGTTGCCCAGGCTGCACCCGCGCCTGCCGCTCCTTCTCCCGCGTCGCCGGCAGCGCCTGCTGCCGGCTCCACCCGTTGAGCCCACGCCATGGCTGAAATTCGAAATTACACGCTCAACTTCGGACCGCAACACCCGGCTGCGCACGGGGTGCTGCGTCTGGTGCTGGAACTCGATGGCGAGGTGATCGAGCGTGCCGATCCGCATATCGGCCTGCTTCATCGTGGTACCGAGAAACTGGCCGAACACAAGACCTGGATCCAGTCCTTGCCCTACATGGATCGCCTCGACTATGTGTCGATGATGGTCAACGAGCACGCCTATTGTCTTGCCATCGAACGGTTGGTGGGTGTCGAAGTGCCGATTCGGGCTCAGTACATCCGAGTGATGTTCGATGAGATCACTCGTATCCTCAACCATCTGCTCTGGCTGGGCGCGCATGCGCTGGACATCGGTGCAATGACGGTCTTTCTCTACGCCTTCCGCGAGCGCGAAGATCTCATGGATTGCTACGAGGCGGTGTCGGGCGCGCGCATGCATGCCGCCTACTATCGGCCGGGCGGTGTCTACCGCGATCTGCCCCTGCAGATGCCACAGTACGAGACGTCGCGCTGGCGCAATCAGGCAACGCTGGCAACCTTGAACGCAGATCGCCAGGGGTCCTTGCTCGATTTCATCGATGCCTTCACGCAGCGCTTTCCCGGCCTGGTGGATGAATACGAGACCTTGCTCACCGACAACCGCATCTGGAAGCAGCGCACGGTCGGTATCGGTGTCGTTTCGCCCGAGCGGGCACTGGCACTGGGCTTCACCGGACCGATGTTGCGCGGTTCGGGCATCGAGTGGGACTTGCGTCGCAAGCAGCCCTATGAGGTCTATGATCGGCTCGATTTCGACATTCCCTTGGGCGTCAACGGCGATTGCTACGACCGCTACCTCGTACGCATGGAGGAGATGCGCCAGTCCAATCGCATCGTTCGTCAGTGCATCGAATGGCTGCGCGCTCATCCGGGCCCGGTGATTGCCGACAATCACAAGGTTGCACCGCCATCGCGCGAGTCGATGAAGTCGAACATGGAAGAATTGATCCATCACTTCAAACTCTTCACCGAGGGCATTCACGTCCCCGCGGGTGAAGCGTATGCGGCGGTGGAGCATCCCAAGGGCGAATTCGGCATCTATGCGGTGTCCGATGGTGCCAACAAACCCTACCGGCTGAAGATCCGTGCCCCCGGCTACGTGCACCTTGCGGCCATGGATGAACTGTCTCGTGGTCACATGCTCGCCGACGTCGTGGCGATCATCGGCACGATGGATATCGTATTTGGCGAGGTCGACCGGTGAGCCTGTCAACAGACGCATTGCAGCGTATCGATCGTGAAATTGCCAAGTACCCGCCAGACCAGAAGCAGTCGGCGGTGATGGGGGCACTCATCATCGCCCAGGACGAGTGTGGCTGGCTCTCCAGTGACACGATGGCCGACGTCGCGTCATGTCTGGGCATGGCCCCGGTAGCGGTGTACGAGGTGGCAACCTTCTACAACATGTACAACCTGGAGCCCACGGGTCGATTCAAGCTCACGATCTGTACCTGTTTGCCGTGCGGATTGCAGGGCTCGCTGGCTGCCGCCGATCATCTCAAGGCACGTCTGGGCATCGACTTCAACGAAACCACCGCAGACGGTTGCTTCACGCTGAAGGAAGGCGAATGCATGGGAGCCTGTGCCAGCGCACCGGTCGTTCTCGTGAACAACAAGCGCATGTGCGATCGCCTTTCGGTCGAGCGGATCGACGCGCTGATCGCCGAACTGAGAGGCCAGGCATGACGATGCTCGATTACGGCCCTGATGCCATCTTGATGGCAGGTCTGGATGGCGAGAACTGGCGTCTGGCCGATTACGAGGCTCGCGGCGGTTATGCCGCGCTTCGTACCTTGCTGACCTCAGGGGGCACCCCGGAGGGGGTGATTGCCGAACTCAAGAAGTCCTCGCTGCGTGGTCGTGGCGGCGCCGGTTTTCCAACCGGTCTGAAGTGGTCGTTCATGCCCCGACAGCTGCCGGGTGCAAAGTACGTCGTGTGCAATTCCGATGAAGGCGAGCCGGGCACCTGCAAGGATCGCGATCTGCTGCGCTACAACCCGCATGCAGTCATCGAGGGCATGATCATCGCTGGTTTCGCGATGAGTGCCACGGCGGGGTACAACTACATTCACGGCGAAGTGTGGTCGGTCTACGAGCGTTTCGAGGAAGCGCTCGAGGAAGCCCGCGCTGCCGGCTATCTGGGCAGCCGCATTCTGGGGTCTGACTACAGCTTCGAGTTGTACGCCCATGCCGGCTACGGGGCCTACATCTGTGGCGAGGAGACGGCGCTGCTCGAGTCGCTCGAAGGCAAGAAGGGACAGCCGCGTTTCAAGCCACCCTTTCCGGCGAGTTTCGGACTCTACGGGCGTCCGACCACGATCAACAATACCGAAACCTTTGCGGCTGTCCCCTGGATACTGCGCAACGGCGGCGAGCGCTTTCTCGAATTGGGCAAGCCCAACAACGGGGGCACCAAGCTGTTTTCGGTCACCGGGCATGTGAATCGCCCCGGCAATTACGAGGTCAGGCTGGGTACCCCGTTTGCCAAACTGCTCGAGATGGCTGGTGGTGTACGCAATGGCAACCGTCTGAAGGCGGTCATCCCGGGTGGCTCCTCGATGCCGGTTCTGCCGGCCGATGTCATGATGGCCACCGACATGGATTACGACTCCATCGCCAAGGCCGGATCAATGCTCGGCTCAGGCGCGGTCATCGTCATGGACGAGACGACCTGCATGGTCCGCGCCCTGGAGCGGCTGTCGTATTTTTACTACGAGGAGTCGTGCGGGCAGTGCACGCCGTGTCGAGAAGGCACCGGATGGCTTTATCGCATGGTTCACCGGATTGAAGAGGGGCAGGGCCGTGTCGAAGACCTCGACAAGCTCCTGTCGGTGGCCGACAACATTGCCGGGCGCACGATCTGCGCGCTGGGTGATGCTGCAGCCCTGCCGGTGAAGAGCTTCATGCGCCATTTCCGGCACGAATTCGAGTACCACATCGAGCATCGCCGCTGCATGGTGAGTGGTGTCGATATCGAACCCCGCTGGGGACGCGCAGGCGCTCGCGGTGCCCCATCGGGCGTCGTGACTGCTGCTGGCGTCCTGGGCCAGGCTGCGTGAGGCTGACGTGTCGCAAATGCTGAAAGTCGAGATCGATGGCCAGGCGCTCGAAGTGGCACCGGGCACCATGGTCATGGAGGCGGCCACCCGCCTGGGTCTCTATGTGCCGCACTTCTGTTATCACCACAAGCTCTCGATTGCGGCCAATTGCCGCATGTGTCTGGTCGATGTCGAGAAGGCGCCCAAGCCGCTGCCTGCCTGCGCGACACCCGTGACTGACGGCATGAAAGTGCAGACGCACTCGGCCAAGGCACGTCAGGCGCAGAACGGGGTGATGGAGTTTCTGCTCATCAACCATCCGCTCGACTGTCCCATCTGTGATCAGGGCGGAGAGTGCCAGTTGCAGGATCTGGCGGTCGGCTACGGGGGCTCGGGCTCACGTTTCGATGAGGAAAAGCGGGTCGTCGCCCGGAAAGACGTAGGCCCGCTCGTGGCCACTGAAGAGATGAGCCGCTGCATTCAGTGCACCCGCTGCGTGCGCTTCGGCCAGGAGGTGGCCGGCGTCATGGAACTCGGCATGATCGGCCGTGGCGAGCACTCCGAGATCACTGCCTTCGTGGGTCAGTCGGTCGACTCTGAACTCTCGGGCAACATGATCGACATCTGTCCGGTGGGTGCACTGACCTCGCGCCCTTTCCGCTACAGCGCCCGCACCTGGGAACTGTCGCGTCGAAAGACTGTTTCGTCACACGATTCGCTCGGCTCCAACCTCATCGCACAGATCAAGCAGAACCGCGTGATGCGTGTGGTTCCTCTGGAGAACGAGTCGATCAATGAATGCTGGATTTCCGATCGCGACCGCTTCTCCTATCTGGGTCTGAATCACTCCGATCGGCTGACCCGGCCGATGGTGCGTACCGCCCAGGGTTGGGTCGAGACCGACTGGCAGAGCGCGCTGGCGCGGGCTGCAGCGGGAATCCAGGGCGTGATCGTATCGCACGGGGCGCAGGCTCTGGGTGCTCTGGCTTCGCCACAGTCAACCCTGGAAGAGTTGTGGCTGCTGCAGGGGTTGATGCGCGGCCTTGGCAGCGAGAACATCGACTTTCGTCTGCGTCAGGTCGACTTTCGGGCCGATGGGTATGCCAAGGGCGCGCCCTGGCTGGGGATGCCGGTTGCAGCACTGGGGAGACTCGATCGGGTGCTCGTGATCGGATCGTTCCTGCGCAAGGACCATCCGCTGCTCGCGCAACGTCTGCGCCAGGCCGCGCGTCGTGGCGAAGTGAATCTGCTGCAGGTCTGTGATGACGATCCGCTGATGCGCATTGCGCATCGCATGACGGTGGCGCCTTCGCTTCTGGCCCAGGCGCTGGCGCAAGTCGTTCGTGCCGTCGCCGAAACACTTGATCAACCGGTTCCAGCTGAGGCGGCGCTCGTAACGGTCGGGCCCGAGGCGCGTGCAGTGGCCGCCAGTCTGGTCGGTGGCGAGCAGCGGGCGATTCTTCTGGGCAGTGTGGTGAATGCCGTTGCGGCTCGCACCGAGATCGTGGTGCTCGCACAGCGGCTGGCCGGATTGCTTGGGGCCAAGTGGGGCTTCCTCGGCGAGGGTGCCAATGCCGTGGGTGGTCATGTGGCCGGCGCACTGCCGCGCGGGGGTGGCCTTGATGCTGCGGGCATGCTCAGCCAACCGCGCAAGGGCTACCTCACCTTTGGCCTGGAAGCGGATCTGGATTGTGCCAATCCAGCGCTTGCCACAGCCGCGCTGGCAGCAGCTGATTTCGTGCTTGCCTTTTCGGCGTACGCGCCGCGCGCGGGAGACCGTGCTGACGTGGTGCTGCCGATTACGCCGTTTACCGAAACGCCTGGCAGTTTCGTCAATGCCGAAGGGGTACTGCAATCGTTTACGGCGGTCGTGCATCCCTTGGGCGAAGCACGTCCGGGCTGGAAAGTGTTGCGTGTTCTGGCGACGATGCTTGGCCAGACCACACTGGCCTTTGAAACCATCGAATCGGTGCGAGCCATGTTGCCATCGGCCGCGGCGATTCAGGCTGCGCTCGACAATTCGATCGAGGGTGGCAACTGGGTGGTGGCCCCGACTGCTGTCAGGGGTGAGTCAGCCGCGCTGGGCATGGCCGACTCCATGACCCTGCAACGTATCGGCGAAGTGCCCATTTACGCGGTCGATGCCATCGTGCGCCGTGCCGATGCCTTGCAGCAGACCCGGGATGCGGCCGCGCCTTGTCTGCGCGCCTCGGTCAGCACGCTCGCTGCGCTGGGTTTGCGTGCGGGCGCTTCTGCCCGGGTCAGCCAGGGTGGGGGTCCTGTCGTGCTCGAAGCACAGATTGATCCGGGGGTGCCCGATGGCTGCGTGCGAGTCAGTGCCGCGCATCCGGCAACCGCCTCGCTCGGTGCCATGTATGACCCGATCCGGGTAGAGGCTGTGCGATGAGTCTGATCGAGACCTTCATGACCGGCCAGTTCGGTCCGGCCTGGGGCCCGCTGGTGGCCACCCTGGTCTGGACATTGCTCTGCATCATCGCGATCGTCCTGCCGCTGATGGGTGCTGTCGCCTATCTCACGCTGGCCGAGCGCAAGGTGATCGGCTGGATGCAGATTCGCATCGGGCCGAATCGGGTGGGCTATGGCTGGCTGCAGCCGATTGCCGATGCCTTGAAACTGATGACCAAGGAGATCGTCCTTCCGGTCGGTGCCAATCGCTTTCTCTTCCTGCTTGCGCCGGTGCTCTCGATCATGCCCGCGCTCGCTGCCTGGGCGGTGATTCCGTTCAGCCCGCAGGTCGTGCTCGCCGATGTCAATGCGGGCTTGCTCTACGTGATGGCGATTACCTCGATGGGTGTGTATGGGGTGATCATTGCCGGCTGGGCGTCGAATTCGAAGTACGCATTCCTCGGAGCAATGCGCTCGGCGGCACAGATTGTCTCCTACGAGATTGCGATGGGCTTCGCACTCGTATGCGTGCTCATGGTCTCGCACAGCCTCAACCTGTCGGACATCGTGCAGTCGCAGGCTCGCGGCTGGTTTGCAGACCATGGGCTCAACCTGTTCTCCTGGAACTGGTTGCCTCTCTTTCCGATGTTCATCGTGTACTTCATTTCGGCGGTGGCCGAGACCAATCGTGCACCGTTCGATGTGGCTGAGGGCGAGTCGGAAATCGTGGCTGGTTTTCACGTCGAGTATTCCGGCATGGGTTTTGCCGTGTTCTTCCTCGCCGAGTACGCCAACATGATCCTCGTCTCGACGCTGGCTGTGCTCATGTTTCTGGGGGGCTGGGAGGCGCCGTTTGCGATTCCGGCGCTGCAGGGCATACCGGTTCTCGGGCCGCTTTTGTTCGGCCCCAACATGTTCTGGCTGCTGGTGAAGGTGCTGTTCCTGCTGTTCTGTTTCCTGTGGTTTCGGGCCACCTTTCCACGGTATCGGTACGACCAGATCATGCGTCTGGGCTGGAAGGTGTTCATCCCGCTGACCATCGTCTGGGTGGTTCTGGTCGCAGCCTGGATCCAGACCCCGTTCAACATCTGGCAGTGACCCGGCGAGCACACGATCATGATCAGTCAAGTCCAGACGTTTCTGCGCTCATTCCTTCTCCTCGAACTGCTCAAGGGGATGGCGATTACCGGACGCCATCTCTTCGCGCGCAAGATCACGGTTCGATTTCCCGAAGAGAAGACACCGCTCAGCCCGCGTTTCCGCGGTCTGCATGCCTTGCGCCGCTATCCCAATGGCGAAGAGCGTTGCATCGCCTGCAAGCTGTGCGAAGCCGTATGCCCGGCGCTTGCCATCACGATCGAATCCGATCAGCGCGATGACGGTACCCGCCGAACCACTCGGTACGACATCGATCTCACCAAGTGCATCTTCTGCGGCTTCTGCGAGGAGTCGTGCCCGGTCGACTCGATCGTCGAGACCCGGCAGTTCGAGTACCACGGCGAAAAACGCGGCGATCTGTACTACACCAAGGACATGTTGCTGGCGGTCGGCGATCGTTACGAGGAACAGATTGCGAAGGACCGGGCGGCCGATGCGGCGTTCCGGTAACCGCACGGTGCCAGTGGGCGCGACCACGCGCCTCCAAACGACATCGTCAGACGAGGGATTTCGACGTTCATGACTATCGAGTGGGTTGCGTTCTACCTGTTCAGCACCGTGCTCGTGCTTGCGGGCCTTGCGGTGATTCTCACCCGCAACCCGGTGCACGCCGCGCTGAGTCTCGTGCTGGCTTTCTTCACGGCGTCGGCCATCTGGCTGATGTTGCGCGCCGAGTTTCTGGCCATCAGCCTCGTTCTGGTCTATGTCGGCGCCGTGATGGTGCTCTTCCTCTTTGTGGTGATGATGCTCGACATCAATCTGGATCGACTGCGGGAAGGCTTCTGGGCCTATCTCATCCCGGGTCTGGTGGTTGGCGGCATCATGCTGGCCGAGATGGCGATGGTCGTGGCGAGCCGGTTCTTCGGCCCCGAACGTCTGCCACGTCCGGCCGAGGCGGCCAGCGATTACAGCAATACCCGAGCGCTGGGCCAGGTGATGTACACCCAGTATGCCTATGCCTTCGAGATCGCAGCGGTGCTGCTTCTCGTGGCAATCGTTGCAGCCATTGCGCTCACCATGCGCAAGCGCAAGGACACCCGCTACGTCGATCCGGCCGACCAGGTGAAGGTACGCCGCCAGGATCGCGTGCGGCTGGTCGCGATCGCCTCCGAGAAGGACTGACCCATGATGCACTCACTCTCTCTCGGACACTTTCTCGTGCTGGGTGCGATCCTCTTCGCGATTTCCGTGGTGGGGATCTTCCTCAACCGCAAGAACGTCATCATCCTGCTGATGGCCATCGAGTTGATGCTGCTGGCCGTGAATCTGAACTTCATTGCCTTCTCGCACTTTCTCGGTGATCTGGCCGGGCAGGTATTTGTCTTCTTCATTCTCACCGTTGCAGCGGCCGAGTCGGCCATCGGCTTGGCCATTCTGGTCGTGCTGTTTCGCAATCTGAGTACCATCAACGTCGATGACCTCGACGCGCTCAAGGGCTAGATCATGGACATGAAGGCGATCTACCTCCTGGTGCCGCTCGCACCGCTGGCCGGTGCCTTGCTGGCAGGCCTCTTCGGTCGGCGCATCGGCCGGACCGGCGCGCACTGCGTCACGATCGGTGGGGTGCTGGTGGCGCTGCTGGCCTCGCTCGTCGTGGCCAATGACGTCATCGTGGGCGGGAACACCTTCAATGGGGTGCTCTACACCTGGGCGATGCTGGGTGACGTGCCGCTCCAGGTCGGGTTCCAGATCGACAACCTCACCGTACTGATGATGCTGGTGGTGACCTTCGTCTCGCTGATGGTTCACATCTACACCATCGGGTACATGCACGACGATCCGGGCTATCAGCGCTTCTTCTCCTACATCTCGCTCTTCACCTTCTCCATGCTCATGCTCGTGATGAGCAACAACTTCCTGCAGCTCTTCTTCGGGTGGGAGGCAGTGGGGCTGGTTTCGTATCTGTTGATCGGATTCTGGTTCACCCGGCCCACGGCCATCTACGCCAACATGAAGGCGTTTCTGGTCAACCGCGTGGGTGACTTCGGCTTCCTGCTGGGCATTGGTCTGGTACTGGCTCACTTCGGTACGCTTGACTATTCCGAGGTGTTCGCCCGTGCACCGGGCATCCGCGGAGAGACCATCGAACTGTTTGCAGGTGTGCCCTGGTCGCTCATGTCGGTGACCTGCATCTGCCTTTTCATAGGTGCCATGGGCAAGTCGGCGCAGTTTCCGCTGCACGTCTGGTTGCCCGACTCGATGGAAGGCCCCACGCCGATCTCGGCCCTCATCCATGCCGCAACGATGGTCACCGCCGGCATCTTCATGGTGGCACGCATGTCGCCGCTTTTCGAGCTCTCCGATACCGCCCGATCCTTCATTCTGGTCATCGGTGGAATCACGGCCTTCTTCATGGCGCTGGTCGCCACGATCCAGTACGACATCAAGCGGGTGGTGGCCTACTCGACGCTCTCGCAGTTGGGCTACATGACGGTCGCGCTGGGTGCGTCGGCCTACGGCGCCGCAATCTTTCACCTGATGACGCATGCCTTCTTCAAGGCGGTGCTGTTCCTTGGCGCCGGCTCAGTCATCGTAGCGCTTCATCACGAGCAGGACATGCGCAAGATGGGGGGCCTGCGTCGTTACATGCCCATCACCTGGATCACCGTACTGATCGCGGCCATATCCAGTGCGGGCATTCCGGGGTTCGCCGGATTCTTTTCCAAGGATCTGATCATCGAGGCAGTCGGTGAGTCGCACCTGGCCGGTGCAGGCTTTGCCTACCTGAGCGTGCTGGCCTGCACGATCGTCACTGCCTTCTACACCTTCCGCATGGTGTTCATGGCCTTCCATGGCAAGCCGCGGATGGATGCCCACACCCTCGAGCACCTGCATGAGCAGCCCTGGGTCGTGACGCTGCCGCTCGTGCTGCTGGCCATTCCTGCGGTGGTTGCAGGCTATCTGATCGAGCCCGTTGTGTTCGGCGCGTTCTTTGGCGATGCCATCTTCTATTCGCCCGAGCATCCGGTGATTGCGCATCTGGCCGAGGAGTACCACGGTATCGCGCACTTCATGTTCGAAGGGCTGCTGGGTGCGCCTTTCTGGCTCTCGCTCTCGGGCATTCTCATTGCCGGTTATCTCTATCTGTTCAATCCAGCGCTGGCTGGACGTGCCCGTCAGGCCTTGCGCTGGCCGGTTCGCATCCTCGAGGCCAAATACGGGCTTGACGATTTCAATCAGCGAGTCTTTGCCGGCGGCGCGCTGGCGGTCGGGCGCAAGCTCTGGTCGATTGGCGATGTGCTGGTCATCGATGGTTTCTTCGTGAACGGCACGGCGCGTGTCATAGGCTGGCTCGCCGGTGTGATGCGCGCGCTGCAGACTGGACTTGTCTACCACTACGCGTTTGCCATGATCGCAGGGGCTTTCCTGCTGCTCACGCTGTGGATATGGATGGTGCGTGTCTGAGTCCCGGTCGGGGACCGCAGCGCCATAACGCAACAGGGGATTGATGTGCAGCATTCACATGCCGATGTACACCATGCCGCCGATGTGCCGGCAGCGCCGGCTGGCAGCGCCTTCTGGTGGCTGATTGCCGTGGGCGTGGTGCTCGCTGCCTGGGTGGTCGGCGTGGCGAGCCCGGTCTCGGCTGCACCTTGGTTGTCGCTGTCCATATGGGTGCCGATTGCAGGCGGGGTGCTGGTACTGGCCGTCGCGGGTGAGGACAGTCGGGCACCGCTGGCACGCAAGCTTGCGCTCGCTGCGGCCATCCTGGGTTTCTTGATTTCAGTGCCGCTCTATGCCGGTTTCGACACCAGCGCGCATGGCATGCAGTTCACCGAACTGCATCCCTGGGTCGAGCGATTCCATATCCAGTACGCCCTGGGTGTGGACGGCATCTCGCTCATCTTTGTGCTGCTGAACAGCTTCGTGACCATCCTCGTGGTCATTGCCGGCTGGGAGGTCATCACCACCCGGGTATCGCAATACATGGCCGCCTTCCTCATCATGTCGGGCCTGATGAATGGCGTTTTTTCTTCGCTCGATGCGATTCTCTTCTACGTTTTTTTCGAGGCCACGCTGATCCCGATGTACATCGTGATCGGGATATGGGGTGGCCCGAACCGGGTTTACGCCGCCTTCAAGTTCTTTCTCTATACCTTGCTCGGCTCGCTGCTGCTGCTGGTGGCGCTGGTCTGGCTCTACAACGCGAGTGGCGGCAGCTTTTCGATCACCGATTTCCACACGCTGCCGATATCGCTCGAGGCGCAGAAACTGCTCTTTCTCGCTTTTTTTGCAGCCTTCTCGGTCAAGGTGCCGATGTGGCCAGTCCATACCTGGTTGCCCGATGCCCACGTCGAGGCCCCAACGGGAGGCTCCGCCGTGCTGGCGGCCATCATGTTGAAGCTCGGTGCCTACGGTTTCATCCGGTTTGCCTTGCCTATACTGCCCGATGCCAGCCAGGCGTTTGCCCCGTTCATGCTGACGTTGTCGCTGGTAGCCGTCGTCTATATCGGTCTGGTGGCGATGGCGCAGACCGACATGAAGAAACTGGTGGCCTATTCGTCGATCTCGCACATGGGCTTCGTGACCCTTGGCTTCTTCGTCTTCAGCGCGGCTGGCATCGAAGGCGCGCTCGTGCAGATGATCTCGCACGGCTTCGTCTCGGCTGCCATGTTCATCTCGATCGGGGTGCTCTACGATCGCATGCACACCCGCGCGATCGCCGACTATGGTGGCGTGGCCAACCGCATGCCGGTATTTGCCGCCTTCATGGTGCTGTTCGCCATGGCCAACTGTGGTCTGCCGGGAACCAGCGGTTTCGTTGGCGAGTTCATGGTGATCGTGGCCGCCATCAAGTACAACTTCTGGATCGGTCTGCTGGCGGCGACGACGCTGATCTGGGGGGCTGCCTACACGCTCTGGATGGTCAAGCGGGTGATTTTCGGCGCAGTGGGCAATGCGCAGGTCGCAGCCCTTGCCGATGTCAACAGGCGCGAAGTGGCGGTGCTCGGCTTGCTGGCACTCACGGTGCTCGCGGCCGGCATCTTCCCGGCAGTCATGACCCAGGTCATGCACGTCTCGATCGATGACCTCCTGCGCCACATGGCGCATTCCAAATACTAGGCCGATGATGAATCCTGCCGACTTCGGTGCTGCCTCAGCCGAGATTTTTCTGCTCTGTGCCGCGTGTCTGGTCCTGCTTGTCGACCTGTTCGCTGGGGCTCGCAGCCCGCGTCTGACCTATGCCCTGTCGCTGGCGACCGTGGTGCTGACGGCTTTCTCGGCGCTCTCGCACAATCCCCCGGCAGGGAGTGTCCCGATTGCTTTTTCCGGGCTCTTCATCGGTGACGCGCTGTCGGTCAGCCTCAAGGTGTTTGCCTGCGTGGCGATGGCGGTCTGCCTGGTGTATTCGCGGTCCTATCTGCGCCAGCGCGGCCTCGATCGAGGCGAGTACTTCGTGCTGATGTTGTTCGCCCTGCTGGGAATGCTGGTACAGATTTCCGCCAACAGCTTTCTCACCATCTATCTGGGTCTGGAGCTGATGTCGCTCTGCCTCTATGCCCTGGTTGCCATTCATCGGGATTCGGCGCGTGCGACCGAGGCCGCCATGAAGTACTTCGTGCTTGGTGCCCTCGCATCGGGTCTCCTGCTCTATGGCATGTCGATGCTCTACGGGGCCACGGGTTCTTTGCAGATCGATCAGGTGGCCAGTGCCATCGCGAGCGGGAAGATCGATCGGACGGTGCTGGTGTTCGGTCTGGTGTTCGTGGTCGCCGGCCTGTCGTTCAAGATGGGCGTGGTGCCGTTTCACATGTGGGTGCCCGATGTCTACCAGGGTGCGCCCAATGCGATGACACTCCTTATCGGCTCGGCACCCAAGATCGCGGCCTTCGCGATGGCAATTCGTCTGCTGGTGGGGGCGCTCCCAGCGCTGGCCGAGCATTGGCAGCAGATGCTTCTGCTCATGGCCTGGGCCTCGCTTGCCGTGGGCAATCTTGCCGCGATCGCGCAGACCAATCTGAAGCGGATGCTGGCTTACTCCACCATTGCGCAGATGGGTTTCGTGTTGCTGGCGCTGCTGGCGGGCGGCAGCGGTGCGGGTGCTTGCTGCGCGCGCGATGCTTATTCGGCGGCCATGTTCTACACCATCGCTTATGTCCTGCTCAGTCTCGGAGCCTTTGGTGTGATGCTTCTGCTGTCGCGCCGCGGGTTCGAAGCCGAGATGCTCGACGATTACCGTGGGCTCAATCAGCGTCATCCCTGGCATGCCTTTGTCATGCTGCTGATGATGTTCGCGCTTGCGGGCATACCGCCCACCGTCGGATTCCACTCCAAGCTGGCCGTGTTGCAGTCGCTCGTGCAGGTGGGACACCTGTGGACCGCTGTCTTCGCGATGTTGATGTCGGTGGTGGGAGCGTTCTACTATCTGCGTGTCGTGAAGATCATGTACTTCGATGCTGCGGTCGACACTGCCGCGATCGAGGCGCCACTGGACATGCGCCTGGTGCTCGGCTTGAACGGCGTGCTGGTTCTGGCGCTGGGAGTGGCGCCAGCGCTCCTCATGGACGTGTGTGCCTCGGCCATCGACGCCTTGCTCAAGGGCGTCTGAATACGATGACCGACCACCTGCCGCGTGGTACCGACAGCGATCTGGCCGAGCATCGGCTGTCGAGTCGCGAGGTCTACCGAGGCAATCTGCTTCATGTGCTTGAAGATCGGGTGCGGTTGCCCGACGGTGCAGAAGCGGGTCGTGAATGGGTGGTGCACCCCGGCGCAGTGATGGTGATTCCGGTCTTGCCCAACGGCGACATCGTCCTCGAACGGCAGTATCGCTATCCGCTGGAACGGGACTTTCTCGAGTTCCCGGCTGGCAAGATCGATGGAGGGGAAGACCCTCTGGCAACCGGCCAACGCGAACTGCTCGAGGAGACAGGCTATCAGGGTGGGCGATGGCGTTTTCTGGTTACGCTCCATCCGGTGATTTCCTATTCCAATGAACACATCGAGGTGTTTCTGGCCGAGGATGTGATCTCGAGCGGCGAGCGTTCGCTCGATGAGGGCGAGTTCCTCGACGTCTTCACGATGCCGCCTGCCCAGGCTCTCCAACTGCTCGAACGCGGGCTGATTACCGATATGAAGACGGTGGTCGGTCTTTTGTGGCTGGAGCGCATGGGTATGACGCGGGCTCGGTGAGCGTCGGCCTTCACCCGGCGAGGGAGACTTCGACAGCAACGCCATTGCTGCGGGTTTTCGTGCCGTTCGCACTGGGTTATTTCCTGTCGTATCTGTTTCGCAACATCAATGCGACGATCTTTCGGGAACTCGTTGCTGACCTGGGCTTGCAGGCGAGCGCTCTGGGGTTGCTCACCAGCGCCTATCTCTTTGTATTCGCTGCAGCCCAGTTGCCGGTCGGGTTGCTCCTGGATCGATTTGGTCCACGGCGTGTCAATGCGGCCATGTTCCTGCTGGCGGCGCTCGGCTCGTCAGGATTTGCCATGGGTCATTCGGTCACCGAACTGATGATCGCGCGAGCCCTCATCGGGCTCGGGGTGGCTGCCGGCCTGATGTCCGCCATGCAGTCGTTCACCCTGTGGTTCCCGCTCAGTCGGCTTGCCACGCTCAACGGCTGTCTCATGGCCCTGGGAGGTATCGGGGCAATGACGGCCACCGCGCCGGTCGAGGCGGCGCTCCGGTTCACCGACTGGCGCGGGGTTTTCATCGGGCTTGCCCTGGTCTGTCTGGCGGTAGCGGCGCTGGTCTGGGTGTTCGTGCCGCGGCGTGCCGCCGAAACGGGCTCGCAGGTGTCGGTTCGCCAGTTGCTGCAGGGCCTCTGGTCAGTCCTGCGCGACCGCGAGTTCTGGCGGATATCGGCTGTGGCCCTCACCACGCTCGGGCCTGCCATTGCGCTGCAGGGGCTCTGGATCGGGCCCTGGCTGCGCGATGTGCTCGGACTCGATCGCGCACAGTCAGCCGAAGTGATGTTTGCGCTCACGGTGGCACTGACGGTCGGTTTTCTCCTCTGGGGCAAACTGGCCGACTCGCTGGCTGCGCGCGGTGTGAGCATGGTGGTGACCTATGCTGTTGCCTGCGGGGTCTCGGCGATTGCACTTGCCCTGCTCGCTGCCGGCGTTCGTCAGGGCGCCACAGCGTTGTGGGCGCTCTATATCTTCACCATCACCAGCGCCACCCTGGGCTACCCGCTGCTCGCGCAGCGGTTCCCGACGACGCTCACCGGGCGCGTCAATTCCTCGCTCAACATGAGCACCTTTGTCGCAGCCTTTGTTGCCCAGAGTGCCATCGGCCCGGTGCTCGACCGGTATGCGCTGCCCGCTGGTGGTTACTCGGCCAGCGGCTACTCAGTGGCTTTTGCGTGCATCGTGGTCTGTCAGGTCTGTGCACTTGTCGCACTGTTGCCCGCCGTTGTGCCAGCTCTCGCGTCCGCACTGCGCCGTCAGCGATCGCCGGGCGCCTGAGCGCCATGTCAGCCTCCGCGCCCAACTACATCTCGCCGGCTGGCTTCATTCGGATGAAGTCCGAGTTGAAACAGCTGGTGGAGGTCGAGCGTCCCGAGGTTACGCGCATCGTGTCCTGGGCGGCCTCGAACGGCGACCGGTCCGAGAATGGCGACTACCTCTATGGCAAGCGACGTCTGCGCGAGATCGACCGCCGTATCCGTTACCTGATCAAGCGTCTCGAGATCGTCGAAGTGGTCGATCCGCGTGATCGCACGACAGATCAGGCGTTCTTCGGTGCAACGGTCAGCTTTCTCGACCCGGCGGGTGTTGAGCAGACGGTGACCATCGTCGGTACCGATGAGGTCGACACCGTGCGCGGCCGTGTTTCATGGGTGTCGCCCATCGCGCGGGCACTGCTCAAGGCGCGCGAGGGCGATACCGTGCAGTTGCAGACCCCCCGGGGTCTGCAACTGCTCGATGTCATCGCGGTGCGCTATCTGGCGATCGATTAGGGGCCACGGCGGCCGGGTTGCGGAAGTCGCCGGCTGTGATGATGCTTAGCGCTGCCGGGTCGATGTATCTGCGCAGGACGGCATTGACCTGATCGGCCGTCAGCGCTGCCAGGCGACGGTCGAAGGCCTCATCCCACTGCCAGGTGCGATCGGCATCGAGCAGCGTGATCCAGCGGTTGGCGACGCTCGCATCCTGGGTACGGCTCAGTCGGCGTGCCTCGATGGCCGAGGCGCTGCCCCGCGCGACTTCGCTCGGGCTGAACCCTTCGCTCAACGCCCGGCGCAGTTCCCCGAGGATCGCGGCCTCGACCCGATCGCGATTCTGCGGGGCATGGATGGCGCTCAACTGGAAGCGGGTGTACAGATCATGCGGGCTGGCCGTGAGTGAACTGCCTACCGAATAGGAGAGCCCTTCCTTTTCCCGAACGCGAGTCCACAGGCGGGCGCCTGCGTGGCCACCGAGCAGGTAGTTGGCCAGTGCCAGAGCAGGGTAGTCGGGGGCGTCGTCGCGCAGTGGTAGTGTCAGGCCGGCACGCCAGGTGGCGTTCGCCTTGTCGGGAGTCATGATCTCGCGACTGATGGCGCTGACCGGGGTGCTGCGTTCGGGCACGCGCTGGTAACTCACCGGCGAGCGCCAGTCGCCGAGCAGCGTGAGCACTTGTTGCTCGAGCGCGCCGGCGTCGAAGTCGCCCACGACCGAGACGATGGCGTTCGAGGCGCCTGCCAGATCCGCGTGGCAACGCCTGACCTGATCGAGCGTGAGGCTCTTCCAGGCCCGTTCGTCTTCCTCGGCCGATCGGGTATAACGCGGGTGCTCGGGCGGGTAGGGGTTGATGTGGCGGTTCAGTTCGGTACTGGCGCGGGCCATCGGATCGCTGCGGTTGCTGGCGATCGAGGCGAGAGTCGAGCGTTGCAGTTGCTCGAACTCCTCTGCCGGAAACGCCGGCTCGCGCAGAATCTCGGCGGCCAGTGTCATCACCTCGGCGAGGTGTTCGCGCGTCGTCTCGATCGTAGCGCCTCCCATGTCGACCGAGAGACGGGTGCGCAACTGGTCGAGACGGTCTTCGATCTGCCCGCGGGTGTGCCGCAGGCTGCCTCGCATCAGCATGCCACTGGCAGCCTCGCAGGCAACGCCACGACCGCTACGGCTTGGTTCGTCACCCAGGTTCAGATCGATGCGTGCCGCGACACGCTCACCGCGTGTCTTGCGCGGCAGCAGGGCAAGGCGGATTTCGTTGCGGGCTTTGACCTGACGCGTGCGCCGCTCGATGTTGGCTGGCGTTGCCTCGAACGCTTCCCCTGCTGATACGGCGGCACCACCGGTGTAGCCCGACAGAAGCGCCTTCACATCGGGTACCGCAGGAATCAGCGAGCGATCGGGAGTGGCGGTGGGGACAAACTGCCCGATCGTCCGGTTGTCGGCCTTCAGGTAGGTGAGGGCAGCCTGCTGTACGTCTTCCAGCTGCATCGCGCGTATGCGATCGCGGTACCAGAAGAGGAGACGCCAGTCGCCCAGTGCTGCGTACTCCGAGAGGGCGATCGCCGTCGCACGCGAGTCGCGGGTGAGCCCATCATGGTCGGCCAACAGCGTCGTGCGTGCACGTTCCAGTTCTTCGGGCGTTATCGGGTCACGGGCTATGCCATCCAGTACATCGAGGAGCGCTTCACGGGCGGGTACGATGGCGCCGTCCAGCCCGACGGTTGCCCCAAAGTAGGCAGTGCCGGCTTCGCGTTGCTGACGTTCGATGCCAAAGACGCGTGCAGCAAGCCCGGTTTGCACCAGACGCCGATGCAATCGACCGCTGGGCTGCGACGACAGTATCGATACCAGCAACTCGGCGGCGGCATAATCGGGATGCGAGCCGGGCAGGATATGAAACATCGCGGCCACGATCTGGACGTCGCCCGTACGACGCAGCGTCACGCTCCGCTCGCCGTCCTGGGTGGGCTCCACCGTGTAGGTCCGCGGCAGCAGGCGAGCAGGTTTGCGGATTGGCGCGAAGTGCCGTGCGGCCAGTGCAAGCGTCCTGGCGGGGTCGATCCGCCCCGCGATGACCAGAACTGCGTTGTCGGGCTGGTAATAGAGCCGGTAGAAAGCCTGCAGCCGCTCGATCGGTACGTTTTCGATGTCGGAGCGAGCACCGATGACCGAGCGGCCATAGGCATGCCAGCTGTAGGCGCTGGCGGCCATTCGCTCGAAGAGAATCCTCGACGGGCTGTTCTCACCGGACTCGAACTCGTTGCGAACGACCGTCATTTCGCTTTCGAGGTCAGCTCGAGCAACCCTCGAGTTCACCATCCGGTCGGATTCCATCGCCAGCGCCCAGTCGAGGTTGGCGTCACTGGCAGGCAGGGTCTCGAAATAGTTGGTTCGATCCAGCGACGTGGTGCCATTGAAACGGGCACCACGGCTGGTCAGCTCAGCCTTGATATCGCCGCGCGTAGGGGTGCCCTTGAAGACCATGTGCTCGAGCAGATGCGCCATGCCCGATTCACCGTAGCCTTCGTTGCGTGAGCCCACCAGGTAGGTCATGTTGACCGTCACCGTTTCGGAAGACGCATCGGGCAGCAGCAGGATCTGCAGACCATTGGCGAGTCGATACTCGGAGATGCCTTCGACCTGGGGCCCGGCGGTCACCCCTGCCGGGAGTGCGCCCGCTGCAGGCTTGCTGAATGGCTTGCGCGCAGCCGCAGCCGCGTCGGCCCTGCCAGGCTGCGTGAGGCCCAGGGCCAGCAGGATGCCCGCTGCCATCGGCAGCAATCTGCTCATGTCGCAACGATGCCAGGGCCTGAGCAGGACGCGGTCCTGTTCGGGCGCGAGCCTGGACCGGCTGCTCTGGGGGGTGGGTCGTGCGGAGTGCGCTCGCGACATGATGGGGCAACCAGGCTGGATGAGCCGGGGAGCATAACGATTTGCACTCGCCGCGTCAGTCTCTGTGTCACACAATGACGCTGCGGCGCAAAATGCCGGGGCCATGCTCTTGAAAATCGCGCTGACGGCCCAACCTCCGCGGCGACGCAATAACCTGTCTGACGCAACGAGTACCAGGAGTGACATGTCTACCGAACCCATCGTGAAGGAAACCCTCGGATTCCAGGCCGAGGTGAAGCAGTTGCTGCAGTTGATGATCCATTCGCTCTACTCGAACAAGGAAATCTTCCTGCGCGAGTTGATCTCGAACGCCTCCGACGCCTGCGACAAGTTACGTTTCGAGTCGATGTCCAATCCGGCGCTCGCGTCCGCGGCAACCGGCTTTGCGATCAGGGTGGCCTTTGACAAGGAGGCTCGCACGATAACCCTCTCGGACAATGGCATCGGCATGACTCGCGACGAGGTCATCCAGAACATCGGGACGATTGCCCGGTCGGGGACACGAGATTTCATGTCGCGCCTGACCGGTGATCAGCAGCAGGACTCGAGCCTGATCGGTCAGTTTGGCGTTGGCTTTTACTCGAGCTTCATCGTCGCCGATCGTGTGACTCTGATCACCCGTCGTGCCGATGCAGACGCCGACGAGGGTGTGCGCTGGGAGTCCGAGGGAGCGGGCGATTTCACCATCGAGCGATCGGCCAAGGCCACCCACGGTACCGACATCGTCCTTCATCTGCGGGCTGACGAAGACGAACTGCTGGCCGACTATCGGCTGAAGTCCATCATCCGGAAGTACTCCGACCATATCGCGATCCCCATCCTGATGGAGAAGACGAGCTGGAACGAAGAAAAGAAGGCGATGGAGGGCACCGGCGAGGATGAGCCGGTGAATCAGGCAAGCGCGCTCTGGGCGCGCCCGAAGGCCGACATCACCGATGAGCAGTACCAGGAGTTCTACAAGCATGTGGCGCATGACTTCGAGCCGCCGCTTGCCTGGGCGCATGCACGGGTGGAGGGGCGCCAGGAGTACACCCAGTTGCTGTACCTGCCGGCGCGTGCGCCCTTCGATCTCTACGACCGTCAGGTGCGTCGCGGCCTCAAGCTCTACGTGCGCCGCGTCTTCATCATGGACGATGCCGAGCAGTTGATGCCGGCCTATCTGCGCTTCGTGCGCGGGGTGGTCGACTCGAGCGACCTGCCACTCAACGTCTCGCGGGAAATCCTGCAGGAGTCGAAGGACATCGACGCCATTCGTGCCGGTTGTACCCGGCGTGTTCTGTCCACGCTCGAGGAGCTGGCGCGCGATCAGAAGGACAAGTACACCACCTTCTGGACCCAGTTCGGGCGCGTGCTGAAAGAAGGCCTGGGCGAGGATGCAGCCAATCGAGAGCGGCTGGCGGGTCTGCTGCGCTTTGCCAGCACGCTGGCCGATTCGCCCGAGCAGTCAGTGTCGCTGGCCGATTACGTGGCGCGGATGAAAGAGGGCCAGAAGGCCATCTATTACGTGACGGCCGAGACGTTCCCGGCGGCGCGCAACAGCCCGCACCTGGAGATCTTCCGCAAGAAGGGCATCGAGGTGCTGCTGCTCAGCGATCGGGTCGACGAGTGGGTGGTTGGGCATCTCACCGACTTCGAGGACAAGCCGATGGTCTCGGTCGCCAAGGGTGGGCTCGACCTGGGGGACATGGAGGCCGAGGCCGAGAAGACCGAGCGCGAGCGCGACAGCGGTGAGTCACGTGAATTGCTCGACCGGATCAAGGCCGTGCTGGGCGAGCGTGTCAAGGAGGTTCGTGTTTCCTCGCGCCTCACCGAGTCGCCCGCCTGCCTCGTGGCCGATGAGAATGACCCCTCGGGCAATCTCGCCCGGATCCTGAAGTCGGTCGGGCAGGCGATGCCGGAGGCGGCACCCATTCTCGAGGTGAACACCTCTCACGCGATGCTCCAACGCATGAAGGGTGAGGATGTCGACATGGCTGAGTGGGCGACGCTGCTCTTCGAGCAGTCGTTGCTCGTCGAAGGGGGGCAACTGGAAGATCCGGCCGGCTTCGTGCGACGGATGAATCGCCTCATGCTGCAAGGGGCGGCCGCCGCCTGAGCGGTTGGTGGTTGAACGGTCAGACGGGCAGGGCGGCAGCGCGATGCAGATCTTCTACTCGGATCACTTCGTGCTGCCGCTGCCGCCCGGGCACCGCTTTCCGATGTCCAAGTACGCGCTGCTGCGCGAACGCGTACTTGCCAGCGACCTGGCGGTACGCGCGCACGTGCCGCCGGCTGCGACCGAGACCGAGATTCTTCGCGTTCATTCGGCCGATTGGTTCGAACGCGTGTGTGCCGGCCGCCTGACCGAAGCCGAAGAGCGGTTGATCGGATTCCCGTGGTCTGAAGAAATGGTGGTGCGTTCGTTGCGTTCGAGCGGCGCTACTGTGGCAGCCGCGCGGGTTGCGTTGGTAGAGGGAACGGCAGCGAACCTGGCAGGGGGGACGCACCATGCCTTCGCCGACCATGGCGAGGGTTTCTGCGTCTTCAACGATGTGGCAATCGCGGCGCGAGCCATGCAGGCCGAGGGCAAGGTCGAGCGCGTGCTCGTCATCGACTGCGATGTCCATCAGGGCAATGGCACGGCCAGCATCTTTGCCGATGATCCGAGTGTCTACACCTTCTCGATCCATGGCGAGCGCAACTACCCGTTTCGCAAGGCGCGCAGTTCTCTCGATATCGGGTTGGCTGATGGCACGGGAGATGCCCAGTACCTGGGGGCGCTGGCCGATGGCCTGACATGCGCCTTGCGCGAAGCCGACGCAGAGTTGGTGCTCTACGTGGCCGGTGCCGATGCCTACGAGGGTGACCGGTTGGGACGTCTTTCGCTGAGTCTGCAGGGCTTGCTCGCGCGCGACCGCCTGGTGTTCGATGCGTGCGCTGCGAAGAGACTGCCGGTTGCCGTCGTGATGGCCGGCGGTTACGCGCGGGCGATCGAGGACACGGTCGCGATCCACTTCCACACGCTGGAGACCGCAGCCTGGTACTGCCACGCTGGGGTGGGCGCGGGGTGACCTTGAGGCCACCCCGGCTACCCGTTCAGCAGGTGTCCGCCTGCTTGCGTTCGATCAGAGTGCTGCGAGGATCGCTTCAGCGCTCGAGACCTCGAACTTGCCGGGACCTTCGACGCCCAGGTGCTTCACGACACCGTTGTCGACGATCATGGCATAGCGGTTGGAGCGCATGCCCATGCCGCGCGCGATCAGGTCCAGTTCGAGGCCAAGCGACAGGGTGTACGCTGCGCTGCCATCAGCCATCATGCGAACCTTGCCGGCGGCTTTCTGATCCTTGCCCCAGGCGCCCATCACGAAGGCGTCATTCACGGAAATGCACCAGACCTCATCGACACCCTTGGCACGCAGCGCCGCGCCGTGTTCGACATAGCCCGGAACGTGCTTTGCCGAGCAGGTCGGGGTGAAGGCGCCGGGCAGGCCGAAGATCACGATCTTCTTGCCTTTGACCAGGTCTTCGACCTTGAAGGTATTGGGCCCCAGCGAGCAACCGGCTTGCTCGGTTTCGATAAACTCGGTCAGTGTGCCGGCCGGAAGGGTGTCGCCAACCTTGATCGTCATGGGAAACTCCGTGTGTAGTGAGAAGGGGTGGAGCCGCAGGATGGCAAAGCGCGAGAACAATGTCAAAGGGCATTTCCAGCGGCCCGTTCAAGGGGGTGAATGATGAATTCCGCCAGTGAATCGAATTCGGTCCGCAGCACCGGGACGGCCGCGGGAGTGGGTGCTGCGGTTGTCAAGGCAGGCAGGAGGCTCGAACTGCAGGAAGTCGTCGATGCGCTCGTCGAGGACGGCATGGTGGCGCCGGAGCCGGCCAGGCGCCTCGTCGATTCGCGGCGCCTGGCCGGCTCGCGACTCCATCCGCTCATCGACATTGCCAGCGAAAAGTGGCGAGCGCCTCCCAAGGCCCGATCGGCGGCTGGGGAGCCGCTCGACCTTGATCGCCTGTCGCAGTGGTATGCCGGGCGCTGCGGCCTGCCCTATCGCCACATCGATCCGTTACGCATCAACTTTTCCAACATCAACCAGGTCATGTCATCGGCGTATGCCGAGCGATTTCACATACTGCCCCTGGAAGCCAATGCCCGCTCGGTGACCATCGCCACGGCCCAGCCCCATGTGCGCGAATGGGAAGCTGAATTTCAGCAGATCATGCGCGTCGACATCCAGCGAGTGTTCGTCAACCCGCTCGATCTCGAGCGCTATATCGTCGAGTTCTATACGCTGGCCGATGCGGTCAAGCGGGCTGCCGCAGCGGGCGAGGGGCGCTCGGGACTGGGCAATTTCGAGCAACTGGTCGAAATGGGTGCCGCCAATCGCCAGTACGACGCCCATGATCAGCATATCGTCAACATTGTCGACTGGCTCTGGCAGTACGCCTTCGATCAGCGTGCGAGCGACATCCATATCGAGCCCCGACGCGAGATCGGGGTGGTTCGATTTCGCATCGATGGTGTGCTGCATCAGGTGTACCAGATTCCGCCCACCGTTGTCGCTGCCATGACCAGTCGCATCAAGATCCTCGGCCGTATGGACGTGATCGAGAAGCGGCGGCCGCAGGATGGGCGCATCAAGACCCGTACGGCCGGCGGTGTCGAAGTCGAGTTGCGTTTGTCGACACTGCCCACGGCGTTTGGCGAAAAGCTGGTGATGCGCATCTTCGATCCAGAGGTGGTGGTCAAGGATCTCGTGGAACTGGGTTTTTCCGAATCGGACCAGACCCGGTGGGGGCAGATGACATCGAGCCCGCACGGCATCGTCCTCGTCACCGGGCCCACCGGCTCGGGAAAGACGACGACGCTCTATTCGACCTTGAAGGCTCTCGCCTCGGATGCAGTCAATGTCTGTTCGATCGAAGATCCCATCGAGATGATCGAGCCGGCCTTCAACCAGATGCAGGTGAACGCGGCGATCGATCTGGGGTTCGCGCAAGGCGTGCGCGCTCTCATGCGTCAGGACCCCGACATCATCATGGTGGGCGAGATCCGTGATCTGGAAACAGCCGAAATGGCAATCCAGGCAGCTCTCACCGGGCATCTGGTGCTCTCGACGCTGCACACCAACGATGCGGCATCGGCGATCACGCGCTTGATCGACCTGGGTGTGCCGCCCTATCTGCTCAATGCCACGATCCTCGGCGTGATGGCCCAGCGTCTGGTGCGTACCCTGTGTCGCAATTGTCGCAGCACCCAAAGCTACGATAGCCGTGATCCGGCGGCGGTGCCGTGGCAGGAACTGGTGCGTCCCTGGGTCTCGCAACCCCCGCTCTCCTTGTACCGGCCAGTGGGCTGCCTCGAATGCCGCATGACCGGCTTTCGCGGGCGCAGCGGCATCTATGAAGTGATGGTCATGTCCGAGGAGATCCGCAAGCGCGTAGCGGCCGGTGCCGACATTGCATCGATTCGTGAACAGGCCTTTCGCGAGGGCATGAAGAGCCTGCGCGTGAGTGGTGCGATGAAGGTGGCCGCCGGTGACACCACGATCGAGGAGGTGGTGCAGGTGGCACCGCAGGTCATGGACTCGGCGAACACTGGCAGTTGATCCTGTGCAAGGCCTTGGCGGCTCGCCTGTCGCACCAGGCCTTGATTCAGGCTACGATGAACTTCGAGTTGTCCGGTTGTTTGCGGCGACTTCTGCCCCTGTGTGGGTATGTTGTCGCTGCGCGGGCTTGCCAGATGCGTAATGCTTCTGGCGCGGGCATCTGGGGGTGACCAGTGGAACTGGGCAACACAATGCACGACCTGAGCAGGCTGGGTGCGGTTGCATTCGAGGCCGCGCCATGTCCGATTCATGTCGTCGATCTGCATTCGGGTCGGCTGGTTGCCGTCAACCCCGCGTGGGTCCGCTACTTCGGGCATCCGGCAGCGACGGCAATCGGTTGCACGCCCGGTGAACTGGGGCTGTGGCGCACGACGCCCACCCATACGGCCGAAGATTCCCCCGACGCCGCGGCAGATCGGGTCGGGTCGCCCGCTGGCAGTCAGGACAATTGGCGCGTGGTTGCAGCCAACGGCGAGGGGCGTGACGTGCTTCGTACTTCGGCCGAATGCCTCCTCGATGGCCGGCGCCACGAAGTGGTCCATCTGCTCGACATCACGGAACGCAAGCGCGTCGAGGACTCGAGCCGGCAGCGAGCGATGCACGATGCGCTCACCGGCCTCCCCAATCGACTCCTGCTCGATGATCGGCTCCACACCGCCCTCGCCACGGCAGCACGCGAAGGCCGTCAGGTGGCGGTTCTATTCATCGACTTCGATCATTTCAAGCGCATCAACGATACGCTGGGTCATGCGGTTGGCGACATCCTGCTGCGCGAGGCATCTCACCGGCTCAGCCAAATGGTACGACGGCAGGATACGCTGGCCCGCATCGGCGGCGACGAGTTCGTGGTGCTGCTCAACGGATTGCGTGCGTCGGTTGATGCTGGACACGTCGCTGGCAAGATTCTGCAGGCCCTCGCACCGCCGTTCGTGCTCGAGGGCCATCGTGTCACGGCCAATGCGAGCATCGGCATCAGTCTGTTTCCGGGCGATGCAGCCGACGCACAGGCGCTGCTGCGCAATGCCGATTCGGCCATGTATGCAGCCAAGGCGCAGGGCCGTCGCACCTGGCAATTCTTTTCTGCCGAGACCAATGAACGGGCGCTGGTTCGATCGCGTCTGGAGAGTGACCTGCGACGTTCGGCCTTGCGCAGCGAGTTTGTCTCCTTGTATGAACCGGCATGGGACCTGCCCTCAGATGCACTGGGCGGCTTGCGCGCGTCCCTGACCTGGAATCGCGTCGGGGCTCATTCAGTGGCTCCGGCCGAATTCATGGATGTGGCCGACCAGATCGGTCTGGGCAGACTCATCGATCAGTGGATGATCAACGCAGCCTTTGGCCAGATTCGGACCTGGGCCGATCAGTCGCGCTTCGGAGTGCCGGTCTGCCTCGACCTCGCCGCGCGTCAGTTCGAGCTGGCCTTTGTCGATACGGTGCGCACCGCGTTGGTACGCCATGCGATCGAACCACGCCATGTCGAGTTTGCGATCGGCGAGTCGGTGCTGGTAACCGATCTGGATCGGAGTCGTCAGATCGTGAGCGGCTTGCGGGAGCAGGGCTGTTCGGTGGTCGTCACCGACTTTGGCTGCGGATACTCGACCGGTCGGTACCTTCGGCAACTCCCGCTCACCGGCGTGAGGCTGGGCCCCGAATGGTTGAGTTCAGCCCGTGAGGATCTGGCCGGGCGGGTGATGCTTCGGGCGAGCATCGAGTTTGCCCGTGCGATTGGTCTGCGGGTTGCTGTCGATGGTGTGAGCACGAGCGCGGAGCTCGACCTGCTGCGCGGTCTGGGTGTCGATGCCTGGTCGGGGGCGCTTCTGGCAATGCCGCTGCCAGCTGCCCAGATCGAGGCGCGCTTCGATCGCACCCGCACGGTGGTGCCGTTTCCGGCGCGCCGTGCGGGCGATGGATTTCTATCGCGATAGCACTTTCATGGCCTGTTCCAGCCCCTGCAGCGTGGTCGGGAACATTCGACCCTTGAACAGGTCGCGGATGATGGCAACCGACTGACGATAGCCCCAGAGCTCCTCGGGTTCCGGGTTCAACCAGACCGTTCGAGGCCAGGTGTCCAGAACCCGCTTGAGCCAGGCTGCACCGGGTTCTTCATTGGCGTACTCGAGCGAGCCGCCCGGTTGCAGGATCTCGTAGGGGCTCATCGTTGCGTCTCCGATGAAGATCACCTTGTGATCATGTCCGTACTTGTTGAGCACGTCGACCGTGCGGGTGCGCTCCGAGAGGCGCCGCCGGTTGTCCTTCCAGACATGCTCGTAGAGGCAGTTGTGGAAGTAGAAGTGCTCCAGACGTTTGAACTCGCTGCGGGCTGCCGAAAAAAGTTCTTCGCACAGCCGGATGTGGTCATCCATCGAGCCGCCGATGTCCAGAAAGAGCAGCACCTTGATGGCGTTGCGCCGTTCCGGGCGCATCTGGATGTCGAGCAGGCCTGCATTTCGCGCGGTGCCGCTGATGGTGTGTTCAAGGTCCAGTTCGTCGGCAGCACCCTCGCGAGCGAAACGGCGCAAGCGCCGGAGCGCCACCTTGATGTTGCGAGTGCCCAGTTCTGCGGTGCCGTCGAGGTTGCGGAATTCGCGTTGATCCCAGACCTTGACCGCACGCCGATGGCGCGATGCATCCTGACCGATGCGCACGCCTTCGGGGTTGAACCCGAACGCACCAAACGGGGAGGTCCCGGCAGTGCCTATCATCCGGTTGCCGCCTTGATGGCGCTCGTGCTGTTCCTCGAGCCGCTTGCGCAGGGTTTCCATGAGCTTTTCCCAACCACCCATGGCCTCGATCTGCGCGCGCTCCTCGGGGGTCAGTTCGAGTTCGGCCTGCCGGCGCAGCCACTCGAGCGGAATGTCGGCGGTGAGGCCGGTGAGTGCCTGCACCCCCTTGAAATACTCGGCGAAAGCCAGATCGTAGCGATCGTAGAGCGACTCATCCTTGATCAGGGCAGCGCGCGCAAGCAGATAAAACGCATCGATATCGGGTCCGATGATGCCGTCCCGAATCGCCTCGATCAGCATCAGGTGTTCTTTCAGTGACACCGGCAAACGGTGCCGGCGCAGCGTGAGGAAAAAGTCGATGAGCATGGTCTTGAGTTGCCTCTCGCAGAGGCACTCAGCGCGATTGGCGCGACAGGAACACCAGTCGCTCGAACAAGTGCACGTCCTGCTCGTTCTTGAGCAGTGCGCCGTGCATCGGCGGGATGATGGTCTTGCGATCTTTCGAACGCAGGACTTCGGGTGAGATGTCCTCGGCCAGCAGCAGCTTGAGCCAGTCGATCAATTCCGAAGTCGATGGCTTCTTTTTCAGTCCTGGGGTGTCGCGCACCTCGAAGAAGGCTTCCAGCGCCTCGCGCAGGAGTTCCTTGCGGATGCCGGGGAAGTGCACCTCGACGATTTGTGCCAGGGTCTCACGGTCGGGAAACCGGATGTAGTGGAAGAAGCAGCGTCGCAGAAAGGCATCGGGCAACTCCTTTTCATTGTTCGAGGTAATGAATACGAGCGGCCGGTGGCGTGCACGCACCATCTCGCGGGTTTCGTAGACATGAAACTCCATGCGGTCGATTTCGCGCAGCAGATCGTTGGGGAACTCGATGTCGGCCTTGTCGATCTCATCGATCAGCAGGACGACGGGCGTCTCGCTCGCAAACGCCTGCCACAAGGTACCGCGCACGATGTAGTTGGAAATGTCCTGCACGCGGTTGTCACCGAGTTGCGAGTCACGCAGCCGCGAGACCGCGTCGTATTCGTAGAGCCCCTGTTGCGCCTTGGTGGTCGACTTGACATGCCACTCGAGCAGCGGCAGGCCCAGCGTGGCGGCAACCTGTTCGGCCAGCATCGTCTTGCCGGTTCCAGGCTCGCCCTTCACCAGCAGTGGCCGGCGCAGCGTGATGGCGGCGTTGACGGCAAGCTTGAGGTCCTCGGTGGCTACGTAATCGGCAGACCCAACAAATCGCATGCGACATCTCCGGACAGGTCGGTGGGGGGGCACCCTGGATCTCAGGGATTGGTCGATGTGATCGATGCCCGGGTCGCGATTGTATGGGCTTTGCCCATGTCGGGGGGCTCGGGTACAATCGAGGGCATAACTCAATCAGCCTGCGCCAGTCACCATGCACTCGAAGTCCATCCTCTCCAGCCTGCCCCCTGGGATATCTCGCCTCTCCTTGCTTGCCGCAAGCCTTGCGCTGGCCGCGCTGGTCTCGGTGCCTTCTGCTGCCTGGGCGGAAACCGCTGCCGCCAAGGGCGATGTGGTGCGTGCCCAGGCCAAGAATTCGATGTGCATAGGCTGTCATGGCATCCCTGGCTACCGCACAGCCTATCCGGTGGTCTACGCAGTGCCCCTGATCGCGGGACAGAGCGAGGGCTATCTGATCAGCGCGTTGCGTGCCTACAAGGCAGGCGAGCGCAGCCATCCCAGCATGCGCGCCATTGCCGGCAGCTTGTCCGAGACGGATATGGCCGATCTGGCCGCCTACTACGCGGCCGCCAAGGCCCAGTGACAATCCAGTGATCGGAGTGACAGGTTCCATGTCGAAGTTGCACAGCGTTGCCGTTCATCGTTCGGGAGCACGTCGCCTGGCGATGCTCGTCACTATGGCAGTCGGTCTCGTCGTCGGTGTGAATGCGCAGGCCGGCAATGCGGCCTCGGGTGGCGAGAAGGCAAAGGCGGTCTGTGGTGCCTGTCATGGTGTCGATGGCACAGGGGTCGCGACCTTTCCCGACTATCCGCGTCTGGCGGGGCAGCACGAGGAGTATCTCGTGCAGGCACTGAAGCAGTACAAGTCGGGTGCTCGCAAGAATGCGATCATGGCCGGCATGGCGCAGCCTCTCTCCGTCGCGGAGATCGAGGACCTGGCCGCCTGGTTTGCATCGCAGAAAGGACCTCTCAAGGTCATTCGCTGATCGGTCGGCAAGCGGGTGACGCCTGCGCCCCTGACGGTTGCTTGCGGTCGCTGCTCAGAATCGATGGGCGGTCGCGCGATGCGGTTTATCCAGGCCGTTCCTCTCAGTCCTTGCTGGCACGGGTGAGCAGGCTTTCCAGGTAGGCCCCTGCGTCCGGTGGGGCGTTGTCGCGCTGCGATCGCCACAGCATCTCGCCGAGGCATTCCATCGCCTCGTGGCGCCCTTCGTGTTGCCCATGCCGGTGGCTCAGTTGGTCAAGCGCGGCCCGCACACCCGGTGGCTGATCGATGGCGTACTGCTCTTCGAGTGCCAGGTGCATCGACAGGTGCAGAAACGGATTGGCCTCACTCGGAGCGATCGGCGCATCGGATGATTGCATCAGCGGGTGATATTCGGGGTGGTCGATGAGCAGGGCAGCCGCGACCTGCTCGAGTCCCTCGAGGGGGGCCTTTTGCCGATATTTCTCGAGCGTGCCACGAAAGAAGGCGCGTACCTGGTCGCGTGTCGGGTTGAACATCCGCTGGGGTCTCAGTCAGGTCGATTGGGGCTGCGGGCAGCGGGGGCTGCCGGGGCGGGGGTCTTCGCACGGTACTCGCACAGATCGGCGATAGGGCACTGGAAGCATTCGGGGCGGCGGGCCTTGCAGACATAGCGTCCCAGCAGTATCAGCCAGTGGTGGGCATGTTGCATGAACTCGGGTGCGATGAATTTCACCAAACGGTCTTCGACCGCACGTTCGGTCTTGCCGGGGGCGATGCGGGTCCGATTGGATACGCGAAAGATGTGGGTGTCCACGGCCATCACGGCCTGGCCGAAGGCCACGTTCAATACCACGTTGGCGGTCTTGCGACCGACCCCAGGCAGGGCTTCCAGGGCTTCGCGCTCGGCAGGCACTGCGCCGCCGTGAAGATCGATGAGTTGCTGCGAGGTTGCGAGGATGTTCCTTGCCTTGTTGTGATACAGACCAATGGTCTTTACATGCGCCTCGAGGCCTTCGAGCCCCAGTGCCACCATTTCGGTCGGGGTACGCGCAGCCTTGAACAGGCCTCGGGTCGCGATATTCACGCCGCGGTCGGTCGACTGTGCCGAGAGGATCACCGCCACCAGCAACTGGTAGGTCGAGTCATAGAGCAGTTCGGTGCGCGGCTCCGGATTGGCAGTGCGCAGGCGCGAGAAGATCTGATGGCGTTTTTGCGGGTTCATCGTTGCGATATCATCAATGGAAGTGTGACAAGTGCACGCCTGCCGGAGCCCTTTGGGGTGCATGCTGAAGGAAGATCTACCATCCAACCTGCGATGATTCCCTGGATTCAGGGCGACGCCCCTTTCCCGCCCAACGAGTTCGCCATGGATAACCCCAACGGGCTCCTCGCGGCTGGTGGCGACCTGTCGCCGCGACGGTTGGTCGAAGCTTACCGGAACGGCATCTTTCCCTGGTACTCGCCGGGCGATCCGATTCTATGGTGGAGTCCGGACCCGCGCATGGTGCTCTATCCGGGCGATATCCGTGTCACCCGGTCGCTTTCCAAGGTGTTGCGAAACCGACCCTACGAAGTGCGCTTCGATACCTGCTTCGTTGATGTGATCGAGGCCTGTGCGGCACCGCGCGAAGGACAGGCGGGCACCTGGATCACTGCGGAACTGAAGCAGGGTTACCTTGAACTGCACGAGGCGGGCCTCGCGCATTCCATCGAGACCTGGGTCGACGGTAGGCTGGCTGGCGGCCTCTACGGGGTGGCCCTTGGGCGGGTCTTCTTCGGCGAGTCGATGTTCAGTCTGGTACCTGATGCGTCCAAGATCGCTCTGGTGCATTTGTCGCGCTATCTGCACCATGCCGGCTTTCAGGTGATCGATTGTCAGATGCACACCGAGCATCTGGAAGCGATGGGGGCTCGTCAGATTCCGCGCGACACCTTCTTGCAAGCCCTCGAGGAGTTGGTAGACTGCCCTGCGAAAGGCGATCGGTGGTCCTACGTGAGTTCCAGACTCGACGTACGCGACCTCAGGACCTGAGCGCCCGTCGCCGTACCGCTGGATGATGCCCACCCGATGTCAAGGCTTGACGATCTTCCTCACGCTGCGCTGCAGTTCTATGTGACTGCGCCTTATCCGTGCAGTTACCTGCCCGGGCATACCGCACGTTCACAGGTTGCTTCGCCCAGCCACCTGATCGGCACCGAGATCTACAGCGATCTGGTGCGTGCCGGTTTCAGGCGCAGCGGCATCTTCACCTATCGGCCGCACTGCGACAGTTGCCAAGCCTGTTTGCCGGTGCGTATCGATGTCGCCCGCTTCAGACCTTCGCGGTCACAACGCCGGGCACGTACGCGAAACCAGGGGATCGAGGCAACCATCACCAGCCTGCGCTTCCGGCTCGAGCATTACGCGCTTTATCTGCGCTATCAGGCCGCCCGTCATGCCGGCGGTGGGATGGATCAGGACAGTCGCGACCAATACTCGCACTTCCTGCTGCAGAGCCGGGTCAATACCCAGTTGGTCGAGTTCCGCGATGGCGATCGTCTCGTAATGGTGAGCATCATCGATTTTCTGGCCGATGGGCTCTCTTCGGTCTATACCTTCTTCGATCCAGCCATGGAGCAGGCCAGTCTGGGCACCTACAACATCCTGTGGCAGATCGAATACTGCCGCCGCATCGGGGTTTCCTGGCTGTATCTGGGTTACTGGATCGAGGACAGTCGTAAAATGGCCTACAAGTCGCGGTTTCGGCCGATCGAGGCGCTCCATGACGGTCAGTGGCAGCCCATGCACGATCACGACGGAGGCTGAACGCCCGTGTCTTCTCCCCGATTGATGCCGCCGCCTGGCGAGCCTGCGCTTGTCCGAGCCCTCGGGAGCCCGCGGCGGCTGGCACGCATCATCGAGGCCGACTGCATCGGTTGCACCTTGTGCATTCGGGCCTGTCCGGTCGATGCCATCGTCGGATCGGCCAAACACATGCACGCCGTCGTTACCCAATGGTGTACCGGTTGCGAGTTGTGTGCACCCCCATGTCCGGTCGATTGCATCGTGTTCGAGGCTGCCCCGGCAGGCGTCGTCTGGGGTGTCGAGGTGGCTGATGAGGCGAGCCGACGCGAGCGGGCGCGAGCGGAGCGGCTCGGGCTTGGGAAGGCCGTGCCTGGCCGGTTCGATGGTCCTGGGGCACGGGTGGACGCAGCCCCCGGTGGCTCAGGGTCGAATGCAGGCCCCGCTGGCGCCGATATCCACGGTGTGCCGAGTGTTGATGGTGCGATCAGCCCGTCGGTGACCGATCCTCGAATGGCTGTCATTCGGGGGGCTGTCGATCGAGCCCGTGCTCGGGCGCAAGCGCGGGCAGACGCTCGTGCCGACGCGGGCAAACCTCGCTCAGCGAACCGGGTCGAGTGAGCCGGTGTGCAGGCTGAATCTGCCGGTTCGCCGGTCATCGAAGAAGTGACGCAGGGTGATCTGCACGGTCCGGAAGGCAAGGTCATCCCACGGAATGTCGCTTTCGTCGAACAGTTTCACTTCGAGGCTTTCGGTGCCTGGGCCGAAGTTCAGATCGAGCAGCCGTGCCCGGTAGTACACGTGTACCTGATCGACGTAGCTGATCGAATAGAGCGTGTAGAGATCGAGCAGTTCGATACGGGCGTCTGCCTCTTCGAGCGTCTCGCGGGCAGCCGCTTCGGCCGTTGACTCGCCGTTTTCCATGAAGCCGGCCGGCAGAGTCCAGTACCCGTGACGCGGTTCAATCGCGCGTCTGCACAGCAGTACCTGCTCGCCCCATACCGGGATGGAACCCACCACGAGCTTGGGGTTCTCATAGTGTACGACGCCGCATGAAACGCACATGTGGCGAAGTCGGTTGTCCCCTTCCGGGATCTGGTGCACGACCGGATGGGCGCAGTTCGAACAGAATTTCATGGCTGGGTCGCTCGTCTGGCGCGGTGATCGACGGGTGGGGGTGCCAGGAGGCACGCCTTTGATCTGCGCCTGATGATAACGCAGCCCCGGGCACTGTTCTGATGGTCATCATGCGGCCCGAAGTCCCCCCGACAGGAATCGAACCTGTATCTAGCGCTTAGGAGGCACTCGTTCTATCCATTGAACTACGGAGAGGGAGCGCAATTCTAGCTGCTTTTGACCGCGTGCCTGGAAGTCTTGCTGCTCGGCAGAGGCACCAGCCACCTCGATCGGCACGGTGACGATCTGCGTATTTGGTCACGCAAGGGGATATACAGCGTGATTTTTTCGACACTTGCCTGTCGAGATTTCGGCTGCATGCGGCTTCGGTTGGTGTTTGCGCTGGCAGACTTTTCGGATCTGTCTTGAGGTGTTGGCGCGACCCTGCGGGCACTGACTGTCCGGGCGACGCTGATGCCTCGAGGCCATCGCTCGAACCAGAGGACATTCTTCCCAGATGAAGCGCCACCGCCGCCCTCCGCATATCGTGTTGTTCTTCACCGAAGATCGTGAGAAGCGTCTCCAGGCTGAACTCGGAAATCCCGATGCCGCTCTGGCCCCGTCGCAGATGCTGGTGCTGTGCGTCGAATCGATTCGTCGTGTGATGCCCCAATGTCCGGTGGTGCTTGTGACCGATGAGACCTTTGATGCGCCGGGGTTGCCGGACGATCTCACGCTGGTGCGGCATGCCGATATCCGTCACGGGCATTTGATGTACGACCGGTTGCGCGTACAGAAGCAATATGTGGATGCACTGCTCGAGCACGGTGAGGAGGTCGATCTCGTCTTCATGGATATCGACATCCTGCTCAATCGTGCGCTCGACGATGTGTTCGGCAGCGATTTCGACCTTGCGTTTCCTGCCACCTTCTATCCCGACCTGAAGTACAGCGAACGCGGCGTGCCGCTGAACTCGCTGATGTCGATCATCAACGGGGGCGTGCTCTTTGCCCGTTCCAGTGAGGCGACGAGCCGTTTCTTTGGCGCATGGATGCAGCAGATGGAGTACCTGTTTCAGCATGATGCGCTTGAAGAATACGGCGCCTTGAAGGGGCGGGTTCGCGAGCACTTCATGTCGTGGTGGGGCGAGCCTCACACCTTGATGGTGATGTTTGGCCGTGCCTTCATGGCAGGGCAACGCAAGCATGTGCGATATCAGGGCATAAAGGTCGCGATACTCGAAGATGCCCTCTACAACTATGCGCCTGAGATTGAACGGGTGGGCGACAACTGGCAGATCTCGGTCACCGATCAGGACCGTCGATCGCGTTTCGTCTCTCACTTGCGAGGACAGCGCAAGGTTTTCATGGTGCAACTGGCAGCGACGCTGAGGACAGCGATGGAATCTCCCGTCCCTGCCCCTGCCCCTGCGACTGCCACTGCGCTGGCATGAGCGCTTATTGCCGTTGCCGCTTGCCACGGCTGCCCTGGAGGGGTGGATCATGATGCATTCGATACCCTTCAATCGTCCGTTTCTGATCGGGCGAGAACTGGAGTACCTGAACGAGGTCTGTGTCAGTGGGCGTCTGGCAGGAGACGGGCCCTTCACCCGGCAAGTGCATGCCTGGATCGAGAGTCGGTGCTCGACGCCGCGCGCCTTGCTGACCCACTCGTGCACGGCTGCGCTGGAGATGGCGGCGCTGCTGCTCGATATCGTTCCGGGTGACGAGGTGATCATGCCTTCCTACACCTTCGTCTCCACGGCCGCTGCCTTTGCCCTGAGAGGCGCAGTACCGGTGTTTGTGGACATACGAGCCGACACCCTCAATATCGACGAAACGTTGATCGAGGAGGCCATCACTTCGCGTACCCGCGCGATCGTGCCGGTGCACTACGCCGGGGTTTCATGCGAAATGGATTCGATCATGTCGATAGCGCGACGGCATGGCTTGCGCGTGATCGAGGACGCTGCCCAGGGCGTGATGGCGTCGTATCGCGGCCGTCCGCTCGGTTCCATGGGCGATCTCGGCGCTATCAGCTTTCACGAAACCAAGAATATCGTGGCAGGCGAGGGTGGGGCACTGCTGGTCAATGACGATGCGCTTGGCCCGCGGGCCGAGATGATTCGCGAGAAGGGCACCGATCGCAGCCGATTTTTGCGCGGTGAGGTCGATCGCTACACCTGGCAGGAGGTCGGTTCGTCGTACCTGCCCAGCGAGCTCGTGGCCGCCTTGCTCGTGGCTCAGCTCGAGCGCGCAGACGCCATCACGCAGGCGCGCATGGCGATCTGGAATGCTTATCACGAAGCGTTCGAGCGAACCGAGGCCGATGGTCGATTGCGTCGCCCCATCGTGCCGGACAACTGCCAGCACAATGCTCACATGTACTACCTGATCCTGCCGCCCGGTCGTAACCGTGAGGCGGTGGTTGGGGCGCTGAGGGGGGCCGGGGTACAACCGGTGTCGCATTACGTACCGCTACACTCGTCACCTGCCGGCATGAGGCACGGCCGCGCTGGTGGCGACCTGTCAAGGACTGAAATCCTCGCGCAACGGGTTCTTCGCCTGCCGCTATGGCCTGGCATGCAGGATCATGACGTAAACCGCGTGATCGAGGCGGTTACCGTACGCGTCTGACGGGCCCTGCTTCGAATCGGGGCGAAACAGGCTGACCTGAGACCTTTCAGGTCAGCCCTCGGGTTTTACTGTGCGCTCGAGTATTTGCCGGTCAGTTGCGGGGTCGTCACGGGGGTGGTGAGACCCTTTTGCTGGCGATCCAGACGGGTTTCGCGCGACCAGGTCCGTTTCAGGTCGTCGCGAATCTTGATCGACAGGCGGCCGCAGCCCTCGACTTCGAGTTCCACCGTGTCGCCATCCATGAAGGCATTGAGACCACGGTGGTTGGTGCCGGTCGGAATCACGTCACCGGGCTCCAGCGAGTGGATCGAGCTCACGAACTCGACGCAGCGCGGAATCTTGTGCGCCATGTCGCTCGTGTTGAAGTGCTGCTTCACCTGCCCGTTGACCCAGAGGTTGACCTCCAGGTTCTGCGGGTTGGGGATCTCGTCGGCCGTCACGATCCACGGACCGATGGGGGCAAAGGTCTCGCGTGACTTCATCTGATAGAAGGTGTTGCCCGGGGGCTGCAGACCGCGCGCTGATCCATCGATGAAGTTGACGTAGCCAAAGATGTAGTCCATCGCCTTGGCAGCGGGCACATTGGAGGCACGTTTGCCGATCACCAGAGCCAGTTCGGCTTCACCTTCGAAGATCGTGGCAGGAATGTCAGGCAGCACCATCGTGTCGCCGTGACCGATCACGCCATTGGGCGACTTGTGGAAGGCGTTGATGGGCGGCGGCTCTTTCAGCGTGCCGTCTTCCATGTAATTCACGGCCATGCAGTCGATGTTGCCGGGCTTGGGCAGCGGCGGGCGAATTCGCACCGATGCCAGTGGGACGCCTTGGGCGGCGGCGACGGCCGCTTCGATCTTCGGCCGGTACTCGGCGAATCGCTCGATGAGGCCGCTGATGAGATTGTGCGGGCCGGTGTGGGGGATATCGCTCACCAGGGCTGACACATCGACCACACGGTCTCCTTTGAGGATGCCGAGCTTGAAGTCATCGAAATAGAGAATTTTCACCTGCAGATCTCCGAGGGATTTTCTGGAGGCCGCAGTGTACTCCGCATCGGCGCGTGCAGTGGGACGGGCGAAACCCTACAATAGTGTCATGGGCTCCTTCAACATCCTTGCCGCTGGTGGCGTTTCTCGCGCAGATCGGCAAGTGTCGCCGGCACCGCGCAGTTGGCTGCGATTCTGGCAGGCCACCGGCCTTGCCGTGCTGGCGGTGGTGCTTGCTGTGACCTTCAGGGCTTGGCTGCAGCCTGACATGCTGCTCGAATTGGCCAATACCGTGTTCTGTTCCTGAATGGCTGAGGCGCCAGGTTCGATGAGCGCGCCCTCGACGTGGGTCCTCCGGCATTCAGATCTGCTCGTGGCAGGCCTGAGGGTGCTCGATGTGGCGGCCGGCGATGGTCGCCACGCCCGCTGGCTTGCTGCGCGCGGTTGCCGGGTGAGCGCCATCGACCGGGCGCCGGCCGCGCTCGAAGCCTTGCGTTTGATTCCGGGCATCGAGGTGCTCGATGCCGATATCGAAGCCGCGCCCTGGCCGCTGGCTCCAGCCAGTTTCGACGTGCTGCTGGTCACCAATTACCTGCACCGCCCGCTCTTTCCCGTGCTGGCAACCGCATTGCGGCCGGGGGGGCTCCTGATCTATGAAACCTTCATGGCAGGCAACGAGCGGTACGGGAGGCCCTCGAGTCCGGCCTTCCTGTTGCGCGAGGGCGAACTCCTCGAGGCTTTTGCCGATTTCCGGGTGCTTGCCTTCGAGCAAGGGCTTCGCCAAGGGACCGTGCCCCGTGTGGTGCAACGATTGCTTGCATTGGCACCCGGTGGCGGTCCCGAACTTCCGCCGCTGGCGTCTGACCAAATCCATTAAACTCGCGTGGCGTTGGGTCGGGCCGAGTGCCGCCCCGCGATCGGTGCACCTCGTGTGCAATTTCTCTGGAGGGCCCCATGGCTCAATCGCTTCCCCAAGGCAGTCTGGTCGCCATCGTAACGCCGATGTTCGAGGACGGCCGACTGGACCTCGCCCGGTTTCGCAGCCTCATCGACTGGCATGTGGCTGAAGGCACCGACGGAATCGTGGTGGTGGGAACCACCGGAGAGTCGCCTACGGTGGATTTTGACGAGCACAAGCATCTGATCCGGGTCGCGGTTGAACATGCGGCAGGGCGGATCCCGATCATTGCCGGCACCGGGGCCAACTCGACTCTCGAGGCGATCGAACTCACCGAGTCTGCGCGCAAGGCCGGTGCCCAGGCGTGCCTCTCGGTTGTTCCGTACTACAACAAGCCCTCGCAGGAGGGGCTCTATCGGCATTTTCGGACGATTGCCGAGCGGGTCGATCTGCCGATGATTCTCTACAACGTGCCGGGGCGCACTGTCGCCGACATGCACAACGACACCGTGCTGCGCTTGGCCGAGGTGCCCAATATCCTCGGCATCAAGGATGCAACCGGGAACATCGAGCGCGGCACCGACCTCTTGCGCCGGCTGCCCGAGTGGTTCAAGGTGTACAGCGGCGATGACGCCAGTGGCCTTGCGCTGTTGTTGCTGGGGGCCCATGGCGTCATCTCGGTCACCTCCAATGTTGCGCCCCGCGCCATGAGCCAGATGTGCGCCGCTGCGGCTGCGTTCGATGTACTGCGTGCCCGCGAGATCAACGAGCGGCTTCTGGGCCTGCATACCCGGTTGTTCGTCGAAGCCAACCCCATTCCGGTGAAATGGGCGGTGGCAGAACTGGGCCTGATCGAAAACGGCATCCGCTTGCCGCTCACGCCGCTCGCTGCACAGTTTCACGCCGTCGTGCGCGATGCCATGGATCAGGCAGCTCAACCTGCGCCCACCCTGCGGGTCATCGATGGCCGTTCGGCATGAGGTGCTTGATCGTGCAGCCTGTTCGTGGTCTGGCCATCGTCGGTGTACTCCCTGGCGTATTGTTGTTGAGCGGTTGCCTTCAGATGGGCAGTACGGGTGCCGAGTACAAGGCGCGCGATGGTGCCAAGGGGGTGCAGCTTGAAGTGCCGCCTGATCTGACTCGACCCGGGCGCGACGACCGCTACGCCGTCCCCGATCTGGTGGCCAGCGGCGCCGTCAACGCGTCGGCCTACGGCAAGGGGCCTTCTGCGGCGGTTGCGCAACGCGAGTCGGGCGTGCTGCCCGAAGCAGGGCCGATCAGCATCCAGCGGGCCGGGACAGAACGCTGGCTGGTGGTCCCGCAATCACCCGAGGTGCTGTGGCCGATCGTGCGCGAATTCTGGCAACAGAACGGGTTTCTGCTCAAGGTCGAGTCGGCCGATCTGGGCATCATCGAAACCGACTGGGCCGAGAATCGTGCCAAGTTGCCGGGCGGTGGCATCCGCGACCTGCTGGGCAAATACCTCGACACCATCTACTCGACCGGTGAGCGCGACAAGTACCGCACTCGTCTGGAGCGTGGTGCCTCGCCCGGTACGACCGAGGTCTACATCAGCCACCGTGGCATGGTCGAGAAGCCGGTCGCGACCGGTCTGGGCAATGAAGGCAAGACCTTGTGGGAGTTGCGTCCTGTCGATCCGGGACTCGAGTCGGAGTTCTTGCATCGCCTGATGGTACGTCTTGGGTCCGACGAGGGGAAAGCGAGGGCAGCGGTCGCTGCGAGCGCGGCGCCCGCGACCGATGCCGATCGTGCGCGCGTCGTGTCAGGGGCCTCCGAGCAGTCCTACCTTCAGGTCAATGACTCGCTGGACCGCGCCTGGCGGCGCGTGGGGCTCGTGCTTGATCGAGTCGGATTTTCGGTCGAAGATCGTGATCGTGCGGCCGCGCAATATCGGGTTCGCTTTGTCGACATGAACGAGAACGAGGCGCCCAAGCAGTCAGACGGTTTTCTGTCCTCGCTGGCCTTCTGGCGTGATGGCGCCAAGAAGCCCGCGGCTGAGCAGTACCGCATCCAGTTGCGTCAGAGTGGCGAGCAATTGACTGAGGTGCGGGTGCTCGACAACGAGTCTCGTCCGGATACCAGCGCGGCGGCCGCTCGCATCCTCTCGCTGCTGCAGGGGCAGTTGCGCTAGGCCTCAGGGAACGGCAGGCCGGTATCGCTTCGTGCTCAGGTTTGCCTCTCTGGCCAGTGGCAGTGCCGGCAATGCGCTGCTGGTGGAGTGCGGTTCGAGTCGCATCCTGATCGACTGTGGTCTGGGGCCGCGGCTGGCTGAGGCGCGCTTGGCGGGGCTCGGCTTGTCGCCGGCCGACATCGATGCGATTCTCGTTACCCACGAGCACGATGATCACGTGCGTGGCGTGGCGGCGTTCTCACGCCGGCACGGCACTCGCGTCTTCGTGACCTGGGGTACGGCGCGTGCTGCCGGGTTGCACGACCTGGCATTGCCGGTGACTGTCATTGACAGTCATGCCGGTTTTGCGGTCGGGTCGCTCCAGGTGCAACCTGTTCCGGTGCCGCATGATGCGCGCGAGCCGGTGCAGTACGTGCTTTCTGATGGCGCAGCTCGTCTTGGCGTGCTGACAGATATCGGTGCACCGACTGCGCATGTGCAGTCCGCGTTCAGCGGGCTCTCGGCGCTCGTGCTCGAGTGCAACCATGACGCTGCGATGCTGGCGCATGGCCCGTATCCGTCGTGGCTCAAGCAGCGCGTAGGCGGCGCATTGGGACATCTGAGCAATGCGCAGGCTGCCGATTTCTTGGGTGCGATCGATCGATCACGGCTGCAGCATCTGGTGGCGGCGCATTTGAGCGCGTCGAACAATCGCCCTGAACTCGCTCAGGCAGCACTTGCCGGGGTCATGGGCTGCGATCCGGCCTGGGTCGGCGTCGCTGATCAGAAAACAGGTCTGGACTGGCGCGAGGTGCGCTAGGAGGTGATCTTGTCGGTGCTCGTATCGGTGCGCTCGAGCGGTTCGAGACCGAAACCGGGATCACTGCAGCCTGCTCGCAACCTGCGGCCCGTAGTGTCGCGGGATTCAGGTTGCGAGCAGGCTGTGGGACGATTACTTCTTGGCGTCAGCGGCCGGAGCAGCGGCATCAGCCTTGGGGGCTTCGGCGGCGGGCGCAGCGGCATCTGCGGCAGGGGCAGGCGCTTCAGCTTTTGGTGCTTCGACCGGTGCTGCAACCGGGGCAGGGGCAGGGGCGGGCTTCGGTTCTTCCTTGCTGCAAGCAGCAAGACCAAGAGCGACGATGACAGCGGCAGCGGTGAGGGCGAGTTTCATGAAGGCATCTCCTGTGATTTCAATTTGAATGACAGAGCCGATCGAGTAGTTGCCAGAAGTCACGCATACCCGAAGGTCAGCGTCGTATTGTATCAGCGCGACCTTGGATTTGCTGCGCAGCAGCGATCAGGCCTCTCCGGGTAACAATTCGCCACACTCGTAGCCCACGTGCATCCATTCATCCAGAGCCTGCCCCGGGGGGGCTTGGGCACGGCGGTGGTCGGCAAACCGGTGCAACCACTGCACATGCGCCTTGTCGACCGGGTCGACGACTGTCCCATTCAGGTAGATCGTCTGCCCTTTATAGAGGAGGATCGAACGCGGATCGAGTCGGATGCCCGCGCGTTTCACCTGGGCAAGGAAAGGTTTGCGCTCGAGGGGGGCGTGCGGACGCTCGAAAAGGACCTGTGGCTTTGGCGTGCTGAGGTATTCCGCCGCGTAGCGCGTGATGTCGCTTCGGCGCCAGCGGATGCGTCCGATCGTCGAGCCAATCCAGTCGATCAGGTCGGGGGGGAGACGCCCGGCGTGTGATGTCGCTGCGCGCCCCGGGTCTGCGAAGCGTCCGGCGAGGTCGGTCTGGTCAGCCAGATATTCGAGAAAGCCGCGAGCGACGTCGCCTGCCTCAGGGGCTCGAAACCCGATCGAGAAAGTCATGCAGCGGTCGATGGCCACCCCGTCATGCGCGACGTGTGGCGGCAGGTAAAGCATGTCGCCCGGCTCGAGAATGTCATCGTTCGAAGGCTTGAAGTGGCGCAGGATCTTGAGCGGTTGATCGGGGTCGAGCGACAGGTCGCGCTGCCGGCCGTGGCGCCAATGACGGCGTCCCGGACCTTGCAGCAGGAATACGTCGTAGGAATCGACATGGGGCCCGACACCACCGCCGGGCGCGGCCAGACTCACCATCACGTCGTCGAGCCTCGCCTGGGGGACGAAGCGGAAGTGATCGAGCAGCCGGCTGGCCGCGGGCACATGGTGATCGAGTCCTTGAACCAGCAGTGTCCAGTCGCGTGGCGGCAACTGGCGGAAGCGCGCACGGGTAAAGGGGCCATGCTCCAGCGTGTACTGGCGGCCCTCGCGTATCACCAGTCGCGATTCGACGTCGTCTCGCCCGGCCAGGCGCAGCAGCGTCGGCTCATCGATGACCGATGCAGCCTCCTCGAGTGCGCCGCGCAGCAGCGCTGAACGTCGATGCCAGCAGCGTTCCATGAAGAGCGCAGGCCCGCCCTGACTGCCCCAGCGGAGCACGCTGCCCACACTGGGCTGGGCCTTCGCGCGTGTCGGCGGCGTGTCCGGTACCCCACTGGCGCGGCGTCGGCTGGGTGGGTGCGAGGTGGCTGTCATCAGGTCCAATCCGGGTGAGTGAGGCGCGCGAAGCTTAAATGAAAGTGGTTTACCATGAGCGCGAACTCACCCGCACGGCGCAGGACAATCGTGAACATAGCCAAAGATTACGTCGTTTCGCTCGAAGTCGAGATCTGGGATCTCTTCGGCAATCAGCTGGAAGCATCGGCTGAGCCTCTTTCCTACCTGCATGGCGGGTACGACGAGATATTCCCGGCCGTAGAGGCGGCGCTCGAGGGCAAGGTGCCCGGCGATGCACTCGAGGTCGAACTCGAACCCGAGGATGCCTTCGGCGACTACGATGATGAGCTCGTGCGCCTGGCACCGCGCGAGGCATTTCCCGATACGCTCGAGGTGGGCATGCAATTCGAAGGTGTCCCTGGCGAAGATGACGACGATGACAGCATCTACACGGTGACCGAAATTGCCGACGGGCAGGTCGTACTGGACGGCAATCATCCGTTGTCGGGCATCGCGATCCGGTTTCGTTGCAAGGTGGTCGGCGTGCGTCCGGCAACCGAAGAGGAGATAGAACGTGGCCAACCGGACGATCCCGACGATGTCCCGGTACGGGTACTGCACTGAGCGCCTCGTTCTGACGCGTCATGCTTGACGCTTTGCTGCATGGACTGGTGGTGCTGGCCGTCTTCGGGCTTGCTCTGGGTGGGGTCGTGCTTTTCGTGCGCGATATCACGCAGAAGCGTCACGCGGTGCTGCGCAACTTCCCTCTTGTCGGGCATCTGCGGTACGCCTTCGAGGCCCTCGGCGAGTACCTGCGCCAGTACCTCTTTCTGAATGATCGGGAAGAACTGCCGTTCAATCGCGCCACTCGCAGCTGGGTGTACCGCCTGGCCAAGCGTGAGGGGGGGGTGATCGGGTTTGGTTCGACCTATGATCTGGACCAGCCCGGTGCCTTGATCTTCGTGAATGCACCCTATCCAGTGCTGGAAGAAGATCGTGCCGCGACGCCGGCACTTGTCATCGGCGAGGGCTATTGCCGTCAACCCTTTGTTGCTCGGTCGGTCATCAATGTGAGCGGCATGAGCTTTGGTGCCATTTCGGCCCCGGCGGTGCGTGCCCTTTCGCGCGGCGCGGCTCAGGCCGGATGCTGGCTCGACACCGGTGAGGGTGGGTTGTCTCCCTATCATCTCGAGGGTGGCTGCGACCTGATCATGCAGATAGGCACTGCCCACTATGGCGTACGTGATGCCGATGGTGCCCTTTCGGAGAGCCGTCTGCGCGAACTGGCGGCCCACGCCCAGGTGCGGGCGTTCGAGATCAAGTTGTCGCAAGGCGCCAAACCCGGCAAGGGCGGGGTACTCCCGGCTGCCAAGGTCACCGCCGAAATTGCGCTCATCCGCGGCATCCCGGCGGGCGAAGATTCGATCAGTCCCAATCGCCACCACGACATCGCCAATGTCGAGCAGTTGCTTGATCGCGTGATGCATGTGCGCGAGGTCACCGGCAAGCCTGTCGGCGTGAAGACGGCGGTTGGCGGTACGCAGTTTGTCGATGAACTGTGCGCTGCAGTCCAGCGCCGAGGTCTTGCGGCCGCGCCCGATTTTCTGGTGATCGACGGGGGGGAAGGAGGCTCGGGCGCAGCGCCTCAGGCACTGGCCGACCATGTCGCGCTGCCGATTGCAGAAGCACTCCCGATCGTGGTCGATGCGCTCATTCGGGCTGGCTTGCGTGCCCGGGTTCGGGTGGTGGCTTCGGGAAAGCTCGTCACATCGGCCAAGGTTGCATGGGCGCTTGCAGCCGGTGCCGACTTCGTCAACACCGCGCGAGGCTTCATGTTTTCGCTCGGATGCATTCAAGCGATGCGATGCCACCAGAACACTTGCCCGGTGGGGGTGACGACGCACAACCCGCGCCTGCAGCGCGGCCTGGTGGTGGAGGACAAGGCCGAGCGTGCCGCCCACTACGCCGAGGGCATGAACCGCGAGGTCGACATGATTGCTCACGCCTGCGGCCTTCTGCATGCGCGCGGGCTGCGTCGCGAGCATGTGCGCATCGTGCAGTCACCGGGACGAAGTGTCCCGCTATCGATGCTCCACCCCTATCCAGCCACGGTGTCGGTGGCGGCTCTGCCGACCGCTTAGGCAACCGGGCGCCGCCGGCATCAGGTCGGTCGTGGGCAAGTCGCTGCCGGCTTTCGTTCAATCGATCTGCAGCGTCGCCGATTCCAGATGCCAGTGTCGCTGATGGAACCTCGCTACCTGCGGACGATGCGCGATGCTCACCAAGGTGGTGTCAGGCAATTTTGCTTCGAGCAGTTCGTACATCTGGCGCTCGATGGCTTCGTCCAGTGAAGCCGTGGCCTCGTCGAGGAACAGCCAGTCGGGTCGGCAGAGCAGGGCTCGCGCGATTGCAAGACGCTGCTGTTCGCCCGGGCTCAGTTCGAGCGCCCAGTTGCGTTCGGCCCCAAGTGCGCCTGCCAATGGCGTCAGTTGAACCAGCCCCAGTGCCGTGACGATGGCGCTGTCATCGAAGCGATCCGGGGGTTCTGGGTAGGCCACGGCGGCGCGCAAGGACCCGATCGGCATGTAGGGCTTCTGGGGCAGGAAGAGCAGTCGTGCGTCGCTTGGCACCCGGAGTGTGCCGCTGGCAAACGGCCAGATACCCGAGAGTGCGCGAAAGAAGGTGCTCTTGCCGCTGCCAGAGGCGCCGGTGAGCAGCACTCGATCGCCTCGCGCAATCGTGAAATCGGTGGACGCCATCACGACCCGTCCGTCGGGCATGCGTATCGTGACCGCGCAGCCCGAGATCGCTGCGTCGCCATCGGTCGTGCCGATCGCAAGTCCGGCCTCGCCGTGGGCTGTGCGGGCTTGTACCGCATCATGGAAACTCAGCAGGCGGTCGACACTGGCCTTCCAGTCGGCCAGTTCGGCGTAGGTGGTGACGAACCAGGAGAGCGATTCGCGGACCTTGTCGAAGGCCGAACTGATCTGCATGAGTTGCCCCAGTGTCATCTGGCCCGCAAAGAATCGTCCGGCTGCGACCCAGAAGGGAAAGACGATGGCCACCTGGGCATAGCTGATGGTGAAGAAGCGCAGTCGCTTGGTGGTCCGGATCAGGCTCCACCAGTTGTGCAGCACCTGGCCAAATCGTTGCTGGCTTGCGACGCGCTCGACCTCGCTGCCCCGATAGAGCGCAATGCCTTCAGCATTCTCGCGCAAGCGCATCAGTCCGAACCGGAAGTCGGCCTCGCGCGCCTGTTGTTCGTTGGACAGGCGTACCAGCGGGCGTCCCAGCATCCAGGTGATGGCACTGCCTGCCGCCGCGTAGAGCAATGCTGCCCAGACCATGTAGCCCGGAATCGTGATCGTCACCCCACCGATCGCTGCGGACAATGGGCCCGAAGCGATCCACAGGATGCCGATGAACGACACCAGCGTGACCACCGCATTGAGGAGGCCGAGCGACAGGTTGAGAAGGCCGCTGGTGAAGGTGCGGATATCTTCGGCGATACGCTGGTCGGGGTTGTCGGTACTCCGATCGAGTTCGAGCCGGTAGAACGTGTTGCCGCTCAGCCATGTGCTGGTGTAGCGACTGGTCAGCCAGGCACGCCAGCGCATCTCGAGCATTCGTTGCAGATATTGCTGGTAGACCGCCGCCGTGATCATGATGGCAGCGAGCAGGCAGAACCAGCCGAGAAGGGCCCAGAAGTCGGTCTCGTTCTTCTCCTCGAGTGCGTTGTAGAAGTCCTTCTGCCAAGTATTGAAGAGTACGTCGATCCACACCATGAAGAGCGTGAGACCCACGCTCGAGAGCAGCAGCAACCAGGCGCGCGAACGTTCTTCCGAAGCCCAGTACGGACAGGCAAGGCGCCATGCACGCATGAGAAAGCGCTCTGAGCCGATGGCAATCGGATCGGACATGTCGGTTTCCTTCGAGTTCAGCGTGACAGGAGCAGGTGGCGGGCTTCGTTGGCGACTTCGGTGGCGCTGATGCCGATCGGGGCAAGCCGCGCGGCACATCGATCGCCTGCCGCGCCGTGCAACCAGGCACCGGCGCGTGCGGCATCCAGCGGGTCGGCACCCTGGGCCAGCAGCGCGGCAAGGATTCCGGTCAGGCAGTCTCCCATACCCGCAGCCGCCATGCCCGGGTTGCCCGAGCCGATGATCGCAAAGGGTTTGCGCGGTGCAGCCACGATGCTGCCATTGCCCTTCAGTATCACGGTGGCGTTGAATCGACACGCCAGTTGCTGCGCAGCACCGAGCCGATCGTGCTGTACACGCGCTGTTTCGGTGCCCAGCAGGCGGGCTGCTTCGGCCGGGTGGGGCGTGAGGAGCGTGGCTTGCGTGCGTGCGCTCACCGCCGCCTGCAATCGGGGATCGCGTGCGATGACAGTGAGGGCGTCGGCATCGAGAACGATCGGTACCGCCCGCGCAATCGCCTGTGCAAGCAGGGTGCGTGCCCGCAGCGAAGTGCCAAGCCCTGGCCCTGCTGCGATGACATCGGCCTGCAAGAGGGCGATGGCAGGGGGCACCAGCATGAGTTCAGGGGTCGTCGCGTCGACACTCGGGCAGTCGTCGCCCAGTAGCCCGACCAGTACCTTGCCCGCACCCAGGCGCAGCGCGGCCAGGCCGCTCAGCAGAGCCGCTCCCACCATGCCGCTGGCACCGCCCAGCACGCTTGTCGTGCCGGCATGACCCTTGTGGAAGTTGCGCGGTCGTGTCGTGGGAATCTGCGCGAGCACCGTGTGGTCGATCAGAATGCCCTCTGCGCTGCCCAGGGTGTCCGGTGACAGATCGAGGGATGCAACTTCGATGACGCCCGCATGATCGGGGCCGTCGAGTGTGAGCAGGCCCGGCTTCAGGCCGATGAAGGTGATGGTTGCTGCTGCCCGGATGGCGCAGCCCATGATCGCCCCCGAATCGCCCTGGATGCCGCTCGGGACGTCTAACGCGAGGACCGGGCCGGCGAGCTGGTTGATGGCCTCGATCAGCCGGGCCATGTCGCCATCGATTGCTCGGCTCAAGCCGATGCCAAAGAGGCCATCGAGAATGAGTGTCGGGCAAGTGTGTGGCACTCGTTGGAGAAAGGTGCCACCCCCCGCCTGCCAGTGCCTTGCAGCGTTTGCGGCATCCGCTGGCAGTCGTGCTGCGTCGCCCACCAGAAGGACCTCGGTGGGCAGTCCTTGCGCACGCAGCACGCTCGCTGCCGCGATGGCGTCGCCTCCGTTGTTGCCTGGACCCGCCACGGCAAGGACCCTCCCTGGCCGCGTTGCGTCCATCTGCCGGATTGCGCAGCGTGCTGCCGCTGCGCCCGCACGTGACATCAAAGAGAGTTCTGCGTGCGACCCGCCATGCCGTGTGGCCGCTGCAGGGGACGCATTCGCCTCGATCGCGGCCGCACGAGCCTCGATGGCTCGTGCGCCAGCAACCGTGAAGACAGGCGCAAAGGTCACGCGGTGCCTCCCCGTCGGGCGCTCAGCGCCGGTAGGCAGTGAGGATGGCTTCCCCTTCTGCGCCCGCGGTCTTGAGCCATTCGGCGGTCATGACCTCGCCGACCTTTTTCATGTCGGCGTTGAGTTGGGCGCTCGGGGCCTCCACTTTCATGCCCTTGAGTGCCAGTTGTTCCATGTACCAGCGTGCCTTCTCTTCGCTCAGTGCCCAGCCGCGTGTTTCAGCCTCGGCCGCGCTGCGCAGTACCGCCTCCTGGGTGGCCCGATCAAGGGCTGCCCAGGCACGCTGTCCGACCAGCACGGCGTTGCGCGGCAACCAGGCCTTGGTGTCGTAGAAGTACTTCAGGCTTTCGTAGGTCTTGGTGTCATAGCCGGTGGCCGCCGATGAGATGTAGCTCTGCACCACGCCAGTTGCCAGCGCCTGCGAGAGTTCGGCGGCCTGGATGGTCACGGGTTGGGCCGAGACAAGTTCGGCGATGCGTGCCGTGGCGGGGTTGTAGGCACGCCACTTCAAGCCCTTGAGGTCGGCAACGCTCGACAACGGCTTCGAGGAGAAGATGCCTTGTGGTGGCCAGGGCGTCTGGAAGAGGAGACGCATCCCCTGACGGGCAAATTTCTCGTCCAGGGCCTTGCGCGACGCGCGCATCAGTCGCGCTGCATCCTTGTAGCTGCTGGCGAGGAACGGGACGGCATCGAGCCCGTACAGCGGATCTTCGTTGGCATGTGCCGAGAGCAGGATTTCGCCTGCCGGTACCTGTGCAGTCTGCACGCCTCGCTTGATCTCGGGGAGCTTCAGCAGCGATGCGTTAGGGTGGACCGTGATCTTCAGTCGTCCGCTGGTGGCATGGTCGACGTCCTTGGCAAAGAGCTCGATGTTCACCGTGTGGAAGTTCGACAGCGGATAGGCAGTCGGCAGGTCCCAGCGGGTCTGAGCCCGGGCGGGCAGGGCGCTCATCAGGGTTGCGGCCATCAAACCGATGCTCGCGAGTTTCAGGGCACGGGTGGTCGGTGGGTTGGTGCTGGTCGGTCGGGCGGTGGCGGAAGGCATCGAGGCAGGCTCCAGGCTTGGGCGATAGACGAAGGGCGAGGTGCGAGGTGCGAGGTGCGAGGTGCAAGGTGCAAGGTGCAAGGTGCAAGGTGCAAGGTAAAAAACGCGGTACAAGGTGCCAGGTATGCAGGATCTCATCCTGGCGCAGGCGGCTGCCTACTTCAGTGCCGGCGGGGGCGAATTCATGACGAGGTCGGGCAACCAGGTGACGATCACCGGCGCGACCGTAATGATCGCGATCGCCAGTACCAGAAGCCAGAAGAAGGGCAGCGCGGCGCGCGCCACGTAGAGGCTATCGCGCCCGCTCATCGTCTGCAGCACGAAAAGATTGAACCCCACCGGTGGGGTGACTTCGGCGATCTCTACGAGCATCACGATGAAGATGCCGAACCAGACCAGATCGAATCCGGCCTGCTGCACCATGGGAATGACGATCGCGGTGGTGAGGACGATCATCGAGATGCCATCGAGTGCGGTGCCCAGCACGATGTACACCACGGTCAGTGCCCCGATCAGCATGAAGGGCGACAGGCCGAGCGAGCCTACCCATTCGGCAAGTCCGCGCGGGATGCCGGTAAATCCCATGGCCTTGGTAAGCAGTGCGGCTCCGGCCAGGATGAACATGATCATCGCCGAGAGGCGCATCGCGCTCATCAGGCTGTCGCGCAGCGCGCTCCAGCTCAGTGACCCGCCTGAGGCGGCGATGGCCAGCGATCCGAGCACGCCGAAGGCAGCCGCCTCGGTGGCGGTGGCATAGCCCGCCACCAGCACCCAGATGACGAAGCCAATGAGAGCAAGGCAGGGCGCAAGTCGACGCGAGGCGTAGAGCCGCTGGCGAAGGGTCATGGTCACCGCATCGTCGGGCACGCGTTCCGGGTGGGCGAGGGACCAGGCCGCGATGTAGCCCGAGTAGAGCAACATGATCAACGCGCCGGGCAGGAATCCGGCAAGGAAGATTCGGATGATCGACACGTCGGCTGCCACCGCATAGACCACCATGGTGATCGATGGCGGAATGAGTATTCCGAGGGTGCCGGCGCCAGCCAGCGAGCCCAGACAGATGCGCTCGTCGTAGCCGCGACGTTTCAGTTCGGGCAAGGCCACCTTGGCGATCATCGCGCAGGTGGCTGCCGATGAGCCCGACACAGAACCAAACAACCCGCAGCCGAGGATGTTCACATGCATCAGACGCCCCGGAAGCCAGCCGATCCAGGGTGACAACCCCTCGAACATCTCTTCTGACAATCGGGTGCGAAAGAGGATTTCCCCCATCCAGATGAAGAGCGGCAGGGCGGCCAGTTCCCACGATGCGGTGGTGCCCCAGAACGCGGTGAAGAGGTTGGAATCGGGTGGGCTGCCGGTGAAGAAGACCAGACCGAACCAGCCCGTGATGGCGAGCGAGAGGGCAATCCAGACGCCAGCGGCCAGCAGCACGAACATCAGCCCGAGCAGGATGGCGGTGATCGCGATGGCACTCATGCTCGCTCGCCGAATTCGCCCCGTGCCGCCCGCTCGGCTGCCGCCTGACGGTAGCGCGGCACATGGCCTGCCAGCACGCATGCCAGTTCGTCGAGCAATGCGATGAACAGGGCGGCGATGCCGATCACCACCGACAACTGCGGGATCCAGATCGGCACGATGATCAGGCCCTGGGTCAACTCATTGAGTTCATGGCTCTGATGCACGAAATTGGCGACTGCCCAGGCAGCCCAACCGGTAAATGTCGAGGCCACCACCAGCGCCGTGATTTCCATGCGGCGCTGCCAGCGCGGGCCGAGTCGGTCGATCCACAGGCCGACCCGGACCATTTCGCCGGCCTGCAAGGTATGGGCCAGTCCGAGAAATGCCGATGCTGCGCAGAGCCAGGCCGCGAGGTCATCGGCCCCCCGAATCTGCAAGCCCAGCTCGCGCCCGAGCGATTGGATGAGCATCAGCAGAAAGATGCCGGCAATCGACAGGGCCGCACCCCAGGCGCAAGCCATGTAAAAACGATCGAGGAGGGAGCGCAGGGTCATGGTGTCACTGTACCTGCTGGCCGGCCCTTTCGCTCAGGGGGTTGGCCCGTTGTTCGTCTGCGCGTGCGACCACGTGTTCGGCGATAGCCAGCGAGGCCGTCAGGCCTGGCGACTCGATGCCGTAGAGCCCGATGTAGCCTGCAACGCCATGATCGGATCGCGTTCTGATCATGAAGTCGGCAGCGGGCTCGTGCGGGCCGCTCGCCTTTGGTCGCACGCCGCTGTAGGCCGGTTCGAGTTGGCCCTCGGCCAAGGCAGGCCAGTAGCGGCGCACTTCGCCATAGAAGCGTTCACCGCGCGTTGGGTCTACCGTGTAATCAAGGGCGCCATCCAGCCACTGTACGTCGGGTCCGAAGCGGGCAGCACCCGCCAGGTCGAGGGTCAGATGCACACCCAGACCACCGGGCTCAGGTACCGGATAGATGAGTCGCGAGAAGGGTGAACGGCCCTTGAGCGAAAAGTAGTTGCCCTTGCACAACCAGCCTTGTGGAATCGATTGTGGCGCAATGCCGTGGATCGATCGCGCCAGGGCCGGGGCCTGCAGACCGGCGCTGTTGACAAAGGTGCGCGCGCGTACGCTGATCGATTCGTCGCCCTGGATGTCCAGCACGATGCCCTCGTCGGTGACCCGGCCAGCGGTGACAGTGCTTCGCAGCGCGAGCAGGGCGCCATGCGCCTCGGCCTGTGCCAGCAGTGACAGCATGTAACCGTGACTGTCCACGATGCCGGTCGACGGCGAGTGCAGCGCCGCAACTGCGCGCAGGGCAGGCTCCAGGGCTTGCGCCTCGCGGCCGTCGAGCCACACGATGTCATCGACCCCGTTGGCACGGGCGTGCGCGGCAATTTGTTCAAGGCTGGCGAGTTGCGACTCTTCGGTGGCAACGATCAGCTTGCCGCAGCGCCGGTACTCGATCGATTCTGCCTGCAGATAGCGGTACAACTGCTGCCGGCCTCTCACGCACAGGCGCGCCTTGAGGGAATCACGCGGGTAGTAGATGCCGGCATGAATCACCTCGGAATTGCGCGAACTGGTCTGCGTGCCGATGGCTGCTTCTGCTTCTACGATGAACACCTCGCGCCCCGCCATCGCGAACGCGCGGGCGATCGCCAGCCCGACCACGCCGGCACCCGCGATCACGACATCGAGTCGCTCCATCATTGGGGGCCAGGCGGGCGCGTGCGATACGATGGTGTTGTTCGGACGGGGCGCGCCTCAGGCAATCACAGGCAGCACCGTGAGTGCGTAGCTGTGGCGCAACACCCGGCCGGCGACCGGATCTTCGATTTCGAGGTGGCAGTCGAGCGCCGCACGGACGCCGCCAATCGCCGAGAGTGTGCCGCAGCTCATCATCACGCCATCGGGCAGCGCGCTTGCGCCGGCGCAATAGCGCGGCACCAGATCACCTGGGGTGCGCATCGCGGCGAGCGGCCCCTGCTGATAGAGCACTCTGGCGCCACCTTCGGTGATCCACGAGCGCAGGATCAACTGGTCCCAGTGCGCTTGGACATCACGCAGACGCCAGGCGGTTGCAGCAACCGGTTTGGCGCACATCTGCTTGGATACCGCCACCGAGTAGGTCTCGACCTTGCGATCCGTGTGATCGGAGCCCACTGTCAACCACATTTCGCCGCCGTGGCTGAAGAGCACCGGTTCGGCTTCGCCCGAGGAATCGGCACCCAGAACCTGCACCGTGGCGTCCTGAGTGACCTGCGAGGCAGCGACCCGATAAAAGAGCGGCACGCTCGATGGTGCCGGTACTCCCAGTTTTGCCAGCTCATCGATGTGGTGCTGCACGGCAGCCATGTCGCGTGCGGTCCAGCCGGCAATGACGAATTCGCCGATGGTGACCTGTTCGGTACGGGCTGGTGCGTCGAGGGGTTCGAGGCGGAATGCGAGTGTGGGCATGATGATTGTCGGCCGTGTTGGAGTTGACGCCATATTCTACCGGGAGGGCTGCGTGCGCTTGCCGCCGAGACTGCCGATGGTGCCCGCGAGCACCAGTGCGGTACCGGCGAGCATCTTCAGCGTGATCTCCTCGTCAAGCAGCATCCAGCCCCAGAGGATGCCAAAGGGTGGACTGAGAAATGTCACGATGAGGGCGCGACTGGGGCCCACATCAACCACCAGTCTGAAATAGAGCATGTAGGCAAGGCCGCTGCACAGCACGCCCAGCCCCAGCACGGCGAGTATCGCGCTCGCCGGCAGCGCGGCCGGCAGCGGCGCTGCGGCGACCAGCGGCAGCAGCAGGATGCCTGACACGATCTGGCTCATGGCCGCCTGCGTGTTGGGCGAATGGCGTATCGCCGAGCGGCGGATCTGGATCGTTGCCAGGGCGTAGCAGGCGGCGCCCCCGAGGCCTGCGACGATCGCCAGGAGTTCCTGAAGGCCGATGGCAATCGGACCCAGCCCGGCCACGATGGCTACGCCCGTCATGCCCGAAGTGAGTGCTGCGAGTTGTCGTGCGCCGAGTCGTTCGCCCAGCGTGACCGCGCCGACGAGGGCGCCAAACAAGGGCGTGGTCGCGTTGAGAAGAATCAGGTACGAGGCAGGCAGGCTCCGGGCCGCGAAGCTGAATAGCAGAAAGGGCAAGCCCGAGTTGAGCATCCCCAGCAGGGCGTAGTGGCCCCACCGGGCACGCAGGTCGATGCCGCCTTCGCGCAGTTGCACATACAGGGCGAGCAGCCCACCACCGATCAGCAGGCGGCTGACGGCGGTGGGAGCAGGCCCCAGCACGGGCGCAGCCATGCGCAGAAAGAGGAAGGAGAGGCCCCAGATGGCGGCCAGCAGAGTCATTCGCAGCCAGTCGGCGGTTCGCATGAGAAAGACAGTCCGTGTGTCGTTCAGAGGGCTTTTCGTTGGCGCCGCCCTCAGGCGTCGCCGTATCCGAATGCGGTACCGCGGTGTCCCCGAGGGGGCGCCGCGCAGCGTGCGGGGTGTGCCGGGTCGATTGACCGGTTGTGGCGGGGGGGGCAGTAGGCCGATAATCGCGCCCTTGCTTACGAGGTGCGAGTATGAAGGATCATTGGCAATTCTGGATCGATCGTGGCGGCACGTTTACCGATATCGTGGCGCGGCGGCCCGACGGTACACTCGCAACGGCCAAGTTCCTCTCGGAGAACCCCGAGCAGTACCGCGACGCGGCCATTGCCGGCATCCGGTCGTTTCTCCAGGTGCCGGCCGGGGCGCCCATTCCCGTCGAGCGCATCGCGGCGGTCAAGATGGGCACCACGGTGGCCACCAATGCCCTGCTCGAGCGCAAGGGCGAGCCCACGGCGCTCGCCATCACGCGCGGGTTTCACGACGCGCTGCGCATTGCCTACCAGAACCGGCCCAAGATCTTTGCCCGGCACATCGTTTTGCCCGAACTGCTTTATCGTCGGGTGATCGAGGTCGACGAGCGCATCGGCGCCGACGGACGCCTGATCACACCGCTGGACGAAGACAGGCTGCGCACCGATCTGATCGCCCTGCATGCCGAGGGCCTGCGGTCGCTCGCCATCGTCTTCATGCATGGTTATCGTCATGTCGAGCACGAAAAGCGTGCTGCAGCGATCGCCCGCGAAATCGGGTTTGCGCAGATCTCGGTGTCACACGAGGTCTCGCCGCTGATGAAACTGGTGCCGCGCGGCGACACCACGGTCGTCGATGCCTATCTGTCGCCGATCCTGCGGCGTTATGTCGATCAGGTGGCGGCCGAACTCCCCGGTGTGAAACTGCTGTTCATGCAATCCAGCGGTGGCCTGGCTGACGCGCGCCAGTTCCATGGCAAGGACTCGATCCTGTCGGGGCCGGCAGGAGGCATCGTGGGCGCGGTGCGTACCTCGATTGCTGCGGGTCAGTCGCGCATCATCGGGTTCGACATGGGGGGAACCTCGACCGATGTCTCGCACTTTGCCGGCGAGTTCGAGCGTGCCTTCGAGACGCTCGTTGCCGGGGTACGCATGCGTGCCCCGATGATGAGCATCCATACGGTCGCGGCCGGTGGTGGGTCGATTCTGCATTTTGCGGCTGGCCGGTTTCGGGTCGGGCCCGATTCCGCGGGCGCCAATCCGGGTCCGGCCTGTTACCGCCGTGGTGGCCCGCTCACTGTGACCGATGCCAACGTCATGCTCGGGAAGGTGCAGCCGGGGTTCTTTCCGCGGGTTTTCGGGCCGGGCGCCGACGAGCCACTCGATGCTCAGGTGGTGCGCGAGCGCTTCGCCGAGATGGCGCGTGCCATCTCGGCCGAGGGCGGCCAGGCGCGCTCGCCCGAAGCAGTCGCCGAGGGCTTCGTCGAGATTGCCGTTGGCAATATGGCCAATGCCATCAAGCAGATCTCGGTTCAGCGTGGTTACGATGTCACGGGCTACACGCTCACCTGTTTTGGCGGTGCCGGCGGGCAACATGCCTGCGCTGTGGCTGATGCACTGGGCATCACGCGTGTTCTGGTGCATCCGCTGGCGGGCGTGCTGTCGGCCTACGGCATGGGCCTGGCTGACCAGACGGCCTTGCGCCAGCGCGCGATCGAGGCCCGTCTCGGCCCGGACACTCTGTTGCTCATCGGCTCGGCGCTGGCTCAGATCGGGCGTGAGGCGAGCGATGATCTGATTGGACAGGGCGTGGAGGCTGCAAGCATCACCGTGCTCGAACGCGTCCATCTGCGCTATGAGGGTACCGATTCGGCACTCGTGGTTGCGGCAGACAGTGCCGATGCGATGCGAGCACGGTTCGAGGAACTCTATCGCACCCGGTATTCCTTCCTGATGGAAGGCCGTGCGCTGATGGTGGAGGCGGTTTCGGTCGAGGCGATTGGTGCCGCCGAGACGGTTGAATCGACGCTCGGTTCAGCGGCGGAGGTCTCGGCGCCGGGCCGGGCAGCCGAGCCGATCGATCGCGTCGAGATGTTCTCCGGTGGCCGTGCCCACGCCACGCCGGTGTTTGATCGGACGCGGCTCGAGCCCGGACATCGGGTCGATGGTCCGGCCATCGTTGCCGAGACCAACGCAACCACCATCGTCGAGCCTGGCTGGCAGGCAGTGGTGGCGGCCCGCGGTGAATTGCTTGTTTCCCGCGTCACCGCACGCGAGGATCGGGTTGCCATCGGCACCAGTGTCGACCCGGTCATGCTCGAGATCTTCAACAATCTCTACATGTCGATTGCCGAGCAGATGGGCTCGCGGCTGGCCAATACGGCCTACTCGGTCAATATCAAGGAGCGGCTCGACTTCTCCTGCGCCGTGTTCGACCGCGATGGCAGCCTGATTGCCAATGCTCCGCACATACCGGTGCATCTGGGATCGATGAGCGAGTCGCTGCGCACGGTGATTCGCGAGAATGCCGGGCGCATCCGACCGGGCAATGTCTACGTGCTCAATGCGCCCTACAACGGGGGTACCCATCTGCCTGACATCACGGTGATCACCCCGGTGTTCGATCACCGCGCAAGCGCTGCACCCGAAGTGCTTTTCTACGTCGGGTCACGCGGGCATCATGCCGACATCGGAGGCATCACCCCGGGGTCGATGCCACCTGACAGCCGTGTGGTCGAGGAAGAAGGCGTTCTCATCGACAACTTCCTGCTTGTCGAGGAAGGGCACTTCCGCGAGCGCGAGACGATCGAACTGCTGCAGTCCGGGCGCTATCCGGTGCGCAATGTCGAGCAGAACCTGGCCGACCTGCGGGCGATGATTGCCGCCAATGAAAAGGGCGTGCAGGAATTGCGCCGCATGGTCGATCACTTCGGGGCCGATGTGGTGCATGCCTATATGCGTCACGTGCAGGACAACGCCGAAGAGGCCGTGCGTCGGGTGATCGGTTCTCTGCACGATGGCGAATTCACCTACCCCATGGACCACGGTGCACAGATCAAGGTGCGGGTGACCATCGATCGCGAGCGACGTGAAGGGGTCGTCGACTTCACCGGTACCTCCGGTCAGTTGCCCAACAACTTCAATGCCCCTTCGGCGGTGGCGATGGCCGCGGTGCTGTACGTCTTTCGCACGCTGGTCGACGACGAGATACCGCTGAACGCAGGCTGCCTGAAGCCGCTGCGGGTCATTATTCCCGAGGGCTCGATGCTCAAACCCCGCTATCCGGCGGCGGTGGTGGCAGGCAATGTCGAGACATCGCAGGCCATTACCGGCGCGCTCTATGGCGCGCTGGGTGTGATGGCCAATGCGTGCGGCACGATGAACAACCTGACCTTCGGCAATGCCACGCATCAGTACTACGAGACGGTGGCCGGGGGGTCGGGGGCCGGACCGGGCTTTGACGGCACCGACGTCGTACAGACCCACATGACCAATTCGCGTCTGACCGATCCCGAGGTGCTCGAGTGGCGCTTCCCGGTGCTGCTCGAGACCTTCGAGATTCGCCCCGATTCGGGCGGCCATGGGCGCTGGCATGGGGGCAACGGCGCGTTGCGCAGGCTGCGCTTTCTTGAAGCCATGACCGCCTCGATCCTGTCTGGGCATCGCGTCCTGCCCCCTTACGGCATGGCAGGCGGCGAGCCCGGGTCACTCGGACGCAATTCAGTCGAGCGCTCGGATGGTCGGGTGGAGATCCTGGGTGGGTCCGATCGCGCCGAACTCGCTGCTGGCGATGCGATCGTGATCGAAACGCCGGGTGGTGGTGGGTACGGGGTGCCCGAGGCGGGGCAGCGCCTGCCCGACCCCCTATAATCACGGATTGACTTCGGGACGGGTTCGATCGATGGCTCATTTACTCGTGCTCGGCGGTGAACGAGCCCTCTCCGAATCGCGTCTGCAGCGCTTGAATCAGACGATTGCTGCTGCCCACCCCGGCCTGAGCGTGCGCTCCGCCACCGCGCGTCATCTGGTCGCGCTCGAGACCGAACCTGGCCCCGAGGCTCGGGTACGGCTTGAGCGCCTGCTGGCCAGTGCCGATGCCGATGGTGCGGCGCCTGATCGAACCGCGCAGTCCAACGCCACGCGTCTGGAGCGGCTTGTCGTCACGCCACGGCCTGGCACCTTGTCACCCTGGGCCAGCAAGGCGACCGACATTGCCCGTCAGTGCGGCCTGCCCCAGGTGAGGCGGATCGAGCGCGCGGTCGAGTACACCTTCATCGGTGGCACGGCAGCGCAGCTTGCGCCGCATGTGCATGACCGGATGACCGAAGGTATATGGCCATCGATCGAGGCGGCCCTGGCTTTGTTCGACGTGCCCGAGGCACAGCCATTGCGCTCGATCGCGCTGCTCACCCGAGGACGGGCAGCACTGGTCGAGGCCAACCAGGTGCTGGGTCTTGCGCTTGCGTCTGACGAGATCGATTATCTCGATGCCGCATTTCGTGACATGCAGCGCGATCCGACCGATGTCGAACTCACGATGTTCGCTCAGGCCAACTCCGAGCATTGTCGACACAAGATCTTCAACGCCCAGTGGCGCCTCGACGGGGTCGATCGCAGCGAAACGCTGTTTGGCATGATCCGTACCACCCATGCGGCCAATCCTGACGGCACTCTGGTCGCCTATGCCGACAATGCAGCCGTGCTGGAGGGTTCGCGGGTTGCCCGCTGGCTGCGTGCTGGCGATCGCTATGTCAGCATCGACGAGCCGACCCATTCGGTCATCAAGGTCGAGACGCACAATCATCCGACGGCCATTTCGCCCTTTCCGGGCGCTTCGACCGGCTCGGGTGGCGAGATCCGCGATGAAGGGGCCACCGGTCGGGGCGCACGACCCAAGGCCGGGTTGTGCGGGTTCAGCGTCTCGAATCTGCGTATTCCGGGCGCGGTGGAACCCTGGGAGTTCGATGCCGGCAAGCCCGACCGTATCGTGTCGGCGCTGCAGATCATGATCGAAGCGCCGCTTGGAGCGGCCGCTTTCAACAATGAATTTGGTCGGCCCAATCTGTGCGGCTACTTCCGCACATTCGAGCAACCGGTGGCCGGGCGGGTCCGCGGCTTTCACAAGCCCATCATGATCGCCGGCGGCGTCGGCAACATCCGTGCCGGGCATGTAGAAAAACTCGGCCTCGCAGCCGGGGCGCTCGTCATACAACTGGGCGGTCCCGGTCTGCCAATCGGGCTTGGCGGGGGGGCTGCATCCAGCATGGCCAGCGGTGCCAACAGTGCCGAGCTCGACTTCGATTCGGTCCAGCGCGGCAACCCCGAGATGGAGCGGCGTGCCCAGGAGGTGATCGAGGCCTGTACCGCACTGGGCGCCGACAATCCGATCCTTACCATTCACGATGTGGGCGCTGGTGGCTTGTCCAATGCCGTGCCCGAGGTCGTGCATTCGGCCGGCCGTGGGGCTCGCATCGATCTGCGCGCTGCCCCCAATGAAGCGCCTGGCATGAGCCCGCGCGAGGTCTGGAGCAACGAGGCGCAGGAGCGTTATGTGCTCGGTATCGATCCGTCGCGCCTCGCGCAGTTTCGTACCATCTGCGAGCGCGAGCGCTGTCCGTTTGCGGTGTTGGGCGAGACCACTGAAGCGCTCGAGCTTGACGTGGTCGACCCGTTGCTGGGCAATCACCCGGTGCAGATGAGCATGGATACGTTGCTGGGCAAGCCGCCTCGGATGACGCGCGATGTGACCCACGTCGTCGTGACCCATGCGAGGCTGGATTATTCGGGTATCGAGTTGCGTGAAGCCTGCCTTCGCGTTCTGCGTGCGCCAACTGTTGCGAGCAAGTCGTTTCTCATCACGATCGGCGATCGGTCGGTGGGCGGGCTCTGCGCACGCGACCAGATGGTGGGTCCGTGGCAGGTGCCGGTCGCCGATTGTGCGGCGGCGACGCTGGGCTACGGCACACGCCTGGGCGAGGCCTGGTCGATGGGCGAGCGGGGCGGGTTGTCAGTGATCGATCCTGCAGCGGCGTCGCGCATGGCGATCGCCGAGGCACTCACCAATCTTGTGGCTGCACCGGTCGCGCTTGACCGGGTTCGGCTGTCTGCCAACTGGATGGCCGCCGCTGGTGTGCCGGGTGAAGACGCGGCCCTGTTCGATGCGGTGAAGGCGGCGGCCGAACTGTGCCCGCTTCTCGGCGTGGCTATTCCGGTAGGCAAGGATTCGCTCTCGATGCGTACCGCCTGGCAGGATGCAGCCGGTGAGCACGAGGTGGTCTCGCCGGTTTCGCTGATCGTATCGGCCTTTGCATCCTGCGCCGACGTGGGCGCGGTCTTCACGCCGCAATTGCAGGCGGAAGCACTCGTGGGTGAGCGCACCGAACTCATTCTTCTCGATCTGTCGCGCGGGCGGCATCGCATGGGGGCATCGGTGTTTGCCCAGGTTTATGGGCAAATGGGCGCCGAGGCGCCGGATCTGGACCGTCCGCAGGACCTGGTTGCCCTCTACCGTGCCGTGGCCCAATGGCGTTCGAGCGGCGATATCCTCGCCTGTCACGATCGCTCCGACGGGGGATTGTTTGCCACTGTCTGCGAGATGGCGTTTGCCGGACGCCAGGGCGTTTCGATGAACGTCGATCTGCTGGCGCACGATGCGCTGGCCGGTGATGTCGACGGCAGCGAGCGTCGGCCCGAAGTCATGGCCGGGCGCGACCTGCAACTGGTGATGGCCGCACTTTTTGCCGAAGAGGCTGGCCTGGTCATTCAGGTGCGAGCGAGCCGGCGCAAGGCTATCCTGGGTGACGCGCGCGCGCTGGGGCTGTCGGCGCTGCTGGTCGGTTCCGTCAACGCCCGCGACGAGATCCGCATCGTGCGCAATGCCCGAACCCTCGTCCAGTTCAGCCGTACCGAACTGCTCCAGGCCTGGTCGAGCGTGTCGCATCAGATGCAGCGTTTGCGTGACAACCCGGCTTGCGCCGATGTCGAATTCGATCGGCTCGCTGATGACTCGGATTCCGGATTGAGCGCTCAACCGAGCTTCGATCCGAGCGATGACATAGCCGCTCCGTTCATCGGCCGTGGCGCCCGACCGGCGATCGCCATTTTGCGCGAGCAGGGTGTCAACGGGCATATGGAAATGGCCGCTGCCTTCGATCGCGCCGGCTTCGATGCACACGATGTCCACATGAGCGACATTCTCAGCGGGCGGACAGGTTTGGGCGACTTCGCAGGGCTCGCGGCCTGCGGTGGCTTTTCTTACGGCGACGTTCTGGGTGCCGGCGAGGGCTGGGCCCGCTCCATTCTCTTCAGCGATCGGGCGCGCGAACAGTTTGCGGGCTTTTTCGAGCGGGCCGACACGTTCACGCTGGGCTTGTGCAATGGCTGCCAGATGCTGGCCAACCTCGCCGAGATCATTCCCGGGGCTACGCACTGGCCGCGATTCGTGCGCAATGTGTCCGAGCAGTTCGAGGCCCGCCTGGTGATGGTCGAGGTGCAGGCCAGTGCCTCGATCTTCTTCTCGGGTATGGCGGGCAGCCGCCTGCCGATCGTGGTCTCACATGGCGAAGGGCGAGCCTTGTTCCGGCAGGATGCAGACCGACGCGCCGTCGGGGTGCCGCTGCGCTACACCGACAATCGGGGGGCGGTGACCGAAGTTTATCCGTTCAACCCCAACGGTTCACCCGGAGGCGTGGCGGGCGTGACCAGTGCCGATGGCCGGGTCACCGCGCTCATGCCCCACCCTGAACGGCTGTTCCGTTCGGTTCAACACAGCTGGCATCCGCCCGAGTGGGGCGAAGATGGCGGCTGGATGCGCATGTTTCGCAATGCGCGGGTGGCGCTGGGCTGAGCGTTCAGCCCTCGCAGGCAGCAGGGCAGCCCGTCAGCGAGGCCGACGGGCTGGAGGCCGCTCCTTACTGGATCTTGGCCTTGGCGCGCAGGTCGGCAATCAGCTTCTGCACCTTGGCCTGTTGCAGGCGCTGGTCGATCTGTGGCTTGAGTTGATCCAGAGGAGGCGCCTTGAGCGGGCGCTGGTCATCGAGGCGGATGATGTGGAAACCGAACTGGGTCTGGATCGGTTCACTCATCTCGCCTTTCTTGAGCTTCACCATCGCGTCGGAAAAGGGCTTCACGAAGGTGGTGGGCGCGTTCCAGCCCAGATCACCGCCGTTTTCCTTGGAGCCCGGATCATCGGATGCCAGGCGGGCGAGGTCGGCAAACTTTGCGCCCTTGCGGATCTTGGCAATGATGTCCTTGGCTTCTGCTTCAGTCTTCACCAGGATGTGCGCCGCCTTGTACTCGCTACCTGAGGTTTCCTTGCGCATCCGCTCGTATTCGGCGCGGACCTGATCGTCGGTGATCGGGTTGGCCTTGACGAATTCCTGCATGTAGGCGCCCAGAATCACCTGCTGCCGGGCCAGTTCGATCTGCTCGGCCACTTCGGGCCGCTGCAGGATGCCTTTCTGTTCGGCCTCCTGTACCACCAGTTCCCGACTGATCAGTTCGTCGCGGATCATCGTGCGCAGTTGCGCTGAATCGGGTCCGGCATTTTGTGGTCGCTGGCGCACCAGAATATCGGCCCGCAGCCGAGGGATTTCATGCCCGTTCACGATCGCGACCGGTCCGCCCTGATCGGGTGAGGTTGCGGCCGGGTTTGCACCCGCGGCATTTTGTGCTTGCACGGGCAGGCACAGGGTTCCCAGCGCGAGCGCGATGCTCGCCACGATGGCGGTCATGGCGTGGTGCTGCTCGTCATGTTGTGGGCGGGGCAGGGCGGTCAGTCTCATGATCAGGGCCTCGAGGGGGGAGATTCTTCGGGGGTGAGGGCTTCGATGGCGAGCGCGTGTATGGCGCTGCCCATCAGATCGGCAAGGCTTGCGTAGACGAGGCGATGGCGTGCCACGCGCCCCAGGCCTTGAAACCGGGGCGACACGATGCGAAGGTTGTAATGCCCGCCGCCGCTTGCGGCACCCGCATGACCGGCATGGTGGGCCGAATCGTCGATGAGTTCGAGTTCGATGGGAGCCAGCATGCGGAGCCGTTCGTCGATCTGCGCTGCGGTGCTTTTCATGAGGGGTCGTCGCTGGGTATCACCCGGGCCAGGTAGAAGCCCTGACCGACCACGAACAGGATCATGAGTCCGGTGGCTCCGAAGAGCTTGAAGTTGACCCAGGTTTCGGTCGGGTAGTTGAACGCAACCCAGAGATTGATCGCGCCCATGAAGGCGAAAAAGATCGTCCAGGCCCAGCTGAGGGCGCGCCAGGCGGGATCGGGCAGCGTGAGTTGCGCGCCCATGAGCGAGCGGATCAGATTGCGGCCAAAGAAGGTGAGGGATACCCCGAGTGCAAGCGCAAATGCCCAGTAGAGGATGGTGGGTTTCCACTTGATGAAGTTCTCATCGTGCAGGATCAGCGTGGCGCCGCCAAACACGACGATGATGACCAGGCTCACCCACAGCATGGGTTCGACGCGGCGCTTGCGCAGTATCAGGTAAGCCACCTGCGCCAGGGTGGCTGCTACCGCGACCGCTGTGGCGACATAGATGTCGGCCACCTTGAAGGCGATGAAGAAGAGAATGACCGGGAATAGATCGAACAGGAATTTCATGCGCTGTATGTCCGGGGCCTTCAGGGCGCGCATCGTCTTGCTGCGGGCGCGCCGGGTTTCGTTGGAGGGTCAGTCTTCGGTCTTGCGGAAATCGAGCGATGCCGAGTTGATGCAGTAGCGCAGGCCGGTGGGCTTGGGTCCGTCGTCGAAGACATGCCCCAGATGTGCCTTGCAGCGTGCGCAATGCACTTCAGTGCGCTCCATGAAGTGGCTGCGGTCCACGGTCGTCTCTACCTGCTGCGGATCGACCGGTTGCCAGTAGCTCGGCCAGCCTGAGCCCGACTCGTATTTGGTCGTTGAGTCAAACAGGGGCTCGCCGCAGCAAACGCAGGTATAGGTACCTTTGTCGTGATGATCCCAGAACTGTCCGGTGAAGGCGCGTTCGGTCCCATGCTCGCGGGTGACCTTGTACTGCTCCGGGGTGAGTCGGGCGCGCAGATCTGCATCATCCACAGGGGTGCAGGTGTTTGCCGGATTGGCCGGCTTGCCGGTTTCAGCCATCGAGTATCTATCCTTGCAGTTCGGGGGCATACGGGCGTAACGCCATTTCGCATCAGACCCCGGTGGAGGCTACCATAAGGCATCCGGTGGACGTCGCGCACCGGCCAACGGGCAATCAGGCAAGGGGCCAGTGCATTGAAAGTATCGAGCGTATTTGATTCGGGTGCCATCGAGGTGGTCGAGCCAGCCGCTCAAGGGTCCAGTGGCCCACTTGAACTCGCGATCCGGCGCGACGATACGACCGATCCGGCCTGCGACTTTCGTCAATGGTTCCACTTTCGGGTGCAGGCTGCGCGAGGCGAGCAGCGCGTCATCCGGCTGGGCAATGCATCGGCGTGTACCTATCCGCAGGGCTGGGAGGGCTATCAGGCCGTTGCCTCCCACGACCGCGAGCACTGGTTCCGGGTGCCCACCCGGTTCATCGATGGGGCCCTCGAGATCACCCATTCGGGCCTGCACGACAGTGTCTGGTATGCCTACTTCGAACCCTACTCCTGGGAGCGCCATATGGCGCTCATCGGTCGCGCCGGTCGAAGCCCCGGTGTCACGATTGAAGTGCTGGGACGCACGGTCGATGGGCGCGACCTTGATCTGGTTCGGATAGGCGATATACGCACTGCGCGGCATCAGGTGTGGGTCATCGCTCGCCAGCATCCGGGCGAGACGATGGCCGAGTGGTTTGTCGAAGGCTTGCTCGATCGCTTGCTGGACCCCAGTGATGCGCTCGCGCGAGCCACGCGCAGCGAGTGCATCTTCAACATCGTGCCCAATATGAACCCCGATGGCTCGGTGCGCGGCAATCTGCGCGCCAATGCCGCAGGCGCCAACCTGAATCGCGAGTGGATGGCCCCGGACGCGGCTCGCAGTCCCGAGGTGCTGGCGGTCCGCCAGTGCATGGAACGCACCGGTGTGGACCTTTTTCTGGATGTCCACGGTGATGAGGCGCTGCCTTGGGTGTTCGTGGCCGGGTCCGAAATGCTGCCCGGCTTCACAACCGAGCAGGCACGTCTGCAGACGCTCTTCACCGAGCGGTTCCGTGAGGCCAGTCCCGACTTCCAGACGCGACACGGTTACCCGGCCGGCAAGTACACGGCCGATTCCCTGCGTCTTGCCAGCAAGTGGGTCGGCCACACCTTCGGGTGTCTGTCGCTGACCCTGGAACTGCCGTTCAAGGACAATGCCGATCTGCCCGACCCTGTGGTGGGCTGGAACGGTGCTCGATCGCGCGGCCTGGGCGCCGCAGTCCTCGCGCCTGTCAGGGCCGCCTGTCTGGCGCGGGTTGGTACATGCTGATGACTTTCGAATTCAAGGAGTTGCGTAGATGTCGGGCGATCGCATACTGATCCACGAGGTGGTGACGCGTGACGGATTCCAGATGGAACCCGAATTCATTCCCACCGAGCGCAAGATCGAACTGATCGACCGGATGTCGCTCACCGGGTTGGCCAAGATCGAGGTCACCTCGTTCGTGTCTCCCAAGGCGATACCCATGCTGGCCGATGCTGAAGCCGTGATGGCAGGCATCCAGCGCCGACCGGGAACCCGGATGGTGGCGCTGGTTGCCAATGCTCGCGGGGTCGAACGCGCGATGGCCACCGGTGTCGATGAGGTCGTGCTCGTGGTCTCGGCGTCAGAGAGCCACAATCGAACCAACGTCCGCCGCTCGGTCGGGGCGTCCTTCGAGGGCTTTCGCGAAATCGTCGACATGCTCAAGGGTACGTCGATCGGTGTGGCTGGCGCTCTTGCGACGACCTTCGGTTGCCCGTTCGAGGGATTCCAGCCCATAGAACGCGTACTTCGACTGGTGGGCGATTACGCCGCGTTGGGTGTGCGAAGCATTGCGCTGGCCGATACCACCGGCATGGGCAACCCGCGCCAGGTCCGCGAAATCGCCTCTGCAGCGCGGCGCGAGTACCCCGACGTGGATTTTGCCCTGCACTTCCACAATACCCGTGGCATGGGGCTGGCCAACGTGCTCGCCGGGCTCGAGGCCGGGGTCGGGCGCTACGAGTCTTCGCTGGGCGGTCTGGGCGGCTGTCCGTACGCGCCCGGGGCTACCGGCAACATCTGCACCGAGGACCTTGTGCACATGCTCCATGAAATGGGTTGCGAAACCGGGGTCGACCTGCCAGCGCTGCTGGACGCTTCGCGGCTTCTGGCAGCGATCGTCGGTCATGCGCTGCCAGGCCAGGTGGTGAAGGCGGGCACCAGCCGAGACCTCCACCCGATGCCTGCGCCTGCCCACTGAGCGTGTCTTTGAGCACGTGCCGATGCAGGCTCTGAGGCCGCCTGCCCGCGTGCCGGGCGCGCCTCAGAACTCGCCGCGAAAGCGCAGGGAAAACATTCGCTCGTCAGGGACACCGCTATCACGCAAGCCGCTCGATCGCTGCATGATGCTCAGTCCAAGGCCCAGATGCCGGGTGATTGGCGTCGAGTAGAGCAGTTCGCTGGTAATGCTCAGATTGCCGCTGTGCAAGCCTTGTGGGGCAATCGGCATGCCCACCATCGACCCGTTCAGATTGTCTTCGCGCCAGCGCAGGCCCTCGGCACTGCGGGTGTTGCCAGTCAGGCTCAGGCTGAGCCGGTCACCGGCCAGCCAGTTGCTGCCTCTGAAGAGTCGCAGGCCCATCTGCCCGCTGGACTTGTCCGTCGTGACTGCCCGTCGCCCGTCCGACATCCCCGGCTCATCAGGTCCGGTCGTGAAGGACATCGAGGGGGCACCGCGCTGCACTGGGGCCAGGCGCAAACCTTGCCCGAGCCCGACCGAATTGGCGTGATCGGCTTCGTCAGCGGCGCTACAGGGCACGGCGAGGAGCGCACCCGTGAGCGCGAGCAGGCAGATCAAGTTGACAGGCGCGGGCCGGTCGCGACGCGGGGTGCGCGCTGCTGACATGGCATCTCTCCGGTTCAGGATTCGGACCATTGCAGGTCGCTCGTGGCACCTGCTTTCCCGGGACATCGATACCGCCTGTCGTCGGGCACGTTCAGTGTAGGCACATGCCCGGTGTCCGACAAGCCTCGACTTTTGCGCTTGGCCAAAATTTGTCACTTTTTGCTGCGCACGGATCAACGACAGGCGAGGTTTCAAGCGACCTGGGTAATAATGGCAGCGCAGAGTCGGGTGGGCCTGGATGGAGCGCTGGCGCATGAATCCCCTTGAGGTGAGTAGCCTGGTCAAGCGGTTCGGCGATCGTGTCATTCTCGATCAGGTCGAATTGACGGTGGGTGCCGCCGAGATAGTGGCGATTGTCGGTGAGTCGGGGAGCGGCAAGTCGACCCTGCTCAATCTGATCGCGGGGCTCGAGTCTGCCGATGCAGGCGATATCAGGATCGATGGGGTCGAACTGGGCTCGCTCGATGATGATGGGCGGACGTTCATGAGGCGTCGCTCGGTGGGTTTCGTTTTCCAGGCCTTCCATCTCTTGCCCTATCTCGATGTGGCTGGCAATGTGGGCCTGCCGCTCGATCTTCTGGCCTGGGCGAGCGCCGAGCGTGCGGAACGAGTTGCAGCCATGCTGTCGGCTGTCGGACTGGGCAGTCGTTCGCGGGCGCGCCTGCAGGAACTCTCGGGAGGTGAGCAGCAGCGGGTTGCTGTTGCCCGTGCCCTGGCGCACAAGCCGCGTCTGGTGCTGGCTGATGAACCGACTGGCAATCTTGACACCCGCACCGCGGGCGATGTGCTCGGACTCCTGCTCAACGAGATCAGAGCCGCGGGTGCCGGTGGGCTGATGGTGACTCACTCCTCGCAGGCAGCGCGCCGCTGCGATCGTGTGGTTCAGATCGTCGACGGTCGTGTGCTGGCCGTGCCGTGACAGGCTCTCAGGATGCGAACCGCAGTCCGATCGTGCGGCTGCTGGGATCGGGCTGGTTGCGCTTGCACCGGGTACTTCGACTGGCCTGGCTCGACCTTGCTGCCTGGCGCGATGCAAAGGGGCGGCTTGCTGTGGCGATCGGGGTGCTCGCCCTGGGCACCGGCATGGGGCTTGCCATCGAACGGGTGAATGCGGTAGCGGTTGCCGAGTTCCAGGCCGGCATGACCATGCTCTCTGGCGAGGCTGATCTGAGCGTTCGTGGGCCGCGTTCCGGGTTCACCGAAGAAGTGCTGGCACGACTGGTATTGCGTTCCGGTGTGGCCGCAGCCAGTCCGGTCGTCGAAGGCGTGCGGACCGAGCGATCCAGCGGTCTGGAGATCAGATTTCAGGGTGTTGACGCCTTGCGGGCCATGGCCGTGCAACCGGCGCTGGTGCCCGCCGTGGGCGACAGCGCACTGCGTCTGACCAATCTGCGCACCGATGTGGTCTTTGTCGGTCCGCGTCTGCTCGAGCGTCTGGGGCGGCAGGTGGGTGACAGCATCGAATTGCTCGATGTCAGCGGCCACCAGCGAGCACTCGAGATCGTGGGTCTCCTTCCCGGTACGCCCGGGCTGGCGGGCGCTGTCGTGATGGATATCGCGACGGCGCAATCCATCGAGGGTCTGGAAGGACGTCTCACCCGGGTTGATCTGCGCGTGCAGCCAGGCGTTGATCCGGCGGTCTTGCGAAGTCGGATTGCAGCGGACCTGCCATCGGGCGTGGAGATTGCCGCGCCTGCCGCCCAGGCATCGGCCGAGGCCCAGGTGTCGAGGGCTTATCGGGTCAACCTGTCGGTTCTCGCGCTGGTAGCCCTCTTCTGTGGCGCTTTGCTCGTTTTTTCGGCGCAGGCGTTGCAGGTCGCTCGAAGGCGCAGTCAATTTGCCCTCTTGCGGGCGCTCGGACTCACCCGGCATGAGCTGCTGTCCCTGCAGGTGCTGCAGTCGGCTCTGGTGGGTGCCGTTGGAGCGGTGCTGGGCCTGGTACTTGCCTATGCGCTCGCAGCACTCGTGCTGCGCCTGATGGGCGCAGACCTTGGTGCGGGTTTCTTCAGGGGCGTGGCTCCCGAAGTCTCTTTCGATCTGCCGGCCAGCCTCACTTACCTGGGGGCTGGCATCGCCGCCAGCATGGCAGGCGCCTTGCTGCCCTCTTTGGAGGCGTCGCGCACCGAGCCTGCCAGCGGTCTGCGTCCGGGCGCGCTCGAAGCGGCCTGGAAGCCTCTGGGGCATGCCTGGCCCGGCCTCGTTCTGATCGCGCTGGCCGGGGCGAGCCTCGCCATTCCGGCACGAGAGGCGGTGCCCCTTGGCGGTTACTGTTCGATTGCACTGATGCTGCTGGGCGTGGTGGCGCTCACACCACGCGTTCTCGTGATTTTTCTGGCTGTGCTCGATCGGCCGTTTTTTGGGCATCAGCCCAGCCCGGTGGTGCGCACCGCGCTGGCTCAGTTGCGCGCTGCCCCAGCCGGCCCTGCCGTGAGCCTGGCAGCGATCGTGGCCGCCGTCAGTCTCGCTGTTTCGATGATGCTGATGGTCAATTCGTTTCGTGTCTCGTTCGAGACGTGGCTTGCACATATCCTGCCGGCCCAGGCCTATGTGGGCGAAGGCGGCTTGCGCTTGAGTCTCGCCGATCAGCGGCGGATTGCTGCCTCGCCGGCGCTTGGGCGGGTCGAATTCATGCGCATCGACGAGGTGCGCCTGACTGCCGGGCGGCCTCTGGTGGCGATACTCGCGCGAGATATCGACCCTGCCGATCCCGGGGCTCGCCTGCCGCTCGTGGCGCGCGCTCCGGCTGAACTGGAGGCGAGCGAAGGTCTGCTCTTTGTTGACAGCCCGGTTGCCAAGGCCTGGGTCAGTGAGTCGGTGGCCGAACTCGAGCAATTGAGTCCGGGCCAGTTGGTCGATCTGCCCCTGGGCGGGCATCCGGTGCGGTTTCGCGTCGATGGCGTCTGGCGTGATTACGGGCGACAGCAGGGGGCAATCGTGATCGCGCGCAGTGCCTATGTTGCGGCCACCGGTGACCCGGTTGCAAGCAATGCAGCACTGTGGATCGCTCCGGGTTACAGTTTTGCCCAATTGCAGGCGGCTCTTGCCTGGCTGGCGCCGCGTGCATCGGTACGCGATACCGGCGAGATCCGCCAATACTCGTTGTCGATCTTCGATCGCACGTTTGCGGTGACCTGGAGTCTGGTCGGTGTTGCCGTGGTCATTGGTCTGGCGGCGCTGGCGGGCAATCTGACCGCGCTGGTGCTGGCGCGGCGCCGCGAACTGTCGGTGCTGCGCCACCTCGGTTTCACGCTCGGCGAGGTGTCGCGCATGATTGCGCTCCAGGCGCTGGTGATCGTCGTTGCGGCGCTCGGTGCCGGCATGTTTGCTGGCACCTTGATCGGTGTCGTGCTGGTTGAGGTGGTGAACCGCCAGGCGTTTCACTGGTCGATGGAGTTGCACATGCCCTGGGGGGCGCTGTCGCTGCTGGCGCTGGCGATGTGTCTGCTGGCGACGATGACCGGATACCTGGGCGGGCGCGGGGTTGCCAGCGGGGAGGTCGTACGTGCTGCCTCCGAGGACTGGTGAGCTGATGCGTTTTCTGCCCAACACGGGGCGACGCCTCTGGCTGCTGCGGTCGCTTGCCACACCGCTGGCCGGCTTGCCCCTCGTACTCAAGGCGCGCTCGGCATCGGCTGCAGAGCCTGTCTACCCCAGAGTGATCGAGGGGCGTCCCTTCGTGTTCCCGCGTGACCATGGTGCCCACCTGCCTTACCGAACCGAGTGGTGGTACGTCACCGGCTGGATCAAGGGCCGCGATCGACAGCCGCTGGGTTTTCAGGTCACCTTCTTTCGCTCTCGGCCCGGCGTGGCAGAAGACCTGGCGGTTGCCAGTGCTGCCAGGCAGTTGATCATCGCGCATGTTGCCCTGAGCGACCCCCGGCGTGGCCGTCTGCTCCATGAGCAACGGGTAGCGCGCGTTGCCTTCGGGTTGGCGCGAGCCAGCCAGGCAACCCTGGATGTCGCCCTCGATGACTGGTCGATGGTGATGGACGCTACGGGCAGTTTTTTTGCGCGGATTCGTGCCCGCGAGTTCCGCCTGGATCTGGTGTTCACGCCCTCCGCGCCTCCCATGCTCCAGGGTGTGGCCGGATTCAGTCGCAAAGGGCCGCTGGCGTCGCAGGCCTCGTACTACTACAGCTTGCCGCAGGTTTCGGTGCGCGGCAGGCTCGAGGTGCCGGCGCCGGATCGGCGGTCAGCCCTGGCGCTGCTCGGTGGGGAGACGCGCGTCGACACCGTGACTGGCCGCGCCTGGTTTGATCATGAATGGTCGAGCCAATACATGGCCCCATCCGTCGTGGGCTGGGATTGGGTTGGCATCAACCTGAAGGATGGCAGTGCCTTGATGGCGTTCCGGATGCGTGATGCTGCCGGTGCCACGGTCTGGGCAGGCGGTACCTTGCGGCGCGTCGATGGCAGTGAACGGTCCTTTGAACCGACACAGGTGCAGTTTGTCGCGCTGCGAACCTGGCAATCGCCGCGCACCGGTACACGCTTTCCGGTGGCGATGCGAATCGATCTGCCCGACTTGTCGGTGTCGCTCGAGCCGCTCATGGATGACCAGGAGCTCGATGCGCGAGCCGGCGTCGGGGCGGTTTATTGGGAGGGCGCGGTGCAGGCTCACGGCACCGGTGGCCTCTCAGGACAGGGCTACCTCGAACTCACGGGCTACGCCGGTCGGCTCCAGATCTGATCCGGCTTTGCCGGTTCGCGGGTCGCTATCGTCTAGAATGCCGAGCGTGAATGCGTCGACTCCCTTGCCGCCCGGTTCGCCGGCCGCCTCATCTTTGCCCGAAATGACGGTTCCTCGCGGGCTGCAGGTCGATGGGCATGTGCTCGAGGTGGTGCGCATTGCGGCCCGCACGCATCCCGAGGCAACCATTGTCTTTCTGCATGAAGGCATCGGTTCGGTCTCGCTGTGGCGCGATTTTCCGCAACAGCTGTGTCATCGCACAGGTCTTGCAGGGTTGGTCTATTCGCGCCACGGTTATGGGCAGTCGTCAGTGCTGATCGCGCCGCGACAGATGAACTACATGCACCATGAAGCCCAGGTGGTGCTGCCCGAACTGCTGCGGCTCTGCGGTGTCGAGCGTGCGGTCATCGTCGGTCACAGTGATGGGGGCTCGATCGGTCTGCTGCATGCCGGCAGCGGTCATCCAGTCGAGGCGCTGGCCGTGCTTGCGCCGCACGTCTTCGTCGAAGCCCAGAGCATCGCTGGCATCGAGTCTGCTCGTGACTTGTTTGCTGCCGGCGAACTCAAGGCCCGCCTGGCGCGGCACCACCGCGATCCAGAGGCAACCTTCCGTGGCTGGAACGACATCTGGCTGAGCCCGGCGTTTCGCGGCTGGAACATCGAGGCCGTACTGCCGGCCATCCGATGCCCCGTCCTCGCGATACAGGGTGAGGATGACAACTACGGCACCATGCGCCAACTGGAGGCCATCGGGCGCCAGACCGGGGGCCGTTACGAGGAACTGCGATTGTCAGGCTGTGGACACAATCCCCATCGGGACCAGCTCGAGGCTACGCTGGCGTCGATCGCCCGATTCATCGCTCGCGAGGTCTTGCCTCGATGAGCGCCGGGGTGGCGGTGCAAGGCCCGACAACGTGGCGGCAGGATATCGGGGTGGCTGCATGCGTGTGCATCGCGCACGCCTTCAGTCACTTCTTCCAGCTCGGGTTGCCGCTGCTCTTTCCGTTCCTGCGTGATGAGTTCGGGCTGTCGTGGGCGCAACTCGGCTTCACGCAGACCGTGTTCTATGGCGCCTCCGGTCTGATGCAGACCCCGGGTGGCTACGCGGTCGATCGTTTCGGCCCTAGAGCCACCGTGACAGCAGGTCTGGTGGCGGCGAGTCTTGCCATCGTGCTCTCGGCAAGTGCCGGTTCCTACGGCTGGTTGATCGTGGCGGCGGTGCTGGGTGGTGTCGGCAACAGCGTCTTTCACCCGGGCGATCTCACCTTGCTCAATCAGAAGATCGATCCGCGGCGGCTGGGCTATGCGTTCAGTGTCCACAATGTGGGCGGCAATTTGGGCTGGGTGTTCGCGCCGCTGATCATTCCGCCGCTGGCCATCGCCTTTGGCTGGCGCACGTCGCTTGCTGTGGTGGGGCTGGCGGGCATTGCCTGGGCCGTCTTCTTCGTCAGTCGGTCCAGCCTGTCGGGTGTTGCGGGTGTTGCGGGTCTGGCGGCGAGTGCGCGAACCGGCTCCGGTCGGCAAGCGCGTAGCCTTGCCAGGCTGCGCGCCTTGGTAACACCACCTGTGCTGATGTGTTTCTTCTTCTACATGATGATCGCGATGGCGCTCACCGGCTTCAACAACTTTGCGCCCAGCGCGCTGCAGCAGATCTATCCGATCGATTACCACACGGCGGCCAGTGCAATCACCTTCATTGCCATTGGCGGCATCGCCGGCACACTGATCGGTGGTGTCGTTGCGGTGCGCGCAACGCATCACAATCGGGTTGCTTTCGGCGGCATCATGGCCGCATCGGTCTTTGCTGCAATCATCGCGAGTGGACAGGCGGGTACGGCCGTGGTGCTGGCCTGTATCGCCGCCATCGGATTCTGTGTCGGCATCACCAATCCGTCGCGCGATACGCTGGTACGCGAGATCGCGCCGCCGCACGCGCGCGGTCAGGTCTACGGTTTCGTGTATTCCGGGCTTGACGCCGGGGCTGGCCTCGCGCCGATTGCCCTGGGGTTGCTGCTCGACCATGATTTGCCGCGCTGGGTTTTTGCCGGCAGTGCCTTGTGTCTGGTGCTGGCGGCTCCAGCGGTGCTTGAATTGCGTCGTGGTGCACGACGAGTCGCCACGCCTGGGACGGGCTGAGCAGACCTCGGGCCGGTTCTTGTATTCAACTGATCGACCAACCTCTCTTCAAGAAGATGACGACCATGACCGCAGATACGCCACACCCGAGCGGCACCACCGAGGGCCGCGAGCACTGGACGACCAAGGGCGATGTGAAGCTCTTCATGTGGCAGAAGCCGAGGGTCGAAGGGACCCACTACGCCGGCACGGTGCTCTTCGTGCATGGGTCTTCCATGGCCTCGCAGCCGACCTTCGACCTGCAGGTTCCCGGTCGGCCCTACTCCTCCGCGATGGACTGGTTTTCAGCGCAGGGTTTCGATACCTGGACCCTTGACAACGAGGGCTACGGTCGCTCGTCCAAGCATCGACCGATCAACAACGACATCTCGAATGGCGCAGATGACATCGCCTGCGCGGCGGCGTTCATCGAGGCCCAGAGCGGCGTGAAGAAACTGCTGGTCTACGGCATCTCGTCGGGGGCCTTGAAGGCGGCAGTATTTGCCCAGCGCCACCCGGAGTGTGTCGCCCGTCTTGCACTCGATGCGTTTGTCTGGACCGGCGAGGGCAGTCCGACACTGGAACAGCGACGCAAGCGGTTGCCGGAGTTTCTCAAGATCAATCGCCGTCCGATCGATCGGCCCTTCGTGCGCAGCGTCTTCGAGCGCGATCACCCCGGGACGGCTGATGAGGCCACGATCGAGGCGTTTGCCGATGCCATTCTCTCGCTCGATGACTCGATGCCGACCGGTACCTATGTCGATATGTGCTCGAAGCTGCCGCTGGTCGATCCGGCGCGGCTCGATGTGCCGGTGCTCGTCATGCGGGGCGAATACGATGGCATTGCCTCGGTCGAGGATCTGATCGCTTTCTACTGCCGCTTGCCCAATCCTGACAAGCAGTTCACGGTGATGCCCGGCATCGCACACGCCAGTTTCCAGCAGAAGAACTACAAGATGGTTTATCACATCCTGCATGCTTTCTTCTCGCAACCGGCGCCGGTCTATCCGTGATGCCGTGCCGCTTGCCAGGTGACCGGGTTTGCGTTGCCGGCAGCGGCACCTTGCTGCAATGGGGGGGGCGCTCCTTGCTGCCTTCATGGCTCTTGCGCCGACACCGACGCAGGCGCAGGCAGCCTGGCCGCAGCGCACCGTGCGCATCGTGCTGCCGTTTTCTGCCGGTGGCACCACCGATGTCCCGGGCCGCATCCTTGCTCAGAGGCTGGCCGAAGAGTTGGGTCAGGCGGTGATCGTGGACAACAAGCCAGGCGCTGGTTCGACGATCGGTACCGAGTTTGTCGCGCGTGCGAAGCCCGATGGCTACACGCTGTTGCTGATGTCACCGGCCCATGTGATCGGCCCCAGTCTCTATCCTTCGATCGCCTACAACGCCGTCGCCGATTTTGCGCCGATTACCCGGATTGCACTCGGGGCCTATGTGATGGTGGCCCATCCCGGGCTGGCGGTGTCTACGGTGAGCGAACTGATCGCCCGCGCCCGAGCCGAACCGGGACGCATCGATTTTGTCAGCTCCGGGAACGGCAGCACGCAGCATCTGGTGGGGGCCTTGTTTGCCTCGATGGCCGGGGTGGAACTCAATCATGTGCCTTACCGTGGTAGCGGTCCTGCCACCCAGGACCTGATCGCTGGGTTGGTGAAGCTGGGCTTTCCGGGTACGCCGATTGCCATCCCGTTGGTGAAGTCAGGCCGTCTGCGCGCGCTTGCCGTCACCACCCCGCGTCGATTGCCCGAATTGCCCGATGTGCCTACCCTGGCGGAGGCTGGCGTACCCGGTTATGAGGCGACGGTATGGCTGGGCCTCCTGGCCCCGGTCGGCACGCCGCGCGACATCATCGAGCGGCTCCGACTCGCAGTGGCGCGCGCCCTGGGCAGTCCTGAGGTCGAGCGGCAAATTGCCGTCACCGGCATGGAGGTCAGCCTGACAACGCCCGAGGAGATGGGCGAATTCCTGCGCCGGGAGTTGGACAAATGGGGGCGCATCGCCCGCGACTCCGGCGCCAGGGTGAACTGACGCCGGGGTGTTGCCGCGTCTTTCGCGCCTGCGTATCAGCGGGTGATGGTGACCAGCACGCTGCAGGGCGCGTGATCGACGAGGTTGCGCGAGATCGAGCCTTGCCACCAGCGTGCCCAGCCCGCAGTCTGCCTGTGGCCGACCATGATGAGATCGCAGTCCAGTTCACGCGCCAGGCGCGCCATTTCCTCGACCGGTTCGCCCACCGCCAGATGACCGGTCGCCGAGAGCTTGTTGGCTCGCAGCGTGGCAAGCCCCTCGTCGAGAATGGCCTGCATGCGTGTCTTTTCGGTCTCGATCAGTTCCTCTGGGACGAAACCTTCGGTCAGAAACATGCTGGAGGGCATGCTCGCTACCGCGAGCAGATGAATCTGGCGACCGGCAAAGTCGGTCAGTTTCTCCGAGGCGAGCAGGGCAGCCCGACCCTCGACCGTGCCGTTGTAAGCCAGCAGTATTCTTTCGTAGAGCATCATTGCCTCCTGGCGCACCGGGTGCGCGACGTCTCGATGAAGTCAGACTGTCGCCTCGACTTGAGCCGCCGAGTGTAATCGAAGCGGGGAATCGCGGTGTCCACGTGGCACAATTGTCGGGTCGCGATAATTGATGCCTCCTGATCATGGCTGCCAACCTCTACGAATCCGAACTCACCCGGTTTCTGCGCCAACTGCGTGAAAGCAAACCGCAATTGGCCGAGGAGCAACGCAAGGGGCGCGCCCAGTGGTGGGATCGGTCGCTGGATGCCGAGGAGCAGCGCGCCTTCGCCCAGTCGCGTGTCATGCAAAAGCCCTACGTGTATCAGGGTGGGCAGTAGCTGCGCGAACAGGTCAGCCTGCGCTCAGTCCATCATCGGCAGCGATGATGGCGCCGTTGACGAATTGCCCTGAATTTGCGGCGAGCATGACCAGCAGTGCGTCCAGGTCGGCCGGTTGTCCGACCCGTCGCCGCGGCAGTATCTGCAGCAACTTCTGCCCGGCAGGCGTTTCCCAGTGCTCGCGATTGATGTCCGTCTCGATGTACCCAGGACAGATGGCGTTGGTATTGATGCCGAAGCGGCCCCACTCATGCGCCATCGATCGGGTCATCTGAACGATGGCGGCTTTCGACATCGAGTAGACAGCCAGTTGCGCGAGTGGTCGCAGGCCTGCGGTTGAAGCGATGTTGATGATACGACCACCCCGCGCCGAGTCATCGGCACCTGCTGCGGCGCGGGCACGAGCCACCATGCGTCGGCCCACTGCCTGGGCAACGAAAAAGGCGCCTTTCAGGTTGGTATCCATCACATGGTCGTAGTCGGCCTCGGTGTATTCGCCCAGCCGCTTCGCTGCAGACACCCCCGAGTTGTTCACCAGCACGTCGATCGGGCCCAGTGCGGCTTGCGCCTCCTCGATGCCCGCCTCGATCGATTCGAGCCGGGTGACATCCATGGCGACCGCATGAGCCATGACCCCGGATGCGCGCAAGGCGGTCGCCAGCGCCTCGAGCCGATCGACCCGGCGAGCTGCCAATGCCACCCGGGCGCCCGACTCGCCCAGCACACGTGCGAACCGCTCGCCCAGGCCCGAGGACGCCCCGGTCACCAGTGCAACGCGACCATCGAGTCGAATATCCATGTCAGACCATCTCGCGCAGGCGTCGCAGTTCGGGCATCCGATGGGCGATCCACCGTGCAGTCAGTCGTTCCTGCAAGCCATTCTGGACAAGTCGCTGGTTGAGGGATGCAAAGTCGACACTGTCCAGATCCTGGTCCTGGTTGTAGCAGGAGAACACATAGCGCACCTCGCCCGATACCGGGTCGCGGTGTGCCTGGAGGCACTGGGCACAGATCTCCTTCATCATGCATTGCATGGGCGAGTTGATCGAGCCAAGCGCGTGGTGTTTCTTCTTCAGGTACGGCGCAAGCACGGTGTGCCGTGCCTGCGCTACGGCCGCCATCATGCGGTCGGATCCGATGGCAATGATCCGGTCGGCATCGGTCAGCGCGATCGAGGTGGGTCCGAGCGACCCGCTCGCATAGGCTTCGATGGCCTGCACGATATTGCCCACGAAACTCATGTCCTGCGGCCGCCGTGGTCCGAAACCCGGGGCCTCGTCGCAGCACCAGACGATCGCATCGGCCGCCTGCTCGATCTCGTCGACCTTGTAGCGGTCAATCATCTTCTTGTAGCCGGCAAAATAGATCACCCGCGATCCGCGCTGACGGAATGCCTGGCCAATCGAGAAGAGCACCGCATTGCCCAGGCCACCGCCGACCAGCGCCACGGTTTCGCCCGCTTCGATGTCGGTGGGGGCGCCGGTCGGGCCCATCAGGATGACACGTTCACCGGGTTGCAGCATGGCGCACAGGTTGGCCGACCCGCCCATCTCGAGGACGATGGTTGAGACCAGTCCCTGCTCGGGGTCTACCCAGGCGCCCGTCAGAGCCAACCCCTCCATCTGCATGCGGGTGTCGGCGATCACGGGGGCCGTCGCTTCGAAATTTTGCAAGCGGTAGAACTGTCCGGGTTTGAAATGACGCGCCGCCAGGGGGGCGTGCAGCACGATTTCGACAATCGTCGGCGTCAGTCGCTCGACCCGGTGAACAGTGGCAATCAACTGCTCGCGCAACCGATCCAGGAAGCGCGTGTCGGAATCCGACTCGATTGGCGCAGAGCGTGCCAGGACTCGACTCACGCGGGGATAGCCCTGCTTGGCCGAGCCCATCGCCTTCACCACATTACCGAAGAACGACGGGTGCAGATCGCCAAAGAAGGATACGAAGCGACCGCCTGCATGGCGGGTGAGCAGCACCTCGGCGGTCTCGGGTTTCGAACTCGAGTAGCGCGGCTTTACCCGCTGGCCTTCTTCGTCGCAGGCCGCAAAGTACTTCCCGTCGAGCGTGAAGTGGCTTGCATCTTCGCGTGCCAGCACGGTGTTGGGTTGGGTGCCGGCGGCAATGAAGATGCTGCGTGCGTTGAATTCGACGCTGCCATCGGGGATCGCCTTGCCGGCCTCATCGAAGCGGGCTCGATCGAAACGGATCGAGCGGGCCGCGCTGAAAGCGTCGACTTCGATCGCGCTGGGGGTCAATCCTTCGCAGAAGCGGATGCCTTCTTCGAGCGCCTTCTCCACCTCTTCGTGGTTGAGGGTGTAGGACGGGCTGTCGATCAGTCGCCTGCGGTAGGCAACGGTCACGCCCCCCCAGCGGTCGATCAGCGCAGCCAGTCTTGCCGGTCGGTCCTCGCTGGCGGCCGCTGCCCGCTCGGTGCGCAGTTCGCGGGCGTGGGTGATGTACTCGCGTGCGATGCCCTGATCTTCGGCAGACCAGGTGGCCAGCAGTGCCTCCTCGCCACCGTCGGCCGAGAGTGACTCGAAGCGGTGGAGAAACTTCTCGATCTGGACGGCGTAATAGGCCATCGACTCGGTGGCGGTGTCGATGGCAGTGAGACCGCCGCCGATCACGACCACCGGCAGGCGAATCTGCATGTTGGCGATCGAGTCGCGCTTGGCTGCCCCGGTGAGTTGCAGCGCCATCAGGAAGTCGCTGGCGGTTCGCACGCCGCGGGCCAGGCCGTTGGGGATGTCCAGGGTGGTGGGTTTGCCGGCGCCCATCGCGAGCGCGACGTGGTCAAAACCCAGCCCGCCGGCGGCAACCGGCGTGAGGGCTTCGTCGAGGTCGAAGGTGCCACCAAAGCGCACGCCGCCAAACAGGGCGAATGCATCGCGCCGTTCGATCAACAGCCGAATGACCTTGAGAAAGTTCTTGTCCCAGCGCACCGTGATGCCGTATTCGGCCACACCGCCGAATCCGGCCGAAATCCGGTCGCCCAGGGGTTCGCGCAGCGACTCGATGTCGTGGACCGGTTCGAAGGTGACGCGTGAGCCATTGGCGGCGACTCCCGCAAGTTGGGGAGGCAATGGTTCGATCTTGAGGCCGTCAATCCCCACGACGGTATGGCCGTCGTTCATCAGGTGGTGTGCCAGTGTGAATCCAGCAGGTCCCATGCCCACCACCAGCACTCGGTAGCCACTGGCGGCCAGCGGCAGCGGGCGCCGCAGATTGAGCGGGTTCCAGCGGGTCAGCAGCGAGTAGATCTCGAAGCCCCAGGGCAGCGCCAGCACATCCTTGAGCGTGCGCGTCTCGGCCTGTGGAATGTCGACCGGTTGCTGTTTCTGGTAGATGCAGGCCTTCATGCAGTCGTTGCAGATGCGGTGACCGGTGGCCGCTGCCATCGGATTGTCGATGGTAATGATCGCCAGCGCAGCGATGGCCAGTCCGGCAGACTTGGCGCTGTGAAATTCGGAAATCCGTTCCTCGAGCGGGCAGCCGGCCAGCGGTACGCCAAATCCTGACTTGCGAAAGGTGACGGTCTGTGGCGAATTCGGGTCAGGCTTCTCGCGCAGGCCCTTGGAGCAGGAGTCCTTGCCCTGTTTGTGGCACCAGATGCAGTAGTTGGTCTGGTCGAGGGCCCCGGCCAGATCCGTACCAGCGTCGGTCAGTGCGAAGCCCTCGCGCGGCCGGATATGGGCCGGGTCGATGGTGAACTCGCGCACGCCCTGTCGCTCGCCCTCGTGGCCGTGGGCGAGCAGGTGAAGCGGGTCAACCCTGGCAGGCATACGAAAGAGCACGCCCTCGGCGTGCCGCGCACGGCCCTGGGCGGTATGCACTGCCCATGCTGCATACCGGGTGGCCGATTCGATCGCCTCGGCATTGCCCGGCTCATCGGCCAGCCACCCGGTGAGGGCGCGCGCCAGTCGAAGTTCGCCGGCGGCGCCTTGTATCGAGCCCCCGACCAGGGACTCCAGCGTGCTGCCCAATGCAGCACCGTCGAGCATGGCCGCCTCGTCGGGCTTGATGCGCGAGGCTGCACGTCGCTGAACGAACTGCCGCTTGATCTCGAACAGCGGGTCGAGCGCATGGTGTTGTCCGGTAAGGACAGCAACGGCTTCTTCGACGCCGAACAGTGCCGCGACGAACCGATCGAGGTGGGGGGCGCACTCAAGGATGAGAGCCGCCTCGTCCCTGGCAGGCAGACTGTCAGGGACAGCGCGCGCTGTGAGCAGCCGCGCACCGAGCGGCGTGTCGTTCTGGTGCAGCCATTTCAGGAAAGCCGCATCGACCTGCTGCAACCCGTCACGTCGGTAGAGGTCGGCAAACTCGAGGCCGAATCGCGCCAGATCGGCGTCAAGTGTCGAAGCCAATGGGATGTTACCGCTTCAGTTGGGCCAGCTTGCCCTTGGTGTCCTTGAGCGCATCAGCATCAGGCAGCGGCCCCTTGGTGTCGGTAATCGACGGCCAGACGCGCGCCAGTTCGGCATTCAGCCCGATGAAGGCCTGCTGATCGGCAGGGACATCCTCTTCGGCAAAGATGGCGTTGGCCGGGCATTCGGGAATGCAGACGGCACAATCGATGCACTCATCGGGGTCGATCACCAGGAAGTTTTCGCCCTCGCGAAAACAGTCGACGGGGCACACGTCGACACAGTCGGTGTAACGGCATTGAATGCAGGTCTCGGTGACCACGTGTGTCATGAACTGGCTCCTTCTGAACACAAACACTGAATTTTAGCGGAAAGGCGCACCGGCGCGCGTTGTCGGGAACTTTTCGCTCGATTCAAACTCTTTGCGGTTGTACGGCATTGTTGCGTACACTCCGCGCCTTCCGGGGGTTGTGCGTTTGGCTTGACCCCCCTCACTTGTTCCGGTTCCAAATCGTCATGATCAAAGTCGAGAACTTACGCAAGACCTTCGGCACGAAAGTTGCCGTGAACGACATCTCATTCGAAGTCCATCCGGGCGAAGTGCTCGGATTTCTCGGGCCCAACGGGGCCGGCAAGTCGACCACCATGCGCATCGTCACCGGCTTCATCGCGCCCAGTGCCGGTCGTGCCAGCGTGTGCGGCTTCGATGTCGTGGAGCAACCGCTCGAAGCCAAGCGTCGCATCGGCTATCTGCCCGAGGCGGCGCCTTCTTACGGCGAGATGACCGTCGAGGGCTTTCTGGGCTGGGCCGCCGACATGCGCGGCCTGTCGGGTCAGGCCAGAGGGCGCGCCATTGGCGATGCCGTCGACGCCTGCTCGCTGCAAGGCGTGCTGCAGCAGCAGATCGACACCCTGTCCAAGGGTTTCAGGCACCGTACCTGTCTTGCCCAGGCCATCCTCCACGATCCGGAAGTGCTCATCCTCGATGAGCCGACCGATGGCCTGGACCCCAATCAGAAACACGAGGTGCGCCAGCTCATCCGGCGCATGAGCGAGAAGAAAACCATCATCTTCTCCACCCACATTCTCGAAGAGGTCGAAGAGGCCTGCACCCGAGCCATCATCATCGATGGCGGCAACATCGTCGCCAACGGCACTCCGGCGGAGCTGAAGTCGCGCGCCGTCAACGCCGGTGCTGTGCTCGCCCGATTTGCTGCATCCGAGGGCGATGCGGCGCGAGCACGCATTGCATCCCTGGCCGGGGTGGCGCGTGTCGAGGTGGCGAACGCTGATGCCAGCGGCATCGTCCTGCGCGCGTTTCCCAGCGGCGATGCGCGCGGAGACGTGCTCGCCGCTCGCGTCGTGGCCGAACTTGCAGCCAGTGGCCATGCCCCGCTCGCCATTTCGAGTGAGGCAGGGCGCCTCGATGACGTTTTCAGGGCCATCACCCATTCCGACATCCACCATTCCCGAGGAGCGCGCGCATGAGCGGACTGCCAGCCATCCGGGCGATTGCCCGTCGCGAGATCGGTCAGTATTTCGGCTCGCCGGTTGCTTATGTCTTCCTGGTCATCTTTCTTCTGCTGGCCGGCATCCTCACGTTCACCTTCGGGGCCTTCTTCGAGCGGGGTGAGGCATCGCTCGCCTCGTTCTTCACCTGGATTCCGTGGCTCTTCCTGTTTCTTGTGCCGGCCGTGGGCATGCGCATGTGGGCAGAAGAGCGGCGTGCCGGCACTTGGGAACTGCTTCTCACCCTGCCGGTGACGGCGTGGCAGGCCATTTTGGGCAAGTTTCTTGCCTCGTGGCTTTTTCTGGCCTTGGCGCTGGCGCTCACCTTCCCGTTCTGGATGACGGTGAACTGGCTCGGTCAGCCTGACAATGGCGTGGTCGTTGCCGGGTATGTCGGCTGCTGGCTGCTGGGCGGGACCTACCTGGCCATCACCTGCATGACCTCCTCGTTCACCCGCAACCAGGTGGTGGCTTTCATCCTGGCAGTGGTTGTCTGCCTGCTGCTCATCCTGGTGGGCTTCACGCCGATTACCGATCTGCTCTCGCGCTATCTCGCCCCTGACTGGGTCGATTCATTTGCTTCATTTGGCGTCATGACGCATTTCGATGGTTTCGCCAAAGGCGTGCTCGCGATACGCTCCCTCGTGTACTTCGGCTCGGTGATCGCGCTTGCGCTGGTCATTACCGCCGCAGTGATCCGCAACCGGCGCAGCTAGCCTGCCCGGCGTCCACGCCCCACACGACTAGAAATCCCATGAAAAGAACCTTCTGGTATTCAACACTCGGCGTCGCGGTACTGATCGTGGCCTTCGTCCTGGTCAATCTGTTTGCGGCACGTGTGCCGGGTCGGATCGACCTCACGCAAGGGGGGCTCTACACGCTCTCCGATGCCACTCGCAACGTCGTGCGCAAGCTCGAAAAACCGGTGCGGCTGCGTTTCTACTACACGCGCAACGATGCCACCGTGCCGATCCAGGTGCGGGTCTTCGCGCGGCGTGTCGAGGATCTGCTCGCCGGCTACAAGTCGCTGGGCGGTGACAAGGTGGTGATCGAACGCCTCGATCCGGAGCCTGACTCCGATGCGGAGGATCAGGCCAGTCTGGATGGCGTCGAGGCGCAGACCACCCAGACGGGCGAGCGCTTCTTCCTCGGGCTGGTGATCGACCAGGGCGAGCACAAGACCGCGATTCCAGCCCTCGATGGCAATCGCGAGCCCTTGCTCGAGTACGACATCACGCGTGCCATCACCCGGGTCAGCACGACCGAGAAGCCGGTGGTCGGCATCATCTCCCCGCTGCCACTGGCGGGCAATCCGATGGCGGCGATGATGGGGCAGGCGCCGCAACCGGCCCAGGTCTTGTACTCGCAACTCGAGCAGGACTACACGGTCAAGTTGCTGCCGCTGGATAGCGCAGTGATTCCGCCCGAGGTGAAGCTGCTTCTGGTCATCCACCCGCGAGGCATCAGCGAGCGCACCGAGTTCGCGCTCGACCAGTACGTGCTGCGCGGCGGGCGCCTGGTGGCCTTTGTCGATCCGATGGCCTACTTCGATCAGCGCCCGGGTCCGATGGGGATGATGCCTGGTGGTCCGTCGACGCTTGGCCACCTGTTCAAGGCCTGGGGCCTGACGATGGATCCGAAGAAGGTCGTGCTCGATCTGGAGAATGCGGCCGGTAGCGGTACTCGCATGATGCCAACCGTGCTCGCTCTGGACGGGGCTTCCATCAATCCCAAGGACATTTCAACCAGTGCCGTGCCCAATATGCTCGTGCCGATGGCCGGTGCCTTCGTCGGTACTCCCGCCGAGGGCTTGCGGCAGACCGTGCTTCTGAAGTCCTCGAAGCAGTCGCAGCTGGTTGAATCAGCCGATGCCGCCAAGCAGGGCCGCGAGGCCTTGCGCGGGTTCAGCGAGCCCAGCGGTATCGAGTACGCAATGGCGGTGAAGCTCGCGGGTCGCTTCCGTACCGCTTTTCCGGAAGGGCAGCCGGCCTTGCCGCCCAAGCCCGAGGTGAAGGACGACAAGGCAAAGCCGGGCGCTGCCCCCGCCAAGGCCGATGTGCCTGCTGAACCTGCGGTGGCCGCACTGAAGGAAGGTGCCGAGGAGAACACGGTGGTGCTGGTCGCTGACACCGACTTTCTCAACGATGGTGCCGCGGTATCGATCCAGGAGATCTTTGGCCGCCGCATCGTCATTCCGAGCAACGGCAATCTTTCTTTCTTCACCGCGCTGGTCGAGCAGATGGCTGGTGATCCGGCGCTGGCGCAACTGTCCAGCCGCTCGGTGGCAGCCCGTCCGCTCACCGTGGTGAAGCGCATGGAGACCGAGGCGACGCAGGCTTACCTGGGCAAGCTCAAGTCGCTCGAGGACAGCCTCAATCAGACCAAGGAGAAGTTGCAGGCGCTGCAAAAGGGGCAGCCGGGTGCGGGCGATGCGAAGGCCACGCTCAGCCCCGAGCAACAGGCTGAGGTCGATGCCTTCCGCCGCAAATCGGTCGAGACGCGACGCGAACTGAAACTCGTACGCAAGGACTTGCGCGCCGATACCGAAGCGCTCGAGTTCTGGACCAAGGTGGTCAACATCGCGCTCATGCCTGCGGTGGTTGCTCTGGCCGGACTCGGGTTCGCCTTGAGTCGCCGGCGTCGCTCGCCGTCTGCGCAGGCGCCGGCGCTGCGCGCGCCGGCGGTCGGCTGAGCGCCGGCCAGGCGCGCTCGACGGAAGGGTCCAGTGGATATCGAAGGCTGCTCGATCATCGTGACCGGAGGTGCCTCTGGTCTGGGCGAAGGGACAGCCCGCCTGCTTGCAGGCTTGGGCGCCCGGATCACGGTTGCAGATCTCGATGAGCCGCGTGGGCGTCAGGTCGCCGCGGAGATTGGTGGCCTCTTCGTGCACTGTGATGTCACGCGAGAAGCCGACGGTGATCACGTGGTAACGGCGGCACTCGATGCCTTTGGCACCCTGTCTGGTCTGGTCAATTGCGCTGGTATTGCCGCTGGTGCCAAGACGATCGGGCGCGACGGGGCTCACTCCCTCGCCAGCTTTACCCGGGTGGTCACGGTCAATCTCATCGGCACCTTCAACATGATCAGGCTGGCCGCTCTCGCGATGGCACGCAATGTGCCAAACCGGGAAGCCGAGCGCGGCGTCATCGTCAATACGGCTTCGGTGGCTGCGTACGATGGTCAGATCGGCCAGGCCGCCTACGCAGCCTCGAAGGGGGGCATCGTCGGCATGACGCTTCCGGTGGCGCGCGATCTGGCGCGCGAAGGCATCCGTGTCATGACCATTGCGCCGGGCATCTTCGAGACCCCACTGCTCGATGCGCTGTCACCCGAGGTGCAGGCCTCGCTCGGCGCTCAGGTGCCGTTCCCCTCTCGTCTGGGGCGTGCCGACGAGTACGCAGCTCTTGCACGGCACATCCTTGAAAACGCGATGTTGAACGGCGAAGTGATCCGGCTCGATGGCGCGATACGTCTCGCGCCGCGCTGAATTGTCCATGGCGGGCACCTGCCTTGCCATCCCTGGCGGGCCAAAGGCCTGCTGTTTCGACCCTTTTTCAGTCGAATTTTTCTGAGGAGACCTCCTTGCACGATCACGCTGGGCATGAGCACGGACATTCGCCGATCGACATCCATGCGCACTTTTACCCCAAGGCCTTTCTCGACCTGGTGGGTGACAATGCGGCCGCGTACGGCATCGAATGGAAGATGGTCGAAGGTCGTGGTCCGCAGTTCCGCAATGGGCATGTCGTCACCGGACCGGTGGGGCGCAAGTTTGTCGATCTGTCGGCGCGCATCGAGGCGATGGATGCCCAGGGCGTGGCGGTTCATGCGCTGTCGCTCTCGCAGCCGATGATCTACTGGGCCAAGCCCGATCTGGCCCAGGCGCTGGCCGAGTCCTTCAACGACTCGATCGCCGATGCCCACGAGCAGTATCCGACGCGGATGCTGGGTCTGGCGACCTTGCCGATGCATTGTCCCGAACTGGCGATTCGCGAGGCTCGTCGTGCCGCCCGACTGCCGGGTGTGCGGGGCTTCTACATGTCCACCCACGTGAACGACATGGAAGTCTCCGACCCCTCGCTCTTCCCGATCTACGCCTGTCTGGAGGAGATCGGGCTGCCGCTCTTCCTCCACCCGGTGCAGGTGATCGGTCACGACCGCCTGTCAGCTCACTATCTCACCAACCTGCTGGGCAATCCGTTCGAGTCGGCCATTGCGGCTGCCCACTTCATCTTTGGTGGGGTGCTTGATCAGTTTCCAGCGTTGCGTGTCGTGCTTCCACACTCGGGCGGGGCCTTTCCGTGGCTGGTCTGGCGTCTGCAGCGCGGCTACGTGGTGCGTGAAGACCTGAAGAAGATCAAGCACGGCCCCGAGGCCTACTTGCGTCGTTTCTGGTATGACACGGTCGGCTATTCGGATCATGTGATCGATTATCTGAAGACCGTGATCGGCATCGATCGCATCATGATGGGCAGCGATTACTGCTTCCCGATTGCCTACGAGCAGCCGGTCAAGATCGTCACTGACCATCCGCGCCTGTCACCGCTCGAGAAGCAGGCCATCGTCGAGACCAACGCACGCCTCCTGCTCGGTCTCGATGGCGGGCAGTGAAGGGACTGTCGTTGCGGTGAGTGCCGACCTGCTCATGCGTCCAGTCAAGGGGTCGCCATGGGCGGCACCTGTACACGCAGTTGGTCGCGGTACTGGGTGGCGCGGGTCACATAGCCTGCGGCAATGCGACGTATCCAGGCGGCCTCCTCGTCAGTGGTGTCGCGCACTGCGCGGGCCGGGCTCCCCAGCAGGAGCACTCGGGGCGGAAAAACCTTGTCCTCGGGGACCAGCGATCCGGCCCCGACGATGCAGCCTTCGCCGATCGTCGCTCGATTGAGTATCGTGGCGCCCATGCCCACCAGGACCCCGTCGCCGATCGAGCAGCCGTGCAGGGTGACGTTGTGCCCGATGCAGGTATCTGCGCCCAGGGTGAGCGGCTTGTTTGGGTCGACATGAAGCACCGAGCCGTCCTGCACGTTGCTGCGTTCACCGATGACGATGCGCTCGTTGTCGGCGCGCATGACCACGTTGAACCAGATGTTGGCGTGCGCACGGAGGCAGACCGAGCCGATGAGGGTGGCCGTGGGTGCCACGTACCAGTCGGGGCCTGCAAATTCGACGCGTCGTTCACCCAGGGAGTAGATATTCACTGCATGTCTCCTCGTGCCGCAAGGTTGCCATGGTAACCAAACCATCACGGTCCAGCTTCGCCGACATCCGCGGATTGCGCCACCACCTGCGCGAGTGGGGTGACACGTCGTCTCGCTCACCCGAGCGCCCCACACTGGTGCTGCTCCACGGCTGGATGGATGTCTCGGCTTCATTCCAGTTTGTGGTCGATGCCTTGCGCGAAGAGCGCCATGTGCTCGCGCCGGACTGGCGTGGATTCGGGCTCAGTGCCTGGGCTGGCACCGACAGTTACTGGTTTCCCGACTACCTGGCCGATCTCGATCGCATCCTCGAGCGGGTCTCACCGGGGCAAGCGGTGGATCTGGCCGGTCACAGCATGGGCGGTAATGTGGCCTGCTTGTACGCCGGCATTCGCCCCGCGCGCGTCCGGCGGCTGATCAATCTTGAAGGCTTCGGGCTGGCCGAGCAATCTGCGCAGTCCAGTGTTGCCCGCTACGCACGCTGGCTGGACGAGGTCGTCAGCGAGCAGCGATTTCGCGATTACCCCGACTTTGACACACTGGCCGCTCGTCTGCGACGCGAGAATCCGCGGCTTGGTGAGGCACGCGCCGACTTCCTCGCCCGCCATTGGGCAGCACAGGATGGCGGCGGCCGGGTCCGATTGCTCTGCGATCCGTCGCATCGGCGAGTGAATCCGGTGCGCTACCGTGTCGACGAGGCTTTTGCGTGCTGGCAGGCCGTTGAAGCACCCGTCCTCTGGGTTGATGGGGCTGATTCGACAACCCCCTCTCAACTGGGACTCGATGCGTCAGCGCTGGCGTTGCGCCGCGGCCAGTTTCGCTCGCTCGTTCATGAGGCGATCGCCGATTGCGGTCACATGCTGCACCTTGACCAGCCGGTGTCTCTGGCGCATCGGATCGAGGCGTTTCTGGGCGCAGGCTGAGCCGCTTGAGACTGCCCGGCGTGACCCCGCAGCCCCTGGCGGGGCAGGGGGCGGAGCAAGCCGGTACAATGCGCGCATGAATGTCGATCTGCACTGCCACTCCACTGCTTCCGACGGGACGCTCTCGCCGACGGCGCTTGCCCGGCGTGCGGCCGCAGGTGGTGTGACGCATTGGGCGCTCACCGATCATGACGTACTGGCCGGTCTGGTCGAGGCGCGTGCGGCGGCGCTCGCCTGCGGCATCACCTTCGTGGCGGGCGTCGAAGTATCGGTGACCTGGCGTGGACAGACCATCCACATCGTCGGCCTGGGTATTGAACCGGGCAATCCGGTCCTCGTTGCTGGCGTTGCCGCAACGCGTGGTTCTCGCCAGGCGCGAGCGGCGCGCATGGCCGAGCGGCTCGATGCACTGGGCATGCCCGGCTCACTGGCTGGCGCCCTTGCCCAGGTTGACGACCCTGATCTGGTCAGTCGCACCCACTTTGCCCGTTATCTCGTCGCCCAGGGCCATGCCCGCGTGATGGGCGAGGTGTTCGATCGCTGGCTGGGCGATGGGAAGCCGGCCTATGTCGCCCAGGAATGGGCCGATCTGGACGATGCAGTAGCGTGGATTCGTGCCGCGGGCGGTGCTGCAGTCATCGCGCATCCGGGACGATACAGGCTCTCGCACGGTGCCATGGATGCCCTGATCATGCAGTTTCGGGAAGCCGGTGGTGTCGGGATCGAGGTGGTAACCGGCAGTCACTCGATCGACGAGTACGCCACCTACGCAGCGCTTGCGCGCCAGCACCATTTGCTCGCATCGCGTGGTTCGGATTTTCACAGTCCCGAGGAGAGCCGCATCGACCTCGGGGCCTTGCCACCGTTGCCCCCCGGGGTCGTGCCGATCTGGTCGGTGCTTGCGGGCTGCCATTGACTGCCGTGGCGCAATACTTCGAGATCCACCCCCTCAATCCGCAGCCGCGCCTCATCCGGGAAGCGGTTGCTATCCTGCGTGGTGGGGGCGTGATCGTCTACCCGACCGATTCGCTCTACGCGCTGGGCTGCATGGTGGGCGAGAAGGCAGCCATGGAGCGTTTGCGCTGGATTCGCAATATCGACGAGCGCCATCACCTCACGCTCATGTGTCGCGACCTGTCGATGGTGGGTGACTTCGCACGACTGGACAATCGCGCGTTTCGACTGGTCAAGGACTGCACCCCCGGTTGTTTTACCTTCATCCTGCCTGCGAGCAGCGATCTGCCTCGACGAGTGTCGCAGGTGCGCAGCAAGACGATCGGCGTGCGTATTCCAGCCAATCCGATCGCCATTGCGCTGCTCGAGGAACTGGGCGAGCCGATGCTGTCGACCTCGCTGTTGCTGCCCGGTGACGAGCAACCACTCGATGACGCCGGTCTGATCCGCGAGCGGCTCGAACATTCGGTCGATCTGGTGATCGATGGCGGATCCTGTGGTGGTGAGCCCTCGAGCGTCATCGATCTGACTGGCTCAGCACCCGTGGTGGTTCGCCAGGGTCGCGGCAGTGTGGCTGCCTTTCTTCATTGAGGCGCGGGTCGTGCCTTTGCTCGAATCAACCGTCATCCACTGGACCTGGTCACTGAACGATGTTTGCAGATAGAGTCGTATCGGGCATGCGCCCGACGGGGAGCCTGCACCTGGGCCACTACCATGGTGCCCTCAAGAACTGGATTCGTCTGCAGCGCGAGCATCCGTGCCTTTTCTTCGTGGCCGACTGGCACGCGCTCACCACGCATTACACCGAGCCTGGCGTCATCGAGGCCAATGTCTGGGAGATGGTGATCGACTGGCTTGCTGCGGGTGTCGATCCTTCGCAGTCGGTGCTTTTCTTGCAATCGCGGGTGCTCGAGCATGCCGAATTGCACACGCTGCTGTCGATGGTCACCCCGCTGGGGTGGCTCGAGCGGGTGCCAACCTACAAGGACCAGCAGGAGAAACTCGCTGATCGTGATCTGTCGACCTACGGCTTCCTTGGTTACCCTCTGCTGCAGGCCGCCGACGTGCTCATCTACCGGGCGCGCTATGTGCCGGTGGGTGAAGATCAGGTGCCGCATGTCGAACTGATGCGCGAGATAGCGCGTCGTTTCAACCACCTGTATGGCCGTGAGCCTGGTTTCGAGGACAAGGCCCGCGATGCCGTGCGCAAGCTGGGCAGCCGCAACGCGCGGGTGTATCTGGATCTGCGTACCCGGTATCAGGAGCAGGGTGCGGCCGATGCACTCGCCGCAGCACAGGCGCTGCTCGAGCAGCAGCAGAGCATCAGCAAGGTCGATCGCGAGCGCCTGTTCGGGTATCTCGAAGGTGGCGGTCGGGTGATCCTGCCCGAACCCGAAGCGCTCCTCACGGAAGCGTCCCGGCTCCCTGGTCTCGACGGTCAGAAGATGTCCAAGTCCTACAACAACGCAATCGGACTGCGCGAGACGCCCGAGCAGGTCACGCGCAAGATACGCACGATGCCCACCGATCCGGCCCGGGTGCGAAGGTCCGATCCAGGCGAGCCTCAACGCTGTCCCGTGTGGCAATTTCACCAGGTCTATTCCGATGAGCCGACCCGGGCCTGGGTGGAGCGTGGCTGTCGCTCGGCGGGCATTGGCTGCCTGGAGTGCAAGCAACCGGTGATCGAACGGGTTTTGGCCGAGCAGGGACCGATGATGGAGCGTGCGCAGCGCTTCATCGATGATCCGTCGCTGGTGAAGAGCATCATCGCCGATGGTTGCGACAAGGCACGCGAGATTGCACGCGAGACCATGCGCGAGGTACGTGGGGCAATGGGCCTTGACTACAGCTGAACGGGGTGAGGGGGTGACTGCAACACTCGATCTGCCGCTCGAGTTGCCGCATGCGCTTGCGCGCGTGCATGGCGAGCCGATGCTCGAGATGCCCACTGATCTGTACATTCCGCCCGACGCACTTGAGGTGTTTCTCGATGCGTTCGAGGGGCCGCTCGATCTGCTGCTCTATCTCATCCGCAAGGCCAATGTCGATATTCTTGACATACCGATGGCACGCCTTACGCTTCAGTACCTTGAGTACGTCGAGCTCATGCGGGTCAAGAATCTCGAGCTCGCTGCCGAGTACCTCGTGATGGCAGCCATGTTGATGGAGATCAAGTCGCGCTTGTTGCTGCCTCGGCCGCGGGCGGCAGGACCGGTCGATGAACTCGATCCGCGTGCGGAACTGGTGCGCCGCCTCCTTGAATACGAGCAGATGAAAGCGGCAGCGCTGCGCATCGACGAGATGCCGCAGGACCATCGCGATTTCCGTATGGTGAGCGTGTGGGTGGAAGAAACCCTGGTCAGGCGACTGCCGCAGGTCGACCCCGAATCGCTGGTGGCCGCATGGCGCAGCCTGCTCAAGCAGGCGCGGGTGCGCGCCCATCACCACATCTCGCGTGACGAGTTGTCGGTGCGCGAGTACATGGGCATTGTCCTGCGCCGCCTCCAGAGCGATGCCTTCTGCGCATTCACCGACCTCTTCGACACGGCGCTGGGAGTGCCCATGCTGGTGGTCAATTTCCTTGCCGTCCTCGAACTGGCTCGCGAAGGGCTCATCGAACTCAGCCAGGCCCGCCCTTACGACCCCATTTATGTGAAGCGCGTGGACCACCATGACCGCGATTGATCCCAAGCGACTGCTCGAGGCCGCCCTGCTGGCAGCACGCGAGCCCCTTGATCTGGCGCGCCTGCGGCTGCTTTTCGATGAGGATCTCGATCTGGCTTCCTTGCAGCCGCTGCTCGATGAGCTCGCAGCAGAGTACGATGGTCACGGCGTCGAACTGGTGCAGGTGGCCAGCGGCTGGCGATTCCAGACCCGACCTGAGTACCAGGCGGTGCTCGACCGGCTGTCGGCCGAGAAGCCGCCGCGGTATTCGCGTGCGGTCATGGAGACATTGGCGATCATCGCTTACCGCCAACCGGTTACCCGCGGTGACATCGAGGATATCCGCGGTGTGACCGTGTCGCAGAATGTCGTACGAACGCTCGAAGAGCGTGGCTGGATCGATGTGGTCGGCCATCGCGAAACCCCGGGCCGACCGGCCCTTTACGCGACGACCCGGGCGTTTCTCGACGATCTCGGATTGCGCAGCTTGCAGGAGTTACCCCCGCTTGAAGAAATCCCGCTCCACGCCGAACTTCTCGAACCCCGATCCGACCCGGCGCGGCCGGCGGCAGACGCTGGGGCTGGCGAGCCGCCCGACGGGGGGCTCATCGGCCACGCCGGCGCCTGAGGGGCGACGGGGGCGGCCTGCTGCGGGCGGTCGGCCAGTGGGTCGGACCCCACTCGCGCTTGCCTCACCGACGGGCGCGCTGAAGAAGCGCCGGCCGCGCGACGAGGGCGCGACCGTCGAACCTGCGCGACGTGATCGCACCGACCAGGATGCGGCTTTCGAGCCGGTCAAGCGGCCGCGTTCGGCCAGGGCCGGGGCCACCGAGCCCTGGCGCCCGCGTGAGGGCGAGTCTGCCCGGGGTACGGGTGGGCGTCGCGAAGAATCGGCTCGCAAGCGGGTTGCGGCCCAGTTCACGTCGACCGCGCCGCGCGCCGGTGGTGCGGGGCGGCGACGCGAGGCGAGCCCTGTGCGTCGCCCGAGCAGTCCGCTGCGCTCGAAATCCGTGGAAGTCGTGGCCACTGAGCCGGTTCGCATTCAGAAACTGCTGTCCACCCATGGACGTGGATCGCGCCGTGAGGTCGATGACCTCATTGCGGCGGGGCGGGTGACCGTGAATGGTGCCCTCGCCAAGCTTGGAGACCGTGCGAGTGCTGCCGATCAGATCGAGGTCGATGGTGCGCCGATCCGTCTGAGTACCGGTGCGGTCCAGCACGCGGTACTGCTCTATCACAAGCCAGCGGGCGAAATCGTCTCGCATGACGATCCCGAAGGGCGTCCAAGCGTCTTTGCCAATCTGCCAAGGCCTTCCTCGGGCCGCTGGATTCCGATCGGTCGACTGGACTACAACACGAGCGGACTCCTGCTGCTCACCACTTGGGGCGACCTGGCTGCGCGCTTGATGCATCCAAGTCACGAGGTGGAGCGCGAGTACGCCGTGCGGATGCTGGGCGAACTCGATCCCGAACAGCGCATGCGCCTGGTCGAGGGCGTCGACCTCGAGGATGGGCCGGCGCGATTCGACCAACTGGAAGAGGCGGGTGGAGATGGCATCAACCGCTGGTATGCGGTGACCCTCAAGGAGGGGCGCAACCGCGAGGTGCGCCGGATGGTCGAGGCCGTCGGTCTGGTGGTCAGTCGCCTCATTCGGGTCCGATTCGGCCCCATTACCTTGCCGCGTGATCTTGCACGGGGCCGCTCGCGTGAAGCAACAGCAGCCGAGTTGCTGGCCCTTGCCAGTGCGGTCGGGCTCAACGAAGGGGCTCCGGATGCCCTGGTGCACAGTGCATCGCGGATCGTCCGAGCCGATCTGGAGACCGCGGTACCCCGGTCGCGTCAGTCGCCGCGCTCCGGCGCTCGTTCGACGCCGGTCGTCGACCGTGGCGGGAGATCGACGGTGCCACCGCGTGTACGTGACGGATCGGGATCAACACCGCGCGCCAGTGCGCCACGCAGCGGGCCAGTCGGCAAGCGCGGGGGACTTGCGGGTAGCCAACGCGCGACGCCTGCGCGTGCCGAGCCACCGGATTTTGAAGTGCCGACCGGCGATGGAAAACGCTTCGCCGGTTCTGCGGACGACGCCCCGCGGTCAGGCGCCCCGCGGTCAGGTGCTCCGAGGTCAGGTGCTCCGCGGTCAGGCGCCCCGCGGTCAGGCGCTCCGCGGTCAGGCGCTCCGCGGTCAGGCGCTCCGCGGTCAGGCGCTCCGCGGTCAGGTTCTGCGCGAGGCGGCACTGGCAAGCCTGGGGGCGGGCGTCGCGGCGGTTGATGCCATGATGCGTCGACTTGTGTAGATAGGCTGGAGGTTCGGCCCGGCTTTTGCTATACTTGCTCGGTTGTGGAAATGGGCTGCGAGCCCATTTTTTTTTCTGCATGCATCAGGCGAGTGATCGTCGAAAGCAGGATGTGCGGCCGGGGTTTTGCGTGGCGAAAGGCGTTGTCAACCAGATTGTCGAGACCACAGTGACCGGCCTCGGCTATGACCTTGCCGATTGCGAGATCGTGGCTCGCGGCCGATTGTTGCGCATTTTCATTGATCGTCTCGACGGACCGATCGAGGCGGGCGAAGTTCGTATCAAGGTCGAGGATTGCGAGCGGGTCACGCGTCAGTTGCAGCGTGTTCTGGAAGTGGAAGGCATTGATTACGATCGGCTCGAGGTGTCATCGCCCGGGCTCGATCGCGTACTGAAGACGGTGACGCATTTCCGCCGGTTTGCCGGCCAGGAGATCGAGTGTCGGCTGCGCATAGCAGTGGCCGGCCGACGGCGATTCACCGGCGTCCTCCAGGGCGCCGATGAGAGCCATCTCGAAATGCTGGTTGACGGCGATGTGCGTCGGTTTGCATTGAGTGACCTTGACAAGGTTCGTCTGGTCCCCCAGTGGTGAAATGAATATGACGAAGGGTCATCAATGAGTCGCGAGCTCCTCATGCTGGTCGATGCACTGGCGCGTGAAAAGAATGTTGCCAAGGAAATCGTCTTCGGCGCACTCGAACTTGCGCTCGCTTCGGCGACCAAGAAGCGGTTCCCCGACGACGTCGAGGTCCGGGTCTCGATCGATCGCGAATCCGGCGAGTACGAGAGCTTTCGTCGCTGGCAGGTCGTGGCCGACGATACGCTCGAATTTCCGCCGCACCAGGTTGCGCTCTCTGAAGCCCAGAAGCAGATTGCCGATATCCAGGTCGAGGACTACATCGAGGAGCAACTCGAGCCGATCGAGTGGGGGCGCATCGGTGCCCAGACGGCCAAGCAGGTCATCCTGCAAAAGATCCGTGACGCGGAGCGCGAGCAGATCCTGCAGGACTTCCTTGCCCGTAACGAGAAGCTCATTTCCGGCAACGTCAAGCGAATCGATCGTGGCAACGTCATCATCGAATCCGGGCGTGTCGAAGCGCTGCTGCCGCGCGAGCATCAGATCCCGCGCGAGAACATTCGGGTTGGCGATCGGGTTCGGGCTTGTCTGTTGCGGATCGACCGCGGGGTGCGCGGCCCGCAGGTGATACTGTCGCGCACGTCGCCCGAGTTCATCATGGAGCTCTTCCGGCTTGAGGTTCCCGAGATCGAGCAGGGCCTGCTCGAAATCAAGGCGGCTGCACGTGACCCGGGTGTACGCGCCAAGATTGGCGTCAAATCGAACGATCAGCGAGTCGATCCGATAGGCACCTGCGTGGGCATGCGGGGGTCGCGTGTTCAAGCGGTGACACAGGAACTCGGCGGCGAGCGCGTGGACATCATTCTCTGGTCGGCCGATCCGGCGCAGTTTGTGATCGGGGCCCTGGCGCCGGCAGAGGTGACGAGCATTGTCGTGGATGAGGATCGGCACACCATGGATGTGGTGGTCGACGAGGAGAATCTCGCGATCGCCATCGGGCGCAGTGGTCAGAATGTACGGCTTGCCTCCGAGTTGACCGGATGGGCGATCAACCTGATGACTCAGGAAGCGGCCGATCGCAAGGCCGAGGAGGAAACTGGCAGCGTTCGTGCGCTCTTCATGGCCAAGCTCGATGTCGATGAGGACGTGGCCAATGTCCTCATTGAAGAAGGTTTTGCCACGCTCGAACAGGTGGCGTACGTGCCGATCGGCGAAATGCTCGAGATCGAGGCTTTCGACGAGAATATCGTCAACGAGTTGCGGGCTCGGGCCAAGGATGCGCTGCTTCTCGAGCAGATTCGCGGCGAGGAGGAGATGGAAGGCGTCGAAGCCGCCTTGCGCGATTTCGATGGCATGGATACCGACCTGCTTGCTCGATTGGGGCAGGCCGGGGTGAAGACACTCGATGACTTTGCCGACCTCGCGGTCGATGAACTTGTCGAGATTGCCGGCGTCGAAGATGGCCGGGCCCGCGATCTGATCACCAGGGCGCGCGCGCACTGGTTCGCAGACGAGCAGTGAGGCGTCGTGGCGTTGTCACGCGCATAAAAGGTCAGTAGGGGAAAGGTTTAATGGCGCAAATCAGTGTTGCCCAGTTCGCTGGCGAACTCCAGATGCAGCCGGCGAGGCTGCTCGAGCAGCTGCAGGCTGCCGGAGTCGCGAAGACGGTCGAGGGCGATCTGCTGTCTGATCAGGACAAGGCACGCTTGCTTGATTACCTGCGACGTTCGCATGGGCAGGGTGCGAGTGGCGACACTCGCATCACGCTGACGCGCAAGCAGACAACCGAGATAAAGAAGTCAGATCCGTCGGGCAAGGCCCGCACGATCCAGGTCGAGGTTCGCAAGAAGCGTGTGTTCGTCAAGCGCGAGGCGGGTGATGTCACGCCGCCGACCGGTGATGCCCTCGAAAGCGAGGTGATGTCTGCCGGCCTGGCCACCGAGGCACAGACCGAATCGACCCCGGTGGTCGAAGCGGACGTCGTACCGATCGTGCAGGCACCGGAAGCCGTGCCCGAACCCGTCGTCATTGCGATGCCAGAGCCCGAGCCAGAGCCCGAGCCCGAGCCCGAGCCTGAGCCCGCGCTTGAACCGCAGGCCGAGCACCCGGTCGAGGCTCACCCTCAGGTTCAGATTGAGTCCGACCTCGAACCGCTGCCCGAACTGTCGGCAGACGCCGAGGCTGCGGTCCAAGCCGCACCGGCTGCCGATGCTGCCGCCGTGCAGCCCGCTGCTGCTGCCGCGTCGACGACGCTCGGGGTGGTCTACCGTGCGGCGCCGATCGCGCGCACCGCCCTTGACCGCGGCTCACACAATGAATTGTCGCGTCGCCAGGAGGCCGAGTTCCTCGAGCGCCAGGCCCGCGAACGTCGTGCTGCAGAGGCTCGTGAGGCCGAGCGCGTTCAGAAAGAGCGCGATCGCCTCGCCGCCGAGGCCAAGGCTGCGGCCGGTCCTGTCGAGGTGGTTGCTGCGCCTGCGGCACCGGTCGACACCACGCTGCACCGTCCGAAGCCCGCGGCCGATGCCGACAAGAAGGCGAAGAAGCCGGAACGAGGCGCGACCGTCTGGCGTGATGACAGCGCCAAGAAGCGGTCGATCAAGACACGCGGTGGCGATGTTCCGGGCGCATCAGGTGCTGGCTGGCAGGGACGAGGGCGTCATCGTCATGGCAGTCACGCTGACGATCGTTCGGCTGCCGTGCCGGCTGAAGCGGTCGTTCGCGAAGTCCATGTGTCTGAAACCGTCACGGTCGGAGACCTTGCCCACAAGATGTCGGTGAAGGCGGCGGAGGTCATCAAGGTGCTCATGAAGATGGGGACCATGGTCACCATCAATCAGGTGCTCGATCAGGAAACCGCGATGATCGTGGTGGAGGAAATGGGTCACAAGGCCATCGCGGCCAAGCTCGACGATCCGGATGCTTTCCTGTTTGATGCCGGTGATGCGGCTGTTGCCATCGCAGTTGCTCGTCCGCCGGTTGTCACCGTGATGGGCCACGTCGATCATGGCAAGACCTCGTTGCTCGATCACATCCGCCGTGCCAAGGTGGCGGCCGGTGAAGCCGGTGGCATCACTCAGCACATCGGTGCATATCATGTCGAAACGCCGCGCGGCGTGATCACTTTCCTCGACACTCCGGGTCACGAGGCATTTTCCGCGATGCGTGCCCGCGGTGCCAAGGTCACCGATATCGTGGTGCTGGTGGTTGCTGCCGATGATGGCGTCATGCCGCAGACCATCGAGGCCATCTCGCACGCCAAGGCGGCCAATGTGCCGATCATCGTGGCGGTCAACAAGATCGACAAACCCGAAGCCAATCCGGACCGCGTCAAGCAGGAACTCGTGAGCCACGGCGTCTTGCCTGAGGAGTACGGCGGCGATTCGCCCTTCATCTCCGTGTCGGCGCGAACGGGGCAGGGGATCGATGACCTGCTCGAGAACATCCTGCTGCAGGCCGAGGTGCGCGAATTCAAGGCGCCGATCGAGTCGGCGGCCAAGGGTATCGTGATCGAGTCGCGGATCGACAAGGGTCGTGGGCCGGTGGCAACCATCCTTGTTCAGTCTGGAACACTCAACCGTGGTGACATCGTGTTGGCCGGAGCCTCATTTGGACGGGTGCGGGCGATGCTCGACGAGAACGGGCGTGCCGTCTCCAAGGCAGGTCCGTCCATTCCGGTCGAGATCCAGGGTCTGGCCGATGTGCCCAATGCCGGTGAGGAAGTCATCGTTCTGGGCGATGAGCGCAAGGCACGCGAGATTGCACTCTTCCGCCAAGGCAAGTTCCGCGATGTGAAGCTCGCGCGCCTGCACGCCGCAAAGCTCGAAAACGTCTTCGACCAGATGGGCGAGACGGCGGTGAAGACACTGCCACTGGTCATCAAGGCCGATGTGCAGGGTTCGCAGGAAGCCCTGGCTCATGCACTCACCCGGCTGTCGACTGCTGAGGTCAAGGTGCAGATCATCCTCTCGGGCGTGGGTGCGATCACCGAGTCGGATATCAATCTGGCCATCGCCTCGAAGGCGGTCGTGATCGGGTTCAACACCAAAGCGGATGGTACGGCTCGCAAGCTCGCAGAGAATGGCGGTGTCGATCTGCGCTACTACACCATCATCTACGATGCGGTTGATGAGGTGCGGGCGGCCCTGTCAGGCATGCTCTCGCCGGAGCGTCGCGAGCAGGTGCTCGGCACGATCGAAGTGCGTCAGGTGTTTCGCATCTCCAAGGTCGGCAGTGTCGCGGGTTGCTATGTCACCGATGGCTTTGTCAAGCGCGGTGCTCGAATCCGGCTGCTGCGCGAGAATGTCGTCATTCACGATGGCGAACTCGATTCGCTCAAGCGCTTCAAGGATGATGTGCGCGAGGTGAAGGCAGGCTTCGAGTGCGGTCTGTCGCTCAAGAACTTCAATGACGTCAATGTCGGCGATGTGCTCGAGGTCTACGAAGTGCAGGAGATCGCGCGGACCCTGGAGGCCTAGGCGAGCGCAATGGCCAATGCACAGCGCCTGCGTCGCCTGGCCGATCAGATCCAGCTCGAAATCTCGGCAATGCTTGCCACTGAACTGCGCGATCCGCGTCTGTCGCTGGTAACCATCACCGAGGTTCGGGTTGCTCAGGATCTGGCGCATGCGCGCGTCTACTACACCACGCTGCTCGACGGCGCAGCGCGCGACGATGTGGCGCGTGGTCTGGAGCGCTCGTCCGGGTTCATGCGCAGCCTGCTCGGGCGCCGAATTCGCACGCATGTGACGCCCGATTTGCACTTTGAGTACGACCGCTCGATCGAGCATGGCATGGCGATCGATCGGCTGATCGAGAGCGCTATCGCCGAGGAGCGTCCGGATCAGGCTGATGACGGTGCAACGGCCGGCTAGCGATCCGGTGCGGCCACGGCGTGAACCGTGGCTGATGATCGATGGCGTGCTGTTGCTCGACAAGCCGGCTGGGCTCAGTTCGAATGCGGCCTTGCAACGCGCCAGGCGTGCAGTACGTGCCGAGCACGCCGGCCATACCGGAACGCTCGATCCGCTGGCCTCTGGACTGCTGCCACTGGTGTTTGGCGATGCCGCGAAGTTCGGGCAATCCATGCTCGATGCCGACAAGGAATACCTGGCGCACGTGCGTCTCGGGGCGCGCACGAGCACAGGCGATGCCGAGGGCGAGATCGTCGAGGTGGCATCGGTGCCACCCCATGACCGTGAGGCGCTTGAATGCGCCTTGGCGGCCTTTCGGGGCGAGATCAGCCAGGTGCCGCCGATGCATTCAGCGCTCAAGCAAGGTGGCGTCCCGCTCTACAAGATGGCGCGTCAGGGGATAGAAGTGGCGCGCGCGGCGCGCGTCGTGCAGATACTCGAACTGGAACTGCTCAGTCTCGATCTGCCCGATCTCGTGTTGCGAGTGCGTTGCAGCAAGGGCACTTACATTCGTACCCTTGCCGAGGACATCGGCCGTGCGATGGGCAGTCAAGCCCATCTTCAGGGGCTCAGACGCACGGGTGTCGGGGCGTTCCGGATCGAGGCGGCGGTGGGCCTTGAAGCCCTCGAGGCGATGGAGGCTTCAGCGCGCGTGAGCAGGCTCCTGCCACCCGATGCGCCGCTCGCTGCATTGCCACGGGTCGATCTGGATACCGCGAGTGCGCAGCGCCTTCGCCACGGTCAGAGCGCTCGCCTGATATCGGCCGCTGGCGTCCAGGGTCTGGCTCGTGCCTACCGCCCTGCCGGTGACTTTCTCGGGGTGGTCGAGGCACGTGGTGGTGAGTTGCGGGTGGTGCGTCTGGTGCGAGAACGCTCTGCGGCGCCTGGTGAGGGCTGATCGACTGCGAACGGTCAAAACCCTGTCAACGCGCGGTTGCTGAGTCTTTTTTCCTATATACTCACGGGCTTACCAAAGCTCGAGAGACAGGACAGTCCACGATGTCAGTCAGCACCGCCGACAAGGCGCAAATCATACAGTCGCATCAGCGTTCGACGGGCGATTCCGGTTCACCCGAAGTGCAGGTTGCGCTGCTGACGGCCCGGATCAACGGCCTCACCGATCACTTCAAGGCCCACGTGAAAGATCATCACTCGCGTCGGGGTCTTCTCAAGATGGTCAGTCAACGCCGCCGCATGCTTGACTACCTCAAGCGCACCGAGCCCGATCGCTATCGTCAGGTGCTCGCGCGCCTTGGGCTTCGCAAGTAGGACGCAGCCCGCCGTTTTCCGGCGGGTTTTTTCTTTGGGCGGCAGTCTGGCGGCACCCCACAAGGCGTGTTGCCCTTCCGTTCATCTGGCCAAACCACTGCGCGGCGCCATGTGGCGCGCGTGCGAAAGGATACCCACGTGATCCCCAAGGCAATCAGCAAAAGCTTCCAATTTGGTTCCCAGACCTACACGCTCGAAACCGGCGAGATCGCTCGTCAGGCCGGTGGTGCGGTTCTGGTTACGGTCGATGACACCGTCGTCCTCTGTACCGTCGTTGCGGCTCGCTCGGCCAAGCCGGGCCAGGATTTCTTTCCGCTGACGGTGGACTACAGCGAGAAGTTCTACGCTGCCGGTCGTATTCCCGGGGGCTTCTTCAAGCGTGAGGGCAAGCCCTCCGAAAAAGACACGCTTACCTCGCGCCTGATCGACCGGCCCCTGCGGCCGCTCTTCCCCGAGGGCTTCTACAATGAAGTCCAAGTGGTGGCAACCGTCGTCTCCTGCAACCCTGAAGTCGACCCCGACATCCCGGCCCTCATCGGCTGCTCGGCCGCGGTTGCGCTCTCGGGTGTGCCGTTCAACGGTCCGATCGGCGCTGCCCGTGTCGGCTACCGTGATGGTGAGTATCTGCTGAACCCGGCAGCCTCCGAACTGAAGACCAGTCAGATGAATCTGGTGGTGGCCGGCACCGAGCATGCGGTGTTGATGGTCGAGTCGGAAGCCAACGAGTTGTCAGAAGAGGTCATGTTGGGTGCTGTGGTCTACGGTCACGAGCAGATGCGTGCGGCGATCGACGCCATCCACGAACTCGTGGATGCGGCCGGTAAGCCCGCGTGGGACTGGCAGGCGCCGGCCACCAATCAGCCGCTCGTCGACCAGATCAACCTGCTCGCCGAAGCCGATGTGCGTGCCGCGTTCCAGATCCGTGCCAAGCAGGAGCGAAACGATCGCCTGAACGCCATTCGCAAGGGCGTCATCACCACGCTGGCGCAGTCGGAAAATGCGCCCAGCGAGCAAGCGGTCAAGGACCTCTTCTTCAATCTCGAGTCACGTGTGGTGCGTTCGCAGATCCTTGCAGGCGAGCCCCGCATCGACGGACGTGACACGCGCACCGTGCGTCCGGTCACCATCCGTGTCGGCGTCCTGCCGCGAGCGCACGGTTCGGCGCTCTTTACCCGGGGCGAGACTCAAGCTCTGGTGATCGCCACGCTGGGTACTGGGCGTGACGAGCAGATCATCGACGCGATCCAGGGTGAGTACAAGGATCGCTTCATGCTTCACTACAACATGCCGCCCTATGCCACCGGTGAGACCGGTCGCATGGGTACGCCCAAGCGCCGCGAAATCGGCCATGGTCGTCTGGCAAAGCGCGCTCTGGCTGCACTCCTGCCTTCGGTCGATGAGTTCGGCTACAGCATGCGCGTCGTCTCCGAAGTGGTCGAGTCCAATGGCTCCTCCTCGATGGCCTCGGTGTGTGGTGGCAGCCTCGCGCTGATGGATGCCGGTGTGCCGCTCAAGGCGCATGTGGCTGGTATCGCCATGGGCCTGATCAAGGACGGAAACCGCTTTGCGGTCCTTACCGACATCCTCGGCGACGAAGATCACCTGGGCGACATGGACTTCAAGGTGGCCGGGACCGATCGTGGCATCACCGCCTTGCAGATGGACATCAAGATCGAAGGCATCACGCGCGAGATCATGCAGGTGGCACTTGCCCAGGCGCGTGAAGGCCGCATGAGCATTCTCGACATCATGAAGGGATCGCTCGACGGTTCGCGTCAGGACATCTCGACCTTCGCGCCGCGCATCATCAAGATCAAGATCAACCCGGAGAAAATCCGTGACGTGATCGGCAAGGGTGGTGTGGTCATTCGCGGTCTGCAGGAAGAGACCGGCACCACGATCGAGATTGGCGACGATGGCACCATCTCCATTGCCTGCATCAGCGCCGAAGGGGGCGAGGCAGCCCGTGCCCGTATTCAGGAAATCACCGCAGAAGTCGAAGTGGGCAAGATCTACACCGGCACGGTGCTGAAGCTTCTCGACTTTGGCGCCATCGTGAGCATCCTGCCGGGCAAGGACGGCTTGCTGCACATCTCGCAGATCGCACGTGAGCGCGTGAATGCAGTGGCCGACTTCCTCAAGGAAGGTCAGCAGGTTCGCGTCAAGGTGATCGAATCCGACGAGAAGGGCCGGGTGCGCCTCTCGATGAAGGCCATTGCCGAGGAAGAGGCTGCCGCTCAAGCCGGCGACAACGCCTGACCACGCAGCAAGCCGCGGACATCGATGGCCAAGATCAAGCAGACGTATAACGCTGAAGACATCGAAATCCTGGAGGACCTCGCGCCGATCTTGCATCGGCCGGGGATGTACACCGACCCGATCAATCCGAATCATGCTCTGGTCGAGACGATCGACAACGCCTCGGACGAAGGCCTCGCCGGATTTGCCACTCAGGTCTCGGTGACCCTCTATGAGGATGGTTCGGCGTCGGTCGAAGATGACGGCCGGGGCATCCCGGTCGATCTTCACCCTCAGAAGAAGGTGCCGGCGGTACAGGTGATCTTCACCACGCTGCACTCCGGGGGAAAGTTCCGCAAGACCGACAAGGACGCTGCCTACCGCATTGCGGGTGGACTCCACGGCGTGGGCGTCTGTGTCACCAATGCGCTGGCACGTCGGCTCGAAGTCGAGGTGAAGCGGGATGGCGGTCGATACCGTCTGGTGTTTGCCGACAATGGCAAGCTGGCCGAACCGCTGCAGAAGATCGGCACGGCAGGAACTCGTGAGACCGGAACCTGGCTGCGCTTCTGGCCTGATGGCCGCTATTTCGATTCCCCGAAGATCGTCGCTGCCGATATCGCCGCACTGATGCGTGCCAAGGCCATGCTGCTGCCGGGCGTGCGGTTCACCTTGAGGGTGGAGCGGGCTGGCAAGTTCGAGGAAACCACCTGGCATTTCCCCGAAGGCATTGCCGGCTACTTTGCGACTGCCATCGAGTCGCTCGAGCCAGTGGCCTCGTCCTTCATCGGCGAGCGCTATGTGACTGCGCAGACCGAGGGCGACAGCTTTGCCGAAGGCGAGGGCGCCTTGTGGGCGATTGCATGGGTGGCCGAGGGTGATCCGGTCACCGAGTGCTACGTCAACATGATTCCGACCCGCCACGGCGGGACGCATGCGGCGGGACTGCGCGAGGGCGTCTTCACCGCCTTGCGCAACTTCATCGATCATCATGCGATGGGGCAACGCGGCCTGAAACTCGTGCCCGATGATGTCTGGTCGCGCGCCTCCTGGGTGCTGGCGGTCAAGATGCTCGATCCGCAGTTCAAGGGGCAGGTCAAGAACGAACTCATCTCGCGCGACGCGGTGAAACTCGTGGCGCAGATGGTGCGCGATCCGTTCGAACTGTGGCTCTCGCAGCATGTGGAAGAGGGCCGACGCATCGCCGAACTGGTGATTCGTCAGGCGATGTCGCGCACGCGTGCCGCGCAGAAGGTCGAGCGGCGCAAAGCCTCGGGCGTGGCCGTCTTGCCGGGCAAGCTCACCGATTGCGCCTCCGATGATCCCGAGCGCAATGAACTCTTCATTGTCGAGGGTGATTCGGCCGGGGGCTCGGCCAAGCAGGCACGTGACAAGGAGTTCCAGGCGGTTCTGCCTTTGAAGGGCAAACCGAAGAACACCTGGCAGGACGACCCCGATACGCTCTACGCCAACAAGGAAATCGAGGCTATTGCGCTTGCCATCGGCGTCGATCACCACAAGGCGGGCGGCAAGGCCGACCTGTCGGGTCTGCGCTATACCCGCATCAACATCCTGGCCGACGCCGATGTCGACGGGTCGCACATTCAGGTGCTGCTGCTCGCGCTCTTCTTCAGGCACTTTCCGCAGCTCATTGCCAGGGGCCATGTCCATGTGGCGCAGCCGCCGCTCTTTCGGGTCGATGTGCCGGCGGGTGGCAAGGGTCGCCCGGCGCGCAAGCTCTATGCGCTCGATGCACAGGAACTGGAGTCGATGGAAGCCAAGTTGCGCGACGAGGGCCTGCGCGAAGGTAGCTGGGCGGTGAGCCGTTTCAAGGGGCTGGGCGAGATGAGTCCCGAGCAGTTGTGGGAAACCACGCTCAATCCCGACACCCGGCGGATGCTCCAGGTGCGCTTCGATGCAAGCTCGATCGGCAGTGACGAGAGCACCTTCAACATGATGATGGGGCGCGAGAATGCGCATGCGCGCCGCGACTGGATGGAAACTTGGGGGAACCTTGTCGATGCCGACATCAGTTGACCGGCGAGTGACCGCGTATGGCTGAGCAGAAGGATCTATTCGGTGAACCGCTTCCCTCAATCGACCCTGAAGGCAGTGAGCCTGGTGCAGAGGACTTGAGTGCCGACGGCTTTGAGGCTGACGCACCCTCTGTCGCGGCGCAGCCCAGCCAATCGGGGGTAACCGAGGCTGACGTGGCTGGCGCGGGATTGGATCCTTCCGCTGCGGCGGGAGCCGGTGGTTCGGGCGGCGGTGCACCGGTACCACCCGACGCCCCCCTGGAAGGCGATCTGCCCTTGGGCCGCTACGCTTCGGCGCAGTGGCTGCAGTACGCGATTGCCACGGTCAAGGACCGCGCCTTGCCACGCGTGGGCGATGGCCAGAAACCGGTGCAGGCACGCATCTTGTACGCCATGTGGGAGATGAGCGCACGGGCCGGTACGCCGCGCAAGAAGTCGGCGCGCGTCGTGGGCGATGTGCTCGGTAAGTATCACCCGCACGGTGATGCCTCGGTCTACGATGCGCTGGTGCGCCTCGCACAGTCGTTTACCCTGCGCTATCCGCTGATTGACGGCGAAGGCAATTTCGGCTCGCGTGATGGCGATGAGCCGGCTGCCATGCGCTATACCGAAGCGCGCCTCACCCGTTTTGCCGATGTGCTCCTGAGCGAACTCGACGCCGGCACCACCGACTACATCGCCAACTACGATGGGTCGACCGAAGAACCGGCCGTGCTGCCGGCGCGCCTGCCGGTGCTGCTCCTGAACGGCGCCTCGGGCATCGCAGTCGGCATGGCCACGGAGATTCCAAGCCACAACCTCAACGAAGTGGCGGCCGCGGCAATCGCTCTTATCCGCAATCCGGATGCCTCGATCGCACAGTTGATGCGCCATGTGAAGGGCCCTGATTTTCCGGGCGGCGGCCAGATCACGTCCAGCCGTGAAGAACTGCGCGATGCTTACACGGCGGGGCGCGGTTCGGTACGGGTGCGTGCGCGCTGGACCTTCGAGAGGCTGGCACGTGGCCAGTGGCAGCTTGTCGTCAATGAACTGCCCCCGGGTACCTCATCGCGCAAGGTGCTCGAGGAGATCGATGCACTGGCGGACCCCAAGCCCAAGGCCGGTCGCAAGTCGATCTCACCGGAGCAGCAGCGTGAGCGGCAGTTGATGCTCTCGATGCTCGACCGGGCGCGTGACGAGTCGGATCGCCAGCATCCGGTGCGCCTGGTGTTCGAGCCCAAATCCTCACGCACTGACCCCGACGAATTTGTACGCCTGCTGCTTGCGCGCACCAGCATGGAGACCAATGTCTCCCTGAACATGGTGTTGGTAGGACTCGACGGCCGACCGACCGGCAAGGACCTGAAAGCCATCCTCGCCGAATGGATCCAGTTCCGGTTTTCAACCGTGACTCGTCGCACCCGGCATCAACTCGAGCGCGTGCTCGATCGTATCCATGTGCTCGAAGGGCGCATGCTGGTGCTGCTGAACGTCGACGAGGTGATCCGCATCATCCGGGCAGCCGACGATCCGCGCGCCGATCTCATGACGGCATTTGGCCTGAGCGAACGCCAGGCCGATGACATTCTCGACATGCGGCTTCGCATGCTGGCGCGTCTGGAACACATCCGGATCGAGCAGGAACTGGCCGAGCGCCGGGCCGAGCAAGTCGGACTGGAGAAAATCCTCGGCAGTCGCGAAGTGCTGGCTGATCTGGTCGTGAGCGAGATCGAGGCCGATGTAAAGGCGCATGGCGATGCGCGTCGCACCCGCATCGAGGCCGCCGAACGGGCCGAGGTCGACGTGCCGGTGGTCGATGACCCGCTCACGGTCATTTTCTCGCAGAAGGGATGGATACGTGGCCGGCAGGGGCATGGCATCGATACCACCACCCTCAGCTTCAAGGAGGGGGATGCGCTGAGCGTGGCCCTGGAGTGTCGTACCGTCGATCCGGTGGTCTTTCTGGATTCACGCGGGCGGGCCTATACCACCCAGGCTGGCGAATTGCCGCCCGCGCGTGGTGATGGGGCGCCGGTGTCGGCCCTGGTCGAGGTTCAGGACGGGGCGCGCATTCTGCATTGCCTGGCCGGGCGGCCCGAAGTACCGTTTCTCATGCTCAGTTCGGGCGGCTACGGGTTTGTGTCGCGCATCGGTGACATGGTGTCCAACCGTCGCGCCGGACGTGACTTCATGACCGTGCGCGAGGACGAAGAGCCGCTGGCACCGATTGGCTTCGAGCCGACCGAGGGTGCTTTCGTGGTGGCCCTGTCCAGTGCCGGCAAGCTGATCGCAGTACCGCTGGCCGAAGTAGGAGCGCTCGCTCGCGGTCGTGGCGTGGTGATTCTCAAACTCGATCAGGGCGAGCGCGTGGTGAGCGCTTTGGTCGTGCCCAAGCCTGAAGTGTTTCTGGCAGGTACCGGCGTACGTGGCGGGAAGCCCAAGGAAGTGCGGATCGCTGGTGCCAATTTCCAGCATTTCGTCAGCCGTCGTGGATTGAAGGGCAGGGCACTGCCCGAGAAGATGCTCACGCCTGTGCTCAGGCATCGGTCGAGCAACGCCTGATTCAGATCGGTGCTGGCTGCGGGCGGTCTGCTTTGCGCTGATCCCGGATATCGCGACTCGGCGCTGCTCTGATACACTTGTCCGTGGCGGGCCTCCCCGCATTGCAGCGTGGTCAATCGGGTCAGGTCCGGAAGGAAGCAGCCACAGCCACTCACTGCAAGTGCCGGGGGTCAGGCTCGCCACCTCATTCGCGCGGGGTGCGCCCCCGCCCCATCGTCTGCGTCAGCGGGCGATCAGTTCCACCGCTCGGATCAGAGCACGATTCAAGTAGTCCATCGTCACCGGCAGCGAACTGAGCAGCATCAGCATGCCGGCAAGCATCGTGACCGGAAAGCTGATCGAGAGTACGTTCAGTTGTGGGGCGATGCGGGCGAGGACACCAATGGCCAGATTGCACACCAGCATGGTCGCCATGACAGGTAGCGCCGCGTAGACCCCGATAGCGAACATCTCGCCCCCGGCCAGTGACAGCCGGTGCCATTCGGCGTTGGGTATCAGGCCGCTGCCGATCGGAAACACCTTGAAGCTCTCGGCGATGGCATGGATCATCATGAGGTGGCCATTGAGGGACAGGAAGGCCAGGGTGATCACCACTCCGAGCCAGGACCCTACCGGTGTGCCCTCCGAGTGGGTTTGCGGATCGAAGAATCCGGCAAAGTTCATACCCATCTGCATCCCGGCGATCTCGCCAGCCAGTTCGACCCCCGCAAAGATCACTCGCAGGATCATGCCCATGGCCAGCCCCAGGAGCACTTGCGAGAACAGCGTGGCCATGCCGTTGGCCGAATCCAGCGCCAGACGTGATGTGTCCGGCAGACCGGGGGCGATGAGCAGGGCGATCAGTGCGGCAAGCCCGATCTTCAATCGCTGGGGCACGTTGCTGCCGGCAAAGACCGGAGCCGAGCCGATGAAGGCCAGGATCCGGATGAAGGGCCAGAAGAATGCACCCAGGAGCGTGCGCAGTGCCTGATCGTCGAGTGCGAGCATCGCGTGGTCAGCCGATGACCTGCGGAATGCTCTCGTAGAGCCGGCGGATGTAGTCGACCAGCAGTCCGATCATCCACGGGCCGGCGATGATCATCACTGCCAGCATGGCGAGCAGTTTCGGGATGAACGCGAGCGTGCTCTCGTTGATCTGCGTGGCCGCCTGCAGCACGCTCACGGCCAGCCCGACCAGCAAGGCAACGATGAGGAGGGGGCCTGCCACCATGAGCATGACGCCGAGACTTTGCTGGGCAATGGTGATGACGGTCTGCGGGGTCATGAGCGACTCGGGTGGGTCTGGCGGGTCAGTGTGTCGGCCGGGGTGTGGGCAGAGGTGTCGGCGTGGCCGTGTGATGCGCTGCTTTGCGCTCTCATGTTCCGAACGAGGCCACGAGTGAACTCACCAGCAGTGTCCAGCCGTCGGCGAGCACGAAGAGCATCAGCTTGAAGGGCATGGCCACCAGTACTGGCGACAGCATCATCATGCCCATCGACATGAGTACGCTCGCCACCACCATGTCGATGATGAGAAAAGGTATGAAAACCATGAAAGCGATCTGGAACGCGGTCTTCAGTTCGCTGGTGATGAAGGCGGGCAGAAGCACCCGAAACGGCACTTGCATCTCGTTTTGCACTGGGGTGGCACGCCCCAGTTTCACGAACAGGGCCAGGTCGGGCTTGCGGGTCTGGCGCAGCATGAAGGTCTTGACCGGCGTGCTGGCGACGTCGAGCGCGGCATCGAAACTGATCTTCTTGTTGACGTAGGGCGTATAGGCGTCGGTGTAGACCTTGTCGATCACCGGTCCCATGATGAAGAGCGTCAGAAAGAGCGACAGCCCGATGAGTACCTGATTGGGGGGAGAGCTCTGCGTGCCCAGCGCCTGGCGCAGGAGGGACAGGACGATGATGATCCGGGTGAAGCTCGTCATCATCAGGATCACTGCGGGGAGGAAGGTGAGCGCGGTGAAGAAGATGAGGGTCTGTACCGGAATCGACCAGATCTGTCCACCGCCGCCCGAGGGGGTCGCGGTCACCTGGATCGGCGAGGCCTGAGCGAGGGCCAGGTCGGGCAGCAGCAGCGCCGCCATCGCGAGCAGCGCACCCGTTGCGCCTACTGCACCCATTGCACCCATTGCACCCATTGCACCCATTGCGCGCATCGTGACCATGGCGGCCTCAGTGCGCTGCGTCATCGGACTTTCCTCGAGCGCGTGAAAGCCAGGCTGAAAAGGGGAGCGCCGCAGGTTGCGTTTGCGCTGGTGCGACAGTGCTGCGCGGCAGTGTGTGCAGGGGTGTGATGTTCTGTGCGGTGACACCGATCACCAGCCACTCTTCCCCCACTTCGACCACCACGATGCGTTCACGCGAGCCGATCGACAGGCTCGAAACGATCCGCAGCAAGGCGCTGCCGGCAAAGCGTGCCGGTTGTACGCGTTTGAGCAGCCAGGCTGCTCCGATGATCACCAGAACGACCAGCGCGAGCGCGAAGATCGCGTTGCCGGGGCCGGGGATGCCCGGGGCAGCCTCGTCAGCACACGCAGCAGTGCCTGCCAGCGCGAACACTGTTGCCGGCAGCAGCGCCGTGCGCCAGTCGCAGGCCGTGGTTGGCTGCAGCGCGTGAGCCCGGCGAGGGGGGACATGAGGGGGCGCTTTCAGGTTCAAGATGGGCTCGTGAGTGGAAAGTGGCGGGTGGGTAATGGTCAGTGGGCAGACGGCAGCGGGTAGTCAGCAGCCGGCAGTCAGCAGTGAGCGGTGAGCAGTCGGTCGGTGGTGTACGGACGGTGCTTTACGGCTGTTGCGGATGACCTTGCCTGACTAGCGGTTGAGTCGGCGCAGTCGCTCCGATGGGGTCACGATGTCGGTGAGTCGGATGCCGAACTTCTCGTTTACGACGACCACTTCGCCTTGCGCGATGAGGCAGCCGTTCACCAGGACATCCATCGGTTCGCCGGCGAGTCCGTCCAGTTCGACGACCGAACCCTGGGCCAGTTGCAGGATGTTCTTGATCGGAATCCGGGTGCGACCCAGTTCCACCGTGAGGCTCACCGGGATATCGAGAATGAGGTCGATGTCGTTCGAAACCGCGCCTGGGCCCGCCGGCTTGTTGGAATGGAATTGCTGGAAGACGTGCGGTTGTCCGGTGCTGGTTGCGAGTGCACCGTCGCCGGGGGCCAGTTCGTGGCTGGTCGGCTGGTTGTTGTCATCGCCAAAGAGCTTTTCGACTTCATCCTGCATGGTGTGCTCCGGTCGTGGTGCCGACGGTCTGTGTGCTGCCGTCAGGGGATCTGGGGAAATTTCAGGAAGCAAAGTCGTCGGGTCGGCCGGTGATCTGATCGATGTGGATGGCGTAGTGGCCACTCGAAGTGCCCGGGCGGCCATTGAAGAGCGGGATGCCATCAACATGTGCACTGATCAGTTCATTGATCTCGATCGGCACGACATCGCCCTGTCGCATGCTCATGATCTGGCGCAGCGTTGCGCGGCGCGTGGCGAGTGTTGCCACCAGGTCGACTTCGGCGCTCTGCACCTGATTGGTCATCAGCCCGACCCAGCGGCGGTCGGGCTGGCCGCTGCCCGATTGGGTGCTCGAGAAGAGGGTGTCCCTGATCGGTTCAAGCGAGGCGTAGGGTATGCAGATGTGAAGTGCACCCTGAGCGTGGCCGATCTCGATGTCGAACCGGCTGGTCACGACCACCTCCGATGGTGTGGCCACGTTGACGAACTGCGGGTGCATCTCGGAGCGCACATATTCCAGACTGAGCGTGAATACCGGCGCCCAGGCGTTGGCGTATTCAAGCAGTGCGATGTCGAGCAACTTCTGGATGATGCGTTGCTCGGTGGCGGTGAACTCACGGCCCTCGATGCGCGAGTTGATCTTGCCGTCACCACCGAACATCATCTCGACCACGCCGAAGATGAGGGCTGGCTCGAACACGAAAAGTGCCGAGCCGCGCAGCGACTTCAGGGTGATGATGTTCAGATTGCCCGGCAGCACCATCTCGCGCAGGAAGGCGCTGTACTTGAGCGCCTTCACTTGGCCGACCGTGATCTCGGGCGCACGGCGGATGAAATTGAACAGACCGAGCCTGCAGTTGCGCGCAAACCGTTCGTTGATGATCTCGAGCGTGGGCATGCGCCCGCGCACGATGCGCTCCTGGTTGGCCAGGTCGTAGGGTCGAACCGCTTCGGTATCGGCTTGATCGGGCGGTGAGGCCTTTGCGTTCGACGATTCGTCAAAGAGGCTGTCGACTTCATCCTGTGAAAGTGCGTCTGTCATGTCTGGGCTTACTGGATGACGAACATCGAGAAATCGACGGCCTTCACACCCTTGCGCAGCTTGGAGGACAGGGTTCGGCGTGCGAGTGCAAGGATTTCCTCGGCAAGGCGTTCCTTGCCCTCCAGGGTATTGAGTTCGCGTGAGCGCTTGGCGCTCAGCAGCAGCAGCACATCGGAACGCAGTGCCGGCATGCGCTCCTTGATTTCGTTGCTCGCCAGCATGTCGGTCATCTCGAAGACCAGGCCCAGTTGCAGATATCGATCGGCATCCTCATCGGCGAGGTTGACGGTGTAGGTCGGATCGCCCGAGAGGTACTCGAGCACTTTCTTGCCCTTGGTGCGGTCCTTGCGCGCAGGGGTAGCCGACTCCTTGCGTTCGTCCTTGCTGGTGACATCTGACTTCTTCGCCGGTGCGGACGCCTCTTCTTCCTCGTCGTCTTCCTCGGCATGCTTCTCGGGGTGCTTGGGTCCGAGCAGGAACCAGGCACCGGCGCCGCCCCCGGCCAGGGCGAGCACCAGCGCACCGATGATGATCAGCTTCTTCTTGCCACCCTTCTTCACGGGTGCGTCCTGTGCATCGGCTGCTTGGGTGGCCACGGGCATGCTTCCTGTCGATGTGCCGCGCGTCCCGAGAAGAGTCGGGGCTTGCGGTGTTGATGAGAGGGATTCTGTCGCCAGGCGCAGGCGCCAGTGACCGGATTAACGGCGCATTCCTGCCCTAGATCGCTGCGATGAGGGCAGACTGTGGACTACGTCACGTTGCGCGCATGCCGTTGGCGGGCCTGGCGGTCGCAGGGCCCGCCCGGGAGCGCGCGGAGAGCGTCGGGAGAGCGTCGGGAGAGCGTCGGGAGAGCGCGCTCAGGCAAAGGTGTCCACGCGACGCAGACTGTCGCTGCCTTGGGTCAGGGCGCGACCGCTCGCGGCGTCGGAGGTGCCTGACGCAGCGCTGCGGCCACCCTGGTCGGCTTCGCTGCCGCTCCTCCTGGCGCCTGCATCCGATCGACCCTCGCCGCTCGAGCCGCCGGCGCTCTGCCAGCCCGACCTGCCGGGGTCGGCCGCGCCGGGGTTGCCAGACTGCACCTGGGCGTCGGACAACTGCAGTCCGCTATGGCCCAGCGCTTCACGCAATTGGGGCATCTGTGCTTCGATCAGCGCGCGAGTCTCAGCCGCCGCAGCGGTCATCACCAGCGACACTTGCCCGGCATGCATCGAGAGGTTGACGCTCACCGGACCGAGGGCTTCCGGGTTCAATCGGATCTGGGCCTGCTCGATGCCTGCGCGAACCACCACTTGCAGGGCCTGACCAAACTCGCCGCCCCAGGCCGGGCTCGCCACCGGCGTTGTCACACGCAGTGTCGGAGCACCCGCGCTGGTGCCAGCCAGGGTAGCCCAGGGGTTTTCCAGGGTGGCGCCTGCCAGCAGGCCGCCCGCCGCGTCGAGGCCGCTTGCGGTGTCGGAGGAGAGGGCCGGGCTGTCGAGCGCGCCCGGGGCGCCAGGCCAGTTGGCGCCAGGCAAGGGGGCGGCCAGAGCCTGGAGGGTGAAGCCACTGTCCATGTTCGCCGGGTTCGCGATCTGACTGGCCATGACCGGTGCCTCTCCCGAGAGCCCCTGGGGCGTCGTGCCTGCGGCTGCGCCAGGGCTGAGCTGCAGGGCGCTGGTCGACATGACCGGGCTCGCCTTGCGCGCGGCGGTTGCGCTCACCGCACTGCGAGGTGCTCCGGGTGTCGTACTGGCGCTGGGTGCACTGCCGGGTGTCGCCAGGGGCGACAGACCAGCGGTGGCAAGGGTTGAAGTGCCTGCGCCGCTGTTGTTTGAACCCGGCAGATTGGCACCTTGTGCGCGTGACCCGGCGAGTACCTTCCCGGTGGCATCAGCATCGCCATCAGCCCCGTCCCGCGCACCGCTGCGTGCTGTGGTGTCCGCCGGTCGCTGGCCGCCGTTGAGGCCTGCCATGGCAGCCAGAAGCGCCAGATCGGGGCTGCTGTTGTCTGGTGCACTGTTGTCTTCGTCGGTGCCAGGCTTGCATCTTGCATCACCATCCGCGCGCCGTGCGCCCATTGTCGTTTCGTCGCTGCCGGCACCGGCACCAGCACCGGCAGTGGCAGTGGCAGTGGCAGTGGCAGTGGCAGTGGCAGTGGCAGTGGCAGCGGCAGCGGCAGCGGCAGTGCTCGTGGCGCTGCCCGCGCTATCGCCAGCACCGTTGCCCACGCCATTGCCAGGACTGCTGCTCGCTTCCGACGCTGCATCTGCCGCGGGGTGGGGGCTGGCGGTCGCGGCCGGGGTCGACGAATCGCCCGAGGGCGCGGTCGGTGCTGGAGCGCCGCTTGTGCCAGCACTGTTGCCTGTTGCCTTGATCGAGGTATCTGCAGATGCTGCACTGCTCAGCCGCGATTGGAGAATGGCGCCGAAGGGCTGACCATTGCCCGCCGAATCGGGCGGGGCGCTTGCGCTGGTCGTGCCCTTGATGGCTGCGAGGCTTGCGGTAATGGGCAGATCGGTCATGGTGATGTCCTTTTCATGCAGTGGCTGATCAGTCGTCGTTGAAGCCGGCGCCGGCGGCGCTCGCGCGGGTAGCGAATTCGTCGTGCTGTTTCTGCTCGCGTCGCTCGATGAGAAGGCGCTGGGTGCGGGCGCGACGCGCCTGCACGGTTTCGAGCGACTTGCGCCGGCGTTCGGCCTCGCTCAGGTCGTCACGTGCACGCGTGGTGTCGGCTGCCCGATGCTCGATCATGAGTGTCTGCTGCACGATGGCGCCATCGAGCCGTTCGATGAACTGGCGGTATCCCTGCAGCAGGGCCCGATTGATGCCCTCGCGTTGGGCGCGCTCCAGGCGCTGGTGGTAGGTGGCTCGGTAATCGGTGAGCAGGCGCAGCCGTTCGGCCTCCGCGCGTTCGCGTGCAAGCGCGCCGGCCAGATCGCGCATGCGGCTATCGGTGGCGCGCGAGGCCAGGTCGATGAGGAGGCTCATGGCGTCGTTGGTAGACATCGTGCGCTTACAACGGCCCTTGCTGGGCCACCTCGGGCAGAAGGGCCGCGAGCGCGGCATTGCTCGCCGCCAGATCGGCGCTCTCGTGCTGCCCTTGCTGCAGAAAGGCCTCGAGTGCGGGACGCTGCCGGATGGCTTGGTCCAGGATCGGATCACTGCCGCTGACATAGGCGCCCACCGAAATCAGGTCGCGACTGCGCTGATAACGCGAATACAACTGCTTGAAGTGACGCGAACGCTGCAGGTCCTCGGGACTGCAGATGGCGCTGGCGACACGACTGATCGATGCTTCGATATCGATGGCCGGGTAGTGGCCCTGCTCGGCGAGCGAGCGGGCGAGCACGATGTGTCCGTCGAGAATCGCGCGTGCCGAGTCGGCGATGGGGTCCTGCTGGTCGTCGCCTTCGGTCAGAACGGTATAGAACGCGGTGATCGACCCACCGCCCGAGCGACCGTTGCCGGCGCGTTCGACCAGTTGTGGCAATCGGGCGAATACCGACGGGGGATAGCCCTTGGTGGCTGGGGGCTCCCCAACGGCCAGTGCAATCTCGCGGGCTGCCATCGCGTAGCGGGTGAGCGAGTCCATGATCAGCAGCACGTCGCGCCCTTCGTCACGAAAGTGCTCGGCGATCGTAGTGGCGTAGGCAGCGCCCTGCATCCGTAGCAGCGCGGATGCATCGGCCGGTGCTGCAACGACCACCGCTCGTGCAAGACCCTCATCACCGAGGATTTCCTCGATGAACTCTTTCACCTCCCGGCCACGCTCGCCGATCAGTCCGACCACGATCACGTCGGCGGCGGTGTAGCGCGCCATCATGCCCAGCAAGACGCTCTTGCCAACGCCTGAGCCGGCAAAGAGTCCCATGCGTTGGCCACGCCCTACGGCGAGAAGCGCGTTGATGCTGCGCACCCCGACATCGAGCCGGGTACGGATGGGCGCTCGGTCGATCGGATTGATGGCTCGTGCACTGATTGGACGCGTGCCGGTGATGTCGATTGCGCCACGGCCATCGAGCGCTCGGCCATTGGCATCGAGCACACGGCCCAGGAGCGAATCGCCCACCGGCAGTCGGCGCGAACGGTCTTCGGCACGGCGCCAGGGATGATTGTGAGTACCAAAGCGCAAGGGGCTGGCCGGTGTGGCTGTCGGTGCCACGATGGCGCCCGGACGCAGGCCGTGCACCTCCTGGGTAGGCATGAGAAAGAGTCGCTCACCGGAGAAACCCACGACTTCGGCTTCGGCAATCGTCACGCCATCCTGGATGACCTCGCAACTGTGTCCCACCGGCAGCGCGAGGCCGACCGCTTCCATCACCAGCCCGGATACTCGGGTGAGCCGTCCGCGCGTGGCCAGCGGCATCGCCATGTCGACCATGCGGGCGGCGTCGCGCAGGTAGGACTGCCACGCAGGCAGGGCGCCAGCAGGGGGCTGAGCCGATGCCGAAGTCATGGTTGCCCCGCCGTGGTACGACGCTGCCGTCGTGACGATGCTCTCGCCAGCGCTGGTGCGGGCGGCTCCTCTGTCGTGCTCTTGTCCAGCGGATCATCACGGCCCAGGGTCTGCATGGCCTGTTGCCAGCGCGTTGCGAGCGTTGCATCGACATCGCAGATCTTCGAGGACACGCGGCATCCGCCTGCAGCGATCGCGGGGTCTGACACCACTTGCCATGAGCCGTGTTCGAGTGCCGTACCCAGGGCTTCGCGCACGCGCTCGGCATCGGTCGGATGCAGGTGCAGCGAGCGACGCCCCGGGCTCTCGGGCGTGGCATCGATCACTTCGCGCACGAGCGCAAGCATCGTGTCGTGGTTGAGCGACAGTTCGGTGCGCAGCACCTGCCGCGCGATGCCCAGCGCGAGTTGCAGCAGGTCTTCGCCACACTGTGCTTCGGCCTGCCTGACCCATTGGGTCAGATCTTCGACCAGGGCATTCATTCGTGCGATCTCGCGTTCGGCCAGTGCCTTGCCCTCGATATAGCCTTGACGCGCGGCCTCTTCATGGATCTGGCGCAGCACCGCCGGGTCCGGGCGAGGTGGTTCGGCGGCTGCCATCGTTGCAGACTCGGCAGCGCTACCCGCCTGATTGGCGGCGCGCCGTTCGCTGCCAGAGGCGCGGGCCGGCAGGGCATCGGGGCTCCAGCGCCTGAGGTTCTTGAGGCTTTCCTCGGGCATGCGGATGGCATCGAGTTCGGTCATGGCAGGGCTCGTTGGGGCAGCAGGGTCATCAGACGAAGGCATCCTCGGCCTTGCCGCCCATTACCAGCGTGCCCTCGTCAGCCAGACGCCTGACGGTCTTGAGGATTTCGCGTTGCTGGGTCTCGACTTCGGACAGGCGAACCGGGCCGCTGGTTTCGAGGTCTTCGCGCATCTGATTGGCGGCACGCTCAGACATGTTCTTGAAGATCTTGTCGCGGATGGTGGTGTCCGCCCCCTTGAGTGCCACGATGAGCACATCGGAGGCCACCTCGCGCAGCAGGGTCTGCATCGACCGGTCGTCGATCTTCATCAGGTCCTCGAACTTGAACATCTCGTCCTGGATCTTCTGGGCAAGATCGGCATCGAATTCGCGAATGCTCTCGACGGCTTCCCCCTCGCTCGTCCCGGGCAGTAGGTTGATCATCTCGGCGGCCATGCGAACGCCCCCGAGCGACTTCCGCGAGCTGCGGTTGTTGCCCGAGAGTTGCAGCGACAAGGATTCGTTGAGTTCGCGAATGGCGCTGGGCTGGATGCCATCGAGCGTGGCGATGCGCAGCACCACGTCGTTGCGCAGGCGCGGTGCAAACTGGGTAAGGATTTGTGCCGACTGATCGCGCTCCAGATGCACGAGAATGGTGGCGATGATCTGCGGATGTTCGTTGCGGATGAGTTCGGCCACCGTGGTGGCGTCCACCCATTTCAGTCGCTCGATACCGGCCGAGTCGACGCCCTCGAGGATGCGGTCGAGCAGGAGCCCCGCTTTTTCCTCGCCCAGCGCGTTGTTGAGTACCTTGCGCAGATACTCGTCACTTTCGATGCCGAAGGTGCTCTGGGTACTTGCATCGGCATGAAAGCGTTCCAGGACGGCGCTCAACTGTTCCTTGGGGATTCCGTTGATGCGTGACATGGCCTCCCCGATGCGCTGTACCTCGCGCGGTGCCAGATGCCGGAAAACGGCTGCCGCTTCCTGCTCGCCCAACATCATCATCAGGATCGCGCTGCGATCGAGGCCTTCGTCAGCCATTGTTCACCCAACTGGTGACGAGGTTGGCAACCATCTTCGGATCCTGGCGTGCGATGTCGCGGGCCTGCCCAAGCGGGTCGGGGGAGGGCAGTGCGTTGCGACTGCCATCGGGTGCGCCTGCACCCTGAGCGGCGTTGGCCTCCGGGCTGCCCGGTGCGGGCAATGCTGGCGCGGGTGCTTCTTCGACCATGCGGGCCTCGACCAGATGCTTGAGCGCCGGTTTTACGTAGGAGAAGAAGAGATAGGCGATGAGGAGAGCCGCGAGCAGATACTTGCCTGCTTCGATCGCCAGTGCGATCAGGTCGGGGCGTTTCCAAAGGGGCACTTCGGCGAGCGGTTCGATCGCCTCGACGGTGAACGCGGCGCTGGTGACCTTGATGGTGTCGCCACGGTCTTCGCGGAAGCCGATGGCTTGCTTCGCGAGTTCGGTGATGTTCTGGATTTCGGCCTCCGAGAGTGGCTCGGGCTTGCCGTTGCCTTCGGCCGGCTTGCGCAGGTTGATCACGATCGCGGTACTGAGGCGCTTGACGGCACCGACCTGCGGGCGCGAGTAGCGCACGCTCTTGTCGACCTCGTAGTTGGTAACCGTACTGCGCTGCGTGGACGAGGGGTTCTTCACGTCGCCACTCGAGCTGGCAGACCCGCTGATCGGTGCCTGGCTGGCGGCCGGTGGCTGGTTCGATTGCGCACCGGGCACACCCTGTGCGCCGTTGCCGGTCGCCGAGGCTCCTTCGCTGGTCTGTTCGCTGCGTACGACCCCATCGGCCACACCGCGGTTGGGTTTGAAGGTCTCGTTGCTGGTTTCGGTTTCAGTGAAGTCGATGTCAGCATTCACCTGGGCACGGTAGTTGGCCTGTCCGACGATCGGTGTGAGGATCTGTGCAAGGCGCCTTGCATAGCCGATCTCGATGCGCTGGACATGGGCCAGTTGCCCTGGATCGAGACGCGATTCGACCCCAAACTCCGAGGAGAGCAGGGTGCCGTTCTGGTCGACAACGCTCACGCCGCGGGGCGACAGATTGTTCACGCTCGAGGCCACCAGATGCACGATGCCGGCAATCTGCGAGCGCTCGAGCATCTGACCCCCTGCGAGGTTCAGGAGCACCGACGCGGTGGGCGCCTGCTGCTCGCGAAGGAAACCGGAGTCCTTCGGAATTGCCAGATGTACGCGGGCACCTTGCACCGCTGAGAGCGACTGGATCGAGCGGGCCAGTTCGCCCTCGAGTGCGCGCTGGAAGGTTACTTGTTCCTGGAACTGCGTGACGCCCCACTTCTGGGTTTCGAAGAGCTCGAACCCCGCGGTACCGTTGCGCGGGATGCCTTGCGAGGCCAGCTTGAGCCGGATGTCGTGCACCTGCGTGGCCGGCACCAGAATCGCCCCACCGCCTTCGGCCATGCGAAAGGAAACATTCATCTGCTGCAGCGACTGGATGACAGCGTTGGCGTCGCGATCAGCCAGGCTGGCATAGAGCGGCCGATACTCCGGCGCGCGCGCCCAAAGCGCCACAGCAATGATGATGGAGAGGGCGGCCGCCACGGCCAGGAGCGTCGTGATGCGTGACCGGTCGATGAGGGCCGGGATGTTGAACGGGGCAGCGTCGATTGCCTCTGTTGCCATGGCGGTGTCCGGAGTGTCGTCTGTGCTGGCACGGGTTTGTGGCACAGGCAGGGAGCCATTATGCGAAGCCCACCCACCGGCCCAAGCCCCGAAAAGGACGGCATTCGAGCGGCATTTCGACGAAATGGAGGGCTGGACCCTCTGACACGATGGCGGGGTCGGCTGGGAATTCCGGCCCGCATGCGTCTTGTGTCCTCAGAGGAACTGCCCGTGGCCATCGACCCCATTGCAACGCGCCTTGTACACATGGAGAGCCGTATCTCGCTCTCGCCCGCGGCTCGTGCCCTTTCGGGGCAGGGGCCGGTCGGGCTCTCGGGTGGTGGCACGGGTGGTGCAGGTGGCGTCGGTGGAACAGGGGGCATCGGTGGCACGGGTGGAATCGGTGTGCCGGCATCGCCGCGCGGGGTCGACGGCCCCGGCTTTGGCGATGCGCTGCGCCAGGCCTTGCAGTCGGTGAATGCGGTTCAGGAGCAGGCGAGCAATGTTGCCCGCGACTTCCAGTTCAGCAAGCCCGATGTGAGCCTCGAGGACACGGTGATTGCGGGGCAGAAGGCTTCGATCAGCTTCCAGGCCGCCGTGCAGATCCGCAATCGGGTCGTGCAGGCGTACCAGGAAGTGATGAACATGAATGTATGAGGACGTTTGCCGTGACTCGCGCCAGGGGGGCTCGTCGTGCGCTTGGGCCAAGAACATGGACGCCGCACTCGACTCGGTCAGCTCAGTCTGAGCGGTCCTTGGCGAGCGATCGGCATCACGCCGGGTCCATCGACGCACGATTGGCGCATGCCACTGATTTGCATCAGGCGGGTCGGTTCGATGAAGCGGTCCGGGGCTACGAGGCTGTGCTCGAGTGCCAGCCCGGTCACCCGGAAGCCCTGCATCGAATGGGGCTGATCGCCCACCAGTTGGGTGATTTTTCCGCTGCGGTCAGTCTGATCGAGGCCGCAATCAGCATCGACCACACCGATGCGCCCCGCCACAGCAACCTCGGACTGGCACTGTCAGCCCTGGGCCATGACGCGAGGGCGGTTGACTGCCACGACAGGGCGATCGTGATCGATCCGTCCTTTGCCGCTGCCTGGTACAACCGAGGTCTGGCGTGGTGCGCCTTGAGCCTCGCGGGCAATCGCCGACAGGCGCAATTGCAGGCGCTCTTGAGTTTTGATCGGACACTGGCCCTGGATCCGGGCCATCGCCGTGCGCGCTATCAGCAGGGCCTTGCAAGGCTCTTTCTGGGACAACAGGATGAGGCCGTCGAGAGCTTCGACAGGGTCCTTGCCTCGGACCCGGAACATGCCGGGGCCTCCTGGAACAAGTCGACCTGCCTTCTGGCCCGAGGTGATCTCGAGGCGGGTTGGTCTCTGTACGGCGCGCGCTGGATGGCAGGTGCGAGTGCTTCGGTACCCCTGACCGAAAGGCGTCCGCCCTGGCGCTTCGAGGCATCGTCATCGGCGAGCCCCGGGCGACAACTCATCTGGGCAGAGCAGGGCGTGGGCGACCATATTTTCTTTGGCACGCTGTTACCGGAATGGCAGGCTCGAGTTCCCTCGCTACTCGTGCAGTGCGATCGACGCCTGCTGCCGTTGTTTCGTCGTTCGCAACCGGACATCGCCTGGCGCGCGAGCGATACACCGATTGATCCTGGCGAATACGATACGCATCTGCCGCTGGCCGATCTGGCTCGCCTCCTGCGCCCGTCCTGGAGTGACTTTCCTGAGCGGCCACGTCCTTGGCTCATGCCGGACCCTCAACGTGTGCAGTCGATCAGGGCCGCATTGCGAGGTTCGGGCGGCCCCCTGATCGGTATCGCCTGGCGCAGCACCTGTCCTCGTACCGGGCAGGCGCGCAGCATCGAACTGGCGCGACTTGCAGCAACACTCGGTGATGCAATCGCGGCAAGCGGCGGGCGTCTGGTCAGCCTGCAATATGGCGCTTCGGAGGCAGAACTGGCTGCTGCCAGGCGAGTGACGGGCGTGGAGGTGCTGGCTTGCGAATCGGTCGATCCGTATGCCGATCTCGATGGGCTCGCCGCATTGATCGGTGCGTGCGATCAGATTGTTTCCATCGACAACAGCACCGTTCACCTCGCGGGTGCGCTGGGCGCACGAGTTGCGGTACTGCTACCGCAGGTGGCTGACTGGCGCTGGTTCACCGACCGTAGCGACAGCCCCTGGTATGCGCAGGTGACCTTGCATCGCCAGTTGGTCGATGGCGAGTGGGCGCCGGTTCTTCACGCGGTCGCACAAGCGCTGGTTGACGGCCCCAACATCAGGAGTGATGAATGAGTGGTATCGATGCAGGTCAGCGCGGGATACGCGCGTGGGGTGTGTCCGGTTGGCCGCCTGACTCGACTCCGGCTGCTTTTTCAAGGGCTGCTGCCGCGCATGCCGCTGGGCGGCTCGACGAGGCCGCTGAAGGATATTCGCAGGTGCTGGCCGAACGGCCAACTCACGCTGAATCGCTGCAGCGACTGGGCGCTATCGCGCTGCAACTGGGGAACGCAAGCGATGCTCTCGAGTTGATTGATGCAGCGATTGCGTTGGGCGGTATTGAAGCCAGCTGGCATTCGAACCGAGGTCTTGCCTTACGCGAATTGCGTCGCCTTGATGAGGCGCTGGCCGCCTGCGACCAGTCGCTCGCGCTCAAGCGACGCAACCCCGAGGCCTGGCACAATCGGGCGATCGTCCTCAACGAACTGTCACGTCACGGCGAGGCTGTTGCCGCATTCAACCGTGTGCTGGCGATCGATCCGGCTGCCGGGCCTGCGCGTTGGGGCAAGGCGATGACGCACTTGTTGATGGGCAATCTCGCGGCCGGTTGGGATCTCTTCGATGCGCGCTGGCGATCGAACGAATGCGATTCGGTGCCTCGTGTTACAGAGCGCCCGGCGTGGCGCCAGGGTAAGGCCCCGGGGCGCCAGTTGCTGTGGCAGGAGCAAGGCGTTGGTGACGCCATCCTGTTTGCCTCGCTGCTGCCGCAGTGGCACGCGCGCGTGCCTGATCTGCGGGTCGAGGTGGATGCCCGCCTGGTGCCGCTCTTTCGTCGGTCGATGCCCACGATTGCCTGGGCCGGCGTGGGCACTACCTCGGACGATGCGTTCGATTCGCATCTGTCACTGGCCGAATTGCCGCGGCACTTGCGACGTAATCTGGAGGACTTTGCAGGCCGGCAGCAGCCCTGGCTCGTGCCGGATTCCAACCGGGTCGGGATGCTGCGGGCAGCCCTGGCACCCGCGGGCGAGCGTGTGATCGGCATCAGTTGGCGCACGGCCAACAAGCGCAAGGCCTTCGAGCGCAACGTGCCGCTGGTCGATCTGGCCAGGGCACTGGTCACCGAGGGTGTGCGTCTGGTGAGTCTTCAGTACGGCCATACCGAGGACGAACGCGCGGCGCTCCGGCGCGATGCGGACATCGACGTGCAGAGCGCGCCAGGCGTGGATCCCTGGGCTGATCTGGATGGGCTGGCTGCCCTGATCGGTGCCTGCGATCTGGTGGTCTCAATCGACAACAGTACAGTTCACATGGCCGGTGCCATCGGAAAGCCCACCTGGGTGCTCTTGCCCAAGGTGCCCGAGTGGCGCTGGATGCTCGATCGCGCCGACAGTCCCTGGTATCCGTCGGTGCGACTCTGGCGGCAAGCCGAACGGGGACGGTGGGCCGACGTGCTCGCGCGCGCACGCGCCGCACTTCTCGCCGAGACCTCAATCGCACGGGCGATCAGCCTGCACCGTGCCGGACGCATCGAAGAAGCCGCAGCGGCTTATCAAGCGCGTCTTGCTCTGGTGCCTGACGATGCCAGTGCCCTTCACCTGCTGGGGGTTATCGCCTGCCAGAGAAAGCAGTTCGACGAGGCCATTGCCTTGATGGGTCGCGCTATCGTCATCGAACCGCATGAGGCTTCCTTCCAGAGCAACCTGGGTGTCGCCCTCTGGCAGCGTCGTCATCTGGAGCTCGCCCTTGCTGCGCATGAGCGTGCCCTCGAGATTGATCCCGGGCATGCCCAGGCCTGGTATAACCGCGGGCTGGTACTGGCCGACCTTGGGCGACATGCTGAGGGCATGACAAGCCTGCAGGGGGCGCTGCTCGTGCAGCCCGATTACCCGAAAGTACATTGGGCGCGAGCCCGCGCTCTGCTGCTGCAGGGTGATGTCCACGCCGGATGGTCGCTCTACCATTGGCGATGGGCGGCTGGAGCCAATGACACGGTGCCTCCGCAGATCTCCGTGCCCCGATGGGCGCCGGGCATGGTGGCGGGGCGTCAGCTGGTCTGGGCTGAACAAGGCATTGGCGACGAGATCTTCTTTGCGACGATGCTCCCGGCGTGGCGCGAGCGCATCGGTGCGTTCAGTGCGACCTGCAACCCGCGTCTGGTCACGCTCTTCAAGCGATCGATGCCCCGGATTGCATGGCTCGCAAGCGATGAAACGCTCGATGCTTCAGCCTTTGATACCCAGATGGCCATGGGTGATGTCGTTGCCCGGTTGCAGATCGAGGCGCCTGGCCAATGTCATCCGACAGGCGCAGTGCTGTCCGCGGATGCAGTGCGCGTGGTCCGACTGCGTTCGAGCCTGTGCAAGCCAGGGGAGCGTCTGGTGGGCGTATCGTGGCACTCGGTCAACCCGACCACCGGGCGCGATCGGAGTGTCGAACTGCTTCGCCTGGCCGCTTCGCTCTCACGGGTCGGAGTGCGCGTGGTCTCGCTGCAGTATGGCGATACGGGCGCAGAGATTGCTGCGGTGCGTGAGGCCTGCGGCCTCGACGTTCAGCACTGCGAGGCGGTCGACAATGCGCAGGATCTGGATGGACTTGCTGCGCTGATCGCGGCGTGTGACCTCGTGGTGACGATCGACAACATCACTGCGCACCTCGCTGGCGCCCTGGGTGTGCCGGTCTGTCTCATGCTCCCTCGGGTACCCGACTGGCGCTGGATGCTCGAGGGCGAAGCTACGCCCTGGTATCGGTCGATGCGGCTTTTGCGTCAAAGGGTGCGTGGCGAATGGACGCCGGTTCTCGAGCGGCTGCACGCTGTTGTCGCGGATCTTGCCGGTGCGGCGGTTCAGCCTGCTCTGACATGAGCGCGCTCAGCGGCATGCACGTAGCGCGTCACCTTCATGGCAGCGGCGGGCGCCAGGTGCAGGAAAGCAGCGCCGGCGCGCTGACTGCCAGGCGGATGTTGTGCCTGACCGGGCATGACATGACGCACGTCGAGCGAACATTCGATCGGACCGCAGGTGGGCAGGTCGAGTTCGAAGCGCGGTACCACCATGCCGATTGCCAGGGTGGTCTTGAGGGGGTCGATCAGCAGGCTCACACCCAGAACGCTGATGTCGAGCAGTTGTGCCTGGTGGCGGCTGCGGTCGGCAAGTGTGAGCGTTGCCATGAGTGGCCGCACGACTGGCGCAGGTGCGCGAAAGGCATCTCGGCGCTGTGCTTGCTCTGTGGCCTCATGAGCGGTCTGATCTGTGTGAGACATGCCGATTGCATGGGTGGTGTTCATGGACGTGGTTGATCCCTGTGATTCAGTGCCGCTGTCTGATCGGTGCGGTAGACCCAGGCCAGTATTTCAGCCACGGCAAGGTATATCTCGGGCGGTATGCGGGCGTCGAGGTCCAGCCGAGCAAGAACCGCGACCAGTTCACGCGATTCATGGACGAACACCCCAGCCTCGCGTGCGCGCCGGATGATTTCCTCGGCGACCAGGCCGCGGCCGGTGGCTGCAACGTGCGGCGCACTGTCGCCCTCGCGGTAGGCAAGGGCCACAGCCCGCTGTGCGGCACGTCGCGCATGATCGTCCTGGCTCACGCCCCCCCTCCGCGCTGTGTCTCGACGCGGGCGAGCGTGACGAGCCCGTGCGCTTGCAGTCGCTCGAGCAGGTGGGGTGTTGCCGCTGCCACCGTGTCGCGATGGGCGGCACTGTCAGTGGCGAATCGCAGATCCAGCCTTTGCCCGGTGAGTGCGAGGTGTGCCTCGATCAGGCCAAGGTCGGGGAGTTCGAGGGCAAGGCGCACATGCCAGGTGGCTGGCTGAGCGTTGGCGCCACGCCGCTCTTCTTCGCCGATCATCAGTTCGCTCGTCTGACCAGGCCAGACCTCACCCCGCCAGGCGATGGCGCCCGAGGAGAGGGCTTGCAACTGGTCGCTCGTGGCCGCGGGCGGGTTCGGGCCATTTTGCGGTTCGGTGCGTATCTGAGCCAGCGTGCGAGCACCATCGACCCATTCAGCCAGATGTGACTCATAGAAGAGGCCGCTGCCGCTGATCGTCTCGGCGATGGCGCCGGCGAGGTGCGGCACGTTGGCGGGCGTTCGACTGAGAGCAGGCGCACCAGGCGTGGTCGGTACGCGGGCCGCATCCAGCGGGCTGGCTGTTTCGGCAGAGGGGGACCTTGCGAGCGGTGAAGGCATCGGTGAAGGCGATGGAGCCGGTGGCTTGACCGAGTCGGCTTGGCCACGCATCGTCCTGCTGCCTGCCTCCTCCTGGGAGTCGGCCTCGCTGACCGCCGATCGAGAAAGAGACTGCGGATCTGCTTCGGCGAGGACTTCGACGACGAGGGCCGTATTGCCAGGTGCCGCGAACCCAGCCTGACCCAGGGTGCGCGCAAGCTGACGCGCGGCAGCACTCAGTTCGATCGTCACGCCAGGGTTCTTGGCAGGACTCTCCTGCGCTGACGGTGGGTCTTGTCCGGTTTCGGATTCGCGCGGCGCGTCGCCGGGCCGTGCCGATGGCTCGATCGCGGCCACCGACGCGACCGCGCCGGGCGCGGTGCCTGATGTACCCCCGGGGGCCCTGAAGGCCAGACCGGTTCTCGCCAGGGCTGCGGTCTCGGCCAGGCGGCGCAGCGTCTCGATATGCACGTGCAGGTCTCGGCAGACTCAGCGCTGGCTACCCGCTGCCGACCGCATCAGCGAGCTCTCGAGGCGGGTGAGCCAGGGTTGTGCCATGGCGCGAATCTGCGCGTCTTCGGCCAGGACGTGGCGCATGATTTCGAATCGACGTCGGCGCTGGACCTCGGACAGGCTGGCAGCGCCGACGACTGGCTTCATCGTGGCGATGAGTGCGGCACAGCGCTGCTCGAGGATACCCACCTCTGCCCAGTCGCCTTCGCGCGCTGCCAGCAGCATTGCGCGGCTGGCATGGGCCAGGGTCTCGTAACAGCGCATGATGTCGTCTTGATCCTGCTCGGATGTTGATGTCGTCACCGGGCAACTGCCATCGCCCGTTGCGGTGCGCGCGGCGGCATCGCCACGGTATCGACGCTCTTGCCCCTGATCGACAGCCAGGCACCCCGAAGTTCATCAAGCAGGTGGCGCACCTCGGCGACCCGAGTTGCGTCGGATTGCATGTTGGCTTCGAACAGACGTCGAGCCATATAGGTGTAGAGGTCCTCCAGATTGCGGGCGAGCGCACCGCCAGCGTCCTTGTCAAGCGCGGTCTGCAAGCCCTCGACGATGATGCTCACCGCGTGGGTGATCCAGGTGGCCTTGGCCGCGACGTCCTCGCGTGCAATCGCAGCCTCGGCGCGCGTGAGCGCGAGGATGGCGCCGTCATAAAGAAGCACGATGAGTTGGTGCGGGTCAGCACTGGTCACGCGCCCCTCGAGGTCCACGCGTGCATAGGTCGAGGCATTGGGTTTGAACTGAAGGAACATGGTCCGCTCTCCGGTGCTCAAGGGTGGCAGGACCGAGGCATTTCCAGGGCATTGAGGCGCTTTGCCCGGATGCCCGCAGTTGCTGGTCCATTCACTCCCTGTAACGGCCCGAGGAGAGGTTTCTTGAGGCATCATGGGGCTGTTTGCGGGCGTATTCATGCTGCGTCTCGTGTTGTGGCGTAAGCCCGCATCATGCGTTGCTGGCGCCGCGTCGAATCGAGGGCCTTTGACAGTTCAGTGCGTCGCATGCGAGCCAGTTGCGCGATTTCATTGGTCATATCGAGCAGTCTTTCGATGTCGGCCTTGCCTCGCAGGGCTCCGCTGCCCGTCGCCAGTTCGGCCTGCAGTGGGTCGAGGCTTTCCAAAGCCTCGACGAGGCGGTCCCAGTGGCCGCCGCGTGCATGCCGCAGCGCCTCTGCAGTCACTGCCTCCAATTCAGCCCATCCGGTTGGCGGCATTGATATTGGCATATTGCAATTGCTGGGTCAGGAAGGTCTGGGTCGAGTTCATCTTCGAGAGCACGGTGTCCATGGCCGTGAATTGCTGCGTGTACTGCAGTTGCAGGGCCGTGAGCCGTGCCTGCTCGGTACTCATCTGGGTGGTGAGCGACTGGATGCTGGCTGTGAGACTCTGGCTCTGCTGGCCGATGGAGCCCCCGGGGCCGAGATACCGGCCGAGCAGGTTGTCGATCTGGGTCGCAAAGCCCTCGCGACCCCGGTTGAGTTTTCCGAAAAGGCTTGCAATGTCACTTGCCGGATTGGTCAGGGCCCCTTGCAGCTTGTTCGAGTCGATGTTCATCGTGCCATCGGCCTGCAGGTTGATGCCGATGTCGGCCAGGGTGCTGGCGCCCCCGGCAATACCCGAGAGACCGTGCGCAAGTATCCCTGGCAGTGCCGACTGCAGTGCGTTCACGGTGGTGTTGCCGTTCAGCGGTTGCGAGGTGCCGCTCGTGGCGTCGTAGGCGGTGAGAGAGGCGATTGTCGAGATGGCGTTGTTGTAGGCTGTGACGAAGGCGCCGATGGCCGTGGCCTGGCCGACGACGTCGGGCTGGACCGTGATCTTGCTCGCGGCAGCCGTCTTGTTCAGCGTGAAGCTCACGCCTGGAATCACGTCGTTGATCGTGTTGCTCGATCGGGTGATCGGAGTGCCATTGAGCGTGAAGGACGCATTGGCAGCCGCTTGTGATTGCACCATCGTGGCGCTGTCGCTGCCGCTGTAGTTGAAATCGGTGAGGCTTTGCGTGCCGGAACTGCTGATTTGAGTGGCTGCGATCGTGATGGTAGCCGCGGTACCGCTTGCGCCGGCGGCAAGGACAAGGCGCTGGCTGGTGCCATCGTCAAGAACGCTCGCGCTCACACCCGCCCCGGAAGCATTGATGGCTGAAGCGATGCCTGCAAGCGTGTTGTTGTTGGGGCCGATGGTCACGTTGGTAGTCGTTTCGCCCACGGAAAGTGCCAGGGTTCCGGTACCAAAGGTGTCGCTCATGGTGTAGTTGGCGGCGGAGCGAATGACCTGGCTCGAGGCAAGCGATGCCACGTTGAGCGACCAGGTGCCGGCGCCGGCGCCGGTGCTGGTCGTGACGGAGAGGACGCTTGCGTCACTGGGGCTCGCCGTCATTGCCGTAAAGGTGTTGCTGACCGAGCCGGCTTCGAGCGTCTGTGCGGCTGATTGCAATGAGGCGAGTGCGCTCGAGAGGGTTCCGAGTGCGGAGATTTTCGTCTGGTAGGTGTTCTGCCGGGCCTGCAGTGCGTTGAGCGGTACCTGCTCGGCGCCCATGAGGGCGCTCACCAGGGTATTGACGTTGATGTTGTTGGCCATCCCGAGCGATTGCAGGATGCTGTTGCCGAGCGTCGTGTTGGCCCCGTTGCTGGCCGTGTTGACGCCGCCGACGGTCGCGACCGTGCCCGCCCCGCCCGAGCCCGTAACGGCCGTCGTGGTCGTGTTCGTCGTGCTGCTGCCGATCGATGTGGTGCTCATGCCCTGATCTCCGATGGCCCCGCGCTGCGCGGTGAGCGCCTGCGTGCAGATGAAGGGCGCCGCAGCCTCATGTGTGCTCGATGCAATGCCGACCGATTGTCAACCGCCCGGCCAAGGGCGTAGGGCTGAAAAGCGTTGCTTTTCAGCCCTTCCTCGGGGTCTTCGACAGCCCTTGCCGGACCTTGCGATTCAGGCCTGCTGCGGCTTCATCAGGCTGAGGGTCTTGTCGATGCTCTGCGCGATCTCCAGGGTCTCTTCCGAGGGAATCTGCCGAATGACCTTGCCAGTCTGGCCATCGAGCACTTTCACCACAGTCGACCCGGTGGCGTGGTCGATGGCAAAGCTCAAGCTGTTGGCCCTCCCTTTCAGTGCCCCGGCAATCTGGTCGATGGCTGCCTGCAGCGCCTTGTCATCGGGCGCTGTACCCGCTCCACCGGGCGAAAGGCCCTGTGCAGGGGGCGCGACCGGCAGTGGGATGCCATCGGCTGATGCAAGGCCGTTGCCCTCCGTACTGGTGTTCCGTACCGGGGTCGGGACCCAGGTGATGCTCATGTCGTTCGAGATCGGATTCGTCATGATCTATCTCCGATTGCAATGCCAGAAGGCGGGTGCGCGAGACATGCGACTCCGGCACCCGCCTTCGCGGGTCGCACTTGCGTCAAGCGCGACCTTCATGGAAGGATCAGCCCAGCTTCTGCAGCAGGGTGAGCACCTGGCTTGCCTGCTGGTTTGCCTGGGCCACCATGGCCGTGCCGGCCTGCTGCATCACCTGCTCTTTGCTCAGGTTGGCGGTTTCCGCTGCGAAGTCGGTGTCTTGCACCGAACTGCGGGCTGCCGACAGGTTCTGCGACTGAGTCTGCAGCGTGCTCACCACAGACTGGAAGCGCGCTTGCATGGCACCGATGTTGGCTTGCAGGTTGTTGATCTGCGCGAGAGCCCCATCGACCGCCTGCACCATGGTCGTGGCGTTGGTTGCGGTCGAGATGTCGGAACTTGCAAGCGTGTTCATGGTGCTCACGGGTGACGCCAGGCCGGCCTTGGACGCAGCCCCTCCGCCGATGGAGAAAGCACTGCCTGAGGAGAGGCTGATGGTGCCTCCGACAGAAGTGCTTGCACCGCTCAGTCCGCTCACGGTCTGCCCGGTGCTGGTTGCCTCGAGCGTGATGTCGGCGCCGGTCGTGTTCGAGAGCGTCAGTTGGTTGCCAGAGTAAGTGGCGGTCACGCCAGTCTTGGCAGATATCGCATTGATCTGCGAAGCCAGGTTCGCTGTGAAGGCACCCGCAGTGGAAGCCGCCGCGACTGCTCCGACATTCACATTGTTGCCACTCGAGTCCTTGATCGCGAGGTCACCAGCCGCCAGGGCGGTGTTGGTGATCGTCAGATTCGTGGTCGTCGTTGCGATTGCCGTCACACCGGTGTTCGCGCTTTGCGCATTGATCGCGGCTGAGATGGTGCTGGCCTGACCGTCGTTGGTCGCACCGATCTTCACGAGCTTGCCATTGGCCCCGGTAATCGCGAGGTCACCAGGGTCTCCCGCCGAGGTCGGGCCTGCCAGTGCACTGCCACCGCCGCCGGGTAGTGCGGTACCTACCGACGAGTAGCTGCCCAGCGACGAGGTTTGGATGTTGCCCGTGGCGGCGGTGAGAGTCTGGCCTGCATTGGCGCCCACCTGGAAGGTGGCGATGCCAAAGGTTCCATCGAGAATGTTCTGGCCGTTGAACTGGGTCTGGGTGGCGATGGTCTGCACTTGCGAGATGAGTTGCTGCGCTTCGGCGTCGAGGCCTGAACGGTCGGTAGCCGAATTCGAGGCGTTGGCCGATTCGACGGCCAGCTGGCGTACACGCTGCAGGGCCGAGCTCACAGCCGAGAGGGCACCTTGCGCGGTCTGGGCAAGCGACACGCCGTAGTTGGCGTTCAGAACCGCCTGATTGATGCCGTTGACTTGTGAGGTCATGCGGGCGGCAATGCCCAGGCCCGCTGCGTCATCCTGCGCGCTGTTGATGCGAAGGCCTGTGGCCAGGCGCTGCACCGAGGTGTTGATCTTGTTCTGGGTGTTCGATACCGCGTTCTGCGCGATGATCGAGGCCACGTTGGTGTTGATTTCGAGCATGGTGATACTCCTGTCTGGGTTGTGCGATGGTCCGCCGGAACTGTCTGCCGGCCCCGGCGAACCGCGTTGCCATGTGGCGTGCGTTCCGTCGATGTTGCGATTAACGGTCTGCGATTTGCCGAACTTGAGTCCGATTTCGAAATCGCGAAAAATTTGTGACTGATTGGGCATGGCAAGTCCGCCCCTCCCGGGCTCATTGGATGGGTGGCATCCCCGGATTCTTCCTCTGGGCGAGAGGGGTATGAAACAGATCGCGAAGCCCCAGGGCTGCCTGGCGGCGCGGTTTGGCCTGTAGGAATTCTTCCTGCAAGCGCTCGGGCATAAACCTTGCCGATTGGCGGGGTGGTCTTCCGTTCAAGAAGCGCCTGCCGTTGCCGACAATGGCGTCCATCGACACCCAACCGGCGCACCCGACCCCCATGACGAACGAACAGATCCTGCACGAGATTCGCGAAGCCAATCTCTCGTACCTGCTCCTCGCGCAGACCCTGATCCGCAATGATCGCGCCGAAGCGCTTTACCGACTTGGGGTCTCCGACGATGTGGCCTCCCTCATCGAAGGCCTCACACTGGCCCAGTGCCTGAAGATTGCCGGTCGCAGTGTGCTGATCTCGCGCTTCCGGCTCGAAGACGACCTGGTCTGGTCGCTCCTCACCGACCACGGTCGCGATCAGACGGCGCGGCAGATCCACGCCTCGATCCTGGTCGCAAGCCAGGCCCTCGAGGTGGCAGCATGAAGACCAGGAGCCTGGTGGGCGAGGCCCATGAAGTGCAGCGCGCCGTGGCCCTGATCCGCTTTGGTGCCCGTCTGCAGGTGCTCGAGGGCGAGATCAATCTATCGCGTGAGCGTCTGCTGCGGCTCTACCGCGAAGTGGCCGGCAAGTCGCCCGCCAAGGGCATGTTGCCGTTTTCGACCGACTGGTTCACCACCTGGCAGCCGTCGATCCACAGTGCCTTGTTCTTCAATATGTACAAAACCGTGAGCAAGGCCAGCGGGATCGAGCGGGTCGATGCGCTGATCCGCGCCTACGGTCTGTACCGCGAGCACCTTGCCCTTGCCGGGCTGCCTGAAGTGCTCAGCATCACCCGAGCCTGGCGCCTGGTGAAGTTCCATGATTCGGGCATGCTGGAGACAGTACCCTGCACGCAATGTGGCGGTAGCTTCCTGCTCCAGCAGTATGACCTGAAGCGCCACTTCGTCTGCGGCTTGTGCGATATGCCGGCGCGTGCCGGGAAGACCCGCGCTGCCGCTGCGGAGCGGGCAGCAGCGTTGGCCTGAGTTCGCGCGCCGGCTCTTTGGCGGGCGAACGACCTGGCGTGCCCTTCGGCCTCGCCTGATCCGGGCGACCTGCAGGGCTGCGAGCGGTGGTTTTGCACACTCTCGCTGAAGCCATCCTCAGGATTGTGCGAACGATGCCGAAAGAAGGTCATCCTTCTCTGGCGCACCTGCTCACATGTTTCTGATCATCGGATGGGTGGTCGTCGTCGGATCGGTCTTTGGCGGCTACGCGCTGGGCGGCGGGCATCTGGGTGCGCTCGTGCAGCCGCTCGAACTGCTGATGATCGGCGGCGGAGCACTGGGCGCCTTCGTGGTATCCAATTCCTCGAACGCGCTCAAGGCCAGCATGAAGGCGTTGCCGGCCTGCTTCAAGGGCTCGATGTATACCAAGTCTCTCTACATGAGCCTCATGGCGATGCTCTTCGAGATCTTGCAGAAGGTCCGCAAGGAAGGCCTGATGGCCATCGAGGGCGATGTCGAGCGGCCGGAGGAAAGCGCCATCTTCAAGAAGTACCCCGGTGTGCTCGCCGATCATCATCTGATCGAGTTCATCACCGATTACCTGCGCCTGATGGTGAGCGGCAACCTCAATCCCCAGGAAATCGACGTCCTCATGGAGAGCGAGATCGAAACCCATCATCACGAGGGCATGATCCCCTCGAGCGCGATCCAGAAGGTGGCCGACGGGATGCCTGCCTTCGGCATCGTGGCCGCGGTGATGGGGGTGGTTCATACCATGGGCTCGGTCGGGCGGCCGCCGGCCGAACTGGGCGAGATGATCGCCGAAGCCCTGGTGGGTACGTTCCTCGGCATTTTGCTCGCCTATGGCTTTGTCGGGCCGGTGGCATCGCTCCTCGAGCAAAAGCTCGCCGAGAACAGCAAGGTCTATCACTGCGTGAAGACGACGCTCCTTGCCAGCATGAACGGCTACCCGCCGGCAATCGCCGTGGAGTTCGGTCGCAAGGTGCTCTATTCGACCGAGCGCCCCACATTCAATGAGCTCGAAACCTATGTGAAGGGGCAGAAGGGCAAGTGACCTGCACCCGGTCGCTGATCGCTCGCGCGTCAGTGCAGGGCAGGGCAGAAGCCTTCAATATTCATGGCCACCAAGGATCAGCGAGCGCCGGTCATCATCCGGCGCGTGAAGAAAGGTGGCCACGGCGGTCATCATGGTGGTGCGTGGAAGATTGCCTATGCCGACTTCGTGACGGCGATGATGGCCTTCTTTCTCCTCATGTGGCTGCTGGGGTCGACTACCAAGGGCGACCTCCTGGGCATCGCCGAGTATTTCCGCACGCCATTGCGGGTTGCCTTCACAGGCGGCTCGGGGGCGGGTGAGACCTCGAATGTCATCCGCGGTGGCAGCAAGGGTTTTCTGAAAGAGGATACCGAAGCGCCGGTGAAGCAGACCCGCAATGCGCGTCTGCGCAAGGACAGTGCGGCGCGTGAATCCAGGATCATGGCTGAACTGAAGCAGCGGGTCGACAAGCAGCTGGACAACAGCGTGAAGATCCGACCGGTCCGCTCGCAGATCCGTACTGATCTCACCGGTGAGGGCCTGCGGATCCAGATCATCGATGACAAGAATCGGCCCATGTTCGATAGCGGCAGCGCGATCGTGAAGGACTACATGCGCGACATCCTGCGCGAGATGGGCCCGGTGCTGAATGCGGTCGACTATCGCCTGACCTTGTCCGGGCATACCGATGCGGTGCGCTATTCCGGGGGCGAACGCGGCTACAGCAACTGGGAACTCTCGGCCGACCGGGCCAACGCGTCTCGCCGCGAGCTGGTGGCCGGTGGCATGGCCGAGGCCAAGGTGCTGCGGGTGGTTGGGGCGTCGTCGTCGATCAACTACGAGCGCGACCATCCCGAGGCGCCGGTCAACCGACGCATCAGTATCATCGTGATGAATCACGAGGCCGAGGAGCGGGTGCTGCGCGAAATGGGTGCGGTGATTGCCAGCGATGCCGAGGAGCTCTCCGCTCGCATGCCGGCGCCGGAGACCTTGCGCCGACCGCGCGGTGCAGGCGCTCTGGGGCTGTCGCCCGGCAGCACACCGGGCGCGGCGACCGTCCAGTAAGGGTTTGTCGGCATCGCGCGATTGCGTCGTGCGATTGCGTCGTGCGATTGCGTCGTGAAGGACCAGGCGCCGGTGGCCGTCCCAGCCCGCCTCCTGCATGGAATAGCGGGACAAACACCCCGGTATTCCAGCAAAGGCACTCATGTCCTGTCATCAATAATCGTTCTGCGGTATCCCACCGCGCATGGACGACGCTCTCGATGGCTGCAGGCGCTGACGATGATCAGGAAAGAAAACTTGCTCCAACCGAGCGGCGACTCGAGCGCGCGCGCGAAGAAGGGCAGGTGCCGCGTTCTCGTAGCCTGTCGACTGCGCTCATGCTGGGGGCTGCCGCAGGCACCCTGGCGTTGCTCGGTCGTTCGCTCTTCGATGCGTCGCGCCATCTTCTTGCGCGGGGTCTCACGTTTGGCTACGAAGAAGCGTTCCGTGACGATTTTGCGTCGCTCCATGGCTCCGCGCTGGTTGCCGACGGGTTGCTGATTGCGATGCCCGTTTGTGTGGCCACGGCCCTCGCTGCCATCGCCGCATCGCTCGCGCTCGGTGGCTGGAGCTTCTCCACTCGCGGCCTCACGCCGGACTTCTCGCGCCTGAGTCCGCTCAAAGGCCTGGGCAAGCTGTTCTCGCTCAATGCCACGCTCGATCTGGGCAAGCTGCTGCTCGAGTCGGTGGTGGTCGTCACGGTGGTGGTCGTCTTCGTGCGTTCGCGCTACGCGGAATTTGCCACACTCGATGCGCTTGCCGGAAAGATGGGCCACGCACAGTTGGGCTCTCTGGTGGTCAGCGCCTTCGGCGTCATGGTGGTGGCGCTTGCAATGGTGGCTGCGATCGATGTCGGCCTGTCGATCTGGCGCCATCGACGTGATCTGCGCATGTCCTTGCAGGACATACGCGACGAATCACGCGAGGCCGATGGTGACCCGCACGTGAAGGCCAAGATCCGCAGTCAGCAGCGGCAGATGGCGCAGCGACGCATGATGCAGGCGGTGCCAGATGCCGATGTGGTCGTCACCAACCCGACACGCTACGCCGTGGCGCTGCGCTACGACGAGGCCCGCAGCGCGGTGCCTCGCGTCGTTGCCAAGGGCACGGGCGAAGTTGCCGCACGCATACGCGAGATCGCAGTCGAGTCGGGTGTGGCGCTGGTCGAGGCACCTCCGCTTGCGCGTGCACTGCACAAGCACTGCGAGATAGGCGCCGATATTCCGCAGGCGCTCTACACCGGGGTGGCACAGGTCATCGCCTTCATCTACAACCTGCGATCTACCACCACACGCCCCTCGGCTACGCCTTATGCAGGGCTGGCCGTCGAAGTGCCGGCTGAGCTCGATCCGCTCACCACTGGCGGTAGCGATGCAATCGCTGACGCTGCCGCTGAGGGCGACGCAACTGTTTCAACCGCTCTCAGGGTCAATGGGGCCGCCGCATGAACTGGCGCCTGATCCTGCCCATGCTTTCCAAGGTGCCGGTCGGCGCGCTGGGTACGCCGCTTCTCATCATCTTCGTGCTGGCGATGATGATGTTGCCCTTGCCGCCCTTTCTGCTCGATCTGTTCTTCACCTTCAACATCGCGCTGTCGATCGTCGTGCTGCTGGTGGCGGCCTACACCGTAAAGCCCCTTGACTTCGCCGCCTTTCCCACCATTTTGCTCGTCACCACCCTGATGCGCCTGTCACTCAACGTGGCATCGACACGGGCTGTGCTGATGCACGGACATACCGGCCCGGATGCGGCCGGCAAGGTCATCGAGGCCTTTGCCGATGTCCTGGTGGGTGGCAACTTCGCTGTCGGTCTGGTCGTGTTCGCGATTCTGGTGGTGATCAATTTTGTCGTGATTACCAAGGGTGCAGGGCGCATCGCCGAAGTGAGCGCGCGGTTTGCCCTTGATGCAATGCCAGGCAAGCAGATGGCGATCGACGCCGATCTGAACGCAGGGCTCATCGCCGAGGCCGAGGCACGACGCCGTCGGGTAGAAGTGGCAACCGAAGCGGAGTTCTATGGCTCGATGGATGGTGCGAGCAAGTTCGTTCGCGGCGACGCCATTGCCGGCATTCTCATCCTCTTCATCAACCTGATCGGCGGCCTCATCATCGGGCTGGTCCAGCACGACATGCCGCTTGCCCAGGCAGCCAACAACTACGTGCTGCTCTCCATCGGCGATGGTCTGGTGGCCCAGGTGCCCTCGCTCATCATCTCGATTGCGGCGGGTCTCATCGTTGCTCGAGTGGGCAAGGAGGAGGACATCGGCTCGCAACTGGCCGCCCAGCTCTTTGCCTCGCCCCAGGCACTGGGTATCACGGCGGTGATGATGGCGATGCTCGGACTCATTCCCGGCATGCCGCATGTGTCGTTTCTGCTGCTCGCTGCGGCCGCGGCTTTCGGTGCGCGGGCCTTGCATCGGCGGGACCGTCGTCGTGAGGCTGCAACTGCCGCCGAGAAGGCGGCTGAGGCTGTACCGGTCGGCGGCGAGGCGGCCGATGCGAGCTGGGACGACATCGCGCCGCTCGATGTGCTCGGGCTCGAAGTGGGCTACCGCCTCATTCCGCTGGTCGATCGCGGGCAGGACGGTGAGCTCCTCAAACGTATCCGCGGCATCCGGCGCAAGTTTGCCCAGGAGATCGGGTTTCTGCCGCCCGCGGTGCATATCCGCGACAACCTCGAACTGCGTCCGAATGCCTACCGAATCACGCTCAAGGGCGTCACCATCGGCGAGGGCGACGCGATGAGCGGCATGCATCTGGCGATCAATCCGGGCGGTGCCTCGGTGGAACTGCCCGGCCAGGCCACCAAGGATCCGGCCTTCGGGCTGCCGGCGGTCTGGATCGATGAGCGCAGCCGTGAGTACGCCCAGCTCTCGGGGTTTACCGTGGTGGACTGCGCGACCGTCATCGCCACGCATCTGAACAGCCTGCTGTTTCGTCAGGCGGGGCGACTCCTCGGACGAGAAGAGGTGCGGCGCCTGATCGAGCATGTGAACAAGCTCTTGCCCAATCTGCTCGACGAGATCGTGCCCAAGATGGTCTCGATGCCGGTGTTCCAGAAGGTGCTGGTGAACCTGCTGGATGAGGGCGTGCCGGTGCGCGATCTTCGCTCGATCATCGAGAGCCTGGCCGAGGAGGCGCCCCGCACCCAGGATCCGGCCGCGCTCACCGCTGCGGTTCGCGTGTCGCTCGGGCCCGCCATCGTGCAAAGCCTCTATGGGGGCGCGAACGAGTTGCAGGTCATCGTGGTCGAGCCCGAACTCGAACGCATGCTCAATCAGGCTGTGTCCACCGATGAGGGTCTGGCGATCGAACCCAATCTGGCCGAGGGACTGCTGCGTGGCGCCTCGGCCGCGGTGACCCGACAGGAAGCCCTGGGGCACCCCACGGCACTTCTCGTGCCCGAGCGACTGCGGGTGCCGCTTGCACGTATGTTGCGCCGCGCGGTTCCCTCCTTGCGGGTGCTCTCGCACGCCGAGATTCCCGAGACTCGAACCATACGCGTGAGCTCCGTTCTCGGCGCTCTGGCGGGCTGATGCAGCAGAACCTTCCGATTTCCCGAAACCCACGTTTCTGAACCCTGAGCGGTGACCCCGATGAAGATCCAGAAGATAGTTGCAGCGAGCATGCGTGATGCCCTTGCCCGAGTCCGCACACTGCTTGGTGAGGATGCGGTCATTCTCTCCAACCGGCAGACCGCTGACGGGGTCGAGATACTGGCGATCGATGAGCGCAACCTGTCGGCGGTCGTCACCCCCAGCGAGGCCGACCTGGAAGCGGTGCGCCCGGGTGCGACGCCGGCCTATCTGGCGGCCAGTGAGCGCCAGTTCATGGCGCCTGCGCCGGCGCCCACTGCCTTGTTCGGGGAGCCGGCGCCGCACAACCGCGCCTCGATGTCCGCCTTGGGACTTTCACAGCCGATTGCGGTGACCTTGAGCGCACCGACCATCACGACCTCGGCGATTCGTGTGCCAGGTGTTCGTGTGCCGAAGCAGGAACCCGCACCGTCCGAATCGACCTTGCTCGAGGCCCTGCATTCAGTCGAGTCCGAGCCTGCGCCGCGGGTGCCCGCTGGCCCGTCGATGGAACTCGAACTGCTCGAGGAGATCCGCTCGCTGCGTGGCATGGTCGAGCAGCGATTCAGCTCGCTCGCCTGGCAGGACAATCTCAAGCGGCGGCCCGCCGCCGTCAACCTGATGTGCCAGTTACTCGCCGCCGGCTTCAGCAGTGCGCTTGCGCGTGCCGCCTCCAACGCTTTGCCCGAGAACTGTGTGGGTGCCTCTGCGCGCTCCTGGGCACGTCGGCAACTGGCCTCGCGTCTCGAATGCGTCGACGGTGAAGAGGTGTTGATTGCCCGTGGTGGCGTATACGCCTTTACCGGGCCGACCGGCGTGGGAAAGACCACCACGGTTGCGAAGATCGCCGCGCGTTGCGTGGTAAAGCACGGCGCCCAGAGTCTGGGGCTCATCACCACCGACAGCTACCGCATCGGCGCGCAGGACCAGCTGCGGGTGTTTGGTCGCATCCTGGGTGTGCCGGTGCATACAGTGCACGATGCGACCGGGCTTGCCGAGACCTTGCAGCAGCTTGCGCAAAAGCGCCTGATTCTGGTCGATACCATCGGGATGGGGCAGCGTGACGAGCGAGTCGGCGAACAGTTGCAGATGCTCGATGGTTGTGGTGTGACCCGAGTGGTGGTGTTGCCGGCCAATGCCCAGCTCGAAACTCTCGAGGATGTCATCTCGATTTATGCCGGGCGTGCCGAAGGCGTAAAGGTGGCCGGTGCCATCCTCAGCAAGGTCGACGAGGCGGTGAAGCTCGGTGCCGGACTCGATGTGCTGCTGCGTCATCGCCTGCCGCTCCTCTTTTGCGCCAACGGACAGCGGGTTCCTGAAGACTTGATTGCTCCCTCGCGCGATGCGCTCATCGACGCGGCGCTCGCGGCTGCCTCGAAAACGACTGCGCGCTTCGGCGTCGAGGAGGCCACCCTCTTTGCGGCCTGGGCCCGAGACGAGGGGCTGACCAGCGGGGTGGCGTATGCCTGAGGCATCGCTACCCATGACCTTTGACCAGGCAAGCGGCCTGCGTCAGCTCTTTGCCGCAGCGCGTCTGCGCATGTTGCCCCTGGCTGCCGCAGAGCCGCTTGGTCGTCGACCGCTCGAGCTGGCCTGCGCGCTGGCAGCCCAAGGCGAGCGTGTGCTCATTCTCGATCACGAGTGGAGCGAGGCCGACTCGCAGGCGCACGCCCGCTGTGGTGACCTCTCGGATCTGGTCGCCGGGCGTGTTGCCGCCGACGAGATCACGCGCGATCTTGCGCCCGGAGTGCGCTGGATGCCGGTGGGCAAGGCCTTCTCCGTGCTCGATGCCCGAGGTGGGGGCTGTGCGGGGCTCTTCGCCCGGTTGCAAGCGCTGGCGGCACCGGTCGATACGGTACTTCTTGCCAGTGGTCATCCGCTGGCTCTGTCCTCGCTGCTCGTGGCCGGGTGCGAATTTGTCGTGTTTGCTGCCAGCGATCCCAACGGGCTCACCAGCGCCTATCAGTTGATCAAGAGCCTTGCAGTGCGCGGCGCTCAGATTCGTCTGGTGATGGATGGTGTGTCGAATGCCATGACGGCCGAGAGCGCCTGCCGGCGCATCGAGTCAACAGCGGCGCGATTCCTGCACCTCTTGCCGCAGCGCGGTGGCTGGTTGCCGCCCGAGGCCAATCGGGCGCGCACGCTCAGTGGCCCGGCGAGCACCCCGCGGGCCGCTCAATGGCGTCGCCTTGCGCGCGCATCGTGTCGCTGGCAATCGGTGATCGAGACCATCGATGGCATCGGGCGCCCGGCAATCGCTTCAGCGTCCAGGTCTGCGGCCGCCATGCCCCTTTCGCCCGCGACAGGCATCACCGTGTCGGCTGCGACCGCATTCATCCGGAGTCATTGATCGCATGTATACAGCCGCCGGAACGCTGGAGCGTGACGACTACCTGACGCGCTTTGCCCCGCTGGTGAAGCGCATGGCGCATCACCTCCTGGCCCGACTGCCCGCAAGCGTCGAGGCCGACGACATGATTCAGGCCGGCATGATCGGCCTCATGGATGCCGTGGCGCGGTTCGAGGATGGGCAGGGGGCGTACTTCGAGGCCTACGCCATGCAACGCATTCGCGGTGCCATGCTCGATGAACTGCGCGCCAACGACTGGCTGCCGCGCAGCGTGCGCAAGAGCCAGCGCACCATCGATGGTGCGATCTCGCGAGTCGAGCAAAAGCTCAAGCGCCCTGCGCTCGAGCAGGAGATTGCCGGCGAACTGGGTATCGCTCTGGGCGTCTATCAGGAAATGTTGCAGGACACCCGAGGCGCCCAGTTGCTTTACGCAGAAGATATGGACGACGCTGGCGAAGGCGGTAACAGTTTCTTCGACCGACACTGCATCGACGCAGCCGGCGACCCGCTCGCCCAACTCCAGGATGCCAGCTTTCGACAAGCGCTGGTCGAGGCCATCGAGGCGCTGCCGGAGCGCGAGAGCCTCCTGATGGGGCTGTACTATGAACAGGAAATGAATTTTCGCGAGATCGCGACAGTGCTCGGTGTCACCGAATCGCGCATCTGCCAGTTGCACAGCCAGACGGTTTCGCGTCTGCGCAGCCGCTTGCGTGAGTGGGGTTTTCAGAGCAGCAGCGGTGTCCGCGACTGAAACAGCCGCGGGAATGAATCAGCCGCTCAGGCAGCGGCAATCATCCGGCCGGTGGGCTGCGATTCGCCAGCGCGACCGCGCTGATCATAGATGCTGGTACGCATGGCTGCGCCACGCAGTGCATCAAGGCGCGCCGTGGTGAACTGCAGTCGCTGCGCGATCAACTGGCCATTGAGTGCGTTGCGTTCGCGGGTCAGGTCCATGGCCTGGCGCAGGCGTTTCCAGACCGTCAGCAGTTCGATGTCCTGACCCAAGGCATCTCTCACCCGATAGTGCGATGCTGGCAAGCCTGCGTTCGCCAGCGCCTCTGTCAGCGCGCGTGCGGCTTTGCCGATCTGCTCCAAGGCTGCATCCTTGTGAGCAAGCACCGCGACGATATTGCCCGGGTGCGGCGCGAGGAGGAGTGCGCGTTCCTGCATGATGAGTGCATCGAGTGATTCCAGCGCCAGCAACTGGGCTTCCATGGCCTGGCGAAGGTTCATGTGCGCCGACCCGCCTGAGTCAGCATGGCCTGAACGCTGGCAATCAGCCGATCGGCGACCACGCCTGCATTGACCTTGAACTTGCCATCACTGATCGCCGACTTGATAGCCTCGACCCGAGTGCCGTCAAAGGGCGCCGAGCTTGCCGCCAGGGCATCGACCCCACCCAGACGTGCGGAAACCTCCGACAACTGAACGGTCGTGGCGCCGCTCGGGGTGATGGCAATCGGGGTGGTGGACTGCTTCGAGTCGGTACGAGCGCTCCCGGTGCTGCCGGCGTTGCCAGGCCGTCCAGGCTCGAGATTGGGTCCGATCTTCACGATAGCTCTCCGGTAATGCAGCATTCGGGTGGCTCGCGGCGGTTGCCACGAAGTCCATCTGGTCTAACGGCAGGCATGACCAGAACTTGAGCGGAATTGTGCACACATCTTCATGCACGACGCGCGGCGCGCTGTACCGCGCCCTTGTCGATCGCGTTCTTGTCCTTGGCATGCCGGGCCATGGCATGCCTGGCCATGGCATCCTTGTTCCTTGCATGAACGGCAGCGATGGGCATTTCTTCAGCGAATCTCCACGCGACGACCGTCGCGGGCCGTGCCGGCGATGACCCGGCCCGATTCAACCTGTACGCGAACCGGCTCGCCTTCTGATGCGGCGCCTACCGCGCGGCCCTCACCTTCGACGGTGAAGCCGCGGCCCAGGTAGACGAGTTTGACCAGATCGCCTTGCTGCATCACCACGCGCGGTCGGGAGAATCCGGCTTGCAGGGTACTGCCGGGCAGCAGGTTCCGCGTGGCTACCCGTCCGATCAGTTCACGCCCGTCAGCCGAGATCGTCTGGGCCTCACGGGTGATGTCTACTTCGGTGATGCGGATGTCCTCGGCCGTGATCATCTGACCGGCCTGCACGGGGCGCGCCACCACGGCGGCCTGGATGAAGATGCGTACGTCGATCGGCACGAACACGGTCCAGCGGGCACCTTCCTTGCACCGAACGCCCACCCGAGTGCGGCCCCACAGACGCGCGTTGGGTGGCAGGAATGCCTCCGCTTGCTGGCAGGCAGCGAGACGTATGCGGCTGTCGAGCAGCCCTGGCTCGATGTCGACTCGGCCACCCGTCGCCGCTGCTGCTTGCCCACCTTCGAGTTCGGCGAAGTCGCGAACCAGGCGCTGGACGAGGGCCGAGTCGGTGCCTTTCTCCTCATCGTGGCCCTGAGTTGCGTGCGAGATCGGAGTCGAGAGCGGAAGCGACAGTCCGAGCGACAGCGCAGCCACCGTGATGGTGCGAGACAGGCGGTCTGACGCGGCGCGGCGAGACGATTCGCCGTGGCGATCGGTCCGTGTGTCCGTGCTGGCCGCAGCCGTGCTCGGCACGGTCGTTGTTTCTGCGTTCGCGGAGCCTTTGTTCATGGTCCGCTTTTTCATGGTCCCTTTCTTCATGGCTGTTGCTCTCGCATGGCTGTGTCGAATGCTCGACAGGGTAGAGGCGCGTGCCATTGTTGAATCGATGATCAGCGCGGATTGACGCCCTCTTATCGGCCAATTGGATGCGGGGGTGCTGCGGATAATCGTCCCATCGACCGGCACTTCTGTTGCGGTCAGCCCTGGGGAGAGCGCGATGCTCGGACCAATCATCCAGTCACTTGATTTCCAGTCACAAGCACTGAAGCTGCGCGCGGCACGGCAACAGGTGCTGGCCGGCAACATCGTCAATGCCGACACCCCTGGTTATCGGGCGGTGGATTTCGATTTCGCAGCGACTTTGCAACGGCAGACCGGTTCTGCGGCGGGTGCCGGTGATCGCTCGACCACCGCCGCGCCCTCTTCGGCGCTGGCGCCGGTAACCACTCGAGCCGGTCACATGAGTCTCGCGGCACTGAGCGGCGGTGCTGATCTTGTCTACCGCACACCGGGGCAGGCAGCGATCGACAGCAATACGGTCGACCTCGATCTCGAGCGTGCGCAGTTTGCCGAGAACGCCATTCGCTACGAGGCCACATTGCGTTTCGTCGCCAATGACATGAAGACGCTGCAGGCAGCGATGCAAAACGGCAGCAACGGCTGAGCGGGAGAATCGAGATGTCGCTTTTCAAGATCTTCGATGTGGCCGGCTCGGGCATGGTGGCGCAGAGCCAGCGGCTCAATGTCGTGGCCAGCAACCTGGCCAATGCCGACTCAGTTGCCGGACCCGATGGCAAGGCCTACAAGGCGCGCCAGGTGGTGTTCGAAGCTTCACCGGTGTCGGCCAATCCGAGCAGTGGGCCCGCAGTTCCGGTGTCGCCGTTGCTGACTGCGGCCGTCGGGCAAGGCAGTGGCTACACCGTGTCGAGCAGTGCCAGCCCGGTCGGGGTCAAGGTGAGTGGCATCGTCGAGAGTTCGGTCCCGGCCAAGCGCATCTACGACCCCAAGCATCCGATGGCCGATGGCGAGGGCTATGTCAATCAGCCCAACGTCAACGTCGTCGAGGAAATGGTCAACATGATCTCGGCATCGCGCTCCTATCAGGCCAATGCCGAGGTCATGAACACCGCCAAGACGCTGATGATGCACACGCTGCAGATCACATCATGAGCGTCGCTGTCGTCGTCTTCTTGCAAGCCGGTGTTTTTCTGGTACCCATCACACGGAGCGATCGTTCATGAGCATCAGCACCCTTGCGCCCGCGGGCAACCCCGGCCTGGCAACGGCTGCCGGCACCGCTGCCTCGGCTGCGGGATCGGGCAGCAGTGCAGCACAGATCCAGAATCAGTTTCTGACCTTGCTGGTCGCGCAGATGAAGAACCAGGACCCGATGAATCCGATGGATTCCTCGCAGATGACCTCGCAACTGGCGCAGATCAGCTCGGTGCAGGGCATCCAGAATCTCAACACCAGCATCACCTCGCTGCTCGGACAGATCGGCTCGCTGCAGACGCTGGACTCGACCAATCTGGTGGGACATACCGCCCTGGTCGCTGGCGACGGACTCGATTTCAGCAATGGCAGCGCAACCGGTGGTGGCTACCAGTTGCCCTCGGCCGTGGACGGTGGATCGATCACGATCCGCAACGCGAGCGGCCTGGTGGTCGCACAACTGCCACTGACTGGCACCGGCGCCGGCATGTCGCTCTTCAGCTGGAATGGCACCCAGAGCGATGGGTCGCAGGCGCGGCCCGGCCAGTACACCTTCAGCGTCCAGGCCACCTCGGGCGGTCAGGCGGTGTCGGCTTCCACGCTTGCAGCCGGTGTCGTCCAGGGGGTGCAGCAGAACGCCAACGGTCAGCCGCAATTGAACCTGGGGAGCCTCGGCGTGAAGTCGCTCTCCGATGTCGTGCAGATGATGTAACCGCAGCCGTCCCCCAGCGAAAACACGGCCCCGGCGCTTCGGGGCCGAACCGGACTCAGGCAGCCGGCCCAAACGGCACCCCAGACAGGAGCACCATCGTGAGTTTTCAGCAAGCCATCAGCGGACTCAATGCCGCATCGAAGAATCTTGAAATCATCGGCAACAACGTCGCCAACTCGAGCACCATCGGTTTCAAATCCTCAGCGGCACAGTTTGCCGACGTGTATGCGGCATCTGTTGCAGGGGCCAGTTTAACCGACGCCGGCATCGGGGTTTCGGTCGGTTCGATATCGACCGACTACAGTCAGGGCGGCCTGTCGGTGACCAACAATCCTCTGGATGTGGCGATTAACGGGAGCGGCTTCTTCCAGTTGCAGCGTGAAGGCCAGACTGTGTTCTCGCGCGATGGTCAATTCCGGGTCGATGCGAGTGGCTATATGGCCAATTCGGCGGGTGACCGGCTCGAGGGCTACGGGGTCGACGCCAACGCGACCGTGCAGGCCTCTTCGAGCGCGCAGCCGATCGCCATCAGTTCATCCGACATCTCGCCCAAGCCCAGCAGCAGCCTGGGGGTGACCGCCAATCTCGACTCGACCAGGCCGGCGCTCGATCCGACCCAGTTTGACGCGACGGTGCCTTCGACCTTCACCAGCACGACCACTGCGCAGCTCTATGACAGTCTGGGCAATGCTCATACGCTGTCCCTGTTCTTCATACACAGCACTGCGGCGGCCAACACCTGGGATGTTCGGGCTCAACTGGATGGGGGCAATATCAACGCAGGCGGTTCAGTGAGCGACCTGGTTTTCTTGCCCAGTGGTGCCATCGACACGACCAGGACCACGCTGCCGATTCAACTTTCGCTCACGATGGGTGGAGGCGCTGCTTCGCCGCAGGCTCTCAGCCTCGGTTTCAACGGGACAACCCAGTTTGGTGCCGCGTTTGGCGTCACTGCGATCAGTCAGGATGGCTACGCATCGGGCAAGCTGCTGGGCCTCAACATCGGTGCTGACGGTCTGATCCAGGGTCGCTACTCCAACGGGCAGAGTCGTCCGCAGGGGCAGATCGCGCTGGCCTCCTTCACTGATGTGCAGGGGCTGCAGTTCCTCGGCAACAACGCGTGGGCGGCTACCAAGAACTCGGGGCAGCCAGTCACTGGCGCGCCCGGTACGGGAACCATGGGCAGCCTGCAGTCCGGTGCGCTCGAGCAGTCCAACGTCGATCTCACCGCATCGCTGGTCGCAATGATCACGGCGCAGCGTACCTACCAGGCCAACGCCGAGACCATCAAGACCCAGGATGCGCTGCTGCAAACCATGGTGTCCTTGCGTTGATCCTGATCGAGACCCGCTTGCCTGCCACGTTCATCGCAGCCTGAACCGGAAACCACGCTCTTGGACAAGCTCATCTACACCGCCATGGCCGGGGCCAATGTGCTCACCCAGCGCCAGGACAGCATTGCCCACAATCTGGCCAATGCATCGACTACCGGCTTCAGGGCCGAGCTCAATGCCTTCAGAGCCGTGCCGGTCAATGGCGCCGGTCTCGCCACGCGGGTGTCCGCGGTCGAAACCACGGCCGGCAGTGACTTCACGCCAGGCACGATCCAGGGCACCGGCAACTCGCTCAGTGCAGCGATCGATGGCAGCGGATTCTTCGCGGTTCAGGCGGCCGATGGCAGCGAGGGCTATACCCGCGATGGCGAGTTTCGCGTCGGTGCCGATGGCAGCTTGCAGAACCGAAATGGACTCCCGGTGCTGGGCGATTCGGGTCCGATCACTGTCCCGCCCGACAATCAGGTGGCGATCGGTCGCGATGGCTCGGTGTCAGCCATATCGCTGGCCGGTGGGCGCAAGACGGTGATACCCGTCGGACGCCTGAAGCTGGTGAATCCCGATCCGGTCACGCTCACCCGCTCGGCTGATGGCTTTTTCCGGACGCGTGCCGGGGATCCGGCACCGTCAGACCCGACGGTGGCGGTCGCACCCGAAAGTCTCGAAGGCTCGAACGTGAACACGATCGAGGCGCTGGTGTCGATGATCGAGGTGGCTCGTCAGTTCGAGACCAACACCAAGCTCATCACCAACGCCGATCAGAACGCCAGCAAGGCCAATGAACTGCTGTCGATGAACGGCTGATCGAACCGATCAGCCGGATCACTCTCATTCAATCAAAGGAATCGCCGACATGATGCGCTCGTTGTGGATCGCCAAGACCGGACTCGATGCCCAGCAGACTCAGCTCGACATCATCACCAACAATCTGGCCAATGTGTCGACCAATGGCTACAAGCGCCAGCGCGGCGTGTTCGAGGATCTTCTCTACGAGAACGTGCGCCAGCCAGGCGGTCAGTCGTCGCAGCAAAGCACCATACCCACCGGTTTGCAGTTGGGTACCGGCGTCAAGCCGGTGTCATCGGGACGCATTTTCACGCAAGGCGGATTGCAGCAGACCGGCAACCAGTTCGATATGGCGATCAACGGTCACGGCTTCTTTCAGATCGCCATGCCCGATGGCACCGTGGCCTACACCCGCGACGGTTCCTTTCAGGTTGATGCGGCTGGGCAATTGGCCAACGCCAACGGATTTGCCCTGTCGCCCGCCATCTCGATACCAGCAACTGCCAGTGCGGTGACCATCGGCCAGGACGGCACGGTGACCGCCAAGATTGCCGGTCAGACCAATACCCAGACCATTGGCACCATACAACTGGTGAACTTCGTCAATCCGGCGGGTCTGCTGTCGGTTGGCGGCAATCTCTACACCGAGACCACGGCCTCTGGCACGCCCTCGCCCAATAATCCGGGCACCAACGGCCTGGGCACGCTCAACCAGGCTTATGTGGAGAGTTCGAACGTCAACGTCGTCGAGGAACTGGTCAACATGATCCAGACGCAGCGTTCGTACGAGATCAATTCCAAGGCCATCACGACCTCCGACCAGATGCTGCAGCGATTGGCCCAGGCATGAGCGCCCACCCTTTTTGCGTCATTGCGGCGATCGCTGCCGCCTGCCTTGCCGCGGGCTGCATGTCCGGTGGTCAGGTCGATATGCCCCACGCGAGCACGGCTCGGCCATCGCTTGCCACCGCACTGGCTTCGCCCACCGGTGGGGCGATCTTTGGCGGCAGCAGCTTCTACCGGCCGCTGTTCGAAGATCGTCGACCGCGCATGGTCGGCGATACGATCGTCATCAACATCAACGAGTCGCTCTCGGCGAGTCAGAGTTCGGCCTCGAGTGCTGAGCGCAATTCGAGCATGGGCATGAGCGTGCCGATCGTGCAGGGCATTCTGGGCAAGTCCTTCCAGGGGGCCGGTGTGAGTGGCAGCGATGACAACAAGCTCGACAGCAAAGGCGCGACCTCCAACGTGAATGTATTCACGGGAACGATCACGGCAACCGTGATCGAAGTGCTCGTCAATGGCAATCTGGTGGTTGCTGGAGAACGCCAGATCGGCATCAATCACAATGCCGAATTCGTACGCTTCGCGGGAGTCGTGACTCCAGCCAGTATCCAGCTCGGCAATCAGGTCAGTTCAACTCAGGTGGCTGATGTGCGACTCGAGTATGTCGGACGCGGTTATATCGACTCGGCCCAGGCCATGCCCTGGCTGCAGCGCTTCTTCATGAGCGTTGCGCCTTTCTGATGGAGACGCTCAAGCATTCTGGCCAATGGCTGAAGGCTCGGGCGGTGCTTGCCCTGGGACTTGCATTCGCCGCGGCAGCGCTCGTCATCTCGCCGCTTGCGCGTGCCGATCGCTTGCGCGACATTGCCTCAGTGCAGGGCGTGCGTGCCAACCAGTTGATCGGCTATGGTCTGGTGGTCGGGCTCGATGGCAGTGGCGACCAGACGACGCAGACACCGTTCACCACGCAGAGCCTGTCGAACATGCTGCAGCAGTTGGGCATTACCTTGCCCCCGGGTGGCAGTCTGCAACTGCGCAACGTGGCCGCGGTCATGGTGACTGCATCCCTGCCGGCATTTGCCCGCCCGGGTCAAGTGCTCGACGTGACCGTATCCTCGCTGGGCAACGCCAAGAGTCTGCGCGGGGGGACTTTGCTGCTCACCCCCTTGCGCGGGGCCGATGGTCAGATCTACGCGATGGCCCAGGGCAACGTCGCGGTCGGAGGCGCGGGCGCCTCGGCTGCCGGCAGTCGGGTCACCATCAATCATCTCAGTGCTGGCCGGGTGCCGGGTGGGGCGACGGTGGAGCGCGCGGTGCAAAGTCCGGTGATGGATGGTGAGGCCATCCAGTTTGAACTCTCGACGAGCGATTTCACGACGGCGCGGCGCGTTGCTGATGCCATCAACAAGGAGATGGGCGAGTCGCTTGCACGAGCCCTCGATGGACGCGTGGTTTCGGTGCGGGCGCCGATCACCCCTGATGAGCGCATCGGGTTTCTGGCGCGTGTGGAAAATCTTGCGATCGAGAACGTGGTGCCCAGTGCCCGCGTCATCATCAACGCGCGCACCGGTTCCGTGGTGATGAACCAGATGGTGTCGATTGATGCTTGTGCGGTGGCGCATGGCAATCTGGCCGTCACGGTCAACATGACGCCGGTCGTCAGTCAGCCCAATGCGTTTGGCCAAGGCCAGACCGTGCAGGCCGAGAAGGCCGACATCACGATTCGACAGGATGGTGGGCAACTCACCCTGGTGAATGCGCCTCGGCTGGACGATGTGGTGAAGGCGCTCAATGCGCTTGGCGCCACGCCGCAGGACCTGCTGGCCATATTGCAGGCGATGAAATCGGCTGGTGCGCTCAAAGCCGAACTCGAGATCATCTGATGAATACGACGGCTTCCACCATCGCCCTCGATGCGCGCTCACTGGACAGCCTGCGTGCGACCGCCCACGCCTCGCCTGACAAGGCCTTGCTCCATGCGGCAAAGCAGTTCGAGGCGGTCTTCATGCAGATGGTGCTGAAGAGCATGCGCAGCACCGTGCCCGATGGGGGGCTGCTCGGGGGCAACGAGTCGAAGATGTATACCGACATGTTCGATACCCAGTTGGCGCAGACCCTGGCCAAGCGCGGGATGGGCGTGGGTGACCTGCTCGCCCGTCAGCTCGCGGCGGCGCAGTCGCGCGGGCGTGGCGATGGCCAGGCGGCAGTGGATGCGGGGCAGGGCGTTCCGGCTGCTGCTGCGGCTGCTCCGGCGGCTGCTCCGATCGAACCGGGTCAAACGGTTGCAGCGGATTCGATCCTTGCCCATGCCGTGTCGCTAGCGTCTGCGCCAGTGGTGGCTGATCCGAATAGCGCCGCGGCGCCTACCCGAGTGGGCGCTGCACAAGCCTTTGTCGATCAGATGGCCCCCTATGCCGAGGCAGCCTCGCGCAGTTCCGGGATTCCGGCGCAGTACATGATCGGTCAGGCCGCCCTCGAGTCGGGCTGGGGCCGTCGCCAGATCGTGGGTGCTGATGGCACGCCCAGCTACAACCTCTTTGGCATCAAGGCTGGCAGCACCTGGACTGGGCGCACGGTGGACATCACCACGACCGAGTATGTGAATGGAACGCCACGCAAGATGGTGCAACGCTTCCGGGCCTACGACTCGTATGCCGACAGCTTCAACGATTACGCTGCGCTCATCGGGGGCAGTGCGCGCTACGGGGCGGTGCCGCGTCAGGGTGCCAGTGCCGCTGACTTTGCCCAGAGCCTGCAACGGGCAGGCTACGCCACCGATCCCGCCTATGCCGACAAGCTCACCCGGGTTATCAACCAGACCCTGTCGATGTCGCGCGCGCAGGGCGCTGGCCGCAGTGTCTGACCACAGCGCAGTGGTCGCGCGCCAGCCTCAAGTTCGGCTCATCGCTGCCGTTATTTCGGGTACGTTCTGGAGGTAGGGTAGATGGATTCGTTGCTCGAGGTCGGAGTCACGGGATTGACCGCTGCGAGGCTCGCGCTGCAGACAGCCGGCAACAATATTGCCAATGTGAACACCCCGGGCTACTCACGTCAGACGCTCGTGCAGGTCTCGGCGCGGGCGAATTTCAGCGGTTCGCTCTATCTGGGCTCAGGTACCGCCGTGCAGAGTGTGCAACGGGCCTATAGCGAGTTTGCGGTTGCACAGCAACGCGACATCTCCAGCCAGGTGGCGCAATCCACCCTGGTCTCAAACCAGCTCGCGAGCATCAGCGGCATGCTTGGCACCGAAACCGCAGGGGTCGCGCCGGCCATGAGTCAGGTGTTCGCGAGTCTCGAGGCCCTCTCGGCCAACCCGTCTGACACCGCTACGCGCACCACGGCTTTGGCCAGTGCCAGCGGATTCGTCCAGATGATGCAATCCACTGCGCAGCAGTTGAACAATGCGCGCACCAGTCTCAATCAGCAGATCGGTTCTCTGGCCGCCGAAGTCAATACCTATGCCGCGCAGGTTGCTGCGCTCAATAACCAGATATCGGCGACCACCGCAGCAGGCAGCTCACCCAATGATCTGCTCGATCAGCGTGATCAGGTGGTGCAGCAACTGTCTCAGGACCTGCGCGTCAGTGCGCTGAAACAGCCCAATGGCGACATAAGCCTCTATATGGGGTCTGGGCAGCCCCTGGTGGTTGGCGGCGTTTCCTACGCCTTGTCGACGACGGCCGATCCGGCGCTGCCGACCGACCAGCGCCTCGTGCTCAGCAACACGGCAGGTCAACCCGTACCAGTGAGCCTTGCTGGCATCGGGGGTGGGAAGCTCTCTGGTGCCCTATCCGTGCGTGATGGTGCGCTCAATGATGCGCAGAACCAGCTTGGCCGGATTGCCACCGTACTTGCCACTGCACTGAATCAGCAGCAGTCGCTCGGGGTCGATGCCTCCGGACAAGCGGGACGGCCCCTCTTTACCCTGCCAGGCCCTCAGGTGATTGCCAATGCTGAGAACAAGGGCACAGGGAGTGTGGCAGCCAGTCTGTCCGATGCCACTGCGCTCACGGGCAGCGATTATCAGGTGCGGTACGACGGTAGCCAGTATGCCGTGACGCGTCTGTCCGATGCCACGACCACCCAGTTCCAATCCCTGCCGCAGACCATCGATGGTGTGACCTTGACGGGCAGCGGTTCACCTGCGGCGGGCGATTCTTTTCTTCTGCGTCCAACCATCAGCGTGGTTGCCGGCATGTCGGTGGCCATTGCCAATCCGGCGCAAATTGCAGCCGGTGGTGCGCTGCTTGCATCGGCGCCGCTGCTCAACAGGGGCTCGGGCACGATTTCGCAGCCGCTCGTCAATGGCTATCCAGCCGATTCGGCGCTGCGCGACCCCGTGTCGATCCAGTTCACCAGCGCATCGACATACACGATACAAACGCCTTCGGGCACCAGTGCACCGCATGCCTGGACGGCAGGTGCCGACATTTCGGTCAACGGTTGGACCGTGCAGGTGAGTGGTGCTCCGGCCGCGGGCGACGCCTTCACGGTTGGTCCGAATACGAGCCCGGGTGGTGACAGTCGCAACGCGGTGGCGATGGCAGCGCTGCAGAACGCCCGCATGCTGGCAGGCTCCACCTTGTCGGGTGTGCTGGGCGGGGTCATCTCCGCGACGGCCAGCAAGCAGCAGGCGGCACAGATCGCACTCAGTGTTCAGCAAAGCATGCTTACCACGGCGCAAAACGATGTCCAGAGCGTGTCCGGGGTGAACCTGGATGAGGAAGCATCCAATCTGCTGACCTTGCAGCAGGCCTACCAGGCCTCCTCCAAGTACATCCAGATTGCCGACAGCCTCTTCAAGGGCTTGCTGGATCTCAACCTGTAGAGGAGGGTCGTTTCATGAGAATCAGCACACAGATGATTCAGCAAAATGGCGCTGCCGGTCTGAGCAGCACCCAATCGAAAATGTATCAGGTGCAGCAGCAACTGGCGACGGGACGACGGATTGACTCCGCGGCCACTGACCCCACCGCTGCCGGGCAGGTGGTCGCGCTCGCTGACGCCCAGGCACAGAACACCGCCTTTGCCAGTGCCCAGACGCAGGTGTCCAATCAGTTGTCGATGATCGACACAGCGCTCAACAGCGCACAGAACGTGCTTCAGTCGTTTCGGCAGTCACTGGTTCAGTCGGGCAACTCAACCTTGAGCGCTGCCGACCGGCAGGGAGTCGTCGCCTCGATGCAATCCGAGTATGAGCAACTGATCGGGCTTGCCAATTCGAGAGACCCCAACGGCAACTACCTCTTTGCAGGGTTCAATCAGTCGAGCGCGCCGTTCACCGCGACCGCCACCGGGGCACGCTACAACGGCGATCAGGGCAGCCAGCAGGTCCAGGTGAGTACCGGCAGTGCCATCACCGTATCGGTGAACGGAGCCGATCTTTTCCAGCGGGTCCGTGACGGCAATGGCACCTTCAGTATCACGCCTGCCGCAAGCAACACCGGCACCGGCGTACCTGATGCAGGCACGCTGAGTGACAGGAGCCTGTTGACCGGCGATAACTACAGTATCGCCTTCAGTCAGGTCGGCGCTCAGATGCAGTACTCGGTCACCGATCAGACGACTGGCACGGTCGTCGTTGCTGCTGCCGGGTTTTCGGCCGGTGATGCCATCAGCTTCGAGGGCATTGCGCTCAACATCAGCGGCGCACCGGCTGCCGGTGATACCTTCAATGTCGCTCCCAGTGTCAACCGCGATGTGTTCTCGGCCATGAAGACGGCTATCGGACTGGCAGGCAATGCGCCCTCGGGGGCCGCAGCCCAGGCGCTCAACGGCGCTGCAATTTCATCGAGCCTGCAGTATGTCGATCAGGCTCTCAATGCGCTGCTTGCGCAGCGTGCAACGGTGGGCGCCCAGATGCAGGAATTGTCCTCGCTCAAGACCATGAACGGGACGATTTCAACCGGCCTCCAGTCGACCCTGTCAACGCTGCGCGACGTCGACTATCCGACCGCAATATCACAGTACGCAGCGGCGCAGACGGCGTATCAGGCTGCGCAGGCCTCCTATGCGAAGATCGTGCAACTGTCGTTGTTCTCGCAACTGTAGAGGCGTCGCGCGCAGGCCGGATCAGTCGAGCAGGGCGTTGCGGATCGCGTATTGAGCCAGTTCCGCGTTGGAGCGTATGCCCATCTTGTCCAGGATGCGCGCCCGGTAGACCGAGACGGTCTTGGGGCTCAGGGCCAGGGCATCGGCGATCTCGGCGAGCTTGTGGCCGCTGGCAATCATCTTGAGCACCTGAAACTCGCGATCCGAAAGAAGCGTGTGCGGGGTCTCGCTGCGCTCGCTGGTCAACGTGCTGGCCAGCGCCTCGGCGGTTTCGGCGTTGATGTACTTGCGCCCACTGGCCACGGTGCGCACGGCCTCGACAATGCGCTCGGGCGAGTTCATCTTGTTGAGATAGCCGCGTGCACCGGCTTTCAGTGCCCTCACCGCGTACTGCTCTTCCGGGTAGCTCGACAGCATCAGCACGGCCAGGCGCGGTGAATCGTCCTTGAGCGCCTTGGTGACTTCGATGCCGTTCTTGCCCGGTATCTGCATGTCGAGTACCAGCACATCGAACTGGTGTTCGCGCAGCCGACGCCGGATCTCGACATAGTCGGCCGCCTCGGCCACGACCTCGATATCCACCTCGGCATCGAGTATCTGCCGCACGCCACGGCGCACCACTGCGTGGTCATCGGCGATGAGTACCCGGATCACAGCGCGAGGTCCGCCACGCGTCGCAAGGGGATCTGCAGCATGACGGTCGTGCCTTTGCCGGGGCGGCTGTCGATTTCGACCCAGCCGCCAAAGCTGCGGGCACGCTCGCGCATCCCGGCCACACCCAGGCGAGTGCTGCTCTCCAGCCGCTTGGTGTCAAAACCCTTGCCGTTGTCGGCAATCTCCAGGGTAATTGCACTGGCATCGCGAAAGAGGTCGATCGACACGCTGGAGGCAGCCGAGTGGCGTGCCACATTCGAGAGGGCTTCCTGACAGACCCGGTAGACCGTGAGTGTCTGGCCGCGTGGCAGTTCAAATGTGTCGCGATTGCTCTGGAAGTGCGCTTCGATGCGGTGGCGACGAGTGAATTCGGTGGCTTCGCGACGCAGCGCTTCCACCACACCCCGCTCGAGGACCGCCGGGCGCAATGCCCGGATGATCCGATCGGCTGATGCCATGGCGCCGTCCAGAACCTGCTCCATCTGCATCATCCCTTCCTGGATGACTTCGGCGTCCGGCTGGCGACGCAAGGCCACCAGCATGAGTTTCAGGGCGCCCAGCGTTCCGCCGATTTCATCGTGCATTTCACGTGCGAGCGCAGCACGCTCTTCTTCCCGAGCACGTTCGACATCGGTTTCTGCCGCCCCACTCGCGGCAGGGTGCGAAGACGGCGGCACTTCGGTGTCACGGCGGGCTCCGGCCTCGATTGCAGCGGAGGATTCCATCAGGTGTGCTCGTTGTCAGGTGGGCAGACGCCCGACCTCTATCATCCGGCGGCATGAACGCAACAAATATTAACACATCGCATGTTGCCCCCCGTGGGACGTCGGCCGAACCGTGTGAACGATTCCCTGAAAGGCGTCACGGTCTTGTCCGATCGGGGCTTCATGCCGCCGCAGTCGTGCCGGTTGTCGAGTGCTACACGCCAAGGCGTGTCAGTCACTGCCCGACAAATCGCGACGGTCGTAGAAGGCTTGCGCCAAGGTGCCGGGGTCGACGAACTCCAGTTCGCCTCCCACCGGCACACCCCGGGCGATGCGCGACACCCGCAAGCCGCGTGCGGCCAGTGTCTCGGCCAGAAAATGTGCGGTGGCTTCGCCTTCATTGGTGAAATTGGTGGCGAGCACGACTTCCGTTACCGAGCCGTCGGCAACGCGCTCGAGCAACTGCTCGAGCCCAATCTCGCGGGGCCCGATGCCATCCAGGGGTGACAGCCGGCCCATCAGCACGAAATACTGCCCCCTCCAGGCGAGGGTCTGCTCGATCATCAGTTGATCAGCGGGCGTCTCGACGATGCACAGGTGGGCAGGATTGCGCTGCGGTGCGCTGCACAGGGCGCAGATTTCGCTCTCGCTGAAGCCATTGCAGCGCTTGCACCGCACCACCCGCTGCAGCGCCTGCTCGAGCGCGCGCGACAGGCGTCCGGCGCCCGGTCGGGTACTTTGCAACAACTGATAGGCCATGCGTTGCGCTGACTTCGGGCCAACGCCTGGCAGCACGCGCAGGGCGTCGATCAGTTCTGCCAGCGCGCCCAGGGGCCCTGGCGCGCCTGTTGGCTTCACGAGGGCTGTCGCATCGTCAGAAGGGCAGCTTCATGCCGGGTGGCATGCCCATGCCGGCAGTGAGGCCGCCCATACGTTCCTGGCTGGTGGCTTCTGCCTTGCGGGCTGCGTCATTCATCGCCGCTGCAACCAGATCCTCGATCATGTCCCGGTCCTCGTCAAAGAGCGTCGGGTCGATGGTCACTTTGCGAACCTCGTGCTTGCAGGTCATGCGAACCTTGACCCGTCCACCGCCCGCCTGGCCTTCGATTTCGACATGAGCCAGTTCGTCCTGCATCTTCTTCATCCGGTCCTGCATGGCCTGTGCCTGCTGCATGAGGCCGGCGAGTTGTCCCTTGTTGAACATGTCAGTCTTCCGCGTCGGAGTGTGGTTCGGAGGGTTGATCGGGTGCAACAGACTCGATGGTGGCACCAAAGCCGCTCACCAGTTCGTTGATGAAAGGATCTCGGTCCAGCGTGGCCTGGGCCTGTGCAAGCGCATTGGAGCGCCGCTCGGCATTTTCGCTCGCGACCGTGCGCGCCAGCGATTCGGCCACATGGATCTCGATCGTGCATCGAAAGCCCCACTGCTGTTCGATCGAGGTGGCGAGTCGGTCGCGGTAGCTGGCAAGGGGACGCGCTGTCGGGGGTATGCGAAGGGTCAGGCGTGAGCCATCCAGGCCGGCCAGTTCGGATTGTTCGGCCAGTTGCCGCGAGAAGCCTGACAGGGCGAGCGTGCGAACCAGCGATGGCCATGTTTCCGGGCTGAGCATGGCGAGCGTGGCTGCAGGCGCCGCGTCAGTTGCCGCGTCGGCTGCCGGGTTGGGTGCAGGCTTGGGTGCGGGGCTCGCAGGGCCGTTGGTCTTTTCTGCCGCCAGAGGTTGGACCGCGGCAGCCCGTGCAACTGCAAGTGTCGGTGCCGGTGCCGTCAGGACCCTCGGGGCTGTCTCGACGGTTGATACGGGCTTGCTCATCACCGGCTTGGGAACTGCGACCGGACCGGGTGGTGTCGCCTGCAAGGGGCGGGTGACCGTTGCTGGCGCAGGCGCGGGCGTTCTCCGAGCCGTCGGCGCTTCGCCTGGCGCCTCAGTCAACGACGCGGTCGAACTGGGTGCAAACGCGTGCATGCGCAGCAGTGCCATCGTGAAGCCGGCAAAGGGGTCGGGCGCGAGCGTGAGGTCGCGTCGTCCGATGAGTGCAATCTGGTAGGCAAGCTGGACCGACTCGCGGTCCAGCAGCGCGGCCAGGGCCACGATCCGCGCTCGCTCGGGGGTGGTCTCGGGCAGTACGTCGGGCGCTGCCTGGCACAGAGCGGTTCGGTGCAGCAGGGTGGCCATGTCCTCCAGCGCGCTGTCAAAGGCCAGGCTGCGCTCCAGCATCGATTCGGCAGTGGCGATGGCCTGGGCCAGATCGCCTGCCGCAAGGGCCTCCAGGATGTCGAACAGGTAGCCTTGGTCGATGGTGCCGAGCATCGAGCGCACCTGCACCTCGGCCAGCGTGCCGGCCCCATAGGCAATGGCCTGGTCGAGAAGCGACAAGGCGTCGCGCATGCTGCCGTGTGCTGCCTGACCGATGATGGGCAGCGCACCGATTTCAAACGGAATGGCCTCGGCACCGAGGATGTGCTCGAGATGTCCGCAAATGGCCGAGATCGGCATCTGTTTGAGGTTGAATTGCAGGCAGCGCGACAGTACGGTGGGTGGGATCTTCTGCGGGTCTGTCGTGGCGAGGATGAACTTCACATGCTCGGGGGGCTCTTCGAGCGTCTTCAACATGGCGTTGAAAGCTGAATTGGAGAGCATGTGCACTTCGTCGATCACGTAGACCTTGAACCGACCTCGAGTCGGTGCATACACCGCGTTCTCGAGCAACTGGCGCATCTCGTCGACCCGGGTATTGGTGGCTGCGTCGACTTCGAGCAGGTCGACGAAGCGCCCGGCATCGATCTCGGTGCAGGCCGAGCAGACCCCGCAGGGCTGCGCCGTGATGCCGGTGTCGCAGTTCAGGGCCTTGGCCAGAATGCGGGCAATGGTGGTCTTGCCGACGCCCCGGGTGCCGGTGAAGAGGTAGGCATGGTGCAGGCGCTGCTGCTCCAGGGCATGGGTGAGGGCGCGCACCACATGCTCTTGCCCCACCAGCGTCTGGAAGGAGCGTGGGCGCCACTTGCGGGCGAGGACTTGATAGGACATGGGCTCCATTCTAGACGGATTGGCCTTGTCTGCCTTCTGCCGGCCCGGTTGTGCCTGCGGCAGGCGCCTCGATCATGGGCGCGCCCTCGTCGCGCCCTCGTCGCGCCCTCGTCGCGCCACCGATCGGGCAGCGGCTGGGCTTAGAATCGGCGCTCCACACCACAGGGGCGCCCAGCGGCGCCACAGCGCCATGACACAGATCGGGGACAAGGCACTCGCGGGACTCAAGGTCGTCGAACTCGGCCAGCTGATTGCCGGGCCATTTGCTGGCAAGTTCTTTGCCGAGTTCGGTGCCGAGGTGATCAAGATCGAGCCACCGCCTGGAGAGGGTAGCGCCGGCGGCGACCCGCTGCGCAGTTGGCGCAAGCTGCACCAGGGCACATCGCTCTGGTGGTATGTGCAGAATCGCGGCAAGAAGTCGGTGACGGCCGATCTGCGCTCCGAAGAAGGTCGCGACGTGGTGCGCCGGCTCGCGCTCGAGGCCGACGTGGTCATCGAGAACTTCCGCTCGGGAACCCTGGAGAAGTGGGGGCTCGATCACGCCACGCTGGTGAAGGACAACCCACGTCTCATCATGCTGCGGCTGTCGGGCTTCGGTCAGACCGGCCCGATGAAGGACATGGCCGGCTTTGGCATCGTTGGCGAGTCGATGGGTGGGCTGCGCTACATCACCGGATTTCCCGATCGTCCGCCGGTGCGCCCGAACCTGTCGATCGGCGACGGGCTGGCGGCGCTCCATGGCGTCATCGGGGTCATGATGGCCTTGCAGCACCGTGCACGCACCGGCAAGGGGCAGGTCGTCGATGTTGCCCTCTACGAGGCAGTCTTCAACATGATGGAGAGCATGCTCCCCGAGTACGACATGTACGGCACGATACGGGAGCGTACCGGTACCACGCTCACCGGCATCGTGCCCTCCAACACCTATCCGACTGCCGATGGCACGCATGTCGTGATTGGCGGCAATGGCGACAGCATCTTCAAGCGCCTGATGAGCGCGATTGGACGCGCCGACATGGCCAATGACCCGGCGCTCGCGGACAATGCGGGCCGCGCCCTCCAGGTGGATGCCATCGATGGTGCGATCAGTGCCTGGACAAGCACCCAGCCCGCCGTTGAAGTGCTGCGCGTGATGACCGAGGCACAGGTCCCCTCGGGCAAGATCTATACGGCGGCTGATATCGTCAACGATCCGCAGTATCTGGCGCGCGACATGTTGCGTACCATCACGCTGCCCGATGGCACGCCGCTCAAGGTGCCCGGGATCGTGCCGCGGCTGTCCGAATCCCCCGGTGACATCGGCGAGCCGGGGCCGGCACTGGGGGCCCACACTGACGAGGTGCTGCGCGGCATCGGCATTACCGACGAGCAGATTGCCCGCATGCGCGAGAGCGGCGTCATCTGAGGAGACAGTCGTCCGGTCACCCGGCGAGTGCAAGGGAGGAGTCATCATGGATGGATGGTTGAAGCGTGCTGGTCGGGTCTGCGGCGTTCTGCCGGGCCTGGTCCAGGCCCTGCTGGTGGTTGTTGCCCAGACCGTGCTCGCGCAGGTCGCACTCATGCCGACTGCGCATGCCCAGGCGCCCGAGAAGAAGGATGTCCATATCGCCGTGGGCGGCAAGGCATCGTTCTACTACCTGCCTCTCACCATCGCCGAACAACTGGGCTACTTTCGCGAAGAAGGGCTTGTGGTCAAGATCAGCGACTTTGCCGGTGGCTCGACCGCACTCCAGGCGGTGGTGGGCGGCAGCGCCGACGTGGTGTCGGGCGCCTATGAGCATGTGATCAACCTGCAGGCCAAGAAACAGATCTTCACCGCTTTCGTGCTGCAGGGGCAGGCGCCGCAGATTGCCGTTGGCATCGCAACCGCCAAGGCGGCCAATTACCGCTCGCCGCGCGATCTCAAGGGCTTGAAGATCGGGGTGTCGGCGCCAGGTTCCAGCACCAATATGGTGGTGAACTACCTGATCGGACGCGAGGGGCTCAAGCCTTCCGAAGTCGCAATCATCGGCGTCGGGACGGCTGCCGGCGCGGTCGCTGCCTTTCGCAGCGGGCAGATCGATGCCATTTCCAATATCGAGCCGGTAATGACCCGCCTCGAGCAGGCGGGGGGCATCCAGATCATTGCCGATGCCCGCACGATGAAGGGCACCGAGCGCATCTTCGGTGGACCGATGCCTGCGGCCTGCCTTTATGCACCGGTGGAGTTCCTGCAGCGTTACCCTGCGACGACCCAGGCGCTGGCCAATGCCATCGTGCGGGCCGACCAGTGGATACAGCGTGCCACGCCCCAGGATGTGCTCAAGACCGTGCCCGAGGCCTATCTGGGTGGGGACAAGGCGCTTTACCTCTTTGCCTTCGGTCGGGTACGCGAAGCCTTCTCGCCCGATGGCCTCTTTACCGAGGCCGGGGTACGCACGACGCTGAAAGTGTTGCCCACCTTCAATACCGAGGTCGATCCGGCGAAGATTCAGCTGGATCGTACCTGGACCAATACCTACGCCAGCAAGGCAAACGTCCAGTATCACTAGAGAGCGTCTCTCGATGGTTGATGGCCATTACAGTCTCGAACTCGAGCGGATCACCTGCCGGTTTGCCTCGCGCGACGATCCTGGCATGCCCTATGTGGCGGTTGCCGAGGCTTCATTGGCGGTGCGCGCCGGTGAATTCGTGGCCGTCGTCGGACCGACCGGCTGCGGCAAGTCGACGCTGCTCAATGTCGCGGCCGGCCTGCTTGCGCCGAGCAGTGGTGCGGTGCGTGTGCACGGTGAACCGCTCGTGGGCATCAATCGCAAGGCAGGGTACATGTTTCAGGCCGATGCCCTGATGCCCTGGCGTTCGGCGCTTGCCAATGTGACGGCAGGCCTGGAGTTCCGCGGCATCGAGGCCGGCGAGGCGCGCGCCCAGGGCCAGGCGTGGTTGCAGCGGGTCGGGTTGGGCGGGTTTGGTGCGCGCTATCCGCATCAACTCTCCGGTGGCATGAGAAAGCGTGTGGCACTCGCGCAGATGCTCGCGCTCGATCCGGAAATCCTCCTGATGGACGAGCCTTTTTCGGCTCTGGACGTCCAGACCCGACAACTGATGGAGAACGAACTCCTCGCGCTGTGGTCGGCCAATCGCAAGTCGGTGATCTTCATCACGCATGATCTGGAGGAGGCAATCTCGCTCTCCGATCGGGTCATCGTTCTCTCGGCGGGCCCTGGCACCCACCCGATCGGCGAGTTCGTCATCGATTTGCCGCGCCCCCGCGATGTGGCCGAGATTCGCCTCACGCCCCGCTTTGTGGCGTTGCACACCCGGATCTGGCATGCCATGAAGGATGAAGTGATGAAGGCCTATGCCGCTCAGTACGCACCGCTTCCGGAGGGCGCATGAAGGTTCGTTACGCCCAGCTTCTGCTCCTGTTCGCCTTGCTCCTTGGCTGGGGCCTGCTCACCGATCCGCGCGTGCCGGCCTTTTATTTCGATAATCCCGACAAGGCAGCCTTCTTCTTCGGTGAACCGCTCAAGGTGCTCGGGCGCCTTGCCAACTGGTTCGTCGGTGGCGAGATCTATCCGCATCTCTGGGTGACCTTGCTCGAGACCCTGCTCGCGTTCGTGCTGGGCACGGTCGGCGGCATTGCGATGGGGTTGTGGCTCGGTCTGGCACCGACGGCCGCGGCGATTCTCGACCCCTACATCAAGGCGCTCAACGCCATGCCTCGAGTGATTCTGGCGCCCATTTTCATGGTCTGGTTCGGTCTGGGCATGGCCTCCAAGGTGGCGCTTGGCATCACGCTGGTGTTCTTCATCGTATTCTTCAATGTCTATCAAGGCGTGCGCGAGGTGAGCCCGGCAGTACTGGCCAATGCGCGCATGCTGGGAGCCAGTCAGCGACAGTTGCTGCGCCATGTCTACATGCCCAGCGCGCTGTCCTGGGTCTTTGCCAGCCTGCACAATTCGGTCGGTCTCGCTTTCGTCGGTGCGGTCGTCGGCGAGTACCTCGGGTCGGCTGAAGGCGTGGGCTATCTCATCCATCAGGCCGAAGGGGTATTCGATATCAATACCGTCATCGCCGGCATTCTCCTGCTGACCCTGTTTGCGCTGGTGCTCGATGGGGCGGTGGGCTGGATCGAGTCACGCCTGATGGTCTGGCAGCCTCACGCCGGTGACACAACGCAGCTCTGACCCGATCGATCGCGTCTTGCGCGGCGTGTCCTGATTCATCACGCCAATGCAAAGGAGAGACTTCCATGCAGGCATCCGCAGCCGCGCTTGCGCTGTTCGAGCATCTGGGCGCAGCGTGTTCGATCGAGGCGACCACCCGCAACATTGCCGACATCGATCACTATGGCGGCTTGCTGCCGCCTGCGACCGAGGTCACGATACCGTGGTTGCCTGGTGCACCCTTTCACCACACCCTGTCGGTCGCGCAGCGGCTTCGCCATTGCGGCTTCGTGCCCGTACCCCATATCGCGGCGCGGCGACTCGACTCGCAGGCTTCGGCCGCATCCTGGATTGCGCAACTCGTCGCCGAGGCGGCTGTCGATCGGGTCATTCTCGTTGCGGGTGACGCCGAGCGTCGTGTCGGCCCCTGGGACTCCGCGCTCCAGGTGATCGAGTCGGGCCTGTTGCAGGCCGGGGGCATCACACGCATTGGTATCGGTGGCTATCCTGAGGGTCACCCAAAGGTCGAGCAGGCTGTCCTCGATCGGGCACTCACCGACAAGGTTCAGGCAGCCGCCCGCACCGGCCTCGATGTGCAGATCGTCTCGCAGTTCTGCTTTGAGGGGTCGACCATCGTTCGGTGGTTGCGCAGCCTTCGCGCCACTGGCATCGATGCGTCGATCAGAATCGGTCTTGCCGGCCCCGCCAACGTGCGCTCCCTGCTGGCCTACGCGACCCGCTGCGGTATCGGACCTTCGGTGCGAGCGGTCTGGTCGGGGCCGGTCAGCCTGCGCGACCTGCTGTCGCGGCATGGGCCCGATCAGGTGTTGCTCGATGTGGCGCAGGCCCTGCTGGCCGAACCTGCGCTCGGCCCGGTGGGCTTGCACGTCTACCCGTTCGGGGGCTTCAAGGCGAGCGCCGACTGGATAGCTCGACTGCGGGCAGGTGCGCTGGCTGACGCAGTGGCTTGAGTGTCGGCGCCCCGCCCGTGGGGCGCGATCTCAGGTTGCGCTTCGTGCCCCATGCATCGCCTTCCACACGCGCTCAGGCGTGGCCGGCATGTCGATGTGTGTCACCCCCAGGGGACGCAGCGCATCGATGATGGCATTGATCACGGTGGGCGGTGCTGCCACGCAGCCGGCTTCACCCACGCCTTTCACGCCAACCGGATTGGTCTTGCAGGGCACTTCGATGAAGTCGGCCGCCATGTGGTGCGCCATGTCATCGGATCGGGGCATGGTGTAGTCGGCAAAACTGCCGGTGATGAGCTGGCCCGACTCGCGATCGTAGATGATGCGCTCGTGCAGCGCCTGACCGAAGCCTTGCGCGAGGCCGCCATCGATCTGGCCTTCGCAGACCATCGGGTTGATGACCACACCCACATCATCGACGACCGTATAGCGCTCGATACTGACCTCCCCGGTGTCCGGGTCGATCTCGACTTCGCAGGCATGTGCTCCATTGGGGAAGTTGGGCGGATCGCCGGCGAATGAACCGGCCGCCTCCAGACCGAGGCCAAAGCTCGAGGGCAGCCCGACCGGGCGGAAGAAGGCCTTGGCCACGTCGACGAGCGCCATCTTTCGATCGGTTCCGGTGATCTGGAACTGGCCGTCCTTGAACTGGACATCGGCTGCGGCAGCCTCCATGAGATGTGCAGCCAGGGGTCTTGCCTTCTCGATGATCGAGTTGGACGCGAGGCGCAGTGCACTGCCGCCGATCATCGAACTGCGCGAGGCGTAGGTGCCGCGGCCGAAGGGCACCTGATCGGTGTCACCCTGCACGTAACGGATGCTTTCAAACGGCACGCCGAGCCACTCCGAAACCAGTTGCGCAAACGTCGTGGCGTGGCTCTGTCCGTGGGAGAAAGTGCCGGCGATGATGGTAAGCGTGCCACCCGGATCGAAGCGCAATTCCATTCGGTCGTTGAAGACCCCGCAGTCTTCGATGTAGTAGGTGAAGGCACGGCCGCGGCGCCGACCCCGCTGCTCGCTTGCCGCGCGGCGCGCCTCGAACCCGGCCCAGTCGGCCAGTTCGACGCAGCGGTCGGTGAGTCGGTCGAACTCGCCGCTGTCGTAGGTGAGACCGGTGGGCGTGGCGTGAGGCATGGCCTCGGGCTTGATGTAATTGAGGCGCCGGATGGCGATGCGGTCGATGCCGATCTTCGCGGCTGCGGCATCGAGGAGTCGCTCGGTGAGGTAGACCGCTTCTGGGCGGCCGGCACCCCGATAGGGGGTGGTGGGGACGGTGTGTGTGAAGACCGCCCGCGTGGCCACGTGAACGGTCGGCACGGCATAGACGTTGGGGATGAGCTTGAGCGAGTAGAGCACCGGTACCACGCTTGCTCCGGATACATAGGCGCCCATTGCATGCAGGGCCTGAGCCCGTATCGCCAGAATATGTCCTTGGGCATCCAGCGCCATTTCGCCACGCACCACCTGGTCGCGGCCATGGTTGTCGCTGAGCAGGCTCTCGGAGCGGGTTGCGATCCACTTCACCGGGCGGCCGATACGTCGCGAAGCGAGCAGCACCAGACCTTCTTCGGGATACGCGCCGCCTTTCATGCCGAAGCCGCCACCAACGTCGCGGGCCACGACCCTGAATTTCGTCTCGGGCAGGTGGAAGACCACCTGTGCCATGGTCGTGCGGATGGCGTGCGGCCCCTGGGTGCTCGTGTAGAGCGTGTAGCTGTCCTCGGCACGATCGTAGGCGCCCACGTATCCTCGTGTCTCGATCGAGTTGGCCGAGATGCGGTTGTTTTCCAGGCGCAAGGACACCACATGGGCGGCCGCCGCAAAGGCCGCGTCGGTCTTGTCCTTGTTGCCGAGCATGAGCGGGAACGCGGCATTGCTCGTCCACTCGTCCCACACCTTGGGTGCGCCTTCGGCCATCGCTGCCTCGGGGCTGGTGACAAAGGGCAGCTCCTCGTAATCGACGTCGACCCGATCGGCCGCTTCGCGCGCCTGTTCGAGCGTCTCGGCGACCACGAAGGCCACGTAGTCACCGACATAGCGCACCTTGTCGTGAGAGAGCAATGCTCGGGCCGTGCGGTAGCCCTTGGGCCCACCCATATCTTCGGGCATGAACAGGGGCGGGATGCCGCCGAGTTTTTCGGCGAGGATATCGGCACCGGTGAGCACGCACAGCACACCGGGGGCGGCAAGCGCACGGGCCGTGTCGACCTTGCGAATGCGTGCATGGGGTACCGGGGAGGTGACCACCACGCCCCAGGTCTGATGTGCGAGGTTGATGTCATCGACATAGCAACCGCTGCCGGTCAGGAATCGCCCGTCCTCGACGCGCTTCACCGACTGCCCGATGCCGAACTTGCTCATGCTCTCTCCTCAGGGTGCGGCCCTTTGCGATGCCCGATCGTTGATCAGTGGCGTCGTTTCGTCAAGCGGCGTCGTGTCGTCAAGTCGCGCTGCGGCAGGTAACATCATGGCATTGCGCGGCCGGGGGCTGCGTGCTGCCAGCGGCAAGCCGGCGAGCGCAGCGTCTCGTCCGTCGTTTATCCAGCACCTGGCTCATCTGGAGGCACCATGAAGAAGATCGACATCTACAACCACGTCATGCCACCCCGTTATCTGGATCTGGCGCGGGCGCATTCCAAGGATGCGGGGATCATCAAGCGCATGACCAGCATCCGCGTGCTCTGGGATATGGAGGCGCGGGTGGAGATGCTGCGCAAGAGCTTCCCTGACGTGGTGCAGGTTCTCACGCTGGGCCAGCCATCGCCCGAGATGCTGGGTGGCCCCGATCAGTCGCCTGAGTTCGCCCGCGTTGCCAATGACGAGATGGCCGAGATCTGCAAGCGCTGGCCGGAGCATTTTCCGGCCTTCGTCGCAGCACTGCCCTGGAACAACCCCAAGGCTGCGATCGAGGAGATGGATCGCGCGGTGGGTGATCTGGGCGCCCGTGGCATCCAGACTGTCAATCAGGTCAATGGTCGGCCACTGGATGACCCGGAGTTCTTCCCGATCTTCGAGCGCATCACGCGCAAGTACGACTTTCCAGTCTGGATGCACCCCTTCCGTCCGGGCGCGCGCGCTGATTACACCACCGAAGAGCGCTCGCAGTACGAGATATGGCAGGTTCTGGGGTGGCCGTTCGACACATCGGTGGCGATGGCCCGCATGGTCTTCTCGGGCATGCTCGAGCGTTTGCCCGACTTGCGTCTCATCACCCACCACTGCGGCGGCATGCTGCCGTACTTTTCCGGGCGTGCCGAGACCCTGTGGGCGCAACTGGGCAGTCGCAGTGCCGACGGATCAGACGCCGAGGTGCTCAAGCGCCTCTCGAAGCCGCCGATCGAGTACTTCAAGATGTTTTATGGCGACACGGTGCTGGGCGGCTCGGCCTCGGCACTGCGCTGCGGGCTTGACTTCTTCGGTGCCGACCACGTGGTGTTTGCCTCCGATTGCCCCTTCGATCCCGAGGGCGGCCCGATGTTCATTCGCGAGGGTATTCGCTCCGTGGAGTCGCTGGGCTTGTCTGATGAGGACCGCGAGAAGATCTATCTGGGCAATGCGCTGCGTCTGATGCGCATGAAATCGGTCTGAGGGGGTACGGGGTTGCGCCGCTGCAGGCGTGCAACCCCGGCATCGCCTGTTCAGGCCAGACTGGCAGGCAAAGGCACGCCAAGTTCGGTGGCCGCCAAGCGCATCTCGGCGTGCACGGCGGGTGGGATCGGAATGCCGCTCGTCGCCCGTTGGGCGGCCAGGTGCTGGCCGCGCTCACCGGGCATGCGAATCTCGGTGAAGCCTGCGGCCATCGGCAAGCCCTTGATGGTCTCGATGAGCCCAGCCATATCGTCTCTGAAGTCCTGTAGTGGCCGGAAGGCTGCGACATCAAGAACGAGCAGCAGTGCGTTCTGGCTGTGGCGCCGTGCACCGTCGGGGCGCAGGTGGTCGGTCACAAGGGGGTTGCCCGCCACAAGGCTCACCAGCATTTCGATCATGATCGAAAGCCCCGATCCCTTGGGCCCGGCAATCGGTAGCGGTATGCGGGCGCGACTCGCATCGCTCGTGACGACGCCATCGAGGTCGATGGCGGCCCCATCCGGGAGCGCTTCACCGCTGGCCCGTGCCTGCTGCAGACGCCTGAACGAGACCAGGCTGGTGGCCATATCGAACACGACGGGCTCGTTGTCCGGCCCGGGCAGAGCAAACATCACTGGACTGGTTGAAGCACTGGGCACGCGCGCGCCGTGATAGGCCATGAGTGGCGGGCCTGCGACAAGCGCGAGCGCCGCACAACCACGCTCGGCAATCATCGAGCCGTAGCGTCCGATGGCGCCAGTGTGGGTCGTGTCGCGGATCGTCGCGACGCAGAGGCCCGTCTGCCGGGCGATCTCGATCGCGCTGTGGGCTGCCTGGGTCATGGCGACCGCACCGACGCAGTGATTGCCATCGAGCGTGAAACGCGAGCCCTCGCGGGCACTGAGGCTCGGTGCTGCGGTCGGATCCATGTCGCCTGCGGCTATCCACTTCAGATAGACCGGAAAGAGCGCGCTGCCATGACTGGGTACCCCGTGCAGGTCGGCCCAGACCAGTGTCCTGGCGACGCAGGCGGCATCGGCTGGGCGCATGCCGCGCGCCATCAGCAGTGCCTGGCCGAAGTCTTCGATATCGCGGTACGGCACGAGGGTGGCGCTTGCGGCTGCCGGTCTGGGCAACTCGGTCGCCGCACCGGTGGCATCGGCGGGGAGGGTGGGAGATGGGCTCATGGTGCTCGCGGATTCCTGATCGATCGGGTATGGCTGAGGATGAGATCGTGTTGACGCGTGTTCAGGGTGCAGCATAATGCGCCGGTCACCAAGGAGCCAGCCTGATGAAAGCCGTTGCCCTGACCCGTTATCTGCCGATCAGCGACCCGCAATCCCTGCAGGATATGATCCTGCCCGATCCGGTACCGCGAGGCCGCGATCTGCTGGTGCGTGTGCAGGCGGTCTCGGTCAATCCCGTCGACACCAAGGTACGCAGCCCCAGTCACAAGGTGGAGCTGGCCCCGAAGGTGCTTGGCTGGGATGCTGCCGGCGTGGTGGAGGCGGTGGGCGAGGGGGTCAGCCTGTTTCGCCCGGGCGATGCGGTGTACTACGCCGGGGACATCACCCGCCAGGGCTCCAACAGCGAATTGCATCTGGTCGACGAGCGCATCGTTGCGCTCAAGCCCCAGAGCCTCGATTTCGCGCAGGCGGCGGCGGTGCCGCTCACGGCCATCACCGCCTGGGAGGCGTTTTTCGATCGCATGAAGATCGACCCGGCGGGCGCGCATCGCGGACAGTCCATTCTGCAGATCGGCGGCGCTGGCGGGGTCGGGTCGATTGGCATCCAGATTGCGAAGATGGCCGGATTGCGCGTCATTGCGACCGCATCGCGCCCTGAAACCGCTGCCTGGTGTCGCGAGCTGGGTGCTGATCATGTGATCGACCATCGAGAGCCGATGCGGCCCCAGCTCGAGGCCCTGGGCCTGCCCTTCGTGGATTACATTGGCTGCTGGAACGACATCGATCGCCATTGGGAGGCCATGGCCGACCTGATCCGGCCCCAGGGAACGATCTGCAGTATCGTGGGCAATCGCGGGGCGCTTGCCCAGGACGGTGTTCGCGCCAAGAGCGCGACGCACTGCTGGGAACTGATGTTCACCCGCGCCCGATTCCAGACACCGGACATGATCGAGCAGCATCGGTTGCTTGCCCGGGTGGCTGCCGAGATCGACGCGGGGCGCATGCGCACAACTTTGCGCGAAGTGCTCGGTCCGATCAACGCTGCCAATCTGCGTGAGGCCCATGCACGGCTCGAGTCGGGCACCACCATCGGCAAGCTGGTGCTCGTCGGTTGGCACTAGCGCGCGTGCGCCGCTTCAGCCCCGGGTGGCCGCGCGGGCGAGTTTGAAGTAGAGCTCACCCAGGTCGTCGCGAGCGGCCAGCTCGGCGCTGCTTGCCTCGAGCACGATGCGGCCCTTGACCATCACGCAGGCGCGGCGCGCAAAGGTCAGTGCAATGTCGAGTTTTTGTTCGACCAGCAGCATGGCGAGGCCGGTGCTGCGCAATGCGTCCAGGGCCTGGTGTATTTCCTCCACCACGCGCGGCGCCAGACCGAGGAAGGGCTCGTCGAGCAACAGCATGCGTGGTGAGGACATCAGGGCACGCGCAATCGCGACCATCTGCTGCTCGCCCCCGGAGAGCGTTCCAGCCAGTTGGCTGCGTCTCTCGGCAAGCCGGGGAAACAGACCGAACACGAACTCGTGGCGCTCGGCAAGGCGTGCGCGAGTCGGTTGAGGCAGGCGTATCGCACCGAGGCGCAGATTGTCGGCGACGGTGAACGGGGAAAACATGTGACGGCCTTCAGGGACCAGTGCCAGACCGCGTGACACGATCAGATGGCTGGGCAAGGACGAGATGTCCTCGCCGTCAAGACGGATCGTCCCCGATCGACGAGCGAGCGTCCCGCTCAGGGCCGCCATCAGCGTGGACTTGCCGGCTCCATTGGGGCCGAGCAAGGCCAGCGTCTCGCCCGGTGCGATGTCCAGACTCACCGCATGCAGGACATCGGCGCGATCATGCCCGCCACGCACCTGGCGCACCTCAAGCATGGGTTCCTCCTGCGGCAGGTACACCTCGGGTACTACCCAGGTAGGCTTTGATCACCGCCGGGTCGCGCTGGATCGCCTCGGGCAAGCCGATCGCGATGCGTTCGCCATGATCGAGCACCACGACCCGGTCGGCGATGCCAAGCAGGAAGCGCATGTCGTGTTCGATGAGGAGCACACCGATGTCGCGCGCGGCGATCTGCTCGATGATGTCGGTGAGTCGTTCGCACTCGGCCGGCGCAAGCCCCGCGGCGGGTTCGTCAAAGAGGATGAGTTTGGGGTCGCCGGCCAATGCTCGTGCCGTCTCGAGCAGCCGTCCCTGACCGAAGGAGAGGGTTGCCACATCCTGTTCGCGGGCATCGGCCAGACCGACAAAGGCGAGCAGTTCGTCGGCCCGTGCGCGAGCAGCGGTTTCGGCGGTTCGCACCCGCGCGATGCCACCGATGACCCCGAGGAGATTTGAGGCAAGACCGACATGCATGCCGGTCATCACGTTGTCGCGCAAGGACATGCCGGCAAAGAGGCAATTGTGCTGAAAGGTGCGCAGCACCCCGCGGGCGGCCATGGCGTGGGCTGGCAGGCCACCGACGCTATTGCCTTGGAGCAGGATCTGTCCTGCACTGGGTGCCAGGGTTCCCGCAATCATGTTGAACGTGGTGCTCTTGCCGGCGCCGTTCGGTCCGATAAGCCCGAGGACTTCGCCTGCATGCAGATCGAAATCGAGACCGGCAACGGCGGTCAGGCCACCGAAGCGGCGCGTGAGTTCATGCACCGCGAGCAGCGGGCCACCGGCGCTGCCGGTACCGGGTGGGTTGTTCATCGCGAGCGCCACGGTCGCGCTGCCCACAAGCCGGTGAGCCCGCGTGGTTGCGCGAGTATCACCAGGAGCATCACGACGCCGAATACCAGCGCATGGTGATGTCCGATCAGCGGTGACAGGACAAAGGGCAGCAGATAGAGCACGGTGGCGCCGATCACCGAGCCGATCTGGCTGCCGCTGCCGCCGATGATCACCATGAACAGAAGCAAGAAGGCGTTTTCGAGGCCGAAGATGGGCGGGCTGACGGTATTGTCGACAAAGGCATAGACCATGCCGGCCAGACCTGCCAGGGCGCTGGTGAGCGCGTAGGCAATGACCCGGGTGCGTGCCACGTCGATGCCCATTGCGGCGGCGGCCTGGGGGTTGTCACGCACGGCACGGCAGGCACGACCAAACCACGACTGGTCGATGCGCGCGAGCAGTATCCAGGTGAAGGTGACCAGCAGCACGATCACGACCGTATAGCGCGGACCGCTCAGGGTGATGCCGCCGACATCCGGCAGGCGATAGCTTGTCAGCCCGCCCGAGCCGCCTGTCAGTTCGCCGCCTTCATTCAGAAAAACGATGAACAGTTGCGCCAGCGCCAGTGTGGCGAGCGCGAGGTAGAAGCCATCGAGGCGGGTTGCCGGAATCGCAACGGCGAGGGCAAGCAGCACGCAAAGCACGATGCCAGCCGTGGCGGCCAGCGGCAGAGGCAAGCCAGCCTGGGTGACCAGGATGACGATGGCATAGGCGCCGACGCCATAGAAGGTGAAGTGTGAAAACGCCACCTGCCCTGCGACGCCGAAGAGAAAGTTGTAGCTGAGGGCGAGTGCGATCCACAGCAGCAGCTTGCGATAGATGTCGGTGTGGTAAGGCCCGAGCAGAAAGCCGATAGCCGACAGGATCGCGATGACGAGCGCGGCCTGGAGCAAAGACTTCATGCGCTGGCTCCACGCGCAGCCAGCAGTCCGGTGGGCCGGACCAGCAGGAAGATGATGAGCAGCAGCAGCGGTACGCCCTGGACCAGGCCTGGGGCAATCGGCACATAGCGCATGGTAAGTTGCTCGGCCAGGGCGAGGATGATCCCGCCCACGAGTGCGCCCTCGGTGCGTCCGACACCGCCGATCACCAGTGCCGTGAAGCCCTGGATCGCCAGCGGGATACCCATCAGGTAGTGGGCCGATGTGTTGGGCGTGAGCAAAAGCGCGGCCAATGCCGCGATCGAGGCCCCGGCGCCGAAAGCGAACGACGTTACCCGGCGCAGGTTGATGCCCATCAGCGCCGCTGCCCGGCGATCGAGTGCAACCGCTTCGAAACTGCGGCCTGCCAGCGTCCGCTCGAAGAAGTACCACGCGCCGACAAAGACGCTGGCCGTGATCCCGATGATGAAAATGCTCTGGTACGAGGCGGCGAGCAGACCGAACTCGATCCGCCCATAGCCGAAGGGTTGCGGGATCGGGCGTGGGTCGGGCCCGAAAGCGACCGAGACGGCCTCGCGAAAGATGACCAACATCCCAAGCAGTGCGAGGATCGGGGCCAGCACCGGCGCGCCGCGTTCGACGAGGGGGCGTACAGCGATCCGCTCGGTGAGCCAACCCAGACCGAAGGCGGCGATGATCACGAATGCCATGCCGATGGGCCAAGGCAGCGCGGCTTCGGACAAGGCAAGAAAGCCCCCGAAGGCTGCCACCGTACCCCAGTCGCCAACCGCGAAGTTGATCACGCCGGTGGGGCGCAGCACGACCAGATACGACAGCGCAAAAAGCGCGTAGATGCAGCCGCCCGCGGTCGCACTGATGAGCAGCTCGATCAGGTCCTGCACAGTGCCTGACCTTGCCGGGTACGAGAGCGTGCCATCGACTGCCGGGGGCTCAGCGGCTGCCGGTGTGGACGACCCGTCCTTGTTGGTCCTGCTCGTAGACCCGCACCACCATGCCATTGGTGTCGAACCCGGTGCGTCTGCCATCGGCAAAGCCGTAAGTAGAGCCCTGCGCGCCCATCACGCCGACGAAGCCGCGTGTTGCCTGCATGGCCTCGCGAATCTTGTCCTTGTCGGTCGAACCGGCGCGGCGGATGGCGTCTGCGACCAGGTAGATGCCATCATAGCCATAGCCATGCAGGTTGTAGGGTTCAGTGCCCGAGTCCTTGCGAAAAGCCTCGCTGAACCGCTTCGCTTCGGGGCGAGCCGGGTCGAAGGCATCGACAAAGGCAATGCCATCGAGCAGGCCCTTGGCCACGCTGGAATAGACGGGCACCGACATGTTGTAGCTGGCAAGAATCGGCATCTTGAGCCCGAGTTGCCGATAGGCGCGCAGCATCAGTACGTTTTCCGGTGTGACTACCCCGGCCATGAAGAGTGCTTCGGGGTTGGCGGCGCGAATCTTCTGCATCTGCGGTTCGGCCGTGGTTGCACCGCCCGGGACGACTTCTTCGGCAACGATTTCGATCTGGTTGCGCTGCAGCGCCTCGCGGAAGGAGCGGGCGGTCATCTGCCCCAGCGCCGAGGTCTCGGTGATCAGGGCCACCCGTTTGAGGTTGCGCGCACGGGCATAGGAGAGCAGCGTCGCAACCTGGGCCGACCCGAGCGGACCGCTCTGCCAGAACCAGGGGTTCGCGATCTGGGTAGTGAGCGTGTCGCCAGAATTCGACGGCGTGAAGTGGGGCGTCTTCGTTTCGAGCGAAACCGTCTGCGCCTGCTGGGTGGCCGTCGAGAGCGAGAGCGAGACGATCATCACGGCGCCGGCATCGACCAGCTTGCGGGCCATGGTGGCCGAGATATCAGGTCTACCCTGGTCGTCCTCGATCTGCAGTTCGATCGGTCGCCCAAGTACGCCACCCTTGGCGTTGATTTCACGTGCAGCGAACACCGCCCCGAGGGTCACCGGTTCGGCGTAGGGTTTGGCCGGACCGACGCGGTCGGTGATGATGCCGATGCGGATGGGGGTCTGACTCTGCGCCGTGGCAAGCGGTGCGGCGCAAGCGAGCGCAAGGCTCGCGACGAGTGTTGCTGCAGTCAGTGCTCGGTTCAGCATGGCTTGTCTCCTCGATGCTTGTCGTGTTGCCCGGCGGCGTGCAGCCGGGCACGGTCAGCGCTGCAGCCCGCTGCAGGTCTCAGGGTGCGACCCGAAGCCGGGCGATGTCCGCTCAGCCGGCGAATTCCGATGCGATCTTCACGTCCCAACGGCCAATGCGCTCGATTTCGCAGGTCATCGTGTCACCGGGCTTGACCGGACCCACGCCTTCGGGTGTGCCGGTAAAGATGACATCGCCCGGATGCAGGGTGTACCACTCGGTGGCGTACTCGATCAGCTTGTTCACGTTGTAGACCAGATCGTTCGTATTGGCGTTCTGGCGTGGCTCGCCGTTGACCCAGATTGCGAGGTTGAGGTTGTTGGGGTCGGGAATCTCGTCGGCGGTTACGATCCAGGGGCCGAGCACCGCGTAGGTGTCGACTGACTTGCGGAAGCATTGCAGTTCGGGGCCGCGGATGGTCATGTCAAGCCCCATCGAGTAGCCGGCCACGTACTGGAGTGCATCGGCTGCCTTTACCTTGTTGGCGGTCCGGCCGATGATGACGGCGAGCTCGATTTCATGATCATTGCGCCGATCGGGCTTGCGCAGGCGCACCTCGTCACTGAAGCCGATCATGGAACTGGTTGCCTTGAGAAACAGGCCCCAGTCGGTGATGTGCTTGCCCTTGAGTTCACGGCCGTGGGCGATGCCCTTGTCATCGACCGCTTCATTGATGTGCTTCTGGTAGTTGATCGGCGCGTTGACGATCTTGCCCGGATTGGCAACCGGTGCGTTGAAGTGCACGCTCCTTGCTGGCAGCCGCGGTGCACCTGCCTTGATGGCATTGGCTCGCGCCAGAACCTCATCCAGATGCGCAATAAGCAGATCGTGCTCGGGCAGCGGCCACCGCTGTGCCGGAATCACATCCAGTGCAGGCGTGACGTCAATGATCTGGTCGCCTTCGACCAGCCCCAGTCGGTTTCCGTTGAATCGGCAGAAGCGCATGGTATTCCTCGCATTGAACGACGCATGATGCGCCGGCCCGGAATATAACGCGCCGCGGGGCTTGACGGCGTGCCGAGTGAGTCCTGGCGCGGTTACCATCAAAATGTGGGGATAGCTTGGAGAGAGCGGGGCATGTGGTCGACGCTGATCGGATGGGTTGAGGCAGGACGGGTTCCTGATCCTGTCATTCGGGCCGGGATACGGCGATTGCTTGCGCAACGGGCTCGCGAGTCCGGTGCCGATGATGTCGACCTCGCCGCAGCCCTGGAGTCGAGCTTCGTGACCGCGATGCGCACCGCGCCGGTGGCGCTGCTGACCGAAAAGGCCAATGAACAGCATTACGAGGTGCCTGCCGCTTTCTTCACCCGGGTACTGGGGCCACGGCGCAAGTACAGCAGCTGTTTCTGGGGTGAGGCCGGCTCGGTGGGCCAACCTGACGGACGTATTGATTCACTGGAAGCAGCCGAAATCAACGCGCTCACCATCACCGCCGAGCGTGCCGGCATCGGTGCCGGGCAGCGTGTGCTCGAACTGGGTTGTGGCTGGGGATCTTTCTGTCTGTGGGCCGCCGAGCGCTATCCGCGGACCTCGTTCGTCGGCGTTTCCAACTCGCACGGCCAACGCCTCTACATCGAGGGTCAGGCACGCGAGCGCGGGCTGACCAATCTGCGCGTGATCACCGAGGATATCAATCGGTTCGAGCCCGAAGCGCACGGGCTCGTCGAGGGCTTCGATCGTATCGTGTCGGTCGAGATGCTCGAGCACACGCGCAACTGGCAGGTGCTCTTTGGCCGCATCGCCCGCTGGATCGTACCGGGTGGGCGTTTCTTCATGCATGTCTTTTGCCACCGCGACGCACCCTACGCCTTCGAGGATCGTGATGCTTCCGACTGGATGAGTCGTCATTTCTTCTCGGGCGGCATGATGCCCTCGGATCATCTGCCGCTGCATTTTCAGGATGATCTGCGCCTGATCGAGCGCTGGCGCTGGAATGGCCAGCACTACGAGCGAACACTCAATGCCTGGCTCGAGCGCATGGATGCTCAGCGCGCCGCGCTGATGCCGCTATTTGGCGACGTCTACGGGGCTGATGCCGACCGCTGGTGGCAACGCTGGCGCCTGTTCTTCATGGCCTGCGCCGAACTCTTTGGCTATCGCGGTGGCGAGCAGTGGTGGGTTGGGCACTACCTGTTCGAGCCCAGGGCAGGGCGCCGCAAGGGCGCCTCTGCCGACCCGGCGCGGCAGTAGCGATGGGCGCTTTCGCTCGGGTCTTCCTGGCGCGGCTCAGGGCATTGCCGCGAGGGCTGCGCGTACTGATCGAATTCATCGCCAATCAGGCGGGCTGGTTTGCCTGCATTTTGCTCGCCGCCGGGGGGCACGCCGTGTGGGCCTTGCTGGCCGCTGTGCCGGTGTGCCTGCTCCATCTGGGCTTGAGCAGTCGACCGCGCGCGGTGTCAAGGCTGATCCTGGGGGCCACGGTGGCCGGTTGGATACTCGATTCGCTCGTCGCCAGTACCGGTCTGGTGGTGTACCAGCCTGCCGCTGTGGCGCTCGGGCCCCTTGCGCTGGCACCGGCCTGGATCGCCGGACTTTGGGCCATGTTTGCCACACTGCTCGAATGCCCGCTGGCCTGGCTCGCGCGTCGTCGCCTGCTTGCCTTGGGTCTGGGCGCAGTCGGTGGACCGCTCGCGTGGTACGGCGGCGTGCGTCTCGGTGCCGGTGTGGTGAATGGGGTGCCGGGTTATGGCTTGATCGCGCTGGAGTGGGCAGTGGCTACGCCGGTGCTGGTGGCCTGGGCCGAGCGCGTGCGCGGTGGTGCTGCAAAGGGGGCGGTGAGCCATGGTTGAAGCCACGACACTGTTTTTCTGGCTCTCGGCGCTGGGAGCGATGCTGCTCCTGGGCGCACTCACCTGGCTTCGCAGCCGCCAGCGTCACGATGTGAGCATCGTCGATTCGATCTGGTCATTGCTGTTCCTGCTCGCCGCTCTGGTGTGGGCCCTCCAGGCAAGCGGGCCGCGCACCGCACTTGTGCTTCTGCTCGTCGCGTTCTGGTCGCTGCGACTTTCAATCTACATAACGCTGCGTCACCGTGGCAAGCCCGAAGATCGCCGTTATCAGGCGATCAGGGCACGCAATGAGCCCGGTTTCGCCTTGAAGAGTCTGTGGCTGGTGTTTGGTCTGCAGGCGGCCATTGCGTGGGTGGTCGCGGTGCCGCTGGGTGTCGCGATAGCCTCGGCCACGGCGCTCGGTGCGCTCGACATCGCTGGCGGCTTGCTGGTCATCGCTGGCCTGCTGATCGAGGCTGTTGCCGACGCGCAGATGGGGGCATTTCGCGCACGCGTCGATTCGGCCGGGCAGGTGATGCAGTCAGGGCTGTGGCGCTACAGTCGGCACCCGAACTACTTCGGCGAGAGCATGATCTGGTGGGGTTTCTACCTCTTTGCCCTCAGCGCAGGCGGGGCCTGGAGCGTTTTTTCGCCCATCATCATGACGCTGCTGCTCCTGAAAGTGTCGGGGGTCACCTTGCTCGAGCAGGACATGCACGAGCGGCGTCCGGGCTATCGCGAGTACGTGCAGCGCACCAGCGTTTTCATTCCCTGGCCGCCGCGGCGATGATGTCCCACAGCCGCGAGGGCGACAGGGGCAGTTCGGTGATCTGCACGCCCAGTGGCTTGAGCGCCGCGGCGACTGCATTGGCGATGACCCCGCCCACCGGAATGATGCCGCCTTCGCCGGCGCCCTTGGCGCCCAGCGGATTGTTGGGCGAGGGGTATTCTTCCAGAGCAAAGACCCGGATCGATGGGAAGTCGGTTGCGGTGGGCAGGAGGTAATCGGCCAGCGAGGCGGTGAGCAGCTGGCCTTCCTCGTCATGGATGAGGTGCTCCATGAACGCACCGCCCAGTCCCTGAACGATGGCGCCGGTGGCCTGTCCATGCAGCGTGAGCGGATTGATGATGCGCCCGACATCTTCCACCGCGACATAATCGATGACTTCGACGCCGCCGGTCCCGGGGTCGACTGCGACGTGGCAGGCGTGGGCGCCATAGCTGTAGGTGCGCAGGTTGCTCGAGAAACTGCCCTCGGCCTCCAGCGGCCCCAGAAGCGCGATCTGGGCCAGGCTTACCGACTGCCCGCTGCGATTTTCGGCGCGGGTCCCCAGCAGCGTGACCTCATCGGGTGGGCAGTGCAGAAGCCCTGCGGCGGCCGCTCGTATCTTCTGTTTCAGTTCATTGGCTGTACCGACAATGGCCGAGCCGCCCATCACGGTGCTGCGTGAACTGTAGGCACCGAACCCTTCCTTCACGAATCGCGTACTGCCGTGGTGGATGCCCGCGATGGCCTGGGCCGGCACGCCCATTGCATCAGCGGCGATCTGCGTGAATACCGTTTCGAGACCCTGGCCTATGGATGAGGAGCCGGTGTAGACCGCAATCCGGCCATCAGACTGCAGAACCAGACGCGCGCCCTCGCGCGGGCCCGATGCGCCCCCTTCGATGTAGCAGCCAATCGCGATACCGTGCCAGCGGCCCTCGATTGCTCGCCCGTTGATCGCGCTCTTGGCTGTCCAGTCGAATTCGAGCAGGGCCCGGTCCAGCGTCGATGCGTAGTTGCCGCTGTCGCATTCCGATCCGCCTCCCCAGGGCATGACGACCGGCAGGGCCCAGGGCATGTCGGTGCTGCGCACCAGGTTGCGCCGACGGAATTCGACCCGGTCAAGTCCCAGGTCGTCGGCCACGATGTCGAACAGTCGCTCGCGGAAGAAGTCGGTTTCGAAGCGTCCGGGTCCCCGATAGGTGCCGGACGGGGTCTTGTTTGAAAGGTGTACCGACACATCGATCTGCACGTGTTCGATGCGGTACGGGCCCACGCCCACCTGGGCGATATTGCGTGAAGGTGTCACCCCATTGGTGCGGATGTAGGCCCCCAGATTGGTATGCGCCTGGCCGCGCAGGGCCAGTATCTGACCCTCGCGTGTGCAGGCCACTTCAAGGTCACACCAGGCATCGCGGGCATGATTGGTCGCCAGCAGGTGCTCGCGACGGTCCTCGACCCACTTGACCGGACGCCCGAGCGCGCGGGCGGCAAAGGGAATGAGGAAATCTTCGGGGTAGAACTCGCCGCGTGCGCCGAACCCGCCTCCGACATCGCTTTCTTCCATGTCGATGGAATCGACGGCAATGCCCATCTGAGCGGCAAGCACGCGTCGATTGGCATGCGGTACCTTGCAGGCACCCAGCACGGTGAGACGAGTTTCGTCGGCGGTCCCCGACCAGACCGCGAGCAGTCCGCGCGACTCCATGGGCATGGCCGCATGGCGCTGGACAGCGAGACGTTCGCGCCGCAGATAGGGCGCGCTGGCGAAGACCGAACCGGCGTCACCCTTGATCGCGCTGAGGGTGAGCGGGTTGTTGCTGTCGGTGCCCTCGAATAGCAGGCTGGGGGCGGGGAGTCCGGCGCTGTCGGTGCCCGGGTTCGTTACAACGGGCTGGGTCACCACAGGCAAGGGCGTGATTTCGACCAGCACGCGGTCGGCACCATCCTCGGCCAGCGCAGGACTGTCGGCGATCACCAGGGCAAGGGGTTCGCCCACATAGCGCACACGATCCTCGGCGATCACCGGCTGCTCGAACCGTCGCAAGCTCTCGAGCACATCGAGTCGCATCGGTATGCGCGGCACCGGGAGTCCAATGTCGATGGCTGTGAAAACCGCGTGCACGCCTGGCAAGGCCAGTGCCTGGCTGCTGTCGATGTGCTTGATCAAGCCATGGGCAACCGTGCTTCGCACGACGCAGGCATGCAGCATGTCAGGTCGATTCAGGTCATCGAGGTAGCTGCCCTCCCCGCGCAGCATCCTGAAGTCCTCCACGCGCTCGATCGCCTGGCCGATCTGGGCGCCGTCGGCCACCTTGCGATGTGAATCATCCATGCACTGGGCCTTGTCCGGGTGAGGGTTCGTGACCGGCTGTTCGTTGGCAGGCATCGCGTGCTGCGATGACCGCCTGCACGATGGGAATGTAGCCGGTGCACCGGCACAGGTTTCCCGACAGTACTTCACGAATGCGCGCTTCAGAAGCGTGGGGTTCGTCAGTGAGGAGGGCGTGGGCAGTCGTCAGCATTCCCGGCGTGCAGAAACCGCATTGCAGCGCGTGATGCTGCCGAAACGCTGCCTGCAAGGGCGACAGGCCCGCAGGTGGGCTCAGGCCTTCGACCGTGACGACCGTACAGCCGGCTGCCTGTACCGCAAGCATCAGGCAGGATCGGACTGCTGCGCCATCGACGATGACGGTGCAGGCGCCACATACGCCATGCTCGCAGCCGACATGCGTACCGGTCAGCGCGAGGTCGTGTCGCAGACAGTCGGCCAGCGTTCTTCTTGCCTCGGTTCCTACCTCGACCCGACGGCCGTTTACCGTGAATTGCACCTGCATTTGCTTGCGCTCCGACCGCCTCGGGCACACCCCATGGCGGCTTCCATGTAACAATCATTCTGATCTTAGCACTGCCTCAGGGAACACCATCGGATGAACACTCCAGTCAACAAGGCTTCGCACCACTTTGTCTACTCCGACCTGCGCCAGTGGATTGCGGCTGCAGATGCGCTCGGTGAAGTCAAGCGCCTTACCGGGTTTACCTGGGAGCGCGAAATCGGCATGGCTTCGGCCCTGATCCAGCGTAGCGATCCATCGCCTTGCCTGATCTTTGACGAGATTCCCGGTGTCAAGCCCGGGTTTCGGGTGCTCAACAACTTCTTCGGCGCTCAGCGTGCCAATGTGACTCTGGGGTTCGAGCCCGGCCTGTCCAGGCTCGATTTGAGTGATGCGTTTCTTTCCGTCTACAAGGACCCCGACAGAAAGCCGATCAAGCATGTGATCGTCGAGGACGGACCGATCTTCGAGAACGTGCTGATGGGAGACGATGTCGACCTGACGATATTTCCCTCACCGCAGTGGCACGAAGCCGATGGCGGGCGTTACATCGGCACCGGCTCCTACGCGGTCACGCGCGATCCGGACGATGGCTGGCTCAATCAGGGCACCTATCGCGTCATGCTGCATGACAAGCGCACGGTCGGCATGTACATCTCGCCGGGCAAGCACGGCCGCATACATCGCGACAAATACGCCGCGCGCGGCGAGAAGATGCCGGTGGCCATCGTGCTCGGTGGCAACCCGATGCAGTTTCTGCTCACCGGCAATGAGGTGCCCTACGGCATTACCGAGTACGACGTCCTGGGCGGGCTTTATCAGCGACCGGTCGAGTGCGTCCGGGGGCGAATCACCGGGCTGCCCTTTCCCAAGGACTGCGAGATCGTGATCGAGGGCTGGGTCGATCCGGCCGAGTTGCGCGACGAAGGGCCGCTGGGGGAGTGGACGGGCTACTACCCGGGGGGTGCCCGCCCCGAGCCGGTCATGCATGTCGAGGCTATCTACCACCGCAATGATCCGATCATGGTCGGATGCGTCCACGAACTCGGGCCGAGCGAGTACGCGCGCTATCGCGCCATCACGCGATCGGCGCTGCTGAAGGAAGCGTTGAAGAGCTCAGGCATTCCGGATGTGACGGCGGTGTGGGCTCACGAGGTGGGGGGCGCGCGCATGTTTGTCGGTGTTTCGATCAAGCAGCGTTATGCGGGGCATTCAACCCAGGTGGGTCACGTTGCCAGCCAGTGTCAGGTTGGCGCTTATGCCGGCAAGTACGTGGTGGTGGTCGACGAGGACATCGATGTGTCCAATCTCGAGGAACTGCTGTGGGCGATGTGCACTCGATCTGATCCGGCTACCTCGATAGAGTTCATCCGCTCGGCCTGGTCGACGCCACTCGACCCGAGGATACCGCCCGAGAAGCGCGAGCGAGGCGATTTCACCAACAGCCGGGCGATCATCGACGCTTGCCGACCCTTCCATTGGCGCGACCAGTTCCCGAAGGTCAACATGCCCAGCAAGGCGGTGCAACTGGAGACGCGCGAGCGCTTCAGCTGGATTCTCGAGAGCTGGCGCCGGGGCGATGGACGAACCCGGTAAGGGCGCTGAACCGGACCCGGCTGCCGACGATCCGGATCGGCGCTCAGGCATATGGCTGCCAGGTGCAGCCACGCAGTCGATGATCGAGAGCATCGGTTATCACGTGCGCACGCCGATGAACGCCATTCTGGGCTCGCTCGATGTGCTCGTGGGCGAGGGTGTCAACGCGCACCAACGGCGCCTTGCACAGACTGCGTATGCCTCAGCCGAAGCGTTGATGCGTCTGCTGACCGATGTGCTTGACCTGGCACGCATCGAGGCCGACCTCCTGCAGCTTGTCCACCGGCCCTTTCTGGTTCAGCGGGTGCTGGACCAGGCCGTGAGTTCACGGCGCAGTGCTGCTGCGATCGGTGCCACCAGCATCAGTTGGGAGATGCTCGATACCGTGCCGACGATGCTGCTCGGGGACGAGGCGAGGTTGCTGCAGGCATTGGGGGGCCTGATCGATTGCGCACTGGGTGTTCTCCATGGCGGATTCGTCAAGCTCGAGGCTGACTTCGAGCCCTCAGCCCCTCGCGCGGCTGTGGGCGACGAGCCTGCGCCAGGGCAGTTGCGTCTGTCCTTGTCGTTTGCCGGTGAGGGGGTTCGGACAGACTGGCCCGAGCGTCTCCTCGAGCCCTTTGCGTTGACCGCAGTTTCGCAGCATGTCGGGCAGGGGGGCTCGGGGCTGGGCATGGTTGTGGCCCGTCGCCTGATCGAATTGATGGGAGGGGCCCTCATCGCTTCACGCACCATCGATGGCTCCTTGATGCTGGGCATTGACCTGCCCATGGCACCTGCGACAGCCGAATCGGGTGCGCGTGAGCCTTTCCTCGAAGATGCCGCCGCGATCGCCCGGGGCATGCATGCGAAAGTGCTTGTTGTGGATGACAACGCGGTCGGCAATTATCTGACACGCCTGATGCTTGAACAATTCGGCTTTCAGGTGGTTACGGTGTCCAGCGGCGAGGAGGCCGTCGAGCAGGCGGCTGACGAGGCGTTCGATCTCATTCTCATGGACTGTGTCATGCCGGGTATGGACGGCTGTGCGGCAACTCGCGCCATTCGTGCCGCAGAGAGACGGATACGCCGGCCCAACCGCATTCCGATCATCGCGCTCACTGCGCAGTCCGATGCCGAGGAGGAACGTGCGTGCCTCGAAGCCGGCATGACCGGTTTTCTTTCCAAGCCGGTCCGCCTGCAGGCCTTGCGTGAAGCACTGGCCAACCAGTTGAGGGCGACCGCTTCTCCTCATCCGGAGGATTGACCGAACTGCGCGTCAAACCCGGGCTGGGTGGAAGAGGATGTCGACGAGACTGCCTGCCCGCTCGACGATCAGGCCGATGCACCAGCGCTGGTCTTTCGTACCTCGCGCGAGGCAAGCATCAGGTACATCGCGGGCACGACATAGAGGGTGAAGAGCGTACCGATCGAGATGCCGGTCGATATGACGAGCCCCATATGGGAGCGACCCACCGCACCGGCCCCTGAAGCAAAGACCAGAGGCAGCACGCCCAGCACCATGGCTGCAGTGGTCATCAGGATCGGACGCAGTCGCGTGGCGGCGGCCAGTTCGATAGCCTCGCGCATCGGCGTTCCTGCGGCTCGCGCTGCGTTGGCAAACTCGACGATCAGGATGCCATGCTTGCTGATCAGGCCGATGAGGGTGACCAGTCCGACCTCGGTGTAGATGTTGAGGGTGGCAAAGGGCCCGATGAACAGCATGGCGCCTGCGATCGACATCGGCACGCTCACCAGCACGATGAGCGGGTCGCGGAAGCTCTCGAACTGCGCTGCCAGTGCCAGGAAGATCACGATCATCGCAAAGAGGAAGGTGAGAGCCAGTGCCGAGGATTCCTGCTCGAACTGACGCGACTGGCCCGCATAGTCGATCGAGTAGCCCGGCGGCAGCACTTCGGCTGCGAGCTTCTTCATCGTGCCCAGGGCCTCGCCCAGCGTAATGCCGGGAAACGGTACACCCGAGATGGTGGCTGAATTGAGCTGCTGGAAGTGATTGAGTGATGCGGGTACGACACTGCTTCTGAGGGTTACCACCGATGAGAGCGGCACCGAGACGCCCGCACGCGTGGTGATGAAGTAGTCACGCAGTTGGTCGGCGTTGAGCCTCGAGACTTGTTCGACCTGGGCGATCACCCGGTAAGAGCGCCCGTCCATGCCGAAATAGTTGATGTAGCCACCGCCGAGCATGGCACCGAGCGCATTGCCGATATCGCGCATGGTGAGACCCAGTTGCGCTGCCTTGTCGCGGTCGATCACGAGGCTGATCTGCTGCTTGTCAACCTTCAGATCGTTGTCGGCGAAGATGAATAACCCGCTCTTGACCGCACGCTCATGGAGCTCCCGCGCGACCCCGTCGAGTTGCTCGTAGGAGTCGGTCGTGCCGATCACGAACTGCATGGGCAAGCCGCTGCCTCCGCCAGGCAGGGGAGGGGGCTGGAAGACTGCGATCCGGGGACCGGGAATCTTGTTCACCTCAGCCTGGACAGGGCGCAGCAGTTGGTTGGTGCCGCGCTTGCGCTCATCCCAGGGCTTGAGCACCATGCCGCCGAGGCTGCTGTTGAGACCGCTTACGCCATCGATCTGGAAGACGTGGTCGGTTTCCGGCCAGGAGGCAAAGCTCTCGTAGAGACGGCGCGAGCTCGACTGCGTTTGCTCGAGCGAGGCATTCGGCGCGGTGCTCAGAATCGAAATGAGAATGCCCTGGTCTTCCTGGGGGGCCAGTTCGGAGCTCGATGTGGCATAGAGAAAGCCGACGCTGGCAAGGACAATCAGCGCAAAGACCGCAGTGACAGGCAGGTAGTCGAGGCTGCCATGCAACGAGCGTTCATAACGCGCACGCAGGCGGGCGAAGGCCCGGTCGATGAAGCGTGCGAAAGCCCCCGGTCCCCCGGCATCATGGCTTTTGAGCCAGCGCGCACTCATCATCGGCGAGAGGGTCAGCGCAACCACGGCCGACACGGTGACGGCACCGACGAGCGTGAAGGCAAACTCGGTAAACAGCGCCCCGGTGAGCCCACCCATGAAGCCGATCGGGACGTAGACCGCCACCAGAACCACAGTCATGGCGATGATCGGCCCGACCAGTTCGCGAGCGCCCTTCAGTGCTGCGCCGAGGGGAGACAAGCCTTCCTCGATATGGCGACTCACGTTTTCGACCACGATGATGGCGTCATCCACCACCAGACCGATGGCCAGCACGAGTGCAAGCAGCGTGAGCAGATTCACCGTGTAGCCCAGGGCGAGCATCACGAGGAAGGTGCCGACCAGGGAGAGTGGCATCGCGATCACCGGAATCAGGACCGCACGCACCGAACCAAGGAAGAGGAAGATCACGACGGTGACGATCAGGAGTGCCTCGACCAGGGTGCTCACCACCTCGTCGATCGAACTGGACACGAAGCGCGTGGCGTCATAGACGATATTGCCCTGCAGGCCGCGGGGCAACTGTTCGGCGATGGCCGGGAATGCGTTGCGCACCTTGCCGATGACCGTGAGCAGGTTTGCACTCGGCGCGACCTTGATGCCGATATAGACGGCGGTCTTGCCATCGAAGCCCACCGAGGAGTCGTAGTCTTCGGAGCCGAGCGTCACGCGTGCCACGTCGCGCAGGCGGACCAGTGTCGTACCCGCGGATTTCACGACCAGATTCTCGAATTCTTCGACGCTCTTGAGGCTCGTGTCGGCGGTGAGGTTGACCGTGACGGTCTGCCCTTGTGTGCGCCCGATCGCTGAAATGTAGTCGTTGTTGGCGAGCGCCGCGCTCACATCGGTCGCTGTGAGGTTGAGCGCCGCCAGCTTCACCGGATCCAGCCATGCGCGCAGCGCGAACTGGCGCTTGCCGAGTATCTCGGCCGTCTGCACGCCTTCGATGGTCTGCAGTTTGGGCTGCACAACCCTGATCAGGTAGTCGGTGATCTGGTTGGTCTGCAGCGTGTCGCTGTAGAAGCCGATGTACATCGAAGCGATCGGATCGCCGACTGCGATCGTCATCACCGGTTGCTGGGTGCCGGTGGGCAATTGGTTGATGACGGCCGACACCTTCGATGTGATCTCGGTGAGCGCCTTGTTGGCATCGTAGTTCAGGCGCAGCGTCGCGGTGATCGTGCTTGCGTTCTGGGTGCTGACCGATGACAGGTAATCGATGCCATTGGCCTGGGCAACCGAAGTCTCCAGCGGAGTCGTGATGAAGCCGGCCACGAGACTCGGGTCGGCACCGGTGTAAACGGTGGTGACCGTGACCACGGCGTTCTGGGTTTCCGGATACTGGCGGACCGACAGGACCCCCAGCGCACGCAGTCCCAGCACCAGAATGAACAGGCTCACAACGATGGCGAGCACCGGTCGGCGAATGAAGATATCGGTGAAGTTCACGCAGACCCCGGGTGCGGCTATCGATCGACCGGGCGCGGTGCCGGATCGCTCGAAGGACGGATGCTGTTGTCGATCTGCACGGCATCGCCATTGCGCAGCTTCAGCTGGCCACTGGTGATGACTTCCTCGTCTGCCGCAACGCCCTCGGTGATAGCGATCTGATCACCGCGCCTGGCACCGGTCTTGACGAATCGCTGCTCCACCGTTGGTGGGTTGGGTTTGCCATCGGTTTCGCCCGCTGCTGCTTTCACCACGAACACGGTCGAGCCATAGGGGTTGAAGGCGACCGCACTGGCAGGGACCGTCAACAGCGGCCGGGCACTGCCCTCGGCAACTTCTGCCTTCACGTACATGCCGGGAAGCAGTTCCCGCCTGGGGTTTGCAACCGAGGCCTGCACTTGCAGTGTGCGGGTGCCGGCATCGACCTTGGGGTCGATGGCACTGATGCGCGCGGCGAATGTCCTGCCGGGCCAGGCATCGACCGAAAGCGTGACCTGCTGTCCGATCCGGACGCGCGACAGATCCTGTTGTGGCAGGGCAAAATCAACGAACAAGCGGTCGATCTGCTGCAGCGATGCAATGCGGTCTCCTGGATTGATGTACTGACCGGGCTGTATGGTGCTGATGCCAAGACGTCCGGCAAAGGGCGCGAGGACTGCCTTGCGCTCCACCAAGGCGGCTTGCTGCTCGACCTGGCGCCGCTTCAGTTGCAGGTCGTGCTCATCGGCGTCGAGCACGGCCTTGGATACTGCCTCGATGGCATATTGCTGGCGATCACGCTCGAGCACGGTCTGAGCCAGATCGGCGGCCACTTCCAGCGCACGCAGATTGGCGCGCTCGGCATCGGCGTTCAGCTGAATGAGCAGTTTGCCTGGCGCCACATCCTCGCCAGAGCGGAATTCAACCGATCGCACCAGGCCGCTCACTTCGGCTGCAATGTCCACACCCCGCACGGCCCGCAAACTGCCAATGGAGGAGATGACCGACTGCCAGGGCTCCATCGTGGCCTTGGTGGTCGTGACCGCCGCCGGAGGGCGCCCGGCTGCCAGGATGAATCCGCGGATCATCTTGGGCTTGTAGAGCTGGAATGCGCCCACTGCGCCGAAAATGGCGCCGGTTATGACGAGCATGAGGCCCATGCGCCCGATGAGGCGTTTGTTCATTGCTTTTCCCGGAAGGCGTTGAGCAGAGGTTCGCGCTGCGATGGATGGGCGACGGGGGATGCGACAGCGTTGGAGGGGTCGTTCCACCAGCCACCGCCAAGCGCCTGAAACAGTGCTGCCGTATCGGCCAGGCGCGCAGCCTGGGCTTGGGCAAGACCGACCTGCGCCAGCTGTGCCTGGCGCTGGGCATTGAGCAGCGTGAGTTGACCGACAGCGCCGACCCGGTACTGCCCGGTCGCGAGCGCCAGTGTCTGGTTGGCAGCGGCGACAAATTCGGACTGGCTGCGCAGCCCCTGGGCGTCTTCAGTCAGTGCCTGGAGGATGTCTGCCACGTTCTGGAAGGCAAGCAGAACTGTCTGGCGGTACTGCGCCTCCGCCTGCTCGTAGACGGCCTGCGCTGCGCGGCGCCGCGCCTGGAGTTCGCCACCGCGGAAGATGGGCTGCAGCAAGGAACCGGCCAGCGAACTCACCATGGAACGGGTGCCAAACAGGGCCGCAGGGCTGAGGGCCTGGGATCCCATGCTGGCACTGAGCGTGAGCTGTGGGTAGAGGTTGGCCGTTGCAACGCCCAGTCGGGCGCTCGCCTGGTGCCACTGTGATTCGGCAGCACGAATGTCGGGCCGCTGCTTGACCAGATCGGAGGCAATGCTCAGCGGCAATTCTTCGGGCAGGTGCAGGCTGGCCAGATCAAAGCGCGGCAGGTCTGTCGCGTTGGGCGCCCGCCCAGCCAGCAGGGCAACCTGGTGGCTCGCCAGACCGATCTGCCTGCGCAGCGGGGGCAGCAGCGTACGAGTTTGGGCAACCTGCGTTTCCTGGGCCAGGACATCGTTGCGGTTGGCGCCGCCCATCGCGGCTTGCTGCCGGATGATGGCCAGCAGACGCTCCTGGGTGGCCAAGGTCGATTGGTTCGCCGCCAGTTGAGCGCGCAGTGACGCTTCGTTGATGGCGGCGGTCACCAGGTTGGCGGTGAGGCTCAGTCGCGCCGCTTCGAACTGGAAGGCTTCGAATTCGACCACGGCCTGGAAGCCTTCGATGCCACGCCAGATGGCGCCGGAGAAGTCGAAGGCATAGGAGACATTGACCGACGCGTTGTAGAGCGTGAAGAGGTTGTTGGTCGGGTTCGGATTGCCGAACGCCGCGGTCGAGATGCGTTCGCGGTTTGCGCCCGCCATTGCGTCCACCCGGGGATAGAGGCGCGCGCCTGTCTCTGCGCTGAAGTTCTCGGAGGCTTCGCGAAGGCGCGCCGAGGCGAGGGCCAGGGTTGGACTGTCCTTGATCGCACGCTCGACCAGGGCATCGAGTTCGGCTGAGCCGAACAATCGCCACCAGTCGGCACGGATTGCGGCGTTCGGGTTGAATCGTTGCGGTGCGCCACCGGCGACCGGTGCGCCGGTCGTGTCGGGGACCGGTCCCGACGAATGGTTGATGGTCGGCGACAGCGGTGGACTGCGGAAGTCAGGCCCGACGGTACAGCCGCCCGCAAGGAGTGCAGCTGCCAGTGCGATGCCGCTCCACGCGCCGCATCCGCCGCGCGGTACCGCCAGAGGTGATCCTGACTTTCGAGGTGAGGGCGGCGGGAACGCTCGGGGCATGGTCTGATGATGAACAGGTGGGCACGGGCAGGTTTCAGGCTGGGAGCCCTTGTCACCTGACTCTTCACAATATCGGCTGGCTGCCACAGCGTCAATCGACAACCGGTTTTGTCCATGCCGCCAGGACTGGCTCCGCGCACCTTGCGTTAGACTCGCGCCCTTGGTCGAGACAACGCGCTGGAGAATCAATCGTGCCCCTGACGATGCGTGGCTGGCGAGCGAGCGCCCGAATCGCTGCTGATATCGGTGGAACCTTCACCGATGTGGCTTCCTTTGACGAGAAGACCGGTCATTTGCGCTTGGGCAAGACCTTGTCTACGCCCAGGGATCTGGTCGAGGGCATCAACACCGGTGTCGAGAAGGCGGGCACGGCGTTTGCCGATGCCTCTCTCTTTCTGCATGGCTCGACCGTGGCGATCAACACGATGCTCGAGCGCTCAGGCGCCCGCACCGCGCTGCTCATCACCGAGGGTTTTCGCGATATCTACGAAATCGGGCGCATCAACCGCCCCGACGCCTACAACCTGTATTTTCGCAAGCATGTGCCGCTGGTCGAGCGAGCACTGTGCTTCGAGGTGCGCGAGCGTCTCATGGCCGATGGCACCGTACTGCAGGCGCTTGACGAGGCCAGCGTCGATCGTGCCTGTGACCGCATGGCCGCTGAAGGTGTCGAGGCCGTTGCGATTCTCCTGCTGCACTGCTATCGCAACCCGGCCCACGAGGAGCGGGTCAAGGCCATCGTCCAGGCCCGGCTGCCGGCAGCATTTGTCACCGCTTCGCATGAATTGTCGCAGGAGTACCGCGAGTTCGAGCGCTGCTCGACAGCGGTCGCCAATGCCTATATCGGGCCGCGGGTCAGTCGCTACGTGCAGGGCATCGATCGACACCTGAAGGATGCCGGCTTCACCGGGTCGTTCCTCCTCGTGCAGTCCACCGGCGGGCTCTACCAGTCGGCACAGGCCCAGGTCGAGTGTGTTCGCATGCTCGAGTCGGGGCCGGCGGCGGGCGTGGTCGGCGTGCAGGCCCTCGCGCGGGTTCTCGGGCTGTCGGATGCGGTGGCCTTCGATATGGGCGGGACCACTGCCAAGGCCGGGGTCATCTATCAGGGTGAGGTAATGACGACCAGTGCTGCGCTGGTCGGTGGTTACAACCAGGCGTTGCCGGTACAGATTCCGATGGTCGACATTTTCGAGGTTGGCACGGGCGGCGGGAGCATTGCGCTGGTGGATGAGGCCGGTGCGATGCGCGTCGGGCCTCAGAGTGCGGGTGCCGAACCGGGCCCTGCCTGCTACGGGCTGGGCGGGCGCCAGCCCACCGTGACCGATGCGAATCTGATACTTGGGCGTCTGGGTTCCGAGCGCTTTCTGGGCGGCGAGATGCAACTCGATCGGGCGGCAGCCGAGGCCGCGTTGCGTGAGCGCATTGCCGAGCCCTTGGGGATGACTGTGCGCGATGCGGCAGATGGGGTGCTGCGGATTGCGATCTCGGCGATGTCCTATGCCGTGAAGGGGGTCTCGACCGATCGCGGACTGGACGCTGCGGCGTTTCCGCTGGTGGCCTATGGCGGGGCTGGTCCCCTGCATGCGACCTCGATCGCACGCGAGATCGGCATGTCGCGCGTGATCATTCCGCTCGCCCCCGGGCATTTTTGCGCGTTTGGCATGCTGCATTCGGATCTGCGCTACGACTTTGTCCGAACCTGGTTCACGCCGCTTGCAGATGCCTCGTTCAGCGAACTCGATCAGGTCTTCCGGGCCTTGATCCGCGAGGGACGCGACACCCTTGGCCGCAGTGGCGTGAAGGCCGAGGCAGTTGCCGTGAGTCGCGCGATCGACATGCGCTATGTCGGTCAGGAGCATCCGGTCACGGTCGATCTGACCCCCGAAGTGTTCAAGCGTCGCGACCGCGATGCGATCAAGGCTCTTTTCGATGCGGTGCACCTGCGACGCTATGGAACCTGCGCGCCCGGTGAGCGGGCCGAGGTGGTGAGCTTGCGCGCCACGGTGACTGGTGTGATGAAGAAGCCCCCGCTTGCGTTGATCGAGCGCGGCGGCCGCGTACCGTTGCGCGCGGCGCGTCGCGGCGAGCGTTCCTGCTGGTTCGCCGAGTCCTCGCGCGCCGTGTCTACCCCGGTCTTTGATCGCGCGTGGCTGCGCGCCGGCAACCGTATTGCCGGCCCTGCGCTGATCGAGGAGCATGCCTCGACCACCGTCCTCTTGCCTGGCGATCGACTGCTGGTCGACCCCTGGGGCAACCTGGACATCGAGATTGGAGATTGCTGAGATGACGACGTCGAAAAAGGCATCAGGCTCGACCCGGCCTCCGGCAAGAAAGGTTGCCAAGGTCGCGGCGCCCAGGCGCCGGATAGCCGATGCGGTGCTCACCGAAATCGTGCGCAACGGGGCGCTGGCCGTGACCGAAGAGATGAAGACCCATCTCATGCGCACCGCCTACAACATGATCATCTATGAGGCACTGGACTTTACCGTCGGGCTTTTCACCCCGAGCGGTGACACCGTATCGATCGGCCTCGGGCTGCCCAGTTTCATTCGCGGCATGGCGAACACGGTGCAGGCGATGATCCAGCACTTCGGTACTGACGGTATCGAGGCTGGCGATATTCTCGTCACCAACGATGCCTATACCACCGGTAGCCACCTCTACCACTTCACCTTCGCAGTGCCGGTTTTCCATCAGGGCATCTTGTCGGGCTGGACAGTCTGCATGGCGCACTGGCCCGACGTGGGTGGCCAGTTGGGCGGCATCACCACTGACATTTATGCCGAGGGACTGCAGATCCCGATCCTCAAATACCAGCGTGCCGGGGTGGTGAACCAGGACCTGGTCGACATCATCCGCATGAATGTGCGTCTGCCTGACCGGGCTATGGGCGACTTGCGTGCCCAGATCACGGCCGTGCGCAGTGGCGAGCGTCGCTATCTCGAACTGCTCGAGCGCTATGGGCGCGAACCCGTGCTGGGAGCCATCGCTCGGATCATGGATCAGTCGGAGCGTGCCGCGCGGGCACGCACCCTCACCATTCCGGATGGGATCTACGAGGCCGAGTCGTTCATGGACGATGACGGCATCACGGTGGGGCGCCGCATTCCGATCAAGGTCAAGGTGGTGAAGAAGGGCGAGCGCATGACCATTGATCTCACCGGGGTCAGTCCACAGGTGAGCGGGTTCTACAACTCGGGCCCATCGACCGGTATTTCATGTGCTCAAGTGGCCTACAAGTGCCTCACGTCACCGACCGACTATCCGATCAACGAGGGGAGTTTCCGTGCGTTGGATGTGATCGTGCCACCTGGCACCATCGTGAGCGCGGTGAAGCCGGCGGCCATGCGCTGGTGGATGACCTTTCCGATGACCATCGTCGACACGATCTTTCGTGCCATGGTGGCGGCAATTCCCGAGCGCACCATTGCCGCGCACCACGCCGATCTCGGTGTGGCGATGATCAATGGCATCTCGCCGCGTGATGGCCGGCTGTTCCTCGCGAGCATCGGCCCTTCTGGCGGCGGTTGGGGTGCCAAGGCGACGGCCGATGGCATGAACGGGGTGGTCTGCCTCAACGATGGAGATACCCACAATCATCCTGTCGAGCAGATGGAAGCGAAGTATCCGGTGCTCTTTGAGCGCCATGCGCTGCGCGAGGACTCGGGCGGGGCCGGGCGGCACCGCGGTGGCCTGGGTACCGAGCAAGTCGTGCGCGCCTTGAGTCCGATCAACTTCAACATCCAGGTCGACCGCGTGCACTGTCCACCCTGGGGGCTCGAGGGTGGGCATAGCGGCGCGGGGAACCACGTGGCTTTGCGCCTCGAAGGGCGCGAGATTGGCGACTTTCCGAATGCCAAGGTACTCTCGCGCCGATTGGCAGCGGGGGATGCCTTCATCATCCGCACTGGCGGTGGCGGTGGATTCGGTGACCCAGAGGGCCGAGCGCCAGAGCGTGTTGCGCACGATGTGCGTCAGGGTTACGTCAGTCGCGCAGTGGCCGACACGGTCTACCGGGTCGTGCTCGATGCTCAAGGGCTTGTCGACGCCACGAAGACCGCCCGATCCCGCCGCCGTCGCCTCAGAGGGCAATGAGCGGTTGGCGCGACAGGCCGAGTGGCCCGCCGGGGGCGGTGAGCGCCCAGGTGCTTGCCCTTCAACTGCTGGGTCGATGGACGCGGATTGCGCAGGGACACATTCCGATTGGTGCCGCCTGCAGCTGTGGCTCGGGTGGTTCAGGCGGGCCGATGAGTCTGAGCGCAGCGTCGCTCGAGCCCGATCTCATGGCCTGGCTGTCGGCCCGGTTCGAATCGCGCTCGACGCTCCGGTCCCTGTTTGCGCTTGCCGCCGGCGATCGGAGTGGCGTGCCCTTGCCCGCGTCGGCGGGCACGCAAGGGGCCCCGCCCGTGACCTGCGGGCTTGCCGAACTCCTCACTCGCGTTGCGCGTTCGCGCCGTTCGGGCGATGACATCGGGGCGCTGCTCGCGCGGATCGATGCCAGTCTCGAGTCCTTCGAACGCGCGCATGCCGGCACACCCTAGTGCGTTTGCGTCCTGCAGCACCAAGCCTTGAGCGCCGAGATCCGAGCGTGAAAGAGGTACCCTAGAGGCCCGAGCGCTCCAACAGTTCGGAGGGCGGCACGCCCAGAGCACCTGCCAGCTTGACCAGGTTCATCAAGGTGATGTTGTGCTTGCCCAGTTCGATGCCGGACAGGTAAGACCGGTCGAGCAGGGCGTCAACGGCGAGCGCTTCCTGAGAGAGTCCCCGCAGAGTGCGGGCCTTGCGCACCTCGACGCCTAGAAGAACGAGCGCCTCGCTGCCTGCATGAATGGGTGATTTCTTAGCCATGCAGTGAGGTTGCCATCGGGCTATCCTCGCCGCTATAGGACACGATACCCGGAAGATGGCCCAGGTCAATGAATGCGATGCGAATGCCGCATGACTTGATTTGTATCAAATGTGCTATCGCTCCAACGCAGGATACGAGGTCGCAGATCCGTCATCAGACCGTGTGCGGCTGCCACCTGCCCTTGGCAGGGCGGGTGTGTCAGGCGCCTATTGATGCGGCGGCGTCAGTTCGGGTGCTCAGGCCCGCGCGGCACGAAAGCTGATAGGATTTTGCACTCGAAATCCAACGGCGCCATCGTCGCCGTGTCCGCAGGGGTGGCGTGGTCGATCCGACCGCATCATCGGACCTGCTTGACATCCAGCCGGAGACCCCATCATGACCCTCGACCGACGAACGCTTCTTGGCGCAGCTTTGCTGGGCAGCCTGTTCTTGCCTGCCGGGTCGGCGAGTGCACAGGACTATCCGGTGCGCGATATCGTCTCCATCTGCGACTTTCCAGCTGGTACCGGTGCCGATGTCGTGGTGCGCTATTTCTCTGACAAGTTGTCGCAGCTGGCCGGCAAGCCGGTGGTGGTCGACAACAAACCGGGTGCCTTGGGCATGATCGCCACCAATACGGTGGCCAAGGCGCGCCCAGATGGCTACACGATACACATCACCCCAGGCAGCTCGACCATGGCGGCCGCGGTACACATCTTCAAGAAGCTGCCCTACGATCCGATCAAGGATTTCGTGCCGGTCACGACCATCGGGCGGCTGGGTTTCGTTCTGATGGTCGATGCCAGGCAGCCCTTTCGCACGATTGCGGACTTGAGCGCCCATATCCGTTCGAAGAACGGCAAGGCAAGCTTCGGTGTGGTGGCCAGTAGCGGCGTGATCGGTGGCGAGATGTACAAGCAGCGCGCCGGCCTGCAGTTCAATCGTGCTCAATACAAGGAGGTCACCACGATGATGAATGACCTGCTTGCCGGCAGTACCGATTTCATACTCAATGATTCGAGCTGGGCGGTCGAGATGATTCGATCGAACAAGCTGCGCGGACTGGCGGTGACCTCGGGTCACCGGATCGGTGCGCTGGCCGATGTGCCAACCTTCGAGGAAGCAGGTGTCAAGGGCTACCCCGACCTGAGCCCCTGGTGGGCTGTGTATGTGCCGGCCAAGACACCGCAGCCTGTGGTCGACAAGCTCGAAGGCTGGTTCAACCAGATCGTGGCGATGGAGGAGACCAAGAAGTTTCTTCTCAATATCGCCACCGACCCATGGCCCGGCAATGCGAAGATGCTGGCCGACCTCCTGCCGCGCGAGATCCAGGCGTGGGGCGAATACACACGGCTTGCCGGTATCGAACCGCAGTAAGGGCTGGACATCGCCCTGACCTGGTGGCTCCGGTGGTGCCGCCCTGCGTGAGGGCGCAGTCGGATCTTGAACAACGGGGTGCTTGACGGTGGTTCGAAACGGGCAGGATCTGGGTTCGGGGCTCCTCTTCATTGCCATTGGCGGTGTCGGTCTGTGGTGGGGGCGTGAATACGAGTTGGGCACGACGGCCAATATGGGACCAGGCTTCGTGCCGATGGCCCTCAGTGGCATTCTGGTTCTGATGGGCCTTGCAATCGGCTTGAGGGCCTGTCGCGGCGCCAACACGGCGATCGATCGAGTTCACTGGCGCCCGGTGCTCCTGCTGACGCTGGCGATGCTCGCCTTTGCCGGGCTTATCCGTACTGCCGGCTTTGCGCCAGCCATCGTTGCAACCGTAATCGTCGCCGCGCTCGCCTCACGCGAGTCACGTGCACGCGAGTTCGTGCCCTTGTCGATCGGCCTGGCAGTGGTCTGTGTGCTGGTGTTCGTGGTGGCGCTGCGTCAGCCCGTGGCCATATTCGGGGCGAGCTAGCATGGACATCCTGCACAACCTTGCCATCGGGTTCATGGCGGCTGCCAGTTGGCAGAATCTCTCCTACTGCCTGGTCGGTTGCCTGCTGGGCACCTTGATTGGTGTGCTGCCCGGCATCGGCCCGATCGCCACCATTGCGATGCTCCTGCCAGCGACCTACGGCCTGCCGCCGCTGGGCGCGCTGATCATGCTGGCAGGCATCTACTACGGCGCGCAGTACGGTGGGTCGACCACTGCCATTCTGGTCAACATGCCGGGGGAGACCTCATCGGTGGTGACCTGTCTCGATGGCTATCAGATGGCACGCCGGGGCCGGGCAGGTGCCGCGCTGGCGGTTGCTGCGCTGGGCTCATTCTTTGCCGGTTGCGTAGGCACGATCATGGTGGCAGCGTTCGGGCCGCTGCTGGCAGCCTTCTCCGAGAAGTTCACCTCGGTTGAGTTCTTTTCGCTGATGGTCCTGGGCTTGCTCTCGGCGGTGGTGATGGCCGGTGGTGGCCTGCTCAAGGCGGTGGCAATGATTGTCGTGGGTCTGCTGCTCGGATTGGTTGGCACCGATGTGCAGTCGGGCACCGCGCGCTATACCTTCGATGTGTCGGAACTCTGGGATGGCATCGGGTTTCTGCCTCTGGTGATGGGCTTGTTCGGCATCAACGAGGTGATGATCAATCTCGAGCAGACCCAGCGCCGTGAACTGCTTGCCACGAAGATCACCGGTTTGTGGCCCACTCGAGAGGATTTTCGCCAGGCATGGCCCGCCGCCCTGCGCGGTACGGCACTGGGATCCGTGCTCGGGATACTGCCGGGCAGCGGTTCGGTGCTTGCCTCATTTGCCAGTTACACGCTCGAGAAGAAGATTGCACGCGACCCGAGCCGCTTCGGCAGGGGGGCCATCGAGGGCGTTGCGGGTCCTGAGGCGGCCAACAACGCCGCCGCGCAGACATCGTTCATTCCGCTGCTCACGCTGGGCTTGCCCTCCAATGTGGTGATGGCACTGATGATGGGCGCGATGATCATCCAGGGCATCGCGCCCGGATCTGTCGTGATGGACAAGCGGCCCGATCTCTTCTGGGGCATGGTGGCCAGCATGTGGATCGGCAACCTGATGCTGCTGGTCATCAACCTGCCGATGATCGGTATCTGGGTTCGGCTGCTGCGCATTCCTTACCGGCTGCTCTATCCCTGCATTCTCGTGCTCTGTCTGATCGGCATCTATTCGGTATCGAGCAGCCCCACCGATCTGCTCCTGACGGTGGTCTTTGCCCTGTTCGGTTATGGCCTGAACAAACTGGGCTGCGAGCCCGCACCCTTGATCCTGGGTTTCATTCTGGGACCGTCCATGGAAGAGAACTTCAGACGCTCGCTGGTGCTGTCCCAGGGCGATGCGCTGGTGTTCGTGCAGCGGCCGTTGTCATTGGCTCTATTGCTCGCCGCCGCCTGCCTGCTGGCGGTGATCGTGTTGCCGCAGATCCGCAAGTCGCGCGAGGATGCCTTCAAGGATTGACCCGGGGCCTCGCGCGCGGCTACAGTGCAGTCACAAGGCATGGGCTGACATGAAGCGGATGTTGACGCCGTTGTTCGGTGCAGGCTCTTTGCCATCGAGAGGGGACAGGATGAAGGCTATCAATTACGGCGCACGTGCGCGCCTTGGCATGATCATGCCCTCGGGCAATCAGGCCGCAGAACCGCAATTTCAGGCGATGCTGCCCGCAGGCGTGTCGCTGCACACGACGCGGCTCAAACTCACCGGCTCATCCGAGGCCGACCTCCTCGCCATGACCGAGAACGTCGAGGATGCCGCGAGCCTCATTGCCGACGCCCAAGCCAACCTCGTTCTCTTCCACTGCACCGCAGTCTCCACCTTCAGCACCGCGCTCGAGGCGCAGGTACTCGAACGCGTGAGGCAGGCCTCGGGGCTGCCGGCAACCGCGACCTCGGAGGCGATCACGGCGGCGTTGCGGGCGGTCGGCGCACGTCGCATCGTGATGCTCTCCCCCTATGTCGATGCGATCAATCGTCGCGAAGAAGCCTACTTCAGTGGTGCAGGCTTCGAGGTCATTGGCAACGTTGGGCTGGGCAAGCTCGATGCCAACGCCATGATGGCCGTGACGCCCGAGGAATGGGTGGCGCTCGCAAGGGCCAACCGTGACGATCGCGCGGATGCCTATCTGCTCTCTTGCACGACGGTGCGCTCGACTGATGTGGCCGAGGAGATTGAAGGCGTGCTAGGGCGCCCGGTTGTTACGAGCAATACGGCGGCTGTGTGGCATTGCCTGCGTACGCTGGGGATACGCGATTCGGTAGCCGGCTTCGGGCAACTGCTGCGCGATCACTGAAGTTATAGCAGGAAAGGAGACAAACACCATGCATTCGGCCTTCAAATCAATCGAAAAATCGATGGCGACCTCCATCGCATGGGCGCTGATGCTGGCGCTCTCAGTGCTTGCAGGTCTTGCAAGCGGCGTTGCCTGCGCCCAGTCCTGGCCTGTGCGGCCCATTCGCCTCATCGTGTCATTCCCGCCGGGCGGTCCGGCGGATATCCTGGGCCGATTCATCGCTGAACGCCTCACTGAATCGTTGGGACAGCAGGTGCTTGTCGACAACCGCCCCGGTGCCAATTCGATCATCGCAGCCGAGATGACCGCAAAGGCGCCGCCTGATGGCTATACGCTCCTGATGGCGATCGATGGGGCGATGGTGATGAATCCCGCGCTCTACACGCGTCTGCCCTACGATCCGGTGAAGGACTTCACCCCTATCGGTCTGGTCGCCACCATTCCGAATCTCATCGTTGCGCATCCCTCTGCGCCTTATGGTTCGATTCGCGACCTTATCGCGGCTGCGAAAGCGAAGCCGGGTGAGATCAACATCGCCACCTCGGCCCTGCCGGTGCAACTGGCGGTAGAACTCTTCATGGCACAATCGGGCACCCGTCTGACCCTTGTACCTTACAAGGGGGGCAGCACCAGCATCACTGATCTGGTCGGTGGCAATGTCATGCTCAGCATCGAGGGCGTATCGACGGCGCTGCCATTTGTGCGCAATGGCAAGGTGAAGGCGCTGGCGGTAAGCAGTCGCGATCGCCTGCCACAGGTGCCCGAGGTTCCAACCATCGCCGAATCGGGCCTGCCTGGCTATGCGTTCGAAGTCTGGCAGAGCGTGGTGGCGCCGGCTGGCACGGCCCCAGCCATTGTCGATCGCGTGAATGCTGAACTCGTGCGCATGATGAAAACTCAAGCGGCCCTGGATCGGCTGGGTACGCTCGGGATAAGCCCGGCGTGGAGTACGCCCGACGAACTGGTTGCGCGTATCCGCACCGATGGCGAGAAGTGGGGCCGGATCATCCGCGAGATCGGCATGAAGATCGAGTGAGTGCGGTTCGCGCTTGAGCTTGCTCGATGCAGCGTTTGGCGCTGTCGCGTTTCAGGGTATCGGGGGCGGACCTGCGCGCCTCAGTGTGGCCTGCCCTGGGCGATCAAGTCGATGGCATCGACGACGCGTGAACTGTAGCCCCACTCGTTGTCGTACCAGTACATGAGACGCAGATCGCACTTGTTCTGGAGGGTGGTCCAGCGCTCGTCGATGGCGACGGAGAAGGGAGAGCCGGCGTAGTCGAGCGACACTCTGGGTTCCACGCTGCTCGTCACGATAGGCCAGCGCTGCCTGGCTTCAGCCTGTCGGAACACGTCGATGATGGCAGCACGGGTTGCCGGCGCGCCCAGCGTAAGCTGGAGGACCGCGCTTGAGACGATGTTCGTCGGAACGCGATAGGAGAGGCTGGCCAGCCGGTCATCGATGCCTGGCAGGAGCACAGCCGCTGCCCGCAGGGCCGAAGTCGACTTCGGAATGAGGTTGTTGATGGCCGAGCGCCCGAGCGCATAGTGCGATTGCAGGTCATCGGCCAGATGCTCTGGATTGGCATTGACATCCATCAGTTGCTGATCGGCGAGCCAGGGATGCAATGTGGTGAGAAACCCGCTTTTCACACCATAGGCTTTCTCGAGCAGCATCACGAGCGGGCACAGGGCGACCGCATCGCAGATACTGGTCGAAATGCGTTTGTGGATGCGCGGATCGAAGTTGTTCTCGTTGATTCCGAATATAAGGGTGTTGATGTCATCCGCTCCGTAGACTGCGTGCGTCTTGACATAGAACTCCGCCACGTCGGATTGCGCGTCGGCGCTCAGAATGCTGGCCTTGCTTGAAGTGGCATCGATCAGCACATCGACGCCCAAGGCCTGCCAGGCGACATCGGTCATGTGGGGCAGGTGCGTCACGGCGATGCGATGGCCGTCGACGATCAGCGCTTCACCGTCCACTGCCAGGTGTCCCCGAAAGCGTCCGTGAATGGAATCGTGGCGAAGCAGATAAGCGATGTTGTCAGTGTCCGGATTGATGTCATTGATCGCGACGACATCGGCCGTGCCTCGCTCGTGGATGATGCGGAAGACCGATCGGCCGATGCGTCCGAAGCCGTGTATGCCGATGCGAAGCGTGCGGTTGCTCATTGCGCTCTGTGGTGGGCCTTGCAGGGTACCGATCCGGATGGCCACCCTGCCGGTGTTTCAGGGGAAGAACTTGTCGGTCGCACGAGCAAACGCTTCGTAGATCGAGGGGAGTTCGATGCCGCGATTCACCATCGCCGATTTGCGCAATCCAATCAGATATTGCTCGGTCGACTTGATCGGGATGGCACTCGGGGCTTTGCCCTGACTGATGTCGTACGCCATTTCGGCCGCGATCGAGCCTTGTTCGAAGCCTGATGCGGCGATCGAGATTGCACCGCCGTCCTCGGTGCTGATGGCAACCAGTCCGAGCACAGGGATCTTGCTGTTGGCCTCGGTCCAGGCGATCACTTCCTTCGGATTGGCGAACACCTTGCCGCCCGGCGTGAGGCGCAAGGTGCGGTAGTCACTCAGCAGGAGTACGTCTGCCGCCCTCTGCGCGAGCGCAACCTGCTCCTTCCACTGGTCGAAGGTTTCGACCGCGATCGGCTTTTGCCAGTCGGTCTTCTGCCAGACATATTCGGGCGCTGCGTACGCAATCAAACCAGCACTGAAGGAAAACGATGCATCGCCGATGAGCAGGGCTCGAGGCTTGCGCGTTGCCGGAACGCCGGAGGTCGTTGCAAGCACCGCGATGGTGTCTTCGATGGCGGCGAGCGGCTTTCGTTCGAGGATTCCGGTGACATTCTTCGCGGTGTCGTACTGGTAGTCGGAGGCCTTTGCGTTGACGCCGCCGAACACGATCTTCACCCTCGGATCGTCCAGGTAGAGCATGCCGACCTTCTTCTGTGCAATGTCATCGAAGAGGACGATGATGTCTGGCTTCCACTGCTCGATCGTGCCCGACGCAATGGTTGTTGCAGTACGCACCGAATCGGCATCGGTGTGTTTCTGCAAATCCATGTAATGCCAGCGCAGCGTTGCATTGGTGTGCTTGTCAAAGAAGCGACTGATGCCGGTGTTGATTTCCTGAACCCAGCTGTAGTCGGCGCTGTAGCTGTGGATCACCATGATCCGAGGCTTGGTCTGCTTGTGATAGAAGACCAGCGCACAGAAAATGACGAGGAACGCCAGTTTGGCCAGCAGCAGGATGCGTTGCTTGCTCATAGGATGTTGAGGTACTTCCAGAACGGGATCGCGGCAAGCACTGCGACGATCCTGAAGAGGCTGATCACCAGGTTGAAGTGGATGAGCCGCTTGCTGTCATAGAGACGATCCTGCCCGGTGCTGGTCAGATGGTTCTCCATCTGGATGTTGTAGGGCGCCTGGTAGGGGAAGATGTAGATCTCGGAGAGCGAAAGGATGATGAATCCGATGAGCCAGGTGGAGAAGCCTGCCTGCTCGGCCAGTGGCAGGAACATGCTGAAGAGCAGGATGCCGACGACATTGGCAGGCAGCGCAAGTCGCAGGATCGCGATGCTCGCACCCAGGGCGAGAATGAAGAGCGGCAATTCGGTCTTCATGTAGACGCCGACCCAGGTGAACGATCGCGCTATGAGCGTGTCAAGCCCGGTGACCTTCATGATCGGCACCCAAGCCACGACCGATGCGATGAGGATGAGCGTCGTCCAGTCGATGCGTTTGTTGATGTCGTCGCGCTGGATGCTGCCGAGCAGAAGCAGGGAGACCATGATGGCCACGGTGACCCAGGCGATTTCGACCTTGTGAAAGGACGTGGTGAGAATGCCAACGATGACCAGTGCGATGCCGGCCAGTGCCATGCGCTCGGTGCCGTTCATCGGGCCCAATGTGCGCAGCTGCGCCTCGATCAGATGTCGCGGGAGCCCGGGCCGCTTGATCTTCCTGAACTGGATGAGAGCGTAGGCGAGGTAGAGGCCCGTCAGGCAGGCGCCGGTGACCGCTGCGGCGGAGAGCCACTGGATCCAGCCAAAGGCGAATTGCGTCTGGGCATCAAGCAGGCCGTAGACGATGAGGTTGGCTGGTTGCCCGGTGAGGAAGACCGAGGCCGTGAGTCCGATCCCCGCGAGCGCAGCCGCGATGTAGTGGGCCACCAGCGGATCCCGCCCCTTCGCCCCGGTTGTTTCGATGAGGGTCGACAGGAAAGGCGCGATGATGGTCGTACGCCCCAGTTGTGATGGAATGATCGGCGTCAGGATGAGGCCGTAGACAAAGAGACTGAGGCTGTACCAGAGCGCGGTTGGGGGCACCCGCTTCATGATGTGCAGCGAGATGCGATAGGTTAGGCCCGACATCACCATCAGCGTGCCGATCGCGAAGATGCTGAGCAGCATGTAGAAACCCGTCGAGGAGAATCCGGCGAGAATGACCGGGGCTGGCGCCACGTCGAGCAGGATGCAGGCGAGCACGCTGTAGAGCGCCGGTACGAACGGCGGTACCAGTGCGAAGATCCACATCGCGACTGCACTGGTAACGACGCCGAGGAAGTACCCGGCTTCCTTTCCCAGCCCCGCCCCGATGCAGGTCTGCCAGACGATGAGGGGTAGCCCGATCGCGCAGAGCCAGCCCACGATCTGGCGGGCAAGGGCCGACGAAGCCGTGCCTGTGCTGGCCGGAGGACTCGCGCTCACGACCGGAGTCGCTCCCGCACTCGGGCTGGCGACCGCCTCTGGCGCGGCCGTGTCGGCCGCGGCTGCGGCACTGATACGTCGCTGGGCGTCGTACATCAATGTTTTCAACTGGGGGTGCTGTGAAGACAGCGCCGCGAGGTCCTCTGCCGGCAGCACGAAGACGCGGGCCGGTTCCAACGCGCGCACTGGCGCCTGATAGCTGCGAGCGCCGATGACCAGTTCTGCGCCGACGAAACCGCTTCTGATCGGTTCTGCCGCGTTTGTGTCGACTGTCAATATGCCACTATCAAGCAGGTAGACCTCGGTGGGCGGTGTGCTTGCGTCGCACAGCACCTCACCAGCTTGAAGCGTGCGTGAGCCCGTGCGCGCCAGCAGACGGGCGCGTTCCTCGGTGCCAAGCATCTGCATGAAAAACTCGCGTCGCAGAGTGTCAACGCCGATGCTGTCGAGGGGATTCATGCGGTCAGGGTCGGCCCAGTCGGGTCAGTGAAGTGGCGTGCGCTCGAGGGAACGCCCTCGAACCAGGGTTGCGGTTGACCTGGGTGGTCCGATCATCCAGAGCGGGCCGTGCAGGGGCCCCAGAGGCCCCAGAGGTAGGGTGTCAGCACCTGAGCTGGAACATTCCCAGTCGCAGGGTGGCGGGAAAAGCATGCAGAAGATGCCCAAAACGAAGACTCAGCCGGCCGCTTCCCGCACGGCCATGAAATTAGCACGCTGAAAGTAGGCGAAATCGATGCGCAATGATTCGAAATCAGGTGCGTTTTTCGATTGTGGTTCGCGTGTCGATGCCAGCCATCAAGGGTGGGGCTGCAGGGCAGGGCATTGACTGCTCACCCTGGCTCGGTGTTTGCGACTCGTCTCGGCCGGGCTCGGTGCGGGGCGCGGCCCCTATGCTGACGCCAATCAGTAGCCGCGGGCCGGATCGACCCGATGCAGCACGGTTTCGCCGGACTCGACACGACGGATGTTTTCGGCGATCTGCGGCGCGGCGGTTGCGGGCAGGCCTACTGAGGCCAGGTGCGGGGTGATCAGTACCTGGTCCATGGCCCAAAGCGGGTTGTCTGCCACCAGTGGTTCGTGCGCGAAGACATCGAGTGTCGCCTCGGCGATATGGCCCGACTGGAGCAGTTCAATGAGCGCCGCCTCATCGACCACCGTGCCGCGCGAGACGTTGACAAAGCACACGCCCCGCGGCAACTGCTGCAAGCGCTTGCGGTCAAGAAGCCCGGTTGTCTCGGGGGTGAGGGGCAGCATCACGACGAGAATCTGGCTTTCAGCCAGAAAGGCGTCAAGCGTATCGAGCCCGTGGACACAGGCGACGCCCTCGAGGGTCTTCGGCGTACGTGCCCAGCCACGAACATCAAACCCCTGGCGTGCCAGTTCGAGTGCGGCGACGCCACCCAGTTCGCCCAGGCCGAGAACGCCCACCCGGGTCTGGTCGGCGCTCTTCGGGTGACGGTACGACCACCGTGAAGCGCGTTGCGCGCGCTGGAAGAAGACGATTTCACGGGCATGGCGAAGGACAGCCATCAAAACATAGCCGGCCATCATCTGCGCCATCGCGGGGTCGGAGAGGCGCGCGATCGGCAGCGCTGGGAGATCTGTGCGTCCGAGCAAAGAATCGACGCCCGCTCCCAGGTTGATCACCAGTTGCATTGAGGGGTAGCGGGCAAAGAAGCCCGTCGGTGGCTTCCACACCAGGGCATAGCGCACGAGTGCCGGGTCTTCGATGTCTTCGGCAAGCCGTACCTCGATCTGGGGCGCTGCTGCAGCCAGGGCCGTTTGCCAGGCGCCAAAATCGTCCATGGCACTGTAGAAGACGAGAGTCGCGCGGCGGGTCGTTGTCATGGGAGGGTCTGGCGTCCGGTTGTCAGTTGGGGCAGCGCAGGGCGCCCTCAGTGAGGAGTATCCTCGCCTGCGAAGGCGTGCACTTTCCGTCGGATGTCCCGTCCATCCTCCGGGGGTTGCGCAATGTGCTGGTCAGCACCCTCGTGATGGTCGACGGGGGGAGCAAACCCGGCGGGCGTGCCTGTGGGGCATTTCACTGGCAGGGGTTCATCGGCATGGACTGCGAGGTGGTCGACCTGATCGGGGCGTGGAGCGAGGCTGCCGCGCCCTCAGCGGGTGTTCAGTCGATATCGTCCAGTTCAGGCGGGCGTTTGCGGCCGCTGAACATGGCGCGTATCAGATTCTCGCGATGGCGCAGGCTGGCAAACAGGACGCCGCCCACGTGGATCGCAGCGAGACTCAAGAGCAGATTGGCCAGGAACTCATGCGATTCGGCCAGCCACGCCTCGCCCCAGTAGCGGTCGGTGATGGAGAGCCAGCCACTGCCGGCAGCCAGGAAGCCCACGCTCAGTAGCGCCACAATCATCCAGGCGCCGAGCGGGTTGTGGCCCAGGTGTCGCGGTTCGCTCGAGTGGAGTGTCTGGCGGGCGTAACGCAGGGTCTGCCCCGGGCCGCGAACGAACTGCCCGAAACGGGCATGCCGACTTCCCACCAGGCCCCAGAAAAGCCGCAGCGCGATGACACCCAGCACCGTGAAGCCAGCCCACTCGTGCAACTGTTGGGCGATTGGCTGATCGGTTTCGCTGGTTGCCCAGGCGATCAGCACCCCCACAACCAGTGTCCAGTGGAGCAGGCGTACCAGCAAGTCCCAGACCTTGATCGTGGCGCGAGGCGAGTCGGCAGGTGGCTTCGCAGAGGCGTTCAAGGCGTATCGGCTCGTGGCTGGCCTGCGGGCTTCGGGCTCAGCCCTTGTGGTCTTTGGAGCCGGTCGGCACCGGGGCGAAGGTGCGCGGGTGGAAGTAGGCCTCGACCCGCTCGCCACGCTCGTTCATGGCGTAGACCTCGTAGCAACCGCCATCGACCTTGATGCGACGGACCTGCCAGCCCTTGCCGCTCAGCATGCTGCTCAGTTGCTCCTGAGTCTGCCAGCCCGATTGCGGTCCGGCGTCGCAGGTGGCCTTGCCAGTGGCCATGGCGGTGCTGCTGAGCGCGAGGAAGAGCAGCGCGGCGGCAGCCAGAGGCTTCACGACGGATGGGTGGGCGGTGGCGTGCATCAGGGTCTCCTGGATGGTTGGGCAGTGAATGCCAAGCTGAATGTACCGCAGTGGTGGTGGCAGGTGAGGGTTGTGCAGGGCCTGACGTGCTCGGGGCGCCATGGTCAGCCGTTTCGCAGACCGAGTATCTCGCGCTGCGTCGCCGATCGCGATCGGACAAGCACCCCGGTATGCCCAGTCAGATCACCTGCGGTGCAGCAAGCGGGGGACTGCACTTTCAGTGCTACCCAGGGTACTCGCCCCGAAACCCTTGAGGCTCAACCAATATGAATGGTGTTCGCCGCCGCAATCGCCGACATCATGGTGGCGTTGACGCCAAGCAGTTCGACGAAGGAACTGTTGGCCTGGCTACCCTCAGTCATGAGATAGAGCCAGGCATTGGTGCCGTCGCTGTATCCGATGGCCGTGTCGGCGGTGAAGGTGAGCGACTTGCACATGGTGAAGAATGAAGCGACGGTCGAACTTGCCATGGTGGCGAACCCGTTGTTGAGCGTCCAGCCAGCGCCGATGTTGTTCGTGTCGGCGTGGAGGGTGTGGCCGGCGGCATATACCGTCTCCGCATACACATGGTCGCCTGCCGTGCCGACTGCAAAGTCTGTAATCTTCACGGGGCTCGTGGCCGTAGTACCTGATATTCCGAGGGCACTGGCTATCTCAAACCAGTCGCGGCCCCCGCCTCCTGTCAGGCTGTCGAGTGCATGCGAGGCGTAGAGTCCGTCGGCTCCGCCGGAGCCGACCAGAGTGACCGCATTCGTGGTGGTACCGGAACTACTCGAGTCCCAGATCCCGTACCCTTGTGCGCCCGAGGCTGATGTGTTGGCGAGTGACATGTTGACGTTGTGACCATTCGCGTAAATACCCGCCGTGCCCAGATTCAGCGAGGCTGCGGTCGCGTTCCAGTCTGCTGCCAGGTATGCATTGGCTGTCGCGCCGGCGGCAACACCAAGAATTTCTCCCGTACCGCCGTTGGCGAGGTCGGCAAGATATTCGGTACCGCTGGTGACCTGGAAGGTGTCGATGCCGGAGCCGCCAACCAAGATGTCGCCGGTCTGGCCCCCGATGATGGTGTCAGCGAGTGCCGATCCGGTGAGGGTGACAGCGTTTGCACCGCCCGTGTTGTTGAGGGTAAAGCCATGATCACCCGCGACGCTGGTGGTGGCAGCGGCTAAGTTGGCATTGAAACCATTGGCCATGATGGTGGCGGTACCGAGGTTCTGGGTGCCTGAGGTTGCCGTCCATGCAGCGGCGAGGTTGGCGGTCACGGAAC
>CAIKRR010000028.1 GCA_903829815.1 uncultured Pseudomonadota bacterium | reverse complement strand
CTCCCCTCACCCGCAGCGCTGGCAGGCCTCGTCATTCCGCAGGTGCCGATGCTCGGCTCGGCCGCTACCCCTGCGGTACCCAATCTGATGGTGCTGCTCGACAATTCGAGCAGCATGCTCATGGAGGTGATGCCCGGGCAGGACAATTCGGCACCGTGGGGCATCGGCGATGGAGGCGAGTACAGGGGTGCCGGGCTTTACTCGCCTATGTGCAACAGCCTGTACTTCAACAACGGCAACCCGTCAACGTTCTGGTCGGACGCCGACGCCAATGCCTATCCGCTGCCACCCGCACCGGTCGACCCGAGCAATAAGGTCACCTACCCGCCCCTGTCGCAACCTTCGTTCACGGCGGCGCCGGTGGATGGATTTGCTGCCTACCTGGCCAATCCGTCCAATCCGTCCGCGAAAGGATGGAAACCGAGTTACAGCAGCTACGGGCTCAATACCACCAACTGGTCTCAGTCACCCCAGCCGGTCGTTGCCTACGACCCGGCCGGGACCACTGACCTGTCGGCGAAACGGCCGATGAATCTGATCATGACGCCGCGGGGCTATGGATCCATGCCGGTACCGGCAGGTGAGTTCATCTGGGTTCCCTCCACCCGGGGGACTTTGCCTGGGCTCAACGACTGTCTGGCACCCTTTACTGTCTCCGAGCAGGGCGATGGCCAGATCAATGTCAGCAGCGCCAAGGGAGGTGGCGTACCGCTAGGTCAGTGGATCTTTCAAAAGATGAATGCCAGCATGGCCGTGGCGCCCTCTTACGCACGCTGGTACAGCTATTACCGCAGTCGGATGAACACCATGAAGTCGGCGCTTGGCAACACCTTTGCCAGTACTCTGAGCGGTGGCCTGCGGACCGGACTCCTCACCACGACGACCACGCCGATCACGGCCTCGAATATTGCACGCCCCTGTCCAACCTGCACCGACACCGCCTACGAAAACCACTACAACCCGGTTGGCAGCTATGCCTTCATGCCACCGGCGACGCTCGATGCGACAGGGCGGGCTGCGCTGCTTGCCAAGATCTACGGTCAGGTGGTCCCGCAGGGCAGTTTCACCAACCTGCAGACCGCGCTCTCGCGTGTCGGCCAGTACTACGCCGGCCTGGCGGGGGTGTATGGCTGGGCGAGTTGGACCTACGGCATGCTCGATTCGAGTGGCAAACCCGATCCGATGCAGTCCAGTTGCCAGCGCAATTACAGCCTGCTGGTGACCGACGGGCTCTACAGCGATGTTGGTAACGGCTCGAGCCTTGCCGGCACCACTCTAGCCCAAAAGTCCTTTGATAGCCCTCCAGGGCTGGCTGACTTCAGTCCAAGTGGTGGTGATGGTCGGGGCGGCCAATGGGCCCAACCGTTTCCTGATCCGCAGACCTACAAGCCTTTCGATGACACGTACACCGTCACCAGTACGGACTGCTGGCTGGGTTACAACGCCCCTGTCGGCATGGACGCGACCCTGTTAATCCCGAACAACATGGGTATCCAGCCCAGCTCCGTGAGTGGGTCCTACGAGGCGTACACGCTCAATCAGGACGGGACCGAGACCACCTTGCCCTCACCCCTGCTCGTGCCACGAGATGCCGATCATGTCGTGGGTCGCTACCAGTACTTGAACGGATACTTCCGCCAGTTTTACGTCGGCGGAAGCAACACGAACAACATGGGCACGGTGGAAACCTATAACCAGCCTGGAAACGCGCCATTGACGATCACGAGTACGCTTGCCTCTGGCACTCCCGCTTGTCCGGGCGGCGTATGCGATGTCCTGTTCAATTACACCTCATCCATCAATGGGGGGACGACGACCTGCCCGACAGGCGAGCAGTCGGGTTCATGCACCACGACGGGCGGTACGACCGCGTACGCAGGAGAGGGCGGTTGTCAGCTGGTGCCGTGGGTAGAGAAGGGTACCAGCTGGCCCCAGAACAAGACGATCAGGCAAATCGGTACCCACTACTTTTACCGGGATGATTGGCCTAACCCGAACATGACGTGCGCAGGCACGCAGATCGACTTGCGGTTCGTCTGCTCACAGGCTCCGGTGCCGTCTGACCTCTCGACATACTTCTGGTTTCGCGTACCCGGGTTCACCCATGACGCCAGCGGCGCGCCGATCAAATACACCTGGAGTCGATCCAAAGGGCGTGACACCACGCCCAAGCCCATCTCAGTCGGCATCACGCGCAGCCTGGCTGACATCGCCATGTACTACTACGACACTGATATCCGACCCTCGATGCCCAACAACCTGCCGGTACCTGCGGCAGGGGCATCACCGCTCAGCGATACCAACCGATTCCAGCACATGACGACCTACACCATGGGACTGGGCGTGTCGGGTTATCTCAAATATGCCCCTGATTACGCGACCAATCCGGCCAGCGCCAGCGACTGGGCGAGCCTGGTGGCGGGCACCAAGGTCTGGCCGGCCCCGACTGCGCCCCCACTCAACTCTGGCGCCAATGACGCGCGTGTCGATGATCTCTGGCACGCCGCCGTCAATGGACGCGGGCGTTATTACGCCGCCAACAACGTGTCCGATGTCGTTCAGGGTCTCATGAACATGGTGAGTTCGGTCGTGAGCGTCCCGGTTTACGGGGGGGCTGCGGCGGCGGATCGGGTGCAACAGAACGCCAACGGCGCGGCCTTCACGAACTTTTTCACCGCCTACTGGCCGACGCTTTGGGTGGGCGACCTGCTGGTGCAGGCTGCAACCATCGATGCCTCGGCCGTCACGCCGATCACGACGACTGGGCCGGCGGTGAGCGCGAGTGCAAGCCTGCGCACCCGGATCCAGTACGACAAATCATCGGGCTTGTGGTGCGACGATCGCAACATGCTCGTGATGAATGGGTCGTCAGCCTATGATCTGTTATGGGATACCCCGGTCAAGAGCGGCACGCAGTGTACGGCCGGTGCGGGCGGTACCCGGTTGCCCGGCTCAGTGGGTGCGGTCAACCTGCAGACCGCACTCGATACCCGGACGAGCGACAAGGGTTATCTCGGGTCCAGTGGTGGCGATCTGGTGAACTGGCTGCGCGGCTCGCGGGCCAAGGAGATATCGGCACCGATGCAGGCAGGGCAGCTCTTTCGCTATCGGGTCGACAACAACGCGAACTTCATGCCTCTGGGCGACATCGTCGATGGCCAGCCGGTGTATGTCGGGGCGCCGGTATTCAACTATACCGACAATGGTTATGGCACCTTCAAGTCGGCCAATGCCAGCCGGGCACCGCGCATCTATCTGGCGGCCAACGATGGGTTCGTGCATGCCTTTGACCCCAGCACCAGCAGCGGCGTGGCCGAGAAGTGGGCGATGATGCCCAGTTCGGTGGCGCCCGAGGTCTTTCAGATTGCTTCGCCCAGTTACGCCACCAACCATAAATTCATTCTCGACGGTGCGGCGGTCGCGGCCGATGTCTACGATGCGGTTGCCCAGAAGTGGCGCTCGATCCTGGTGGGAGGCAGTCGGGGCGGTGGGGCGCTGAGCGGTACCTCGGGGTTCTACGCGATCGACATCACTGACCCGAGTGCGGCCAAGCCGACCCCCTTGTGGGAGTTCAGGCGCAATCCGTCCGATGCGGCGTGCAGTGGCCAGACCGATGTGACGCAAGCGGCCAGCGGCCTGTATGAGGCCTGTCAGCTGGGCTTTGCCTACAGCACGCCAGTGATCACGAAACTGACCACCGGGCAGTGGGTGGTCATCGTCGCCTCGGGCTACAACAACCGCGACGGCAAGGGCCACCTGTACATTCTCGACGCGGTCACCGGGGCCGAGGTGAAACGGCTGGACAACAACTGGAATGGCCTGGACTCGGGATCAGCCGCCGAATCGGGCCTCGCCCAGGTGAATGCCTGGATCGGCAATTCGACGATTGACAATACCGCTCTCTTTGCCTACGGCGGTGATCTCAATGGCAATGTCTGGCGCTACGACCTGCGCACGCCGGCATCTCCCGACACGATGCGACCTACCCTGCTTGCCAAGCTGGTCGATGCCAAGGGGGTTGCGCAGCCGGTCACTACCATGCCCGAGATGTATTCTTCACCGGCCAATATGCCGCTGCTGTCCCTGGGTACCGGACAGCTCTTTTCCGATGCGGACCGCATAACGACGCAGGTGCAATCCGTGTACGGCTTGATCGACACCTATCCGCAGAGCAACACCCTGCCGGGTACGCTCGCCCGCAGCGATCTGGTCGGATTGCAGGTGAGCGGTACGACGGTCAATGCCAACACCAATACGGCCTCGGTCAAGGGCTATGTGCTCGACCTGCCCGGGGTCGTCACCGGTGGCACCTCCAGTGAGCGGCTACTGGTCAATCCGGTGGTGATCGGCGGCAATCTGGTGTTGGTGAGCAACGCACCGAGCAATGACCCCTGCGTGGCCGGAGGACAGTCATGGGTCTACGTCCTCAACGTGCAGACAGGCCTCCCCGCGGCCGGTGCCGGGCAGTCGGCGCGTACGGCCTTGCCGATATCGGCCGTCGGCACGACAGTCTACGTCGTCGGTGCCACCCCGGTTGTTCAGGTCACGGGGGCCAACGACAGCTTTTCGAGCTCGCTGACAGCCAACATTCAGCCCTTTGTGGGGCGGCGTGCCGCATGGCGCGAGATGCGCTAGCGGCGGGCCTCTGGGGCCGGACGTATGCGGACCACGATGTCCACGGCGTCGGCGAGGGTACCTGCCGGCGGTACCGGCAGCCCCTCGACCGTGACCTGTCCGGCCGGAAAGTCGGTGAGCTCGCCGGTGAGCGTGTTGAAGAAGTGGTGGTGGGGCGCGGTATTGGGGTCGTAGAGCACCCGTGTTGCCTCGACCACCAGGGCCCTGATGGCACCACGCTCGAGCAGCAGCCGCAGCGTGTTGTAGACGGTGGCCTTGGACACCGCACTGCCGGCAGGCCCGCCTTCGAAGTCGCTGTCGGCCTCGGCCGCCTGCCCGGTATTGAGGTGTTCCAGTATCTGCTCGGCGCTCAGGTGCCGTGTCTGTCCGAACAGTGCATGCGCCACATCGATGCGCTGGCGCGTGGCGTGGATGCCATGGCCGTGCAGCAGAGCGGCAACTTCCGGGCGAGTGAGCGGCGTATTCATCACCGCATGATAGCGAGGCATCGGGGGTGCGTCTAATCGAACGTATGCCGCGCAGTGCTGCATGGCTCGCTTCAGGCGCGATTCATGGGTTGATGGCCAGCCTTTTTCTCGCGCTTGGCCATAACCTTGTCGGGCGGTTTGTCGCAGACGCTGCGTTGGCCGAGCGTGCACCTGAAATCGGCGCCGAGTCGGTACCTGCAGGGGAGATAGCCAGGTCGAGGGCGGTGCGAGTGCCGGCGGCGATCACTCTGCGAGTGAGCCGGCATGACACCCCTGAACCGGTCAAACCGGACCCGAGACCGGTCGATGCTGTACCGCCGGGCGCACCGCCTGCCACGGAGCCTGTCTCCAGTACTGCCCCCACCGCTGCCCCCGACAAGGACGCTGCTCCAGAACCCGAGGTTGCCGATACGGATTTCCCGGGCGACACTTTTCTGGCGGTCAACGAGCGTGACAGCATCAACCCCCTGCCGTTTCCTTTCTTGCGAGTCATGATGCCAGAGCCCATGTCGGCCTGGGTTCTGGTCAATGTCTACATCACGCGCGAAGGCGTGGTCAAAGCCCATGAGGTGTTGTCTGGCGCGGGTGACTGGCGATTCGCATCCCTGCTCGAGCGATTTCTGACGACCGCACCTATCCAGCCTGTGCGACGCAATGGCAGCCCGATCGGCGCGAAGATACAGTACCGGTTCGAGGCCTTTTCATCCGAAACTGGTGGCTGGCCTGATCACGAGTCGCTGAGGGCAGTGGTTCTGTACCCGCGATGACCAAGATGGTGGCGCGAGTTTCTCTCGTTTGACGGTCATTACCTTGTCGGCCATGACCTGTGATGGTTTGCGCAGTCGGTTACCGCTGGTGGGTGCTATCGTTACTCGCAGCAAGGGGGCCGCGATCTGCATGTCCGTGACAGGCAGCACCGTCAGGCTTGAATGGTTGGCGACAGGCCAGAACACACTCGGGGCGCCACGTCTCGGGCACTCAGATGTGTCGCAGTCGCAGTCCTGCTGTGCGCCAAGTCTGTAAATGCATGGTGCCGGCAAGAGGAGTCGAACCCCCGACCTTCGCATTACGAATGCGCTGCTCTACCAACTGAGCTATGCCGGCACGCTTCACACACCCGGCATGCGCCGGGGGGCCAGAGTATACCGTAGGCAAGCCGGGCATTCAGCCCCGCTGCGTCACGCCGTTCGCGACAGACCCTTGGGCAGCGGAAACGACACGTTCTCGACGATGCCCTCGAGCGCACTGACCGTACCCCCGCCCAGGCTCTGTAGCCGTGCGACCACCTGGTTGACCAGCACTTCAGGCGCGGAGGCGCCTGCCGTCACACCGACGGTGCCGATGCCATCGAGCCACCCAGGTTCGATCTGGTCGGCATGGTCGACCATCCACGCGGGGCGCCCCATATTGGTGGCGACCTCGCGCAGTCGGTTGGAGTTCGAACTGTTGGGTGAGCCCACCACGATCACTGCGTCAGACTGGGCTGCCAGTTGCTTCACCGCATCCTGCCGGTTCTGAGTGGCGTAGCAGATATCGTCTTTCTTTGGGCCGACGATGTCCGGAAACCGTGTTCTGAGCGCTGCGACGATAGCCGCTGCGTCATCGACCGAGAGCGTGGTCTGGGTCACCCAGGCAAGTCGAAGCGGATCTGCAACCGTGAGCGTGGCGACATCGGCAACGGTTTCAACCAGGTGCATGCCACTGGCCGCTTGCCCCATGGTGCCTTCGGCTTCGGGGTGCCCACGGTGGCCTATCATCACGATTTCGCGCCCCTCGGCGCGCATTCGAGCCACTTCGACATGCACCTTCGTGACCAGCGGGCAGGTCGCGTCGAAGATCTTCAAGCCGCGTGCGGCGGCTTCGTCGCGAACGGCACGCGATACGCCATGGGCACTGAAGATCACGATGCTGCCAGCGGGTGCGTCGGCCAGTTCCTCGATGAAGATGGCGCCCTTGCCGCGCAGTTCTTCCACCACATGCCGGTTGTGCACGATTTCGTGGCGCACGTGAATCGGCGCACCGTGCAGTTCGATGGCGCGTTCGACGATCTCGATCGCTCGTTCGACCCCGGCGCAGAAGCCACGGGGCGTTGCCAGCAGGATGTTCATGCCAGGGGTCTCCTCAATGGTGCAGCGGTACTGCAAGCCTCTTCGTCACGGTGGTGACGGCGCCCAGTTCGATGCGAGTGTGGCAGCAATTCAGCCTGGCTGTCTCGCAGCGCGCGCGCTGCGCAGGCTGTCGATGATGAGCAGGACGGCGCCGAGCGTTATGGCGCTGTCGGCCAGATTGAAGGCGGGGAAGGCATCAGGTCCCCAGTGAAAGAGCAAGAAATCGACGACCCGGCCAATGACGATTCGATCGATCAGGTTGCCGACGGCGCCCCCCAGAATCAGGCCAAGGGCTGCACACATCAGGGGCTCGTCGCGGTGACGCACCAGCAGCGTGACGATCAGTGCCGAGGCGAGCGACGACAATGCGATGAAGAACGCGCGCTGCCAGCCGCCAGCCGTCGCCAGGAAGCTGAACGCTGCCCCGCTGTTGTAGACCAGCACGAGACTGAACACCGGGTTGAGCGCAAGCGATTCGCCTTCGGCAAAGCGCGCCACCACCAGAGCCTTTGTGATCTGGTCGGCCGCTGCCACCAGCACGCCAAGCGCGAGCCAGAGGCGCAGCGACGCGCTGTGGCGCGCGCCTGCCTCAGGCATGGGTGCGCGCCTCGCCCGAACCAAAGAGGTTGCTTGTGCAGCGGCCGCACAGGGCCGGATGCGCGGGGTCTGCCCCCACATCGGCGCGCCAGTGCCAGCAGCGCGGGCACTTGACGTGGCCCGAGGCACGCACCATCACCTGCAGGGGGGTACCCGAATCGCCGGCTTGGACCGATGCCGCCGAGGTGATGAGCACGAAGCGCAGGTCTTCGCCCAGCCATTCGAGCGCTTCGCGATCGAGGTCACTGGCGCGCAGGGCCACTTCGGCCTGCAGCGATGAGCCTATGGCACCGGCCACCCGTACTGCTTCGAGTTCCTTCTGCACCTCGGCACGGATGGCGCGAATGCGCGTCCAGCGACTGATGAGTGCCTCCTCATCGGTCAGTGCCGGCAACTCGGGCCAGACATGGAAGAACACGCTGTCGGGGCCCTCGCCCGATGCCGGGTCGGCAGTGCCCACGGTGCCCGCCAGGCCGCTTGATCGGTTGACAAAGGGCCACGCTTCTTCGGCGGTGAAGCTGAGAATGGGGGCCATCAGGAGCACCAGGCTGCGGCTGATGTGCCAAAGCGCGTTCTGGGCCGAGCGCCGCTCGCGGCTGTCGGTGGCTGCGGTATAGAGGCGGTCTTTCAGGATGTCGAGATAGAAGCCGCCCAGATCTTCCGAACAGAAGGTTTGCAGGCGCTGCACCACCGTGTGAAATTCGTAGCGGCCATAGGCAGCGGCCAGATCGGTCTGCAGTGCATGCAGCAGCCCCAGGGCGTAGCGATCGATATCGAGCCACTGGGTCGTATCGAGACGATCGCGGGTCGGATCGAAGTCGGCGGTGTTGGCCAGCAGAAAGCGCAGCGTGTTGCGGATGCGCCGATACGATTCGACCACGCGGTTGAGAATCTCGGTCGAGATCGACAGTTCGCCCGAATAGTCGGTCGCCCCCACCCAGAGGCGCAGCACCTCGGCTCCGAGGCTGTCGGAGATCTTCTGCGGGGCGATCACATTGCCCATCGACTTGGACATCTTGCGCCCTTCGCCATCGACCACGAAGCCGTGGGTGAGCAGCGCCTCGTAGGGTGCGCGGCCATCGAGCATGCAGGCTACCAGCAGCGACGAGTGGAACCAGCCGCGGTGCTGATCGGAGCCCTCGAGGTAGAGGTCGGCCGGAAAGTGGCACGAGTCGGCGTGCGAGCCGCGCAGCACGGTCTGATGGGTCGAGCCCGAGTCGAACCAGACATCGAGGGTATCGGTCACTTTTTCGTAGTCGCGCGCCTCATCGCCGAGGAGTTCTTCGGCACTCATTGCTTGCCAGGCCTCGATGCCCGACTCGGCCACACGTCGGGCGACTGCCTCGAGCAGCTCGGGCGTGCGCGGGTGCAGTTCACCGCTTGCCCGGTGCACGAAGAACGCCATCGGCACGCCCCAGGACCGTTGCCGCGAGAGCGTCCAGTCGGGCCGGTTGGCGATCATGCCGTGCAGTCGTGCCTTGCCCCAGGCCGGAAAGAAGCGGGTGGCCTCGACCGCGGCCAGTGCATCCTCGCGCAGCGTGCGGCGTTCACCGTTGGGTGCCACGTCCATGCCGGCAAACCACTGGCTCGTCGCCCGGTAGATGATCGGCGTCTTGTGCCGCCAGCAGTGCATGTAGCTGTGACCGAACGTGGCCGAGTGCAGCAGTGCACCGCGTTCGGTGAGTGTCTCGACGATCTTCGGGTTGGCGTCCCAGATGCGCAGGCCGCCAAAGAGGGGCAAGGCCGGGTCGTAGCGTCCGTCGGACATCACGGGCGTGAGGATCTCGTCATTTTTCATGCCATAGCGGCGGCACGATTCGAAGTCCTCGACGCCGTAGGCCGGTGCACTGTGGACGATGCCGGTACCGGTATCGAGGGTCACGTAGTCGCCCAGAAACACCGGCGAGCGGCGCTCGTAGAGCGGGTGGCAGAATTCGATACGCTCGAGCGCCGCACCCGAGCAACTGGCCACGACCGTGCCCTCGAGGCCATAGCGCGCCAGACACGCCTCGCGCAGGTCGGCCGCCAGGATCAGCAGGCCGCGCGACGTTTCCACCAGTTCGTAGCGGTACTCGGGGTGGACGTTCAGTGCCTGGTTGGACGGGATCGTCCAGGGCGTGGTGGTCCAGATGACGATGGATGCGTTGTCATGCGGCAACTGCGCCAGGCCGAAGGCGGCGGCGAGTCGCGCCGGTTCGGCAATGCGAAAGGCCACATCGATCGCGACATCCTTGCGATCGGCGTATTCGACCTCGGCCTCGGCCAGTGCCGAACCACAGTCGAAGCACCAGTTCACCGGTTTGAGCCCGCGAAAGACATAACCACCGGTCACCAGTCGTCCGAGGGTGCGGATCTCGTCGGCCTCGTTGCCGCGGGCCATGGTCGTGTAGGGGTTGTTCCAGTCACCGAGCACGCCCAGCCGGATGAAGTCGGTCTTCTGGCGGGCGATCTGCTCGGTGGCGTAGGCGCGTGAGTGAGCCTGCACTTGTGCCGTGCTGATGCTGCGACCGTACTTCTTCTCGATCTGGATCTCGATCGGCATGCCGTGGCAATCCCAGCCCGGCACATAGGGTGCATCGAAGCCGGCCAGCTGGCGCGACTTCACGATCACGTCCTTCAGGATCTTGTTGACGGCATGCCCGATGTGGATGTCGCCATTGGCGTAGGGCGGGCCGTCATGCAGGACGAAGCGGCGACGCCCTCGGGATACCGCCCTGATGCGTTCGTAGAGGTGGCCTTCCTGCCAGCCCTTCACCCACTCGACCTCGCGTCGGGCGAGGTCGCCGCGCATCGGAAATGCCGTGTCGGGCAGATTGAGCGTCGAGCGGAATTCGGGCTTGTCGGATGTCTTGTCTTTAGCCATGGGGGATGTCTGGGCTTGAGGAGCCGGGAGGAGGGGCGTGCGCAGTCGCAGCACGAAGGGGGGGCGCGGCCGCATCTGTCGGGCTTGCGCTGCCAGGCGCACGCAGGATGGCCAATGCATGGGCGCAATCGCGTGCGATCGCCGCCTTCAGCGCATCGAGCCCGTTGTAGGTTTCCTCGTCGCGCAGTTTCGCCACAAATTCGATATCCAGGTGCCGGCCGTAGAGATCGCCTGCAAAATCGAAGACGAACACCTCGAGCGAAGCGCGCCGTTCCTCTGTCACGGTAGGGCGAAACCCCAGGCTTGCCACGGCATCGAGCGGCAGCGGGCCGATGCCATGCACCCGAACCGCAAAGATGCCGAATACCGGCGGGCGGTTGTACTTCAACTGGATGTTGGCGGTGGGAAAGCCCAGCGTTCGACCCAGTTTCTGGCCGTGCACGACCCGTCCGCTGATGCGGAATGTGCGCCCGAGAAGAACCTGCGCCCGGTCAAGATCGCCCGCGTCGAGCGCCGCACGCACCACCGAACTCGAGATGCGTTCGGTTCCTTCGAGTACGTCCTCGAGCACCTCGACTTCGACGTCCCGCTCGCTGGCCAGTGCGCGCAGCCGGGCCACGTCGCCCGAGCGCCGTGCGCCGAAACAGAAGTCGGCACCCACCATCAGCCAGCGCGCGCGCAAGGTGCCGATCAGTACCTGATCGACGAAGGCCTCAGGCGTCAGCGCGGCAAAGGCGCGAGTAAAACGAGCGACATGGACGCGGTCAAGTCCGAGAGCCATGAGCAGGCGCAGTTTTTCGCGCAGGGGCGTGATGCGTGCGGGTGCGGTGGCGCTTTGGAAAAACTCGCGCGGATGAGGCTCGAAGGTGAGGGCGGCCGCACCCAGACCACGCTCGCGAGCGGCCGCCACGGTGCGGGCGGCCATCGCCTGATGGCCGCGATGGACGCCGTCAAAGTTGCCGATCATTACCGCGAGCGGCCGGTCGGCGACATGCAAGCCATGCGCGATAGTCATCGAGAGAAGGGGCACCGCTACGGGCATTCGGATCGGAGGGGGCGTTGGAGTCGGGGCAGGACAGCCGCCCAGATGCGTTGCACGGCACCTGAACCCGAGCCACTCGAAAGGCCACCGGAGAGGGAAATTATAGCGTTTTCGTTGCCGGCCATGCTTGACACCCCGGATCAGCGCGCCTTTATCCGGGCCAGCATACCTTTCTCCGTGCCAACTGCCTGGGCTGGTTGACAATTCCGGGTGCCCGCCGCAGAGTGCCCCGCGGCTCGTCCGGACTGTCGCGGGTCGGGTCGGCAGGGCCATACGAGGAGTCTCGGGTGAAAGTCTGGCTGCGCATCGCAGAGGGTATCGACTGGCTGAGCGAGCGGTTCGCGCGCCTTGCGAGCTGGCTCATCCTCGCCTCCTGCGTGGTGAGCGCCGGCAATGCAAGCGTGCGCTATCTTGTCGACCGCAGTTCCAACGCCTGGCTCGAAGCGCAGTGGTACATGTTTGCCGGCATCGTGATGCTGGGTGCACCCTGGGTGCTCAAGGTGAACGAGCATGTGCGGGTCGACATCATCTACGGGCGACTCGCCCCGCGGACCCGCGCCTGGGTCGACCTGCTCGGGTTTCTGGCCTTCCTGATGCCGGCGACCATCCTGTTCCTCTGGATGGCATGGCCCTTCTTCCTCGAGTCGTTTACGTCCGGTGAGATGTCGAACAACGCCGGTGGCTTGCCACGCTGGTGGGTCAAGGTGGTGATGCCGGCAGGGTTTGGCATGCTGGCGCTGCAGGGACTGGCCGAAATCGTCAAGCGCGTCGCCTACCTGTGTGGTGCGCATGACATGGACGTGGAATACGAGAGGCCGTTGCAATGACCATGTCGCTCATGCCCCCGCTCATGTTTCTGGGGCTGGTGCTCTTCATGCTCATCGGCTTTCCGGTGGCGTTTTCGCTCGCAGCACTTGGGCTCACTGCCGGGCTTGCGGCGATCGAGCTGGGTTATCTGACCCCTGCCTTTTTCGGCAATCTGCCCCTCAACATCTTTGGCATCCTGTCCAACGACCTCTTGCTCGCCATTCCGTTCTTCACCTTCATGGGGGCCATTCTCGAGCGTTGTGGCCTGGCCGAAGACCTGCTCGAGGGTACTGGGCAGCTGTTCGGATCGGTGCCCGGGGGGCTCGCCTATGCGGTCATCATCGTTGGCGCCATCCTCGGGGCGATCACCGGTACGGTGGCCGCTTCGGTCATTGCCATGGGACTCATCTCGCTGCCGATCATGCAACGCTACGGTTACGACATGAAGCTCGCCACCGGGGTGATCGCGGCCTCGGGCACGATCACCCAGCTCATCCCGCCATCACTCGTGCTGGTGGTGCTGGCCGATCAGCTGGGGCGCTCGGTCGGTGACATGTACAAGGGCGCCATCGGCCCTTCGATCGTGCAGACCTTGCTTTTCATCCTCTTCATCCTTGCGGTGTCCGTGTTTCGCCCGCAGTGGGTGCCGCCGCTGCCCAAGGAGGCCCGCACCCTGCATGGCTGGCCGCTCATCCGGCGCGTGCTCTGGGGCATGGTGCCCTCGGTGGTGCTGATCTTTCTCGTGCTGGGCACCATCTTCCTCGGGTATGCCACCCCGACCGAAGCGGGCGCCATGGGCGCGGTGGGTGCAATCGGCCTTGCAGCCATGCACCACAGGCTCAGCTGGCCGCTGGTGCGCCAGAGCATGGACTCAACCATGCGCATCACCGCCATGGTGGTGTTCATCCTCATCGGTTCGCGCACCTTCAGCCTGGTCTTTCTGGCCGTCGATGGCGGGGTCTGGATCGAACACCTCCTGTCCAGTCTGCCCGGGGGCGTGGTGGGCTTCCTGGTGGTGGTGAATCTCTTCGTGTTCTTCCTCGCGTTCTTCCTCGATTTCTTCGAGATCGCGTTCATCATCATTCCGCTGCTCGCGCCGGTCGCGGCCAAGATGGGCATCGATCTCATCTGGTTCGGTGTGCTGCTGTGCGTGAACATGCAGACCTCGTTCATGCACCCGCCGTTCGGGTTTGCGCTTTTCTATCTGCGCGGCATTGCCCCCAAGAGCGTGAAGAGCAGCGATATCTACCTGGGTGCCATTCCCTGGGTGCTGCTGCAGGTGGTGATGGCAATCATCGTGATCGTGTGGCCAGGCCTCGTGACGATGTGGCTCGATGTCGAGCAGACGGTCGATCTCGATCGCGTCCGTATCGAGATGCCCGAGGATACGTCGCAGGCCGACACCGAGCGCGATGCGCAGTCCTCAGACTTCAACGGGTTCAATGCGCCCGCCTCGGGTGCCTCGAGCGAGCCGGCGCCAGCGAGCCCCTAGGCATTCGCAGGGGCGCCGCGCGAGGCGCCCCCGGGGCTTTCCTGTGAGGCTCAGTTCTTGATCGAGGCCATGAAGTTGTCGAACGGCAGTTCTGCGACCTGGTTCCATTGCACCTGTTCGATCCGGAACTTGTTCCACGACTCGTAGACTTTGCGGAAGTTCTCGTTCTTGGCGGCGGTCTCGGCGTACAGAGCCTGCGCCTCCTTGTGGGCCGCCTCCATGACGACTCGCGGGAAGCGGCGCAGTTGTGCGCCGGAGGCCACCATGCGCTTGAGTGCGGGCGGGTTCAGTGCGTCGTAGCGCGCCGTGCTCCAGAGCACCGCCTCGGCGCAGGCCGACTCGAGGATGGCCTTGTACTCGGGGGGCAGCGACTCCCACTGCTTGCTGTTGATGTACAGCGACAGCTGTGCACTGCCTTCCCAGAACGCCGGCGCGTAGTAGAACTTGGCCACCTTGGCCAGGCCCAGTCTCTCGTCATCGTAAGGGCCTACCCACTCGGCGGCATCGATGGTGCCTTTTTCGAGCGAGGGGTAGATGTCGGCCGCCGGGATCTGCTGCGGCACCACGCCCAGGCGAGCCAGCACCTGCCCGGCAAAGCCTGCGATGCGGAACTTCATGCCCTGCAGGTCCTTCACCGTGTTGAATTCGCGCCGATACCAGCCGCCCATCTGGGCGCCGGTATTGCCCGCGGGCAGGGCCTTGATGTTGTACTGGCGGAAGAATTCATCCATCAGCTTGTCGCCACCGCCATGCATCATCCAGGCATTGGTCTGGCGGGTGTTGAGGCCAAAGGGCATCGCCGTATCGAAGGCAAAGGTCGGATCCTTGCCCACGTAGTAGTAGCCGGCGGTGTAGCCCATCTCGACCGTGTCGTTCTGGACTGCGTCGACCACCTGCAGCGCCGGTACGATCTCGCCGGGGGCAAAGGTGCGTATCTCGAACCGGCCGCCGGTGGCCGCCGCCACACGCTTCGCAATCAGCTCGCCGGCGCCAAAGAGCGTGTCGAGCGTTTTCGGAAAGCTGCTGGTCATGCGCCAGCGGATCTGTGGCCCGGTCTGGGCGAGGACGGCCGGAGCGGCCAGGGCACCGGCGCCGGCGATTGCCGAGCGCTGCAGGAACTGACGTCGTGACATCGGATGTCTCCAGTGGGTGGGTGAGGACAGTCTGTGCAACTGCCCGGGGTGCTCAGATGCGCGGAACTTTCACATGCAGCAGGGCGGCCCGTCCGTCGCGCAGCGCGGCAAGGCAGCGATCGATGGCCGCAGGCAGCGCCGCCGGGTCGGCGATGGTCTCGCCGTGACCGCCGGCCGATCGCACGACATCGGCGTACTGCACATCGGGGGCGAGATGGGCCTGGAACTCTCGGGTATCGGCGGCTTCACCTTCGGCGTACATGCGCAAGGTGGCCTCCTTCACCGCCGACCAGCCGCCGTTGTCGAACACGACGGTGAGGATGGGCAGCTTGTACTGGCGCGCGACCGCGTAGGTTGACGATGGGTTGTTGAAGTAAAAGCCGCCATCGCCGATGAACTGCACCACCTGGGCCTCCGGTGAGCCCAGCTTGGCTCCCAGGGCGAGGCCCGAGGCGCCACCCAGACCGCCACCCGCAAATCCGATGTAGGTGCCGGGTACGGTGCGCGGCACGTGATTGAGCACGTTGGGTGCGTTGCGTACCGCCTCGTTCACGATGATGTCGTTGGGGTTCAAGCGGGCTGCAATCTGGGCGCAGATCCAGGCCGGATTGATGTTGCCCGGGGTGCCAGGCTCGGCGGCCGCGGTGGCCAGACGCTGACGGCGTGCGGTGCTGCGTTCGGCCACCGCTGCGCGGCGGCGCGCGGCATGCTCCAGATCGGCCGCTGTGGCACGCGCCTGCACCGCAGCGAGGATCTGCCCCAGGATCAGGGTGCTGTCGCCCTGAACGCGCAGGTTGGTGGCAAAACCCCACATCGGGAAGTCCTGCTTCACCACGTCGATGTCGACATGCGCCCACCAGGTGGACGGGTTCTCACGCGTGAGCTTGGGTATCCACGGTACGTCGACATCGACCAGCAGGCCGACATCGGTCTCGGGGACATGGTCGGCCGGCGTCGAGCCGAGGAAATTCGGCGAGTCGTGCGGCAGGTTGAGGTGAATCGGGCTTGAATCGACCACGCCCATCCCGAGGAACGTGGCAAGCGCCTCGATGAGCCCCGGTGCGGCGTGGTTGCGGCCGGCATAGGCCACGTACAGGGTCGGGCGCTCGGCGGCCAGCAGTCGGTCGGCCAACTGCTCGATGGCCACCGGGTCGGCCATGCCGCTCGAGGCGCGGCCGTAGCGTTCATCCGGGTAGGCGCGAACCGCACTCTCAGGCCAGGTTTCAGCCAGGGTCTCGCGCGGCAGCATCAGGTAGATGGGGCCTTTGGGGTCGGTGTGCGAGACGGTGTGAGCGCGGCGCAGCACTTCCTTGGTGATGACGCCCGAGGGCAGCGTCCATTCCCACTTCACGTAGGGGCGCACGAGGCTTGCCTGGTCGAAGGGCTCCTGAACGAAGTGCACGTAGTTGTCGCGCGATCCTTCGAGTTCGCCATGGGCGGTGAAGGGGGCCTTGCCGGCCATGAGCAGGAGCGGCGTGCGCGAGCGGCGTATGTTGTGGGCGCCCAGCACGCAGTTGGCGGTGCCGGCGTCCACATGCACGATCACCGCCTGACCGCGGCCGGTGATGGCGGCATAGCCCGCGGCCATGTGCATCGCGGTGTTCTCGTGCGGGCACAGGATGGTGGGCGGGAAGGCGCGACCTTCGCGCTTCCACCGCGCCATTTCCTCGATGAGGGGTGCGTGATCGGTGCCGAAATTGCAGAACAGGTAGTCGATCCCGATCTCGTTCAGCCCTTCGAGAAAATAGTGCGATGTCGTGTGCAGGGTGTCTTCGGGGCGGGGGTCCATGCTGTCTCCGGCGGTGCCTTGGGCTGTGAGCGCTGAGTATATCGGCCCTGCGCGGGCGTGGGCAGCGGGAGGGCGGTGCGCGCTCAGGCTATCATCGAGCCGTGCGCATGGGCCTTTCGCGCCGGGTGCTGACTCCCCGGGTCGATCGCGTCCAGCGGGCCTCCCCGAACCCTTGTATCGATTCTCCCCCGGCCAGCCACCCCATGTCATTGATCACCTTGGGCAACGCCCACCTCGCCTACGGGCATCATCCGCTGCTCGATGGGGCCGAACTGTCGATCGAGACGGGCGAGCACATCGGCCTGGTCGGCCGCAATGGCACCGGCAAGTCCTCCTTGCTGCGGGTCCTGGCCGGGGAGACGGCGCTGGACGATGGCCGCGTCACCCTGCAAGGTGGGCTGCGTGTGGCCAGCGTGCCCCAGGAACCGGTGTTCGAGGCGGGCGCCACCGTGTTCGAGGCGGTGGCCAGCGGGCTTGGCGGGCAGGCCCGTTCGCTTGCGCGATTCGAGCAGCTCACCGACGCGCTGGCAGGCTCCCACGATGCAGCGACGGCTGATGCGCTGCTGCGCGAATACGCCGAACTGCAGTCGGAACTCGAGCGCTCCGGCGCCTGGCAGTCGCGCCTTCGCGTCGAGCAGGTGCTCGACCGTCTGGAGCTTGCGCCGGCGGCGCTGGTCGATACCCTCTCGGGGGGCATGCGCAAACGGGTCGCCATCGCGCGTGCCCTGGTGATCGAACCTGACCTGCTCCTCCTCGATGAGCCGACCAATCACCTCGATCTGGGTTCGATTGCCTGGCTCGAAGAGCTCATCGGAGGCTGGCGCGGTGCGGTGGTCGTGATTACCCACGATCGCAGCTTTCTCGATGCAGTCGCCAATCGCATCGTCGAACTCGATCGCGGTGTGCTGCGCAGTTACCCGGGCAGCTATCGCGAGTACCGCGAGCGCAAGGAAGCCGAACTTGCCGCCGAGCAGGCTGCCGATCGGCGCTTTGACAAGTTGCTGGCGCAGGAGGAGGTGTGGATACGCAAGGGCGTCGAGGCGCGTCGTACCCGCAATGAAGGTCGGGTGCGTCGGCTGGAGGCCTTGCGCGTCGAGCGTTCGCAGCGCCGATCGCTGGCAGGCAATGTGCAGATGAGCCTTGCCACCGGTGATCGCTCGGGGCGTCTGGTGGCCGAACTCACCGGTGTGAGCAAATCGTTTGGTGGCCGCCCGATCGTGCACGATTTCACCGCGCGCATCGCTCGCGGTGACAAGGTGGGGCTCATTGGTCCCAATGGTGCCGGCAAGACCACCTTGCTGCGACTCATACTCGGCACGCTCGAGCCCGATGCGGGCACCGTGCGCCGTGGCACCCAGATCGAGGTCGCCTACTTTGATCAGATGCGCGAGCAACTCGATGATGAGGCGACGCTCGCCGATACCATCAGCCCGGGGTCCGAGTGGGTCGAGATTGGTGGCCGCCGCACCCATGTGATGAGCTATCTGGGCGATTTTCTCTTTGCCCCCGAGCGCGCTCGCTCGCCGGTGCGTACGCTCTCGGGTGGCGAGCGTAACCGGCTCTTGCTGGCACGGCTCTTTGCCCGTCCGGCCAATGTGCTCGTACTGGATGAGCCGACCAACGATCTGGACATCGACACGCTCGAACTGCTCGAGGAACTGCTCGGCGCCTATCAGGGCACGCTCTTTCTGGTCAGCCACGACCGGACCTTTCTCGACAACGTGGTGACGCAGACGATCGCCGCCGAAGGCAAGGGCGTGTGGCGTGAATATGCCGGTGGCTATCAGGATTATCTCGATGCGCGTGTGCGTACCGCGCTTGCCACTGGTGATGCCGTTGCAGCAAACGCTGGCGGATTCCCCGCGCCAGCGCGTCCGGGTGCCGCAGTCGCATCGGCAGGGGTTGCGCCGGCATCCGTTGCCTCATCACGTGCGCCCGCGCCGGTGGCAGCGTCGCGTCCCAAGTTGAGCTATCGTGAGCAGCAGGAGCTCGATCGCCTGCCCGCGCAGATCGAGGCGCTGGAGGTCGAGCAGACCTCGATTGCGGCCGAGCTGGCCGAGGGCGCGGTGTTTCGGTCCGACGCGCGACGGGCTGCCGAACTGGGCGAACGTCATCAGCACATCGAGGAGGAACTCATGCAGGCCCTGGCACGTTGGGAGGCGCTGGAAGCGCGCCTGAAGGTGTTGTCATGAACGCGAGTGTCGGGATGCCCGGGTTCGAGGGTATCGGCGCACCGGTGCTGCGGCGCGAAGATCAGCGCTTTCTCACCGGACGCGGACGCTATGTCGCCGACCTGCGTTTCGAGGGCGAACTTCACGTGGCGTTCGTGCGCTCACCGCATGCGCATGCGCGGTTTGCGCCCTTTGCGGCGAGCGCAAGCGCTGCGGTGCTGGCGATGCCTGGCGTCGTGGCGGTCTTGTCGGCTACCGATCTGGCGGCCGATCGGGTCGGCCCGATGCGTTCGCTCTGGAACATTCCCGGTGCTGATGGCTCAGTGATGGTCGAGCCCCCGCGCCCGTCGCTCGCGCAAGGCGTGGCTCGCCATGTGGGTGAGGCGGTGGCCATCGTGGTTGCCACCACCCGCGAGCAGGCAATCGACGCCGCCGAAGCCCTCGAGATCGACTGGGAACCGCTGCCGGCGGTGGTCGACGTGGCGGTAGCGGCTGCGCCCGGTGCCCCCCAGGTCCATCCAGAGGCTTCGGGCAATCTGTCGCTGCGCTTTGCCCGTGGTTCTGTGGCTGCGGCTGATGCTGCCTTCGAAGCGGCGACGCACCGTGTCAGCATCGACCTGGTCAACCAGCGCCTCGCCTGCGCCGCGATGGAGCCGCGAGCGGTGATTGCCGTGCCGGCCGCCGATGGCGGTGCCAGTGGCCATGAGCTTGCGATCTACTCGACCACCCAGGTCCCACACCATATTCGCAAGCTCGTGTCCGAGCAGCTTGGCGTGCCCGAAAATTCGATCCGGGTGATTGCTCCCGATGTCGGCGGCGGCTTCGGTACCAAGGGCAAGCATTACCCCGAGGAGACCGTACTCGCCTGGGCCGCGCGCCGTCTCGGGCGGCCCCTGCGCTGGGTATCGACCCGCGGCGAGGCATTCGTGAGCGACTACCAGGCACGCGATCACCGCACGCACGCTGAACTGGCGCTTGCTGCGGACGGCACCTTCCTCGCGATGCGGGTTCGCACCCTCGCTTCGCTGGGTGCCTGGGTCTCGACCGTCGGTGCTGCGGTTCCCACGTCGGTCTATACCGGGGTGCTCTCGGGCCCGTATCGCATTCCCCAGATCGATGTCGAGGTGCGTACGCTCTTTACCCATACCGTACCCACCGACGCCTATCGCGGCGCCGGGCGTCCCGAGGCCTGCTACGTGCTCGAGCGGCTGGTGGAAAAGGCGGCCGCCACGCTCGGATTCGATCGCATGGCCCTGCGTCGGCGCAATTTCATCACCGCCGAGCAGATGCCCTACACCACTGCCGTGGGGCCGACCTATGACACGGGTGACTTCGCGCGGCTCTTCGATCGCGTGCTCGAGCTGGCCGACCATGCCGGGTTTGCCGAGCGGCGCGCGCGCAGCGAGGCGCAGGGCCGCGTGCGTGGCTTTGGCATCAGCTATTTCGTCGAAAGCTCGGGGGTGGCCCCCTCGAAGTACGCCGGGCTTTTTGGCGCACGGGCGGGTTTCTTCGAGTCGGCCGACATCAGGGTGGCGGCCGATGGCAGTCTGGTCGTGTGCTGTGGCACCCAGAACCATGGCCAGGGTCACGCCACCAGTTTCGCGCAGCTGGTCGCGCACCGCATCGGTGTGCCGCTCTCCAGCGTTGAGATTGTTGAAGGTGATACCGGTCGGGTGCCTTACGGGACTGGCACCTTTGGCTCGCGCTCGATGGCCATCGGAGGCTCGGCGATTGCCACCGCCTGTGATCGGATCGTGGGCAAGGCCCGCCGGCTGGCGGCGCATCTGCTCGAGGCGGCCGAGGCCGATGTCGAGCATGAGATCGTTGCCGGACGTGGGCGTTTCAGGGTGTCGGGTACCGATCGAAGTCTGGCGTTTCCCGAGGTAGCCCGCGCCGCTGCCTATGCCCACCGGCTGCCGCCGGGCATGGAACCGGTATTGCACGAGCAGGCCTTCTACGACCCGGTGAATCTCACCTGGTCCAACGGTGCCCAGGCGTGCGAGGTCGAGATCGACCCCGAGACCGGCGTCGTGCAGCTTGATCGCTACGCCGCGGTCGATGACATCGGCACGGTCATCAATCCGATGATCGTCGAGGGTCAGGTGCACGGCGCCATCGCCCAGGGCGTCGGACAGGGGCTTTGGGAGGGCACCGAATACGATCCTGAATCGGGGCAGCTCTACACCGCCTCGTTCATGGACTACACGATGCCACGTGCTGACGGCCTGCCATCCATTTCGAGCGAAACTGACGAGAGCCGACCCTGCACCCACAACCCGCTGGGTGCCAAGGGCTGTGGCGAGTCGGGCACGATCGGGGCGCCGGCAGCCTTGGCCAGCGCACTTCTCGATGCGCTGCGGCCGCATGGTGTCACCGATCTCACGATGCCTTTCAGCGCGCAGAAGATCTGGCGGGCCCTGCAAGTGGCCAGCGCATGAGGCCGCGATGCGATCACGCGCCGGCCAAGCGGCGTGGCGCTGGCAGCTCGATGCGACGAGCAGGTGCCGTGCTTGTGGTTGCGCTGGGTGTTCTCGGATCGGTGCTCGGGCAGAGCGCGCTTGCGCAAGCGGCTGCCGCCTGGCCGCAGCGGCCCCTGCGCATACTCGTCACCTTTCCGCCCGGTGGCGGTACCGACATCCTGGCGCGACTCATCGCGCAGGAGATATCTCCCATCCTCGGTCAGCCGGTTCTGGTTGAAAACCGTCCGGGCGGCAACGGTTCGATCGCCAGCGAGGCGGTGGCGCGCAGTGCGCCTGACGGACTCACCCTGCTCATGGTCACCAGTTCATTCGCGATCAATGCGGTGGTGCTGCAAGGTCTGCCCTTCGATACCGCGCGCGACTTCCTGCCGGTGACGCTGGTGGCAACCACGCCACTGATGATTGCCGTGACGCCACAGATTGCGGCGCGCAATGTTGCCGAGTTCGTTGCGCTGCTCAAGGCCAGACCGGGTGCGCTTGCCTACACCTCATGCGGCAACGGCTCGCCGCAGCAACTGGCCGGCGAGATGTTCAAGATGATGACCTCGACCGACATGACTCATGTCCCTTACAAGGGCTGCGCACAGGCCCTCACCGACGTACTGGGTGGCGTGGCGCCGGTTGCCATCAATACCGCAGCCAACATCCTGCCGCATGTGCAGCAGGGGCGCCTGCGGGTGATCGGGGTCACCAGTCGCACTCGCATCGCGGTGGCACCCGAGGTGCCGACGGTTGCCGAGCAGGGCTTGCCGGGCTACGAAGTCGACCAATGGTTCGGGCTGATGGCGCCCGCCCAGACGCCGATGGCGATCGCCGAGAGCGTCCATGCTGCGGTGTTGCAGGGCCTGTCGCGCAAGGCGGTGCAGGACAAGCTGGTCGCCCAGGGTTTTGCGCCCGGCATCAGTACGCCCCGCGAGGCAGCGGCGATTCTCGCCGCCGACCTCGATCGGTTTGGTCGCCTGTCGCGCACCATCGGGCTCAAGGTCGACTGAGACCCACGCGGCCTCGGGTGCTGCGTTGAGGATCAGAGCGGGAGGATGTCGACCCGCGCGAACTTCACCATGCCACCGGCATACTGCAGCGCGATCGGCCCGCTGCCGAACCGGTTGTCGCGCGCCTGATCGACCGTGCGTACGCCATTGAGGGTGACCGTGAAGCGATCGCCGCGCGCGGTGATCTCGAACACGTTCCAGCGGCCACCAGCAGTCATGGGTACCACCGGGCTTGCCACATCGACGATGGCGCCGGTGGCGTAGTTCTGCTCGGGACGTTTGTCGAACACGTTGACTTCATAGGCGTTCTTTGCACCGACCTTGGTCGGTTCGGAGCAACGGATGAAAATGCCGCTGTTGGCCTCGGCATCGACCCAGAACACCGCGCGCAGACGGAAGTTGGTGTAGCTTTGTTTCGAAACCAGGAAACCGTTGCCCTTGTCGGCCTGCGCAAGACCATCGGCGAGACGCCAGTTGGCGTCACCAATCGGGCTCCATTGCGCCAGATCACGACCATCGAGCAGGGGTGTCCATCCGGTGGGTGGCTCGCCGTGCATCGCCCTATGCCCCGGGGCGTGCATGCACGCGCCCAGGCTGAGGGCAAGCAAGGCGGGGACGAGCGAGCGCAGCATCTTCATGGGTGTCTCCTGGTTTCTTGCAGGGGCTTGCAAGGCTCTGGCAATGATGCACGACAGCAGCGCTGGACAGCGGTGATTGATACGGGGGTGCCTGATATCGCACGCGGTCCGGTGTTCTTGCGCGCTCAGGCCTCGATCCGTTGCCAGGTGATGGCGCGATGGCTGTACTGGCCGGTGAACGGGTCATTGGATGCCAGCGTGGACAGGCGCAGGATCGGACCGTCGAGATGCACCAGACGCGTCTGCGTTTGCCCACTCCAGGTTTCGAGCGAGCAGATCTCGATATGGTGGAGCACCCGATCGCCTTCGAAGGTGTAGCGTCCGGCATAGGCCATCACGGTACGAAACATCGCGACGGCTTCAGGGTCGGTGGCCACCAGCCCGGCGGGTGCTGCACGGCCGCCCTCGGTGATGACCACCGACATGCGTGCGTCGGGCATGTAATGGATGAAGCCGCGGGTGCCCGGCCGGAAGGTGTCGATCACCTCGAGCGAGGGCAGCAGCTTGCGTTCGGTGGATACGATGGACCAGCTGCCGATGAGAGGGTTGGACTGCGTATTCATGAGCGCTCCACGGCGACAGGTTCAGGGCAGGTGATGGTGCCTGCTGCGCGCATTCTCGATGATGCAGGGCATCGAGGCAAGCCGGGGCCTCGGGGCGGATTGCCGCGGGACGCGACGGCGGTGAACCCGTGACGGGCCACCCTCGCGTGCAACCCTGGATGCCAGAGTCCTTGCATCAACCGGTGGCGGCGCTGCTCGGACGCAATGCTTCGATCACCTTTGAATCCGGCGCCGCCAGTCGCTCGCGCACCAGATCGACGGCCACGCGCAGGGCGTAGGCGTCCTTCAGCAGGTCGGCCGGAAAGCGGGTGCTGTTGATTCGCCGCTCGAGCGCGTCGATGGCCTCGAGGCAGCGGCGCACGGTGTCGGCGTCAGGTTCATCACGCGCATCGCGCTCGATGCGCCCGAGCATGCGATACCAGCGCTGGATGCGCAGTCGGCCAGGCAGACCGATCACGCGCGGCAGCACGCTCGCGAGGGGCAGCAGCAGCGCAAGGAGCGGCAGCAGCAACACCCAGATGCGATCGATGAAGGTGGCCATCCAGAACGGCAGATAACGTTGCAGGAAGGGTTTGCCGGTCTGGTAGAAGCGCTCGGCCTGAGGGGCAAGGGCGAAGTCCTGTCGTCGGGGTGAGGGGAAGGCCCCCGCCTCGTTGAAGGCACTCGAACCCTTGTGAATCGATGCTGCCGCATCGAGCAGCACATACATGAGTGCCGGGTGCATGTCGGCACGCACCACGAGGTTGGCGGTGGTTGCCAGCATGTTCACATCATGCGGTGGGATGTTCTGGTTGAAGTCGATCACACCCTGCGGCAAGGTGACGGTCGAGAGGTAGGGGCGTCGGCGGGTGAAGCCCAGTGCCTGGTCAAGACTCATCAGCGACAGTCCGGGTGAGCGCAGCAGGTTGCGCACCACCGGAGAGTCTTCGCCGGCAATCATGAAGAGCGCATCGATGCGTCCGGCAATCAGCGCCTGTGCGGCCTCGGTTGTGGACAGCTCCACGAAGTGCGTGTTGTCCGCCGTGATCCCGCTCTGGGCAAGCAGATCGAGCGCGACCACCCGAGTGCCGCTGCCGGGGATGCCGGTGGCCACGCGCCGACCGTTCAGTTGATCCAGACGGCTCAGTGTCTGCTTGTCCCGATGGAAGATCCACAGCGGTTCGTAGTAGAGCGCCCCCAGTGACACCAGTTGATCGGGCAGTACTTCCGTGGGGCCGACCGATTGCGTCCCTGGCTTGTCCTCATCAGGGTTCCTGACCGTGGCGATGCCACCTTGCAGAAAGGCCGCATCCACATCGCCTGTCGGGTCGAGGAGCGAACGCAGGTTTTCGGCAGAACCGCTCGAAGGCTGCAGGCGCACGCGAATGCCATAGCGCTCTGCAGCCGCCAGGTAGCGTTCGCCATAGGTGAAGTAGGCGCCGCCACGGGCGCCGGTGGCCAGCGTGAACGCTCGCGGGGGGGCAGGGCGCAGCACTTGCGCGAGCAGCACGAAGGCAGCGCAGAGCAGCGCCACGATGAAGGCGATGGCGATCCAGGGGTGTCGCAGCAGCCAGTCGCCCGCGCGCTCCTGCCAGGTCAGTGGTCTCATGCAGCCAGCCTCATGGGGTTGCTGTCAAAGGGTTGCGGTGCACGTGTTGCTGTCAATCGATGGCTGTCCGCTGGCCGGCTTCAGGCCAGGCCTTCAAACGGTTGCACCGTCACCAGATCGCCTGCTGCCACATTGCCACGATCATGTTCAAGCACGATGAAGCAGTTGGCCTCCGACATCGAACGCAGAACGCCGCTGCCTTGCTGCCCGGTCAGGCTGACCCGGCTCTGGCCATCGGGATCTCGCGAGACGATGCCACGCTGGTATTCGGTGCGACCCGGTCGTTTGCGCAGTGCCTCGCGACTCGGGACCTGCAGCGCGACGTCCGTGGGCGCCCTCGTCTCGCCGCTGATGCGGGCGAGCGCCGGTTGCACGAACTGGTAGAACGTGACCATCACCGCCACCGGATTGCCCGGTAGCCCGAAGAAGGCGGCCTTGCCCATGCGACCGAATGCCATGGGGCGCCCCGGGCGCATCGCGATTGTCCAGAAGGCCACTTCGCCCAGTTCAGCCATGAGGCTGCGGATATGGTCGGCCTCGCCGACCGAGACGCCCCCGCTGGTGATGATGGCATCGGCATGGCCTGCGGCTTCTTGCAGTGTGGTGCGCAGCGCTGCCGGGTCATCGGGCACGACACCCAGGTCGATCGGTTCAACCCCGGCGCGCAGCAGCATGCCGTGGAGGGTGTAGCGGTTGGAGTCGTAGACCTGACCTGCACCGAGCGTCTGACCGATCGAGGCCAGTTCGTCGCCTGTGGAAAAGAAGGCAACCCGCGGTCGGCGCCAGACCGCAATCGTGCCCATGCCCAGCGAGGCAATCAGTCCGAGTTCGGCCGGTCGCAGACGTCGGCCGGGGGTGAGCACCGGCCGACCACAGGCCAGATCTTCGCCGGCAAGTCGAAGGTTTTCGCCACGTGCCGGTGCGTGTGCAACGAGCACGCCTTCACGCCCATCGGGCAGCGTGATGGGCTGGCAGGTTTCCTGCACGACCACGGTATCGGCGCCAGCGGGTATGACGGCACCGGTCATGACCCGGACGCACTCGCCCGGCCCTACCAGTCCGTCAAACGGATGTCCGGCAAAGGCCGAGCCGATCGGCCGCAGCACGATCGATGGTGCGCCGGGGCCGGTCTGGGCCGCACGCGCGACGAGGTCGGCGGCACGCACCGCATAGCCGTCCATCGCGGCATTGTCATGCGCAGGCACGTCGATGGGAGAAATGATCGCCTCGGCGAGTACCCGATCGAGGGCGGCACGGATCGGCAGCCGTTCGACCTCGCTCACCGGCATCACGTAGCCGGCAGCGATCCTGCGTGCGTCATCGACCGGCAGCGCATCAGGGTGGTAGTCGGGCACGCAACCGGCGATGAACTGCGCGAGCGTGTTCAAGTCGGAGCTCTCCGATCGCCACTGGCATCGCGTTCGAGCAGGGCGAGTTCGGCCAGGGTATTCACATTGGCAAAGGCGTCGGCTTCATCATCGAAGCTCACCCGCGCCACGCGAAGGGTGCCATACCAGGCATCGATGCGGCGCCCGCCCCCTTCGAGGAAGGCTTGCAGGTGCGCAGCAAGCCCGGTTCGTACCAGCGCAAACACCGGCTGCTCGCGCCCCTGAGCGACCGCCACCGACAGGTCGATGGCCCGATCGGCCAGCGGCGCGGCAAGCCGACGCGCGAGGTCTGTGGGCAGTCGGGGCGAGTCGCAAGGGACGGTGAGCAGGGCATCGGGCGCAACGGCTCGGGGCGTTGCGCCCGCGCCCGCAGCGGCGCACCAGGCCAGGCCGGCCTGCAGTCCGGCCAGAGGACCGGCATGGCCATCGATCAGGTCGGCCAGGACCGGATAGCCGAGCGCGGCATAGCGCTCGAGATTCTGATTGGCATTGACCAGCACCGTGTCGACCTGCGGACGCAGTCGCTCCAGAACGGCCTGGACCATCGGGCGACCGCAAAAGGGCTGCAGGCCCTTGTCGATGCCGCCCATGCGCTGGCCGCGCCCGCCTGCAAGGATGAGCCCGGTGAGTTTCATGCGGGGGCGAGCGGCGAGTGCACGAAGCGGTGTTCGCCGGTAAAGAGCAGGAAGTGCCGATTGACCGCGCGCCCGAGCATCGTCATGCCGACGCGTTGCGCGGTCTGGTAGCCCATCTGGGTGAGGCCCGAGCGCGAAACGAGAAAGGGTATCTGCATCTGTGCTGCCTTGATCACCATCTCGGAGGTCAGTCGACCGGTGGTGTAGAAGATCTTGTCGGCGCCATCCCAACCCTGCAGCCACATCTGGCCGGCGATGGCATCGACCGCATTGTGTCGTCCCACGTCTTCGACAAAGGCAAGCAGCGCGCACTGCTCGTCGCGCACGCTGGCCAGTGCACAGCCATGCACGGCACCGGCCGATTTGTACACCGTTTCGTGCTGCCGCACCGCTTCGAGCAGCGCAGCCAGACCGGCCTGGGAGAGGCGCACCTCATCAGGCAGGTGGATCGAATCGATTTCGGCCATCAGATCGCCAAACACGGTGCCTTGCCCGCAGCCCGTGGTGACGGTGCGATGCGACATGCGTCGTTCGAGATCGTCGATGCCGGCATGGGTGGTGACGGCCACCGCGTTGACATCCCAGTCGACCTGCACCGATTCGATCTCGGCGATCGAGCGCACCAGACGCTGGTTGCGCAGGTAGCCGATGGCCAGCGCTTCCGGCGCCCGGCCCAGGGTCATCAGGGTCACGATCTCGCGGCGGTCGACATAGAGTGTGAGCGGATGCTCACCGGCGATACGGGTCAGCATCCGCTGGCCCTGTTCGTCGATGGCTTCCACCTCGAAGGTCGGCTCGAGCGTGGCGCAACTGAGCCGAAGACGCGGGTGCCCCGGGATGTTGCTGTCGCTGTCGCCGTCTTGCGCGCCTGGATGCATGGGGTCGATCGTTTGGGCAGGTGTCGATGCGGGCAATCTTACGACGTAAAGCTCGGATCGCGCGCGCCTGCCACGGTTTGTGCGCCGGCTTTGTGCTGCCCGGCACGACAGCTCGCACGGCTCACCGCGTGTACCATCGGCGTCAGGGAGGATCAGGGTGACACGAGTCCAGACAGTCCAGACGCAGCCGGCGGCAGTTTCCGTGTGCGGGGTGTCGCTCGCCTATGGCACGGGCGTGCAGCGTCGCACCATTCTCGCCCAGATGTCCTTCGAGGTGGCGGCCGGTGAGTTTCTCTGCCTGGTGGGCCCGTCTGGCTGTGGCAAGACCACCTTGTTGCGAGTGCTGGCAGGCCTTGCGCGCCCCGATGCAGGGCAGGTCCTGGTCGATGGTGTCGCGATCAGCGGTCCGTCACGCGATCGGGCCATCGTGTTTCAGGATTATTCGCGTGCCCTGCTCCCCTGGCGCACGGTGGCTGGTAACGTGGCACTGGGTCTGGAGGGCGCGCACGGCGGCGATGCCGCGCGTGCCATCGAGGCCCGTGTAGCCGAACTCCTCCAGACCATGTCACTGGCGCATGTGGCGCGACATTACCCAAGACAGCTCTCGGGCGGCATGCAGCAGCGGGTCCAGATCGCTCGCTGCCTTGCACAGGCGCCACGGCTCCTCCTCATGGACGAGCCCTTCGGTGCGCTCGATGCCCTTACCCGTCAGAGCCTGCAGGACGAAGTGGCGCGCCTTGCGCGCGCCGAGGGCAAGACCGTGGTCTTCATCACCCACGACCTCGAGGAGGCGATCTACCTGGGTGATCGGGTGATTGCTCTGGCAGCCAATCCGGGTCGGATCGAGGCCGAAGTAGCGGTGGAGATTCCCCGCCCACGCCACCAGCTCGAGACGCGCGAGGATGCACGCTTTCTTGCCTTGCGCCACCAGTTGTTCGGATTGCTGGCGGGCCATTGAGCCAGCGCGTCGTGATCCTCGAACGTCTTGCCTCGGGTTGGCGCGGGCTGGTCGTGCCCTGTGTGATCCTCCTGGTCTGGGAAGCGCTTGCATGCACCGGACAATTGCCTCCCGACACCTTGCCCGCACCCTCGCGAATCGGCGCTGCCGGGTTCGGTGCGCTCCTCGATGGATCGATCCTGCTGGCCACCGGACAGACTCTGCTGGCCGCGCTCGGTGGTCTGGTGCTGGCTGCGCTGCTGGGTGTGCTCGGTGGTGTAGCGCTCGCGCTCTCGCCGCGCGTGGCTCGGGTGGTGGGCCCATCGGTCGAGGCGATGCGCCCGGTGCCAGCCGTCGCCCTGATGCCGCTTGCCCTGCTCGTGTTCGGGTTCGGCCTGTCGATGGAGGTGGCGGTGGTGGCTTTTGCCTGTGTCTGGCCGGTACTGGTGATGACCACGGCCGCGGTCCGCGGCATCGAGCCACGCCTGCTCGATGTGGCTCGGGTGCTCGAGATGGGGGCAGGGGCGCGGCTTGTCAGGATCATCGTGCCCGCAGCGCTTGCCCGCATTGGTGTCGGCCTGCGCCTTTCGATGGGCATCGCGCTGGTGGTGGCCGTGACGGTCGAGATCGCCATCGATCCGCGCGGACTGGGCTTTCAGCTGATGACCGCGCAGCAGTCGTTGCGGCCTGATCTCATGTATGCCTGGCTCGCCTGGATCGGCATCATCGGCTGGGGCCTGAATCGATTGCTCGCCCGTGTCGGGACTGCCGGTGATGCGTCATGAGCGTTGATGGGGGCGGCACCCCGGTCCTGCGGCGCGTGCTCCAGGCGCTGCGCGACAGTGCAGCGGCGCTGGCCTTTGCCGTCTGCCTGGTGCTTCTGTGGCACGCAGTCGTGGCAGCCCGTCTGGTATCGCCGGTATTCCTGCCCGCCCCGGCTCGGGTGTTCGACGAGTTGTGCGTGCAGATCCGTGATGCGAGTCTTCTCGAGCCGCTGGCGGCGACCACCTGGCGCATGGCCCTGGGGTGGGCACTGGCCTCGGCTGTCGGTATTGCCCTTGGCGGCCTTGTCGGTGCTTCGCGCTCGGCGCGCACCTACCTGTCGCCGATGCTCGAATTCATGCGCCCACTGCCCGCCTCGGCCATCATTCCGGTGGCGGTGCTCTTTCTGGGCTTGAGCGACCGGATGTCGATTGCAGTGATCGCCTTTGGTTCGATCTGGCCCGTGTTGCTTGCAACCGTTCAGGGCTTTGCCTCGACCGAAGCGCAACTGATCGAACTTGCGTCCGCCCTGTGCATGCGTCCCGCAGCGGTGCTGCGCAAGATCGTGCTGCCCGGTGCCGTGCCCGACATCATGGCCGGCATGCGGGTGAGTCTGGCCATTGCACTCATTCTGGCGGTGGTCACCGAAATGCAGGCCTCGCAGATCGGACTGGGTCAGAACATCCTGCTCGCACAGCGCTCGTATCGCAGCGCCGAACTCTATGCCGGGATTCTCGTGCTGGGTGTGCTGGGCTTCGTGCTGAATCAGGGGCTGGCCCTGGTCGAAGCGCGTCTGTTGCGCTGGCGCGCGGCCCCGGGCTGAGGCTGCAGACGTTGCTTGTGCAGTGCGCTTTGGCGCAACATCCGGGCCGGCACATGCAGCAGGCCCGGGTCCCGCATCGAGACCTTCCGCGCTGGTGAATGCACGAGTCGAGTTGCCCGGGCTCGCCCGGTATCGACGTCGAGCGGTTTCAAGTGCAGTTTTCAATGGAGCATTTGATGGGTTTCTTCATCGGGACTGATGTCGGTGGCACCTTCACCGATCTGTGGGTGGCATCCGACGATGGTCAGACGCGCGTTTTCAAATCACCCACGACCGCCGATGTGCTGGGCGGGGTGATCGATGCGATCAATCTCGCGGCCGACGCCTGGAGCCTCGATTTCAAGGCCTTCTGTGCACAGATCGAGCGCTTCGGCCACGGCACCACGGTCGGGCTCAATGCCCTTCTGACTGGCACCGCCGCCAAGACCGCGGTGCTCACCACACGCGGCTTCGGCGACACGCTCGAAATCGGCCGCTTGCGTCGGCAGACCTCGGGCATGAACGAGACCGAGTTCACCGATGCCTATCTGCGCAACCGCTTTGCGCCCCTGGTCGATCGCAGCCTGGTGGTCGAGATCGACGAGCGGATCAACGTCAACGGCACGGTGGTGCAAGCGCTTGACGAGGCCCAGGCGCGCAGCGAGTTGCGTCGTCTGGGCGGGCTGCGTGTCGAGGCGGTGGCGGTCTGCACCTTGTGGTCCACGGTAAACCCGGTTCACGAGCAGCGCCTGCGCGTGCTGGCCCAGGAGGAGATCAGCGGGGTCTTCGTGAGCCTGTCGCACGAGATTTCACCGGCAGTGGGCGAGTACGCGCGGATGTCGACCACGGCGGCCAATGCCGCGCTCGGCCCGCTGGCCGGACGCTATCTGGCACGGCTCGAATCCACGCTGCGCGAGGCTGGCATGCGGGTGCCGGTGCTGATGATGACCTGTTCGGGGGGCGTCCTGCCCACCGAGGTGCTCAACGAACGCCCGGCCTATGCGCTCTTCTCCGGACCGGCCGGTGGCGTGATGGGTACGCTTGCCATTGGCGAGCGCATCGGGCTGCGCAATCTGCTGACCACCGACATCGGTGGCACCAGTTTCGATGTGGGGGTGGTGGCCAATGGACGCCCGATCATGCGATCCGAGATTGCGTTGGCCGGCGCCGACATCCGGGTGCACTCGATCGATGTCGACTCCATTGGTGCGGGCGGCGGCAGCATCGCCTCGGTGAGCTTTGGCGAACTGCGGGTAGGGCCGGCCAGCGCCGGGGCCAATCCGGGGCCGGCGTGCTACGGGCGCGGTGGCCTGCGTCCGACCGCGACCGATGCCGACCTGGTGCTGGGCGTACTCGATGCCGATCACTTCATTGGCGGCCGGATGCGGCTTGACCGTGCTGCGGCCGAGCGTGCCATTCGTGAGCATGTGGCCGAGCCACTGGGCATGACCGTGATGCAGGCCGCCTGGGGTATCCGCGAGGTGCTCGATAGCCGCATGGCCGACCTCTTGCGCCGCATGACGATCGAACGGGGCTATGACCCGCGCGACTTCGCGCTCTTTGCCAATGGTGGGGCCGGTCCGTCGCATGCCTGGGTGCTGGCAACTGAACTCGGCCTCGAGAGCTTCATCGTGCCTGCCGCAGCCACGGCGGTGTCGGCTTTCGGTACCGGCAATGCCGATCTGGGATTCACCACCGAGTCGCCCGCCTACCTGCGCGTGCGTCCGGGTGCCGTGCCGCCGGTTGCTGATCTTGCGCGGGTGTCCGATGCGCTCGAGGCTGCGGTTGCCGAGGTGCGGCGCAACCTCGCTCTGGCCACCGCCGCCAGCGAAGTGCGTATCGACCGATCGGTGTCGCTCCGGTTTCGCGGGCAGACTCATCATCTGGATGTTCCGGTCGTGAGCGAGCGCTTTGACGCCGCGGCCTTTGCCGAGGCGACTGCGCACTTCGAGCGCGATTACGAGCAGCTCTTCGGGCGTGGCGCCGCGTTCTCGCGCGCAGGCTATGAACTGCTCTCGGTGCGTGCGGCCGGCCGTGGCATGCTGCCGCCACCGGCGCATGCCACGCGGGGTGATCCGCCGCAGCGGGCCGGCTCCCGCAAGGTGGTGTTTCGCGACGCCGATCAGCCGGTCGACACCGCGATCTGGCGTACCGTGTACCCGGCTGCTGGCAGCGTGATCGATGGTCCGGCCATCATCGAGTTTCCGGGGCAGAGCGTGGTGGTGCCGCCGCTTGCGCGCGCCACCGCCGATGAGCACGGCAATCTTCATGTCAACTTGCGGGGTGCAGCATGAGCATGAGCCCGAGTGGTGTTGTCAGCGTCGATGCGGCCTGTGCTGCGCCGGCGATGAACGCGGTCACCTTCGAGGTCATCCGCAACCGGCTGGTCGCCATCGCCGAGGAGATGCGCATCGCGCTCCAGAGCGTGTCGGGTTCGCCCACCGTCACCGAGGCGTCCGACTTCTTCACCGGTCTGTTTCGTCCCGATGGGTCGGTCGTGTCGATGGGCTTTCAGGTCTCGTTTCAGGCGCCGGTCTCCGGCACCGTGATCCGGCACATCAATGACTCGCCACACCTCAAGGTGCGCGAGGGCGACATGTTCATCGGCAATGACCCCTTCATCGGGGCCTTGCATCAGAACGACGTGCAGATGATCGGGCCGATCCATGCCGGTGGCCGAGTGATTGCCTGGGCGGGTGTACAGGCTCACCAGACCGATGTGGGTGGCATGGACTTCGCAAGCTGGTGCCCGAAGGCGAAGAACGTGTTCCAGGAAGGCATTCGCATCCCTTGCGTGAAACTGCTCGATCGCGGCGAGTTGCGCGAAGACGTGCTCGAGATGATCACGACCGCCTCGCGTCTGCCCGACGCGCTGGGCCTGGATATCCGTGCCTTCATCGCCACGATCAACGTGGCCCGCGAGCGCATCGCCGATCTGGCATCGCGCTATGGCGCCGACCTGCTCGAGCAGGCGATGCTGCGCATGATGGATTCCTCCGAGGCGCGGATGCGTGCGCGCTTGCGCGAACTGCCCGATGGGGTCTATCGGGGTACCGACTACCTGGAGCATGACGGGCATACCAACACGCTCTATCGGATTGCGGTCGAGATCACGAAACATGGCGACTCGCTCACGCTCGATTACAGTGGTTCGAGCCCACAGGCACCCGGCTTCATCAACGCGACACGGGCTGGGCTCATGGGGGGGGCCTGCGGTTCGATCCTGTCGACCCTCGCCTGGGATATCCAGTGGAACGAGGGCATCCTGCGCACCGCGGCCGTGGTGGCCCCCGATGGTCTGATCTGTACGGCGCAGTTTCCGGCACCAGTCGGGTCGGCCACTGTCGAGACCATCTGGGTGGTGTCCAATGCGACGATGCTCGCGCTCAACCGGATGCTGGCCGCGTCGCCGCACTACCGACACCGTGCGCAGACCATCAGCGACGGCTGCATGGCCACTTTCAATCTGGGGGGTATCAACCAGTTTGGCGAACCCTTTGGCCTGCACCTGATGGATCCGCTGGCGGCCGGGTCGGGTGCCTGGGCAACCCGCGATGGGGTCGATGCCGGTGGTCCGATCACCTCGCCCGTGCCCACCGTGGCTGATGTCGAGCGCAACGAGCAGGTATCACCGCTCTTTTACCTTCACCGTCGCCTCGCGCCCGACTCAGGCGGTGCCGGGCGTTTTCGCGGTGGACTCACGGCCGAAGTGGCGCTCACCCTGGGGGGGATCGAGCGTGCCGAGGCGCTGGTGATGACCCATGGTGCCGAGGTGCCCAACACGATGGGCCTGGCGGGTGGCTGGCCAGGCAGCACCGTCGTGCAGCGCATGGGACACGATGCCATCCTCGAGGGTCGCCCGCAGCCCGGTGGGCGCTGGGAGGTGTTCGGGCCCAAGCCTGGCCTCATGGAGATGACCAACCGCGACATCTTTTCGGTGACCTGGCAAGGTGGCGGTGGCTGGGGCGATCCGCTCGAGCGCGATGCCCAGTCGGTGCTGCACGATCTGGAGCGCGGGGCTATCACCACGCATGTGGCATCGGTGATCTACGGCGTGCTGGTACGTGATGGTGTGCTTTCGGTCGAGGAGACCCGGCGCCTGCGCGCGGCGCTGCTGCGTCAGCGCGTGGGTGAATTCACCACCGATCCGGCCCGCTTTCTCACGGCACGGCCGCTCGCTGCGCTCACCGACAGCCTCTTCGTCGCGCGCGACGCGCGTGGTCTGCACGTGGTGAGTCGTGCCGGGTGCATTCTCTCGACGGGTCACTCGCGCTGGCGCGAGGGAGCCGTCGCCCGCGCCTGGGAGAAGCTCCCACCCGAATACTGCATCCGATTGCATGAGCGTCTGGCCATCACCACCTGGTATTGCCCGGCCAGTGGCAGCCTGCTGGCGGTCGATGTGCACGAGCGAGGTCAGCGTGCGGCCGACGATGTGCTGATCGACCTTGCCGATCTGGAGCGAATGGGCAACACTGCCTGAGAATCGATCGCACCTGAGGCGTGGCCCGGGCTGCGCGCGCTTCAGGTGTGATCGGGCAGGGTGAGCCCGATGGTCGTGGCGACACGATGATCGTACTGACAACAACCCAAGGAGACCTGTCTTGAACCTTCAGTCTGTCATCCAGTGCATCCTCCCGCATCTCGCGCGAGTTGATGTCGTCTCGCCTGCGGCGCGCCCGGTTCTGCGGCGTGCGGTGTCGGTGCTGGCCGCCCTCGGGCTTGCGGTGTCGGCGTTCGGGCTTGCACCCGGTGCCCAGGCACAGACTCGCGTCAATATCGGCTATGTGAGTGCCACCGATTTTCTGCCTGCGATGATTGCCAAGGAGCGCGGATTCTTCGAACGGCACGGCATTGACGCAACGCTCACCCGCGTGGCTCTGGCCCCCAATGTCGCCGCGGCCATCATCTCCGGTGACATGCAGATTGGCATGAGTACCGGGCCTATCCTCGTGCAAGCGGTCGAGAACGGGCTTGGCCTCGTGGCGATTGCCGGTGCCGCGCATTTCCGCAAGGACAACCCCATCGTCAGCGTGGTGGCTCGACCGGCTGCAAAGATCGCCACTGCGGCCGATCTGCGCGGCAAGCGGGTGGGTGTGCCCGGCCTGCGCAGCCTGCTGCACGTGCTGTTCCAGAAGTGGCTCCTGCAGAACAACATCCCGCTCAACCAGGTGACCATGGTCGAGGCCCCCTTTCCGCAGATGAAGGATCTGCTCGCCGGCGGCACGCTCGATGCGGTCGTGGCGATCGAGCCGATTCGTTCGCGCATCCTCGCCGACTCGACCGGGATGAAGGTGGCCGACTTTGTGGGTGAGGTGAACCCGGACATCCTGGCAGCCTTCTGGATGGCCGGTACGGACTGGGTCGCGAAGAACCCGAAGGCGGTTCAGGGTTTCCGCGATGCCTTGCGCGAGGCCATCGACTTTGCGCGGTCCAACCCGACCGAGGCCCGCACGATCGAGGCCAAGTACCTCACCGTGGTCAGCCCCGTGACGCCCTCCTGGCAGGTTGATCTGAGCCGGGGCGAATTCGATTTCATGGTGAAGCTTTCGGCTGAAATGGGACTCACCCGCCAGTCGGTTGACCCTGATCGGCTGTTTCTGAAGTAGCCTCGGGCAGGCTCTGATCCGGCCTGCCCATGTCAGCCACCGATTTCAGCCACCGATTTCAGCCACCGATGTAGGACATCTCCACCTTGCGCTCGCGGGCGGTGGCTTCGGTGCGGATTTCCGAATAGTTGTCGGTGCGAGCGCCCCATACCTCGCCGATGCGCTCACTGATCGTCTCATCGGAGGTGCCGGTGCGCAGCAAGGTGCGCAGGTCATGCCCTGCGTTGGCAAAGAGGCAGGTGTAGAGCTTGCCTTCGGTCGAGATGCGGGCGCGGGTGCAGTCGCTGCAAAAGGCCTGTGTCACTGACGAGATGACGCCGATCTCGCCACTGCCATCGACATAGCGCCAGCGCTGGGCCACTTCGCCCGAGTAGCTGGGGTCCACTGGCGCGAGCGGCATCTCGGCACTGATGCGGGCAACCACTTCGGCCGAGGGCACCACGTCATTCATGCGCCAGCCGTTGGTCGAGCCCACGTCCATGAATTCGATGAAGCGCAGGATGTGGCCGGCGGCGCGAAAGTGGCGCGCCATCGGCAGGATGTCGTGGTCGTTCACGCCGCGCTTGACCACCATGTTGACCTTGATCGGGGCAAGCCCTGCTGCTGCGGCGGCATCGATGCCTTCGAGCACACGGGCGACCGGATAGTCAGCATCGTTCATCGCACGGAAGGTTGCGTCATCGAGCGAGTCCAGACTCACCGTGATCCGCTCGAGGCCGGCGGCCTTGAGCGCCCGGGCCTTCCTGGCGAGCAGCGATCCGTTGGTCGTGAGCGTCAGATCGAGCGTTCCGATACCGGCCAGCATGTCGATCAGGCGTTCGATATGGCGTCTGAGCAATGGCTCGCCGCCGGTGATGCGCACCTTCTCGACCCCGCGTGCGTGGAAGATGCGGGCCAGACGGGTGATTTCCTCGAACGAGAGCAGATCGGCCTGCGGCAGGAAGGCGTAGTTGCTGTCGAAGACTTCCTTCGGCATGCAGTAGGTGCAGCGGAAGTTGCAGCGGTCGGTGACCGAAATGCGCAGGTCGCGCAGACGTCGCCCGCGGCGGTCGCTGCCGTCGGCGGCTGCGGGCTCGGTTGCACCCTGCGCCGCAGGCCACTCGGGTTGCGTGCGGGCGTCTTTGATCGGGATGACAATACGCTGGTTCATGAAAGCCTTGGCAGGGCGAGCCGTGGGATGCGGGTGGTGGTGGCAGGCGAGGGCGCCCGGACATGCCATGCGGCATGATAGTGGAAATGTGGGTTTGCCCGGTCGTGCGATGGTGCCCGCTGGCCATGGAGTGTTGCTCATGAGTGCGTTTGATCGATTCTTGCCGCCACGCAGGAAGGCTGTCGGTGCCTTGCGACGCTGGCGCACTCGTGTGCGCGCCCTCAAGTCCGAGGTGGTGGCACTGGCAATCGCCCTGCGCGATCCGCGCACGCCGCTCGCCGCTCGGCTGCTGATCGTGCTGGTACTGGCCTACGCGCTGAGCCCGATCGACCTGATCCCCGACTTCATCCCGGTGCTCGGCCTGCTCGATGACCTGCTGCTCGTGCCCTTGGGCATCGCACTGGCCCTGCGGCTGGTGCCAGCGTCGGTGATGGCCCAGGCGCGCGAGCAGGCCACCACCTTTCGCGTACGCTCACGGCGCCATGTGTGGCTAGGTGCATTGCTGGTTCTGGCGGTGTGGCTGGCGCTGCTTGTCTGGGCGCTGCGCGCGTTCTTTCCCGGTCTGGCCGACGCAAACCGGTAAACTCCGCGCTCATGAAGATCTTTGGTTTTGCAGCCTGGTCGGGGGGGGGGAAGACAACGCTCATCGAGCAGATTCTTCCGCGCCTCATCGCGCACGGCCTGCGCGTGTCGCTGGTCAAGCATGCCCATCACGACTTTGACATCGACCACCCGGGCAAGGACTCGTTTCGCCACCGGGCGGCGGGGGCCGGTGAGGTGGTGATTGCCTCGACACGGCGCTGGGCGCTCATGCATGAGTTGCGCGAGGCGCCCGAGCCGACGCTGGATGAGCTGATCGAGCGCATGTCGCCCTGCGACTTGTTGCTGGTGGAAGGCTTCAAGCATTATCCGCACCCCAAGATCGAGGTGTTTCGCAGCGCCAACGGCAAGCCTGCGCTGCATCCGGGCGATCCCCACATCGTTGCGCTCGCCACCGATCAGCGTTTCGACGTGGCGCTGCCCCAGTTCGCGCTCGATGATGCTGCCGGTGTGGCGCGCTATATACTCGAGCATGCCGGGTTCGCCTGACCCAACTCGCCCGGTGGCGCCTGCGCACCGCCTGATACGGAACCAAGCCATGAACAGACCCCCAATGCTCTCGGTGGATGAGGCGCGTGCCCGATTGCTCGCCGGCGCCATCCCGGTACAAACGATCGAATCGGTGCCGACGATGGAGGCCACGGGTCGGGTGCTCGCCCTCACTCAGACCTCGTCGATCAATGTGCCTGACCATGACAATTCGTCGATGGACGGTTATGCCGTTCGTGCCGCCGATTGCGCCAGTGGCGCAGCGCGCCTTCGCGTCAGCCAGCGTGTGCCTGCCGGTACGGTGCCCACTGCTCTCGAACCGGGCACGGTGGCGCGCATCTTCACGGGTGCGCCCATTCCGCCAGGTGCCGACGCCATCGTGATGCAGGAGCTCACCAGCGCCGAGGATGGCGCGGTGGTCATCCGTCACCAGCCCTCGGCGGGCGACTGGGTGCGTCTGGCGGGCGAGGATATCCGCACCGGTCAGGAGGTTCTTGCAGCAGGCACCCGCCTGCGTCCCCAGGAGACCGGGCTTCTGGCTTCGGTCGGTCTGGCGCAGGTGCCGGTCTTTCGCCGCGTACGTGTGGCGGTGTTCTTTACCGGCGACGAACTGGTGATGCCCGGTGAGCCGCTGCCGCGAGGTGCAATCTACAACTCGAGCCGCTTCACCCTCACCAGCATGCTGCGTGAACTGGGCTGCGAGGTGACCGATCTGGGCATCGTCGAGGACACCCTCGAGGCAACCCGTGCGGCCTTGCGTCGCGGGGCAATCGGGCATGATCTCATCATGACCTCGGGGGGCGTCTCGGTCGGCGAAGAAGACCATGTCAAGCCCGCGGTCGAGGCCGAGGGCCGCATCGACATGTGGAAGATCGCGATGAAGCCTGGCAAGCCGCTCGCCTTTGGTGCGGTGCGCCGGCCCGCGCAGGCTCCCGGCACCGGGCCCGACGAAGTGGCCTTCATCGGCTTGCCTGGCAACCCGGTGTCCAGCTTCGTGTGCGTGCTCCTCTTCGTGCGTGCCTTCGTGCGCCGCATGCAGGGGGCGCTCGACCAGCCCTTGCGCGCCTATCCGATGCGCGCCGACTTTCAGTGGCCCAGGCCCGATGCCCGCCAGGAGTTCCTGCGTGCCCGCATCAACGCGCAGGGCGGTCTCGAGATCTACCCCAATCAGAATTCCTCGGTGCTCACTTCCACGGTCTGGGGCGACGGGCTGGTCGACAATCCGCCGCGCACCGCGATTGCACCGGGCGATACCGTGGCTTTCCTGCCTTTTGCCGAGTTGCTCTGGTGAAGCTCCTCTACTTTGCCCGCCTGCGCGAGCGGCTGGGCTGTGCCCAAGAGTCGATCGAACGGCCGCCCGAGGTCGCGACCGTGGCGCAATTGCGGCTGTGGCTGGCGGCGCGCGGTGGCGAGTGGACCGAGGTCATGCAGGCCGACCGCTCGGTGCGCGTTGCAGTCAACCAGGACATGGCCCAGGCCGATACGCCGATTGCCGACGCCGATGAGGTTGCGTTCTTTCCACCGGTGACCGGAGGCTGAGGCATGGGTGCCACGCCATCGTCGTCGACTCTAGCGGATGGCCTGGCGCCAACGCTTGCCGCCGCACGGCCGCGCGTGCGAATCCAGGTTGCCGACTTCGATGCTTCTGCCGAAATCGTCGCCTTGCGTGCCGGCAAGCCTGGCGTTGGGGCAGTGGCGAGTTTCATCGGTGTCTGCCGCGACATCAACGAGGGCGATTCGGTGGCGGCAATGACCCTCGAGCATTACCCGGGCATGACCGAACGCTCGATCGAGGCCATCATCGACCAGGCCACCGAGCGCTGGCAGGTGCTGGATGTCTGCGTCGTGCATCGGGTCGGTGACCTGCTGCCCCTTGATCAGATCGTCTTTGTCGCGGTGGCTGCGGCGCATCGCGGGGCGGCGTTTGCCGCCTGCGAATTCATCATGGACTATCTGAAGACGCAGGCCCCGTTCTGGAAGCGCGAGCAGACACCCCAGGGCGCACGCTGGGTCGATGCGCGAACCACTGACGAAACGGCTGCCGCGCGCTGGGCGCTGCCGACCCGGCCAACCGGCTGAATCAGGACGCCCCTCGGGGTATAGCTACGCCGCTGGCGCCCGACGGTGACGCCGGCAGGCATGACAAGGAGAGGCATCATGGCAAGGACACTCGTTCGCGGTGCGGCGATCATCTCGATGGATCCGGTCGTGGGCGACCTCGCGTGCGGCGACCTGCTGATCGACGGCGAGACGATCGCTGCGGTAGCACCCCGCATCGAGGCAGCCGACGCCCAGGTGATCGATGGCAGTGGGCGCATCGTCATACCGGGTCTGGTGAACGCGCATATGCACACTTGGCAGACCGGCTTGCGTGGCATGGCGGCCAACTGGACGATCCTGGAGTATTTTCGCCACGTCCATGCCGGGCTTGCCACGCGCTTTCGCCCCGATGACATCCATATCGCGACCCTGGTGGGCGCACTCAATCAGATCAATTGCGGCACCACCACGCTGGCTGACTGGTGCCACAACAACCCGACGCCCGACCATACCGATCGAGCGATCGAGGGTCTGGCCGAGTCGGGCATCCGCGCCACCTTCTTTCATGGGTCGCCCAAGCCCGACCCCAAGCCCGGCCAGCGTCCATTCTGGGAGACCCCGCATCCGCGCAGCGAGGTCGAGCGCCTGCTCAAGGGGCGCTTTGCCAGCCGCGAGGGTCTGCTGAACCTTGGGCTGGCCATTCTCGGTCCGCATTATTCGACCTATGATGTGGCGGTCGATGACTTCCGGCTGGCGCGCGAGTGCGGTCTGATCGCAAGCATGCACTGCGCAGGCGCCGAGGCTCGCACACCCGATGGCTGGGACCGTCTGCGCGCCGATGGTCTGCTGGGTGACAACAACAACATCGTGCATGGCCAGACCCTGAGTGCCGAGCAGTTGAGGTTCATGCTCGGCCAGGGCGTGACCTTCTCGCTCACGCCCGAGACCGAAATGACCCAGGGCCATGGCTTTGCCATCACCGGACGTTTGCGCCAGCTGGGCGGTCAGCCTTCGCTCGGCGTCGACCTCGAGTCGGGTATCTCGGGCGATATGTTCACCGTGGCCCGTACCGCCCTGTCGACCCAGCGCGCGATGGACAACGACGAGGCACGGCGTACGACGGGCAAGCTCCCTGATACCGCCAGCATCACCTGCCGCGAGGCGCTGGCGTGGGTCACGATCGAGGGCGCCCGCATGCTCAAGCTCGACCATCGGATCGGTTCGCTCACCCCGGGCAAGCTCGCCGATGTGGTGGTGATTCGGGCCGATGATCTGAACATGTGGCCGGTGCATGATCCGGTGGCCAGCGTGATCTCGCAGGCAAGCATTGCCAATGTCGAGCATGTGCTGATCGGTGGCGAATTCCGCAAGCGCGACGGTCGCCTGCTGCGTGATGACCTGCCGCGACGCAAGCAGGCGCTGGCCGAGTCGGGCCGGCGCATCCTGTCCGAACTGGGTTTGCCAAGCATCGTCGGCGCGCACGCATGAGGGTCGGTTTTGTCGGCATCGGCAAGATGGGCCTGCCGATCAGCCGGCTGCTGCTTGCCGCCGGTCACGAGCTGCATGTCTTTGATACCGATCAGGGTCAGGTCGAGGCCGTCTGCGCCGACGGGGCGCAGGCGATGGCGTCGGTGCCCGAGTGTGCAAGGGGTGTGCAGGTGTTGTTCACCTCGCTGCCGCATGACCAGGCCCTGCGTGCTGTTGCACTGGGTCCGCAGGGCGTTCTTGCTCACCTGCCGGCCGAGGGCATTCTGGTCGACACCAGCACGGTGTCGGTCGCGGTGTCGGCTGAGCTTGCGCGCGCAGCCGCCGAACACGCTCGCGCCTACCTGCGCATGCCCCTCTCGGGCAACGCCCACTCGGCGCGCAGCGGGCAGCTCACCGCACTGGTGTCAGGCCCGGCTGCCGCCTGGCAGATCGTCGAACCGCTGGCCCGCAGTTTCACAGTCGCTCAGGTTCTGGTGGGCGAGGACGATCAGGCCCGGGTGATGAAGCTCGCGATCAATCTCCTGGTGGCTGGCAATGCCATGCTGCTGGCCGAAGCACTGGCACTCGGGCGCGCCGGTGGCATCGCCTGGGGCACGTTGCTCGATGGACTTGCCGCGAGCACGCTGTCCTCGCCCTGGCTGCGTGCCAAGGCGGCCGCGCTCAAGGCGCGCGATTTCAGTCCGACCTTCACGCCGGCGCAACTGGAGAAGGATCTGTCGCTGATGCTCGAAGCGGGCGATCAGCACGACGTACCGCTGCCGCTCACTGCGCTGGCACGGCAGATGATGAAGGCGGTGCGAGCGGCGGGGTGGGCAGAGGAGGATTTCATCGCTGTCGTGAAACTGCTCGAGCAGCAGTCGGGCCTCCCGGTCGACGCGGTCTGAGCCGGCGATGTCCCGATCACGCCATCGAGTCAGCGCGTCATGAACCCGCTCGGATTTCTCGCGGTAGGCTTGGGGGCGGCGTTCGGTGCCTGGCTGCGCTGGGGCCTGTCGGTGCGTTTCAATGCGCTGTGGCCGGCACTACCTGCCGGCACGCTGGCGGCCAACCTGATCGGTGGCTATGTCATCGGGCTGCTGGTGGCCTGGTTTCAGGCCAACCCGTCGCTGCCACCCGAGTGGCGGCTGTTTGCGATCACCGGTTTTCTGGGCGGCCTCACGACCTTCTCGACATTTTCGGCCGAGGCGGTGGCGCTGGTCGCGAGCGGCCGGCTTGCGCTCGCGATCGGCCACAGCGCGCTGCATCTGTGCGGCTCGCTCTCGCTCACGGCCCTGGGCATCGCAACCTTCAGGGTGCTGTCGCGCGAGGTCTGAGCAGTCGCTAGCGCCAGTGGCTCATCGGCGCACCGGCAACCGGTGCATCGAATACGGCAAGCTGTTTGAGGGCGAGCGAGCCGATCACGGCAGTGCGTAGATCGGGACCTGCAAAGGCGATGCTCGAGGGCCGGGTGAGAAAGGTGCCGGCCGGATCCTCGAACACCACATGGGCCTTGCCCTCGGGCGTGATGACCCAGATGCGATGCCCCCCGACATCGGTGACCCACAGATTGCCTGCGACATCGAAGGCACAGCCATCGGGTTTGGCGTCTGGCGCCAGTCGGGCCGGGCCGAACACCTCGGGCGTGCCCGGCAGGCCGTCGGCATCGAGCCGGGTACGCAGGATGCGTGCATGCGCCGTCTCGACGATGTACATCCACTGGCCAGCGGCATCGATGCGGATCTCGTTGGTGAAGCACAGGCCGTCGAGGACGATGCGCGCCTGGTTGCCATCGACCAGCGCCAGGAAGCCATCGGGGGTCGGCGTCTCCACCGCCTTGATGCGCGGCTCGGTGAGCGTGGACACCGTGATCCAGAGCCGGTCGTGTGCATCGACATAGGCAAAGTTGAGCGAGCCCAGCGTGCGTCCCTCGATCTGGTCGACGATGACCGATTCGGTACCGTCGCGGCCCAGCCGCCACAGGCGTCCGTCACCGATGTTGGCGATCACGAAGCTGCCGTCGCGCGCAACGGCGATCCCGTTGGGCAGGGCCTGCTGTGCGCCCAGGTGGCTCTGGCCGCCATCGCTGCCAATTCGGGTGAGGGAGGCGCGGTCATCCGACACCCAGAGGGTGCCATCGCGTTCGGCAAGCACGCATTCGGGGCGGCTCAGATCGTGGCCGATCCAGCGGAAGTCGCTCTGCTGCAGGGTGAAATCGGTGATGTCTGACATGGCAATCGCTCTTGAATGTCCGGGCCCGTGTTGCAAGGGTGGGCAGGCCTGGGTGTTGGAAAGCAGGTGTGCTTTCAGGCATCGGAGACCTCGCGGTTTTCTCGGTCCGCCCGGATTTCTCGATCCTGAGGGATGGCTCAGCCCAGCGCTGCCGCAGCCTCCAGCAGCAGCCGGGCCGTGCCCTCGGGGTCGCTCACCATCGCATCGTGCCCGGTGGCCAGTTCGCGATAGCGCCAGTTGGGGTCATCGCGCAGTGCGCGCGAGAATGCGTCGAATGATCCGGTCGGACGACCGCTGCAGTAGATGTAGGTGCGTTGCAGGCGCTCGGGCAGTTCGCCCGGCAGGCGCACCGGCTCGCTGAAGGTGCCCAGGGGCTGCGCGGTGACGCGTCGTTCGACCCAGGGTGCCAGGTCGCCATCGACACCGAGCGCGTGAGTCGACATCGGTGCGACCATGCCCCCGTTGGCTGCTGCCGACTGCTCGATGCGTGCCCCGCGTTCGGGCGGCATCATGTCGAGCATCGACTGGCCATCGCGTGGCACGAAGGCATCGAGGTAGACCAGGGCGGCAAGCCGCTCGGGCATGCGATGAGCCGCACCGCTGATGACCGTGCCGCCGTAACTGTGGCCGACGAGGATGAGGGGGTCGAGTTCCTCGGCCTCGACGTGGGCCACGATGTCATCGACATGGGTAGCCAGCGTGACTGAAGCGCTGGACAGGTGGTGGCGTTCACCAACGCCGGTCAGGGTGGGGTGGGTGACCCGGTAGCCTGCCGCACGCAGGTGCGGAACGACCGCGCGCCAGCACCAGCCGCCGTGCCATGCCCCATGCACCAGAACAAAGGTGGGTCTCACGCCAGCGCTGCCTTGACTCGCGCCGCGGTGAGCGGCAGGTGGCGCAGCCGCACGCCGGTTGCATGGGCAAAGGCGTTGCCGATGGCAGCTGCCATCGGCCCCTGGGTGCCTTCGCCGACTCCCTTGGGTGGTTCTTCGGGTCGGTCGATCAGCTCGATCTGGATGCGCGGCACGTCGGAGAAGCGAAGAATCGGGTAGTCGCTCCAGGCGCGTGCGAGCATGCGGGTGCGGTCGTAGGGAGCCGCCTCGAGCAGTGTCCAGCTCGCTGACTGGATCATGCCGCCTTCCATCTGATTGGCAAAGCCGTCGGGGTTGATGATCATGCCCGCATCGGCTGCGCACCAGGCGCGCGGCACCTTCACCACGCCGGTCGCGCGCTCGACGCTCACCTGGGCAATCACCGCCGTGTAGACCGCCAGGTTCTTGTATTTCGCGAACGCAAGGCCATAACCCCGACTGATGCCGCCCGAGGTCGTGGGAGCGGCGCCCGGTTTCCAGCCGGCCATGGCCACCACCTTCTCGATCACCGCTCGGGCACGCGGGTCCTTCATGTGGCGCAGCCGGAAGGCGACCGGGTCGGCGCCGGCGACCAGCGCCAGTTCGTCCATGAAGGACTCGAGCGCAAACACGTTGGCATACGCGCCCAGCGTGCGCAGCGCCGACACCCGCACCGGCATCTCCGGAATCAGGTGGTTGGTGACCGTCTGGTTGGCAAAGTCGTAGAGCGGGATCGCGTTGCGATCGCTGCCGCCTGCCGGCTGCGGAAGGTTGCGAGCCGGGCTTTCGCGGCGTGGCGTGGCCAGGTGCCAGCTGGCAAGGAGGTTGTCGCCATCGGGGTCACCCGGTCGCATGCTGTGGGTGTGGCTCCACACGTCGTGTCCCCAGTCGACGACCTGGCCGTCGGCATCCAGGGCCGCGCGCATGCCGATCACCATCGCCGATCCGCACGGCTCCCACTGGAATTCGTCTTCCCGCGACCACTGCAACCTCACCGGGCGGGCGCCGGTAGTGCGGGCAAGCAGGGCCGCATCGAGGCCGACATCGTCGGCGCCGTTGTGGCCGTAGCACCCCGCGCCGTCGCGGTGGATGACCCGGACATCGGCCGCTGGCAGGCCAAAGGTCATCGCCAGATCGGCGCGCTGCTGGAACGGGCCTTGGACGTGACTCCAGACGGTCAGCTTGCCGGCTTCCCATTGCGCGACGGCACAAGACGGACCGATCGAGGCGTGGATCTGGAACGCGCGGGTGTATTCGGCCTGCACCTGTCGCGTGGCGCGCGCGAGTGCAGCCCCATCGGTCTTGCGACTGACAACGGTATCCTCCGAGCGCAGGGCCTTCATGCCGCTGAACAGGGTGGCGTCGGCGGCGGGCAGCGTCGCCTTTTCGTCCCACCGGGCGCTCGAGCGCAAGGCGGTCGCTGCTGCGATGGCCTGCTCCTCGCGCTCAGCGGCAACGGCGATGAAACTGCCGTCACGCACGATGCTCACCACACCGGGCAGGGCGCGCGCGCTTGATTCGTCCAGGCTGATGAGTCGCGCCCTGGGCGAGGGTGGGCGTACGACACGGCCATGGAGCATGCCGGGCAGGCGAATATCCTGAACGTACATGGCGGCACCGGTCACCTTGCCAGGAATGTCGATCCGCTCGACCGGGCGGCCAATGAGCGTGCGTGCTGCAACCGGCTTGGGGCGTGGAACGGTCGTGATATCGCGCTCGAGGCGCGCGCTCGAGGCGAGTTCGCCATAGGCCATGCGCTCGCCCCCCGGCGCGGTCACGAAACCGTCAGCAGTGCCAAGGATTGCCTCGGCGGGCAGCCGATTACCCAGACGCTCGCGGGCCGCTGCGATGAGCAGCGCGCGCGCTTCAGCGGCCGCATGGCGCAGCGCCACGCCGCTTTGCTCGATGGACAGACTGCCGGCGGTGACGCCCTCGTTGGGCGAGCGGGCGGTGTCACCGGATACCAGACGGACACGATCCATCGGCACGTCGAGTTCGTCGGCGACGATCTGGATCAAGGCCGTGGCAATGCCCTGGCCCAGTTCGACCTTGCCGCTGAAAATGGTGACCAGACCATCGGCACCGACTTGTAGCCAGCCCTGGAGCCGGCGGTAGGTGTTCATGCTGCCAGGCAGCGGTGTCAGCGTGGCCGTCTGGGCCATAACCTGCGCGGCAAGCGGCGTCAGCGCGAAGGACACTGCAATGCCGGCCGCACCCTGCACGAGGCGACGTCGGTGCAGGCCGCGGCCACCGAGGGACGCACGCGCCTTCATGCCATCTCCTTTGCGGCACGCTGCACGGCGCGCACGATACGGTTGTGAGTGCCGCAACGGCACAGATTGCCATCGAGCGCGGCGCGGATCGCGGCATCATCGGGATTGCGGGTCTTGGCCAGAAGCGCACTGGCGGTCATGATCATGCCACTGATGCAGTAGCCGCATTGCGCGGCCTGCTCGGTGATGAAGGCCTTCTGCAGCGTATGGGGCCGCTCCAGGTTGCCCAGACCTTCCAGTGTCGTGATCCTGGCATTGCCCAGGCTGCCGATCGGGGTCACGCAACTGCGGATCGCCGCGCCATTGACGAGCACGGTGCAGGTACCGCACTGCCCCTCACCGCAGCCATACTTCGCGCCATTCAGGCCGAGGTCGTGGCGCAGGACATTGAGCAGCGGCGTCTGGGGCGCCGCGTCGATCGAGCGTTGCTGGCCATTCACATCGAGGTTCATTGCCCGAATCTCCATGCAGGCCTGCCAGCCCGGGGCTCGAACTGCCGGCACCGGTCTGTCAGGGGTGTCAGGTGGCAGGTGCCACCATTGCCGGTGTTGTCCCGGCCTTGTTTGCGGGAGAATGGCGGACTCGGCGGCCGATGCCACCGGGTATCCATGCTCAAGCAAAGGAGAGTATATGACGTCCACCTCCAAGGTCGAGATGTCGGCCGCTTCATCGACCCCTGCGAACTACCAGGTCGGCTTTGGCAATCTCTTTGCGAGCGAGGCGGTGCCGGGCGCGCTGCCGCAGGGGCGCAACAGCCCGCAGCGTGCACCGCTCGGGCTGTATGCCGAACTGCTCTCGGGCACCGCGTTTACCGCGCCACGTGCCGAGAACCGGCGCACCTGGACCTACCGCATCCGCCCCTCGGCCGGGCATCCGCCGTTCAAGCCTCTGGAAGGGGGCTTGCTGCGCACCGGCCCGTTTGACGAGGTGCCACCACCACCCACGCAGTTGCGCTGGAATCCGTTTCCGATGCCCGAGTCGCCCACCGACTTCATCCAGGGGCTGGTCACCATCGGTGGCAATGGCGATGCCGGTGCACAACTGGGTATCGGCATTCATCTCTACCTGGCTAACCGCTCGATGACCCGGCGTGCCTTCTACAACGTCGATGGCGAGATGCTGATCGTGCCGCAGGCCGGCCGGCTTCGAGTCGTTACCGAACTGGGCGTGCTCGATGTGGCCCCGCGCGAGATCTGCGTGCTGCCGCGCGGCATCCGCTTCAGTATCGAATTGCCCGATGGCACCGCACGGGGCTATGTCTGCGAGAACTACGGGGCCTCGTTGCGACTGCCCGAACTAGGGCCGATCGGCTCCAACGGCCTGGCCAATGCGCGTGATTTTCTGGCCCCGGTGGCGGCTTTCCAGGATGTCGAGGAGCGCTGGGAACTGGTGGCCAAGTTTGCCGGCAATCTGTGGTCGACTGATCTGGATCATTCGCCTTTCGATGTGGTTGCCTGGCATGGCAATCATGTGCCCTACAAGTACGACCTGGCCCACTTCATGGTGATCGGCTCGGTCAGTTTCGATCATCCTGATCCGTCGATCTATACGGTACTGACCTCGCCCTCGGAGACTGCCGGTATCGCCAACATCGATTTCGTCATATTCCCGCCGCGCTGGCTGGTGGCCGAGGATACCTTCCGGCCGCCCTGGTATCACCGCAACACGATGAGCGAGTACATGGGGCTCATCATGGGCGCCTATGACGCCAAGGCCGAGGGTTTCGTGCCCGGTGGGGGTAGTCTGCACAATGCCTGGTCGGCCCATGGCCCGGATGCCGACACCTTCGAGCGGGCGAGCGCGGCGAACCTGGCGCCTCACAAGCTCGAGAACACCATGGCCTTCATGTTCGAAACCCGCTACATCGTGCGGCCGACGCGCCATGCGATCGAATCACCCCACCTGCAGCCGGACTACACCGGTTGCTGGAACGGTCTGCAGCGTCACTTCGCCGGTGGCGCGCGCTAGCCGGCGCACGCTGCCGGCAGAGGGCTGCATGCCCTTTGCATCAATCCCGGCTCGCACCGGGCTCACTGAGGAGTTTTCATGGCTGGCTTGAACGAAACCCACGATCCGAACCTGCAGTGCTGGCTGGCTGCCTCAGCCGGTAGTGACTTCCCGATCCAGAATCTGCCTTTTGGCAGCTTCAGGCGGCGTGGTGGCAGCGAAGCGTTCAGGGTCGGCGTTGCGATCGGCGACCAGGTGCTCGATGTACCGGCGCTGCTTGCGGCTGGAGCGCTCGATGGTGAGGCTGCAGCGGCAGCGCGCCTGTGCGGCAACGCCACGCTCAATGCGTTGATGGCAGCAGGGCCTGCGCGCCAATCGGCCTTGCGTCTGGCCCTCTCCCGTGGGCTGCGCGAAGGCAGCCCGCAGCAGTCGCGCTTCTCGGCCTGTCTGATTCCCCAATCCCTGGTCGAACTCGCGCTGCCGGCGCAGGTGGGCGACTTTACCGATTTCTATGCATCGATCCACCATGCCACTCGGGTGGGTCGATTGTTTCGCCCAGACAATCCGCTGATGCCCAACTATCAGTGGTTACCGGTTGCCTACCATGGTCGGTCGTCGTCGATCCGGGTCTCGGGTGGTTTGGCGCAGCGGCCGCGTGGTCAGTTGAAGGGGCCCAATGACGCCGTACCCCGCCTTGCACTTTCGGAGCGCATCGATTACGAACTCGAACTGGGCTTTCATGTCGGGGTGCCGACACAGTCGGGCGAGACCGTGCCTGTCGATGAAGCCGAGAGCCATCTGTTTGGCGTGAGTCTTCTCAACGACTGGTCGGCGCGCGACATCCAGGCCTGGGAATATCAGCCGCTCGGCCCCTTCCTCGCGAAGAACTTCGCGACCCATGTGTCACCCTGGGTCGTCACGATGGAGGCACTCGAGCCCTATCGTGCCGCCTGGGACCGTCCTGCCGATCATCCGGCACCGCTTGCCCATCTCGAGTCGGCTGCCAATCGCAGCCGCGGTGCGATCGACATCACGATCGAGGCCTGGATCCAGACCGAGCGCATGCGTGCCCAGGGGCTGCCTGCCGAGCGGCTGTCGCGATCGACCTTTGCCCACTCCTACTGGACGGTGGCGCAGATGCTCACGCATCACGCATCGAATGGATGCAATCTGGTTGCTGGCGATTTGCTCGGTACCGGTACTCAGTCGGGGCCACGACTGGATGAGGCGGGTTGCCTGCTCGAACTGACCGAGGGCGGGCGCACCCCTGTCGTGCTCGCCGATGGCGAGAGCCGACGCTTCGTCGATGACGGCGACACGATCATCTTTCGCGGCTATTGCGAGCGTGAGGGGTGTGTGCGCATCGGTCTGGGGGAGTGTGCGGCCACCATCGTCGCGGCGGCGGCGTGATGCCCAGGCTGCACGCTGGAAGCGCGTTGTGGCGCAGGCGCAGATCGAACGGCAGCAAGGCAAGGTCAGTACACGCAGGACACGACAGGGCAAGACGTCGTTGAACGATCAAGGAGTTCCAAGGCATGTCCGAATCTTCATCCGTGGCAACCCTGAGCGCGATGCTCGGCGACTATCCGTTCACGCTGCCCTTGAAGCGTGGCGAGATTGCTTCCGATCGCCTCCACCTCGCGTTTGCCGATGTCAAGGTGCCCAACCGCGCCTTCAAGAGCGTCGTGCGTGAAGGCGCCTACGATGTGGCCGAACTGGCGATCATCACCTTCCTGCAGGCGCGCGCACTGGGCAAGCCGCTGGTGCTCCTGCCCGCCGTGGTCGGACCGGGACGTTTCCAGCATGGGTGCCTGGTGTACAACACCGAGCAAGGCGCCTTGCGGCCGGCCGATCTGGCCGGGCGCCGCATCGGTGCCCGTTCCTGGTCGCAGACCACGGTTACCTGGGTTCGCGGCATTCTGGCCACGCAGTACGGCGTCGATCTGGCGAGTCTGCGATGGGTGTGTTTCGAGGATGGGCATCTGGCCGAGTATCGTGATCCGCCTCAGGTCGAGCGCGCCGCGCCCGACAAGGACCTGATGGCGATGCTGCTTGCCGGCGAGATCGATGTGGCGGTCATCGGCAACGAGAAGCCGGCCGATCCGCGCATTCAGCCGCTGATTGCCGATCCGCTCGCCGATGCGCTGGCCTGGACGCGCGAGTGGGGTGCTGTACCGATCAATCACATGATCACGATGCGTGAGTCGCTCGTACGAGAGCGGCCTGACTTGGCTGCCGAGGTGTTTCGTCTGTTGCGCGAGAGCCGTCGCGTGGCCGCGGCCGGCCTGCCGGTGCCGGCAGGTCCCGACATGTTGCCGCTTGGACTGGCTGCGAATCGTCGCAGCCTCGAGATTGCGATAGAGTTCGCGTGGACGCAGGGTCTGCTGGCACGGCGCTTGACCGTGGACGAGCTCTTCGACGATGCGACCCGCGATCTGGTCTGATCATGCCTTGCGCTGATCGACTGCGCGCCGATTGCTGGAGACAGGCAAGCCAGGGGGAGTGGGCGTGATGATGCGACGGTCGGTGTGTCAGGCTTTTGTCGGCATGGTGGGCTGCCTGTGTGCTGCCATCTGCCTTGTCATCGCAAGCAGCGCGGGTGCCCAGGATTACCCGCAGCGTCCGGTGCGTCTCATCGTGCCCTATGCGCCTGGCGGCGTGGCCGACATCGCGGCGCGTTTGCTTGGGGTCCGTCTGGCCGAGCAGTGGCACCAGACGGTGACGGTCGAGAACCGTACCGGTGGCGGCGGTACGGTGGCTGCCGACACGGTGGCCAAGGCCCCGCCCGATGGCAGCATGTTGCTGGTGGCCACCGTGTCCGATTTCGCCATCTTCCCCTACCTGTATGCACGGTTGCCCTACAGCGTCGATCGCGATCTGGTGCCGATCGTGATCGCCACCGACAATCCGATGCTGCTTACGGCCAGCGCAGGTGCACCCTTCGCGAGTGTCGCCGAACTCATCGCCTACGCACGCACGCAGCCGCAGGGCTTGTCCTATTCATCGCCATCGCTCGGGTCGATCAACCACCTGCTGGGCGAGCAGTTTGCCTTTGCAACCGGGGCCAAGCTGGTGCATGTGCCGTACAAGGGCGGGGCGCCCGCTGCTGCTGCCGTGGCCGCGGGTGAGGTGCCGCTGGGCATGCTCGCGGTGTCCTCGGCTGCGCCGCATGTCAAGTCGGGCAAGGTGCGTCCCATCGCGATTACCAGTGCCCGGCGTGCACCGCTCGCACCGACCTGGCCGACGCTGGCCGAGTCGGGTGTGGCCGGCGTGGTGGGCACCAACTGGGTGGGTATTGCTGCGCCCACCGGTACGCCGAGCGAGGTGATTCGCAAGATCAATCAGGATGTGAACCGCTTGTTGCGGTTGCCCGAATTGATCGAACGGCTGGCCGCAGTGGGCGCCGAGCCGGCCGGCTCGACGCCGGAGGAGTTTGCGGCGCGCATCCGCGATGAGGGGGCCGTGTTTGCCAGGACGGTCGAGCGACTCGGGCTGAAGGTCGACTGATCCTGAATCGGGGCCAGGCCTGACGCTTACGCGCGCCTCACGATGTCCGCACCGGGCGGTTCGGCATACAGCGCATTGACCAGGGCCTGTCGGTTCTGCAGCACTGCACGCTGGTTGATCGAGCCCTTGTCGGTCACTTCATTGCGGTCGATCGATGGCGGTTCTTCGAGAACGAGCGCGCGGCTGATGCGGGTGGCGCTGCCGGTGGCCAGGCTGTCCATTCGCTCGAGCAGCGTGGCCAGGCGAGCCTGCACTCGGGGGTGTGTGACCAGTTGATGGGTCGACGCATCGCCTGGAAGGTCGTCAGCCAATGCGCGGCAGGCGGCCAGGTTGGGGAAGATCATCGCGCTCACGCCGTCACGATCGTGACCGGCGATCACGGCGTCCTGGACCAGCGGTGCGCCTTCGGCGATCAGGCGGGCGCGTAGCGGACCGACGCTCACCCAGGTGCCGGTTGCCAGCTTGAAGTCCTCGGCAATGCGACCATCGAAGATGAGCCCTTGTCCCGGGTCGGCAGGGTCGATGAATCGCACCGCGTCGCCCATCCGGTAGAAGCCTTCGTCATCGAAGGCATCGATGTCCAGTGACGGTGCGCGCCAGTAGCCCGGGGTGACCATCGGCCCGCGAAACCGTGCCTCGAGTTTGTCGGCGTTGGGGATGAGCTTGACCTCCACACCCGGGGCCGGTATGCCGATGACCCCCGCGGTGCGTGTCTCCCAGTGCGCGCAGGTGGCAAAAGGGGCGGTCTCGGTCGAGCCTAGTCCGGTGATCATGAGAATGCGCTCGCCAACCGTGTCCATGGCCAGGCGGTCCAGTGCGTCCCAGACCGGTTGCGAGAGGCTCGCGCCGGCATAGAACATGAACTGCAGTCGGCTGAAAAAGTGCTGTCGCAGCCCCGGTTCGCGTTCCAGATAGCCCACCAGCGCCTCGAAGCCACGCGGCACGTTGTAGTAGACCGTCGGCGCAATGTCGCGCAGATTGGCCATGCTGCGTTCAAGCAATCCCGGTACGGGCTTTCCCTCATCGATGTAGAGGGTGCCACCGTTGTGGAGCACGATGCCCACATTGTGGTTGCCGCCAAACACGTGATTCCACGGCAGCCAGTCGACCAGTACGGGCGGGGTGCTTGCCAGGCAGGGCAGGCAGCCCAGAATCATTTCCTGATTGCTGCAAAGCATCCTGTGCGTCGTGGTCACCCCCTTGGGCAGACCGGTCGAACCCGAGGTGAAAAGCACTTTTGCAACCGTATCGGGGCCCACTTGCGCGAAGGCCGCGTCGACCTCGTCACCGGGGCGTGTGTCAAGCAGTGTCTCGAAGCGGGTTGCCCGACGCTGCGTCGGCGGGCGATCGGTTACTACCAGTTCGACGCCCTCTGGAACGGCTGCGGCAATCGCACGCTCGAATGTCTGACCGTCGGCGGCGAATACCAGACCCGGCTCGAGCAGCTCGAGGATGTGGCGCAGCTTCGCGTGGTCGGTCGACACGAGCGAATAGGCCACCGAAATCGGTGCATAAGGCACCCCGACATGCTGGGCTGCGAGTCCGAGCAGCGCATGTTCGATGCTGTTGTCGGAGAGCACGGCAAGCGGTCGGTGCGGCCCCAGGCCACGCGCGAGCAGGGCCTGTCCGATGGATCTCACTTGAAGGAGCGCCGTGGCGTAGTCCAGCGTGCGCCAGGCCCCGCTCGCGTCGCGCTGGGCGAGAAAGGGCGTGCGGCTGCGAGTCTGTGCCCAATGCACCAGTCGGTCGGTGCAGCGGTCCGGGTAGCGGGTGAGCGGCGTGCCCGATGTCATGATCAGGCTGCCATCGGAGCGCGTCTCGACCCGCGTCCAACGCGGACCCAGGCTGACCGCCCGGATCGGTGTGGCACGCGCCACTGCCGGGGTGCCGCTGGCACTCATTCGGGTGGCCTCACCTTGGCTGCACGCCCAGCGAGAAAGGCCTGCATGCGCGCTTTCGCCTCGGGCGCATCCTGCACGATTGATGAGGTCATTGCTTCGAGCAGCAGCCCTTGCTCGATGCTCATGTCGGCGATGCGCGGCAGGGCATGCGTCACGGCGTAATTGGTCATTGGGGCATTGCGCGCGATGATGTGCGCGAGTTCCAGCCCCTTGGCAAGCCCCTGACCATCGGGCATCAGATATTGCACGAGACCGACCCGCAGGCCTTCGGTGGCGTCGAGCGTGCGCCCGGTGAGCATCATGTCGGTGATGAGGGAAACGCTGATGATGCGCGGCAGTCGGGCGGTACCGCCACCCCCCAGAAAGATGCCGCGCTGGCCCTCGGGCAGGCCAAAGAAGGTCGACTGTTCGGCGACCCGGATATGGGTCGCTGCGGCCAGCTCGAGGCCACCGCCCACCACTGCCCCATGCAGAACCGCCACGACCGGCACCCGTCCGAACTGGATGTCCTCGAAGGCACGGTGCCACAGGCGCGAGTGAAACAGGGCTTCGGCGGCACTGGTCTCGCCCAGTTCCGACAGATCGAGTCCGGCACAGAAGTGTTCACCTGCCCCGGTGAGTACCGCGGCACGGGCAGTGGCAGGCAGTGTGGCAAACGCCTGACCGAGTGCACTGACGGTCTGCTCGTTGATGGCATTGCGCTTGGCCCTGCGATCGAGCGTGACGATGGCGACATCGCCATCCATCTCGACCCGCACGGTGCCCCCGGTGCTCTCGGGCCTGTCGGTATTCATCGATGTCTGCCCCTGTGGCGCTGGTCAGTGCATTGCGGGTGCCGGAAACGTTGCCCGGCACCGCCCGATTCGGTATCTCAGGGCATGTAGCGCCATTCGCCACCCTCGACCCGCACCATCACGCGGGCCCGGCTGTCGGTGCCCGAGTGGTCATCGGTCGACAATGAGTAGATGCCGTGCACCCCCACGACATTGCGTGATGACTCGATCGCGTCGCGAAGGGCGAGGCGGAATTCGGGCGTGCCCGGCCGTGCCTTGCGCAGCGCGGCCGGTGCGGCTGCATTGGTCAGCACCCAGGCGTCGTAGGTATAGCCCGAAAACGCGTTGCGCGACTCGCGTCCGTAGGCGGCATCCCAGGTGCGGTTGAAGTCCGATGCCACCTTCTTGATGGGATTGTTGTCGGGCAACTGTTCGGCCACGGTCACCGGACCGGCCGGGGCCATGGCACCTTCAACCGCCTTGCCGCCGATGCGCAGGAACTCTGAATTGATCGCCCCGTGCGTGTGGTAGACCTTGCCGCGATAACCCCGATCGGCCAGCCCCAGTTGCGGCAGTGCGCCCGGGGTTCCGGAGGCGCCGATCAGCACGGCGTCGGGTCGTGCTGCAACCATCTTGAGGACCTGCGAGGTCACCGAGGTATCGGTACGTGCGAAGCGTTCATTGGCGACCACCTCGATGCCGGCCTTCTGCTTGTCGACATCGGCCTGGAAACTCCTGAGAACCACGTCGCCCCAGGCATCGGCAAAGCCGATGTAGGAGACACGCCGGACCCCGTCTGCTTTCATGCGCTCGACCACGGCATCCATCATGAGCGGCACGGGCTGCGGCAGCGAGAAAATCCACGGCCACTTGTCCTTGGCAATCACGATAGGGGCCATCGCCAACTGCGGTGTGCGGGTCTCGAGGGCCACTTCGGCCATGCCCTGGCAGGAAGGTGTCGAGGAAGACCCGACCAGAATGTCGACCTTGTCCTCGAGCGTGAGCTTGCGTGCGCCCTTCACCGCCGTGGTGGCGTCTGACTGGTCATCGAAGAAGATGTACTCGGCGGGCTCGCCCCCCACGGTCTTGGGAAGCAGGCTGATGGCGCGCTGATAATTGACGCCCAGAGAGGCGTTGGGACCGGTGGCGGCAAAGATGAAGCCAATCTTCACCTGCGCAAGTCCGGGGGTGCTCAACGACATCGCCGCCAGGCCCACCAAAGTGGCGAGGAGGGCGCGCGGTGCGATCTTGTTGCTTGCGGGCAGTGGCATGTCGGATAACTCCAGAGGATCCTGACCGTATAATAACCGCGGCACTCGGGCTGGCAATCAGGATCGAGCCAAGCCACCGGTGATTGACGATCGGTGATCGTGATCGCAACGGGGAGCGGGCTGTCGGCTGCATGTCGTGGCAGGCATCGGCAGGGCAGCGTCGCTCATGTCGTCGGGAGGCAAGGCCAACTACAAGGCTGGCGATGGATGTTCAGATAGCACTGCTGCTTGCGCAGGATGGACTCACCAATGGCGCGATCTACGCGCTGCTGGCGCTGGCCATTGTCCTGGTCTTCGTCGTCACACGCGTGCTCTGGGTGCCCCAGGGCGAATTCGTTTCCTACGGCGCGCTTACGCTGGCAAGCCTGCAACTGGGCAAGGTCCCCGGCACGGTCTGGTTGCTGGTGTGTGCCGGCCTTGCCACTGCGCTGGTCGACGGCGTCGTGGCGGTACGCGAAGGGCGGTTGCGGCGAATGCCGCGTTCGCTCCTCGCCAATGTGGTGCTGCCTTTGGCACTTGCCGCCCTCGCCACGTGGCTCGCCCCTCGCAACCCGCCGCTCCTCGTGCAGATCCTTCTCACCATCGCGCTCATCGTGCCGCTGGGTGCGATGGTCTACCGGCTGGCCTTTCAACCCCTGCAGCGCGCTTCGGTGCTGGTCCTTCTGATCGTGTCGGTGGCGGTGCACTTCGCGATGCAGGGTCTGGGCCTGGTCTTCTTCGGTCCCGAGGGTGCCCGCACGCCCGCCTTCACGGATGTGCGTTTCGAACTGGGTGTGATGACTGTGTCGGGACAGAGCCTTCTGGTGATCGGCGCCTCCGTCTTCCTCATCGTCGTGCTCTACCTGTTCTTCGAGCGCACGATCTACGGCAAGGCCTTGCGTGCCACCGCGGTCAATCGCACGGGCGCCCGTCTGGTGGGCATCAGCACGAGCCTGGCCGGCAAGCTCACCTTTACCCTGGCGGCCGGCATCGGTGCGGTGTCCGGCATTCTCATCGCGCCGATCGCGACCATCTATTACGACTCGGGCTTTCTCATCGGGCTCAAGGGGTTTGTCGGCTCGGTGGTCGGTGCCATCGTCTCCTATCCGCTGGCGGCGCTGGGTGCCGTGCTGGTCGGCATGCTCGAATCGTTCGGGTCCTTCTATGCCAGCGCGCTGAAGGAGGTGATCGTGTTCACCGCCCTTTTGCCGGTGCTCATCTGGCTGAGTCTTCGTAGCCGCCATGTCGAAGAGGATGACGAGGAATGAACGCGCAGCGCCTTCTGTCGCTGGCAGCACTGGCACTGCTGGTCATCGCGCCTCTGGTCGTGTCGGAGTTTTCGGTCACGCTGCTCAACTACATCGGCCTTGCCAGCCTGGTGGCCATCGGCTGCAGTCTGCTCACCGGCGTGGGCGGGCTCACCTCTTTCGGGCAGGCGGCCTTCGTCGGGCTGGGCGCCTACACGACCGCTGTGCTGACCACGCAGTTTGGCTGGTCGCCCTGGCTGACGCTGCCAGCCGGTCTGGCGCTCACTGCGATGGTGGCGATGCTCCTGGCGTTGATCACCTTGCGTCTGTCGGGGCACTTTCTGCCGGTCGGTACGATTGCCTGGGGTATCAGCCTCTATTACCTCTTTGCCAATGTCGATGGCCTTGGCGGGCAGACCGGCATCACGGGTGTGCCGCCCTTGCAGGTCGCCGATCATGTGCTCAACACCGGGCGCGAGTTCTATTACCTGGTCTGGTTCTTCGTCGTGCTTGCGCTCATTGCCGTGCGCAATCTGCTTGATTCGCGCCCGGGCCGTGCGATTCGTGCCCTGCGCGGCGGCATCACCATGGCCGAGAGTTGTGGCGTCGACACGCAGCATTACCGAGCCGTGATCTTTCTGCTCTCGGCACTGGTGGCTTGCCTGTCGGGCTGGCTCTATGCGCATCTGATCCGCTTTGTGAATCCCTCGCCGTTCTCGATCAATCTGTCAATCGAGTACCTGTTCATGGCGGTGATCGGCGGGGCCAGTCATGTCTGGGGTGCCGTGGTCGGTGCAACCGTTCTCACCGTACTCAAGCAGTGGTTGCAGGACATCCTGCCGCGCCTGATCCACGCCTCGGGCAACTTCGAAACCATCGTCTTCGGCCTGCTGATGGTTCTGTTGCTGCAACGTGCGCGCACCGGCATCATGCCGCTGCTCGCCCGTTTCCTCCCGCTCGACAGACCGGTCCGGGTACCTGCCCTCGATGCGGGCGCTGCGAGGCAGGATGCGCCCCTGGGTGCCCGCGAACGACCGCTGGCCGGCGAGCTTTTGCTGGAAGTGCGCGATGTCGTGCGTCGTTTCGGTGGCCTGGTGGCCGTCAACCGTATCTCGTTCGAGATGCGGGCAGGCGAGATCCTCGGGCTCATCGGTCCCAATGGCGCCGGCAAGAGCACCCTGTTCAACCTCATCACCGGGGTGCTTGCACCCAGTGCCGGCGAGGTCTGGCTGCGGGGTGAGCGGATCGATCGTCTGCGCTCCCGCCAGATCGCGCAGCGCGGTGTGGCGCGCACGTTTCAGCATGTCCAGTTGAGGCCGGCAATGTCGGTGATCGAAAACGTGGCCATTGGCGCGCACCTGCGTGCCGGCGGGGGCGTGATCGGTGCTGCACTGAGACTCGATCGGCGGTCCGAGGCCTCGATCCTGCGCGAGGCCCGCCGGCAACTGGAGCGAGTGGGCCTGGGCGCCGAACTCCTCGTGCCAGCTGGCAGCCTGCCGCTGGGCTCACAGCGCATTCTCGAGGTGGCGCGTGCGCTCACCGCCGATCCGATGCTGCTGCTGCTTGACGAACCGGCAGCCGGTCTGCGTTACCAGGAAAAGCGTGCCCTGGCCGATCTGTTGCTGCGCCTGCGCGGTGAGGGCGTGACGATCCTGCTGGTGGAGCATGACATGGACTTCGTGATGAACCTCGTCGACCGTCTGGTCGTGATGCAGTTCGGCGAGCAGATCGCTACGGGTCTGCCCGCCCAGATCCAGGCCGATCCGGCCGTCATCGAAGCCTACCTGGGTGGTGTCGAATGAGTGCCGTACTCGAGGTCGAGGGGCTGTCGGTGGCCTACGGCAAGGTCGAGGCGCTGCATGGCGCCAATCTCGTCCTGCCAGCGGGTTCCATCGTCACCGTCATCGGACCCAATGGCGCCGGCAAGACCACCATGCTCGCCGCCATCATGGGCCTGCTGCCCTCGCAGGGCATCGTGCGCTATCAGGGGCGCGATGTGGCCCGTGACGAGGTCGAGGCGCGCGTTGCCCAGGGGCTCGTGCTGGTGCCCGAGAGGCGTGAGCTCTTTGGCGAGATGACCGTCGCCGACAACCTCGTGCTGGGTGCGTTTGCGCGCTATCGACGCCGCGAGTCCGGGATAGATGCTGATCTGGACGCGGTCTACCAGCGCTTTCCGCGACTGCGAGAGCGGCGTGGGCAACTGGCGGGAACGCTCTCCGGTGGTGAGCGCCAGATGCTGGCCCTGGGTCGCGCCTTGATGACCCGCCCGCGCGTCCTGATGCTCGATGAGCCCAGCCTGGGCCTTGCGCCGCTGGTCGTGCGTGAAATCTTCCAGATCATCGCCGACCTGCGCCGCACTGGCGTCTCGATCCTGCTGGTCGAGCAGAACGCGCGTGCCGCGCTGCAGGTGGCCGATCATGCCTATGTGCTCGAGACCGGCGATGTGGTGCTCGAGGGCGAGGCGCGTTCGCTCATCACCAACCCGCGGGTGATCGAGACCTATCTCGGCCTGGCGGCAGGATCGAGGCGCACGTCGGCGGCATGATCGGTCCTTCGCACGATTGCATCGTGATCCCGGCCCGTGGCTTGGCAGTGGGCAAGTCGCGTCTGGCCGCAACGCTGACGACGTCAGAGCGCGAGCGACTCAATCGGCAGTTGCTCGAGCATGTCCTGCAGGTGGCGTTGTCGGCGTTCAGGTTCCCCGATGGCTGCCCACGTCCAGGTGTTGGTGTGGTTGTCGTCAGTCCCGACCCGGCCACACTTGCCTTCGCACTTGAGCGCGGTGGCTCGCCGCTGCTTGAACCTTCGGCCCTGGGCCTGAATGCGGCGATCGACTGGGCGGCCCGCCATGTCGCCGTGATGGGCGCGGCCCGAGTGCTTGTGCTGCCCGCTGATCTGCCGCTGCTCGAGGTGGGCGATGTGCATGCGCTGCTTGAAGGCGACCCGCGCGAGGTCGTGATTGCGCCCGATGTCGCCGACAGTGGCACCAACGGCTTGCGCTTCCCGCTCGACAGGGGCTTCCAGGCAGCCTTCGGCAACGGCAGTTGCCAGGCTCACCGTACGGTGGCCACTGCACGCGGCCTCACCTGGCGCTGTCTGCGTCGACCGGGCCTTGCGCGCGATATCGATACGCCCGATGACCTGAGCGCCTGGCGCATGGGCTCGCCTCTGCTGGCGGCTCAGCCGCCGGCACTCACTGCGCAGGCTGCCTGACATGACGCCCTTCATCGCCGCCGCCGATGTGCGCAGACTCGCTCACACGCTGCCGCTGAACGATCTCCTTGCTCGTGCCGCCACATTGCGCGATGACATCCATGGCGCGCGCGTGTCCTGGTCGCGCAAGGTGTTCATTCCGCTCACCCGCCTGTGCCGGGACCGCTGCCATTACTGCACCTTTGCCACCAGTCCGCGCCGTGCCGGGTCAGCCTACCTCAGCCGCGACCAGGTGCTTGCCATTGCGCGTGCCGGTGAGCGCGCCGGTTGCCGCGAAGCCCTTTTCACACTGGGCGACAAGCCCGAGGCACGCTATCGCCAGGCGCGCGAGGCACTCGATGCAATGGGCTATGGCAGCACCATCGACTATCTGACCGCGATGTGTCGCGCGGTGCTCGAGGAAACCTCCCTGCTGCCCCATGTCAACCCGGGCGTGATGACCGAGGCCGAGATCGCGCAGTTGCGCGCCGTTTCGGTTTCGCAGGGCATCATGCTCGAGTCGGCGGCGGCTCGGCTCTGCGAACGCGGAGGTCCCCACTACGGCTCGCCCGACAAGGATCCGGCGGTACGGCTGGCCACCATCGAGGCGGCCGGCCGCCTGCGCGTGCCCTTCACCAGCGGCATCCTCATCGGTATCGGCGAGACACGCGATGAACGCATTGATGCCTTGCTTGCCCTGCGTGAAAGCCATGCGCGGCACGGCCATCTGCAGGAAGTGATCGTGCAGAACTTCCGTGCCAAGGAAGGCACGGCGATGCAGGGCTCGGCCGAGCCTGCGTTCGACGAACTGGCCTGGACGGTGGCAGTGGCGCGCATCGCCTTTGGGGGCCAGATGAACATCCAGGTGCCGCCCAACCTGTCGCCGCTCGAGTACGAGCGGGCGCTTGCGGCCGGCGTCAACGACTGGGGCGGCGTCTCGCCCGTGACGATCGATCACGTGAACCCGGAAGCCCCGTGGCCACAGGTCGAGGCACTGGGTCAGGCAACCGCACGGGGTGGCAAGGTGCTGGTCGAGCGACTGGCCATCTATCCGGCGTTTGCCCTGGCGGCTGATCGGTGGCTCTCGCCCGAGCTGGCGCCGCGGGTGCGCGGCCTCATCGACGCCGACGGACTGGCGCGCTGCGATGACTGGTCGCCAGGCCGTGCCGATGTCGCCATCCCGCTGCTGCTCGAGCGCGGCCTGGTTGCACCGAACCGGCTTGCATCGGACCTGGCGGCGCCAGCCGCTGCCGCCCCTCTTGCTTCTGTCCGGGTGCAGGCCTCGATCGAACGCATCGTCGATCGCGCCAGTGCCGGTGATCGGCTCGGCGAGGGCGACATCACGCGGCTCTTCCAGGCGCGTGGCGACGAGATCTCGCTCATTGCCGCGGCCGCCGATCGACTGCGCCAGGCGATGAACGGTGACCGAGTCGGGTATGTGGTCAACCGCAACATCAATTACACCAATGTATGCACCTACCGCTGTCGCTTCTGCGCCTTCTCCAAAGGGCGCGGAGCTGCCTCGGCCCAGTTGCGTGGAGAGCCCTACGACCTGTCGATCGCCGAGATCCAGCGTCGGGTGGACGAGGCCTGGCAGCGCGGCGCGACCGAGGTCTGCATGCAGGGTGGCATTCACCCGGGCTATACGGGCCAGACCTATCTGGCGATTGCGCGTGCGGTCAAGGAGGTTCAGCCCGGGATGCATGTGCATGCCTTCTCGCCGCTCGAGATCACCCAGGGTGCAGCCACACTGGGATTGCCGCTGACGGTCTATCTCGAGCGCTTGCGCGAGGCCGGGCTGGGTTCCTTGCCCGGTACGGCGGCCGAGATACTGGATGATGAAGTGCGCCGGATGATCTGTCCGGACAAGATCGACACGGCGCAGTGGTGTGCGGTGATGGAGGCGGCGGCCACGGTTGGCCTGCGCGCGACGGCGACCATCATGTACGGCCATGTCGAGTCGCCGCGTCATTGGGCACGGCATCTGCTCGTGGTTCGTGATCTCCAGACCCGCTGCGGTGTCTTTACCGAATTTGTGCCACTGCCCTTCGTTCACATGGAGGCGCCGATGTCCTTGCGTGGCCAGGCGCGCCATGGGCCGACCTGGCGCGAAGCGCTGCTCATGCATGCCGTCGCGAGGCTCGCACTGCACCCGGTGTTGCCCTCGGTACAGGCCTCGTGGGTGAAACTCGGGCGCGACGGGGCGGCTGCCTGCCTGGCCGCTGGTGCCAATGACCTGGGCGGTACCCTCATGAACGAAAGCATTTCGCGCGCTGCCGGTACCGAGCACGGACAGGAACTGCCACCGGCCGAGATGGATGCGCTTATCATCAGCAGTGGGCGTGTTCCCTGGCAGCGCTCGACGCTTCAGGGCATGCCAGACGCCGCGCAGGTGACAAGGTCTTATGCTGCCGCGGAACTCGAGCCCATCGTGCTCGAGCGGGCAGGTCGGCTGCCACGTATTCCCTCCGGAGTACCTGCCTGAGTGTGCGCTGCCGTGTGGCAGTGCTGTCTGTGTGCTCCATCCGGGGGCAAATCCAATCTGCATCGAGGCTGCATGACGCGCTTCGGTGCGCTCTTGCGGAGTCTGTTGCATGTCTGAATCATCACCTCACCCCATCGCCGCCGAGCCTGTCGATCGTCCGGTCATTGCCGTCCTCGGGGGTACCGGCAAGGAGGGCGGGGGGCTTGCCTTTCGCTGGGCTCATGCCGGTTACCGGGTCCTGATCGGTTCGCGCGAGGCAACGCGCGCCGCGGCGGCTGCGGCCGAACTGTCGGCCTCGCTCCTGGCGGCACGCGCGGCCGCTGGCCTGGCCGATGGGTCGGCGATCCGGATCGGGGGCCTGACCCATCGCGAGGCGGTGGCCCAGGCGGCGATCGTCGTGCTGGCAGTGCCCTGGGCAGTACAGCAGGCGCTGGCCCTCGAAGTTGCCGATCTGCTGGCCGGCCGCATCCTGGTCGATGTCACCGTGCCGCTGGTGCCACCCAAGGTCGATCGGGTGCAGTTGCCCGATGGGGGGTCGGCGGTCGAGGCCCTCGCGCGCCGTCTCGGCCCCGAGGTGCGGGTCGTCTCTGCGTTCCAGAATATCTCGGCCACGCATCTGCGCGATCTCGGCCACGCCATCGACTGCGACGTGCTGGTCTGCGGCGATGATGTCGACGCGCGCGAGGCGGTGGTGGGCCTGGCGCATGCTGCCGGTCTGGCGGCCTGGCATGCGGGGCCACTGGCCAATTCCGTCGGCACCGAGGCGCTGACCTCGCTGCTCATTGCGATCAACAAGCGCTACAAGGTGCCTGGCGCGGGCATCCGGATCACCGGCGTGCCGCGCGAGCGGGCGCGCTGAGCGGCTCGCCCTCGCATACCGGCATCGACAGGGCTGCACACGATGCGCAACCTGACGCTCACCGCGCTCGAGGGAATGCCGGAGGTCGCGCCAGGCGATGATCTGGCACGGCTCGTTTGCCGTGCCCTCGCGGCAACCGGTATCGTGCTTGCGCCCGGCGATGTGCTGGCGGTTGCCCAGAAGGTGGTGTCCAAGGCCGAAGGCTGCCTGGTCGAACTGGCCTCGGTAAGCCCGACGGCCCGCGCCCACGACCTTGGCCGCATCACCGGCAAGGATCCCCGCTACGTCCAGGTGGTGCTCGATCAGTCGCGCGAGGTGCTGCGTGCCGTGCCCGGCGTGCTGGTTGTCGAGGATCTGCGTGGGTTTGTCACCGCCAACGCCGGCATCGATCAGTCGAACGTGCCCGGCACCGATCGGGTGCTTCTCCTGCCGCCCGATGCGGATGCATCGGCACGGCGTTTGCGCCAGGCCATCGCCGCGCTGACCGGGGTGACCGTGGGTGTTCTGGTGAACGACAGCTTCGGACGTGCCTGGCGCAATGGGGTGGTGGGCACTGCGCTCGGGGTGAGCGGTTTCGAGGCGCTGGTTGATCTGCGTGGCCAGGCCGATCGCGAGGGGCGTACGTTGCGCATTTCCCAGGTGGCTCTGGCCGATGAACTCGCTGCCGCAGCCTCGATCGTGATGGGGCAGGGGGCTGAGGGCACACCGGTCGTGCATGTGCGCGGACTGCCGGCGCAGGCCGCAGTCGGTGTGGCCGAGGACAGTTCGGTCCGTGACCTGCTGCGCGCTCGGGCGGGCGACCTCTTTCGATGAGCCGACGAATGCTCGCGCTGGCCGGTGGCGTCGGGGGAGCACGGCTCGCACACGGTCTTGCGCGCGAGTTGCCGTCCGGAGAGCTTGCCGTTGTGGTCAATACGGGCGATGACTTCGAACACCTGGGGCTTGCGATATCACCGGATCTGGACACCGTGATGTACACGCTCGCAGGGCTTGCCGACAGGGCCCGCGGGTGGGGGCGCGCCGATGAGAGCTGGCATTTCATGCAGGCACTGCGCGACCTGGGCGGTGATGACTGGTTCAATCTGGGCGATCGTGACCTGGCGCTGCATGTGTTGCGCGGCGAGCGCCTGCGCCAGGGACAGTCGCTCGAGACAGTGACGGCAGACATCGGCATACGCATGGGGGTTCAGGTGCCGGTGGCGCCGATGAGCAGCCACCCGGTTCGGACCCGCATCCAGACCGACGCCGGCGAACTGGCCTTCCAGGATTACTTTGTGAGACTGCACTGCGAGCCCGCAGTGCGCGGCATCCGCTATGTCGGTGCCGCCGAGGCGCAGCCCTCGGCACTGCTGACCGAGTGTCTGGCCCCTGGCAACCTTGCCGCACTCATCGTATGTCCATCCAACCCCTGGCTCAGCATCGGCCCGATGCTTGCGATGCCGGCGCTGGATGCCTGGTTGCAACAGCCGGAGCGGCCGCCGGTCGTGGCGGTATCGCCCATCATTGCCGGTGCCGCGGTCAAGGGTCCGGCCGCCCGCATCATGGCTGACCTGGGCTTGCCGGTCAGTGTCATCGGCGTCAGCGAGTTCTATGGTGATCGGGTCGATGGCTGGGTGATCGATCATGCCGATGCAGCGCTCGCGCCCGTCTTGCGCGGGCAGGGCAAGGCGGTGTACTTGACGGATGCATTGATGCGCGACGAGCCCGATCGGGCTCGTCTGGCGGCCGAGGTGATTGCCTTTGCCCGATCGCTGGCACGGCACGGCTGAGTCGGTCTGCTGCGCCTGCCCCGGTGGGGTTGCGCGCCCTGCGCTGCGGCCATCCGTTATCATCAAGGCATGCGCGGCATGTGCTGCGCGCTTTTCATTTCACGGATTTCGACAGCCCATGACTTTTTCTCGACTCGAAGACCGCCGCTTCGTCACCGGAGCGGGCCGCTATGTCTCCGACTGGAACTTTCCGGGCCAGCGTCATGCTGCCTTTCTGCGTGCCGATCGTGCTCATGCCCGCATTGTTTCGATCGACATCGAGGCGGCTCGGGCGATGCCCGGGGTGCGTGCCGTGATCACCGCGGCCGATACGGCTGCCGCCGGATTTCGATCGCTGCCGTGCGCGGCACCGATACCGGGCAAGGGTGGCAGCGCGCTGCTGCGTCCGGAGCGTCCGGTTCTGGCCGCTGATGTGGTGCGCTTTGTCGGTGAGTGCGTGGTGTGCGTCGTGGCCGATACGGCGATCGCGGCGCAGGATGCGGTCGAAGCCATCATCGTCGAGTATGAAGACTTGCCGGTCGTGATGACCGCCGAAGCGGCGGTGGCTGCGGGTGCGCCTCAACTGCATCCGGCCATTCCGGGCAATGTCGCCATCGAATTCGAAACCGGTGACCCGCTTGCAGTGGCAGCTGCCTTCGAGGGCGCGGCGCATGTGGTGAGCCTCGATCTGCACAATCAGCGCGTGGTGGGCAGCCCGATGGAGCCCAAAGGCTGTCTTGCCCGTCACGACCCCGAAACCGGGGACTATTTCGTGCATGTGTGCACCCAGGGCACCACCGGCATGCGCGCCCAGCTCGTGGCCACCACCGGCATTCCCGACGAACACGTTCATATCGTCGCCGAAGATGTCGGCGGGGGCTTCGGTCTGCGCTTCAATGCCTATCCGGAGTATTCGGCCATCATGCTCGCTGCTCGCCTGACCGGCGCTCCGGTGCGCTGGGTGGCTAGCCGCAGCGAGGTCTTTCTCTCCGACGAGCATGCGCGCGGGGTGAGTTCGCGCGGCGAGGTTGCGCTCGATGCCGAGGGCAACTTTCTCGCCTTCCGATTCAATTTCCTGAACGACATGGGTGCCTATATCGCCCCCACGGGCCCGGTGGTGGCTGTCCTCAGCATCCGTGCCTGTCTGGCCGGGGTGTACCGGGTGCCTGCGGCGGTGGCCAACGTGCGTCTTGCACTGACCAACAGCGTGCCGATGGCCGCTTATCGGGGCGCCGGTCGCCCGGTGATCTCCTACATGATCGAGCGTCTGGTGGATCAGGCCGCCACCGAACTGGGCATCGACCCGGTCGAGCTGCGTCGGCGCAATCTCATCCCGCCCACTGCGATGCCCTGGAAGACCGTCAATGGCCTGGGTTATGACAGTGGCGACTTTCCGGCCGTGCTCGACAAGGCGCTCGGACTCGCCGACTGGCACGGCTTTGCTGCCCGGCGGGCCGAGGCGAGCGCACGCGGCCACCTGCGAGGCATCGGGCTTGCCACCTTCATCGAGTCGACCGGTGGTGGCGCCTCGCCCGATGAAGTCGAGGCCCGATTCGGTGATCACGGCGAGATCACCATCCATGCGGTATCGCATTCGCACGGGCAGAGTCACGAGACCGCCTATGCCGAACTGCTCGCCGCAGTGCTTGGGCTGCCGCGAGAGCGCTTTCGGCTGCGCAACGGCGATCCGGCGGTACGCCTGGCCGGCAATCCAACCGGTGGCTCGCGCACGATGCATGGGGTCGGTTCGGCGCTGCGCGTACTGGCCGATGACATCATCGCCAAGGGCCGTGAACTGGCCGCCCGTGCGCTCGAGGCAGCCAGTGCCGACATCGAGTTTCACGATGGGGTGTTTCGCATCTCCGGCACCGACCGTTCGGTGAGTCTCGATACGCTCATCGAGCGCCACGCTGGCGGGCCCGAACGCGTGTTCGATACCCGCTCGAGCGCGCGCACCGGCTCGACCTTCCCCAACGGCTGCCATGTGGCCGAGGTGGAGATCAACCCGGCAACCGGCGTGGTCTCGATCGAGCGCTACACCGCGGTCGATGATGCCGGCAATCTGCTCAATCCCACCATCGTTGCCGGGCAGATGCACGGCGCCATCGTTCAGGGCGCCGGTCAGGTGCTGGGCGAACATGCCATCTATGATCTCGAGACCGGGCAGTTTCTCACCGGCAGCTTCATGGATTACGCGATGCCCAAGGCCGTCAATGTGCATGGTCTGGTGATTGCTGATCATCCGGTGCCAACCCCGACCAACGTGCTCGGCGTGAAAGGCGTGGGTGAGGCGGGTGTGACGGGCTCGCTGCCCGCGCTGATGAATGCCATACTTGAGGCCTTGCGCCCGGTGGGCGTCACCCATTTCGACATGCCCGCAACGCCGGCGCGGGTGTGGGGGGCCATCGGGGCGGCCCGTTCGGGTGAGGGCAGACGCTTTGCCCATGCCTGAGTCGCACCCCTTTGCATGACGCGTCGGCTTGAGCTGCGCCGACTCGAAGATCTGAAACGAATGCCCGAAGCCTGTCCAGAACGAATGTCTGAAACCTCCTTCACGAGCTGACCCAGCTACCGGATACGCCATGTACGAATTTACCTACATCAGACCCGGGTCTTTGCCCGAGGCGGCAGCCCTTCTCGCAAGCAACGAAGGCGCCAAGCCACTCTCCGGTGGCATGACCCTCATCCCGACCCTGAAGCAGCGTCTGTCGCAGCCCTCTCACCTGGTCGACATCACCGCATTGGCGGCTCTCAAGGGCATCGCGGTCGTCGATGGGCGCCTCGAGATCGGAGCGGCCACACGCCATATCGAGGTCGCGACCTCGAGCGTGGTGCGTCAGTCGCTGCCCGCGCTGGCCGCGCTGGCCGCCGGCATCGGCGACCCGCAGGTACGCAATCGCGGCACCATGGGCGGGTCGGTGGCGAACAACGACCCGGCAGCCGACTATCCGTCGGCCGTGCTGGCGCTGGGCGCCACCGTGCACACCGACCGGCGCGCCATCGCGGCCGAGGATTTCTTCCAGGGGATGTTCGCCACGGCGCTTGAACCCGGCGAACTCATCGTTCGCATCAGTTTCCCGCTTGCCGAGCGTGCCGCTTACGCGAAGTTTCCTCATCCGGCCTCGGGCTATGCCATGACCGGCGTCTTCATCGCCGTTGTGGGTGGTGCGGTTCGTGTCGCGGTGACCGGGGCAGGCCCCGGTGTGTTCCGCTGGACGCAGGCCGAGACGGCGCTGCAGGCGCGGTTCGAGTCGGCGGCCATCGCCGACCTCGAGGTCGATGCAACCGACCTCAACGCCGACATCCACGCGCCGGCGGCCTATCGAGCCAACCTGGTCCGGGTGATGGCGCTGCGCGCCCTCGAGACCATTCTGACATCCAGCAAGGGGCAGTGAAGATGAGCAAGGTTTCCCTCACCGTGAATGGCAAGGCGGTCAGTGTCGATGTCGAAGACCGTACGCTGCTCTCCTCGGTCCTGCGCGAGAGCCTGGGTCTCACCGGCACCCACATCGGATGCGACACCAGCCAGTGTGGCTGCTGCACGGTTCATGTCGATGGCCGGGTCGTCAAGTCGTGCACCATGCTGGCGGTCCAGGCCGAGGGCAGCGACGTGATGACGATCGAGGGTCTGGCCCCGTCGCATGACGCGAGTGGCGCGACGCTCCATCCGGTGCAGCAGGCCTTCTCCGAGTGCCATGCGCTGCAGTGCGGCTTTTGCACCCCCGGGATGATCATGGCCGTTGCAGGCCTGCTGAAGGACACGCCAGACCCCGATGATCAGCAGATCATCCATGGCCTCGAGGGCAATATGTGCCGTTGCACCGGCTATGTGAACATCGTGAAGGCGGTCAAGCAGGCTGCCGTCACGATGCGCGCCTGAAGCGCGGCGCCTCGAGCCCTGCGCACCAACCCGACCAGACCGGCTCGATGCCCGATCCCTTGAATCAGGCCCGGTCTGCACCAGGTACCTTGCCTTGAGCAAGGCCCTGCTCGTCCTTCTGGTGCTGTTCCTGGGCTGGACCCTCTGGAAGAAGCGCCGGCGCGAGCGGCAGCAGGGGCAAACGCCGCAGGACGCTGCCAGGGCGGGCTCTGGCAGCGATGCACAGGCGCCTGGGCCCATCAACGCCGAGGCCATGTTGCCTTGTGCCTGTTGTGGTCTGCATGTGCCCGCCGGCGAGGCTCTGCTGGACAAAGGGCTGGCCTTCTGCAGTGCCGATCACCTTCGTCGGGGACGAGCATCGCGGGGCTGAACGACGCGGTGGTGCCCGGCGAGGTGTCCTACGGCAACTCGCTCTCCTTTCTTGCGCTCTATCGGGTCCTGGTGGCCGCCGTACTCGTGCTGCTTCTGCTGGCTGGAGGCGCCGAGACGCTCGGATTAGGCTCTGCCTCGCCGCTGATCTTCAGCGTCGCTGCCCTCTCCTACCTGCTGCTCGCGCTTGTGCTCCTCGTGGTCTGCACGCGCCTGGTCGAGTTCGGCCAGACCCTGCTCACGTTGGGTGTCCTGCTCGACGTGATCGCCATCATCGTGATGATGGATGCAAGCGGCGGCTTTCGTACCGGCATGGCCGTGCTGCTCCTGTTTTCCATCGCGGGTTCATCGATCCTGTCAGACCGGACCATGACCTTGTTTCATGCCGCCTGCGCATCGATCGGGCTGCTGGCATCGCAGGCCAACGCCATCATCAATGCCGATCAGCCCGTCAGTCTGCTGGTGCAGCCGGGCATGCTCTCGAGCGGGTATTTCGTCATCGGCATCATCGTCAATCGACTGGCCGACAAGGTGATTCGCAGCGAGCGCGAGGCGGTGCGGCGCGGACGTGAGTTGCAGAATCAGCTGCGCCTGAACGAACTGGTGATCGAGGACATGCCCGATGGCGTGATCGTGCTCGATGAATTGGGCCGTATCGTGCTGTCCAATCGCGCGGCGCAGCAGACAGCCGGCGTGCCGCTTGCCACCGGCGTGCCCCTGGCGAGCGTATCGGGCGCGCTCGCGGCCTGCCTGGCACGCTGGCGGGCTCTACCGATCTACGCCCCTGGGGCGGCGCCCTACGCCAGTGATGCCGACATCGTGTTCGGTGATCGACAGGTTCGGCCGCGCTTCATCACGGGTGGCTCGACACCGCAGGCGCGGGTTCTCGTACTGCTCGAGGACGTGTCGCGCATCGAGGAGCAGAGCCGCCAGCAGAAGCTCGTGGCACTCGGGCGCCTGACCGCCAACATAGCGCACGAGATTCGCAACCCACTCGCAGCGGTGTTGCACGCGGTCGACCTCCTCGGCGAGGAGGCCGAGGCAGCGCCCCGCGGCCGATTGCTGCAGATCGCGCGTGACAACATCCACCGACTCGATCGCATGGTGTCTGACGTCATGCAACTGGGACGGCGTGATCGCGCCTTTGCCGAGATGATTTCACTGGCCGATTGGCTGCCGACCTTTGTTGGCGAATTCGCCGCATCGGAGCGCCTTGCGTCAGCCGTGATCGTCGTCTCCATCCAGGCCGTGCCGCAGATCCGTTGCGACCCGGTGCATCTGAACCAGATCCTGTGGAATCTGCTTGACAACGCCTGCCGCCACGGCGGTGGCGAACCGGGTAGCGTGCGCGTGAAGGTGCACCTGCTCGACAGGGCGGTAGCGCTCGATGTCATCGATGACGGCAATGGCATCGATGCCCTCGTGCGGGCACAGATCTTCGAGCCTTTCTTCACGACCTTCAGTCGGGGTACCGGCCTTGGTCTGTATATCGCACGCGAACTGGCGGCGGCCAATGGGGCCGGTCTGCGATACTGCGCTGAAGAGCAGGCGACTACCTTTCGCCTGCATTGGGCCAGGGGGGCGGCATCTCAATGAGCAAGGCCTTCGGGATGGCGGGGGCGGCCGCATCGGCCGCGATTCTTTTTGTCGACGATGAGGCCGACCTGCGTGAGCTGGTCGAGTTGACCGTCGTGCGCATGGGTCATTCGATATCGGTCGCCGGCAACCTGGCGCAGGCACGCGCGCTCCTGGAAGAACAGGACTTCCAGTTCTGTCTCACCGACATGCGTCTGCCCGATGGTGATGGGCTCGAACTGCTGCGCCATGCAACGCTCGTGCGGCCCCAGATGCCGGTGGCCGTTCTCACCGCCCACGGCAACACTGAAAACGCGGTGGCCGCTCTCAAAGGTGGGGCCTTTGACTACCTGAGCAAGCCGCTCTCGCTCGAGGATCTGCGTACGCTCATCCGATCGGCCCTGACTCTTTCCCTCGATGCGCCGGATGCATCGGCGGTGACGGATGCCAGACTGCTGGGCGACAGTCCGGCGATGGTGCGTTCGCGTGCACTCATTGCCCGCATCTCGAAATCGCAGGCGCCGGTCTACGTCACCGGTGAGTCAGGCAGCGGCAAGGAACTGGCTGCTCGTCTCCTGCATGAGGGCAGCGTGCGCCGCGGACGGCCCTTCGTCGCGGTGAATTGTGGTGCCATTCCCGAGAATCTGATGGAGAGCGAGTTCTTCGGCTATCGCAAGGGCGCCTTCACCGGTGCGAATGAAGACCGCGAGGGTTTCTTTCAGGTGGCCGATGGTGGCACGCTGTTTCTGGACGAGGTTGCCGATCTGCCTCTGTTGATGCAGGTGAAGCTCCTGCGGGCCATTCAGGAAAAGCGGGTGCGCAGAGTGGGCGCCACGGTCGAGGAGCCGGTCGATGTGCGGGTGATCTGCGCCACGCACCAGAGCCTGGCTGCCCTGGTGGAAGCGGCGCGTTTTCGGCAGGACCTGTACTACCGCCTTGCGGTGATCGAGTTGCGCATGCCGGCATTGCGCGAGTGCCGGCAGGATGTTCCGATGATTGCCTCGGCCTTGCTCGCCCGGATTGCAGCATCGGCGGGTCAACCCGGTGCCGCTCTTACGCCAGCGGCCCTGGAGGCCTTGGCGGCCTATGACTTCCCGGGCAATGTACGCGAACTCGAAAACATTCTCGAGCGCGCGGTTGCCCTGGCGGGCTGCCCGACCATCGATGTGCCCGATCTGCTGCTGGCCCCGGCCGACGTCTACCGGGCGTCTGCACCTGATCATCATCCCCGCGATGCAGGTGATGATGGTCATGAGAGCGGCGCCGAAGACGCCATCGAATCGGGCAACGATGGAGCGGTTGTGGCCTTGCCGGGGGGCGATCTGGCCGAACCGCTGCTGGTGTATCTCGATCGGCTCGAGAGCGAGGCGATTCTGGCTGCGCTTGCGCAGACCGGATTCAATCGCACCCGCGCGGCGGGCTTGCTCGGCATCACGTTCAGGGCACTGCGCTACCGCATGCAGCGACTGGGCATCCGTGAAGAGCCCTGAACCCCGCAGGCCAGAGCCACGTGAGATGGGGCATGCAGACCGCAGCGACGATGGCCTGCGCAGCGACGTTCCGGGCAACGAGGCTGGCTGGTTGACGGGGGCTCGACGCCGGCCTTCGCCCAATTGCGATGAGCGTCCGCCGGGCACCGAGATCTGCCTGATCGTGCTTCACAACATCAGTCTGCCGCCAGGCCGGTTTGGTGGCGACGATGTCGAACGGTTCTTCACCAACAGCCTCGATCCGGCGGCCGATCCCTTCTACGAACAGTTGCGCGAGGTGCGTGTGTCGGCCCATCTCTTTCTGCGCCGTGATGGGGGCTGGGTGCAGTTCGTGCCCTTCAGCGGGCGCGCCTGGCACGCCGGCGTGTCGAACTGGCGTGGCAGGGCGCGCTGCAACGACTTCTCGATCGGGATCGAACTCGAAGGCACGGATGATCTGTCGTATACCGACGCGCAGTACGCTGCGCTGGCTGCAGCACTCGAGTCGTTGACGGCCTGCTATCCGATCGAGGCCATCACCGGTCACAGCGATATCGCACCGGGACGCAAGACCGATCCGGGTTCGGCCTTCGACTGGTCGCGAATCGGCTCCCCTCTGCCGCGCCGCTGAGCTCCATCGCCGCCGTGCACCCTCTCTGTCCGTAGCCCGATCGGGTCGGGCCGTGGCGCGAATCAAACTCTTTGTCGCCAAACCGTAAAAATGTGTTGCGCTTGGCTGAAAAAACCCTAGAATTTGCGTCAGTCGACCTCGGGCATACAACATCTAGTGTTTTCGGTGCCGGCGCTTGGCGCGTCCTCAGGGCAGCAGGGGGCGCTTTCTGCCTCTTCGGGGCTTGGCGTGGCGCCCGTCTGATCGACCGATGGGAGACGTATTCGAAGGCAGCCGGCGGTGTTTCGCGGGCATGGGCAATGGACGGCAGGCGGTGCGGCATCGGGCTGATGCGAGGTGCCTGCCGAACTCTGGAAATGATGCAAGTGCAAGGAGAGCAAAGCATGCAGATGTCTGGCGAAGTAGTCGCGGTCCGCAACGTCACACCCGGCAGCATGCCGGTGGAAACGGCGAGCCAGAGTGCGGCTGCACTGCAGCAGTACAAGGTCATCCGTCGCAATGGTGCCGTGGTTGGTTTCGAGCCGGGCAAGGTCGCCATCGCAATGACCAAGGCGTTTCTGGCGGTCGAAGGGGGACAGGGTGCGGCGTCCGCGCGCGTGCGCGATGTCGTTGCGTCGCTGACCGAGTCGGTGGTATCCAGCCTGGCTCGCCGCCAGCCCTCGGGTGGCACGTTCCATATCGAGGACATTCAGGATCAGGTCGAACTCGCCTTGATGCGATCGGGCCAGCATGAGGTGGCCCGATCCTATGTGCTTTATCGCGAGCAGCGATCGCTCGCCCGTGCTTCGGCCAGCGCGGCACGTGCGCCCGCCAGCGAACCGGTCCTGCATGTGCTCGATCGCGGCGAGCGTCGCGAGCTCGATGTCGAAGGGCTCGACCGTACCGTCGAGGCGGCTTGTCATGGGCTTGGCGAGGCGGTCGAGCCGAGGATCATCCGCGACGAGACCTTGAAGAATCTCTACGACGGTGTTCCGATCGAGGAGGTCTGGAAGTCGGCCATCCTGTCCGCGCGCGCCCTCATCGAACGCGAGCCGTCCTACTCCCAGGTAACGGCGCGCCTGCTGCTGGGCACGATCCGCCGCGAAGTGCTGGGCGAGGAAGTGTCACATGCCACCATGCACGACCGGTATGCCACCTACCTGCCCGAGTTCATTCGCACCGGTATCCGCGCGCAACTGCTCGACGAGCGACTCGCAAGCTTCGATCTGGCGCGCCTGGGCCAGGCGCTCGACGCCGACCGTGATCTGCAGTTCGGTTATCTGGGCCTGCAGACCTTGTTCGATCGCTACTTCCTGCATGTGGATGAGCGTCGCATCGAACTGCCGCAGATCTTCTTCATGCGTGTCGCCATGGGCCTCGCGCTGAACGAGATCGATCGGGAGGCCCGCGCCATCGAGTTCTACAACGTGCTGTCGAGCTTCGATTTCATGAGTTCCACGCCCACGCTGTTCAATGCCGGCACCTTGCGTTCGCAGTTGTCGAGCTGCTACCTCACCACCGTAGCTGACGATCTGGACGGCATCTACGAGGCGATCAAGGAAAACGCACTGCTGGCCAAGTACGCCGGTGGCCTGGGCAATGACTGGACGCCCGTGCGTGCGATGGGTGCCCACATCAAGGGCACCAATGGCAAGTCGCAAGGTGTCGTGCCGTTCCTGAAGGTCGTCAACGACACCGCCGTGGCGGTCAACCAGGGCGGCAAGCGCAAGGGGGCCGTCTGCGCCTATCTGGAGACCTGGCACCTCGATATCGAGGAGTTTCTCGATCTGCGCAAGAACACCGGTGATGACCGTCGCCGCACGCACGACATGAATACGGCCAACTGGATCCCCGATCTGTTCATGCGTCGTGTGATGGAAGGCGGTGACTGGACGCTCTTCTCGCCCTCCGACGTCCCCGATCTGCACGACCGCTTCGGTCGCGCCTTCGAGCGGGCTTATTCGGGCTATGAAGACAAGGTGGCTTCGGGCGAGATCAAGCTCTACAAGAAGCTGCCGGCGGTACAGCTCTGGCGCAAGATGCTGTCGATGTTGTTCGAGACCGGTCATCCCTGGATCACGTTCAAGGATCCGTGCAACCTTCGTTCGCCGCAGCAGCATGTGGGTGTCGTGCACAGTTCCAACCTGTGCACCGAAATCACCCTGAACACGGGTGACAGCGAGATTGCGGTGTGCAACCTCGGGTCGGTCAATCTGGTTGCCCACATGAAGGATGGGCAACTCGACGCCGACAAGCTCAAGCGCACGATCGCGATCGCGATGCGCATGCTCGACAACGTCATCGACATCAACTACTACGCGGTCGCCAAGGCGCGCAATTCCAACCTGAAGCACCGGCCGGTGGGCATGGGCATCATGGGCTTCCAGGACAGCCTGTACGAGCTGCGCATTCCCTACGCCTCGCAAGCCGCCGTCGAGTTCGCCGACCGGTCGATGGAAGCCATCTGCTACTACGCCTACTGGGCCTCGTCCGAGCTGGCCAAGGAGCGCGGCAAGTATT